>JAJQEO010000102.1:3272-5198 GCA_021201665.1 Lachnospiraceae bacterium | reverse complement strand
AGTGCAAAAATCCTGACCAGATTTCTGATGCGATGTTTGCAGAGCTGGTAGACAAGATCGTGGTGCATGAGGCCGAGGGCAAGGGCAATGCCCGGACGCAACAGGTTGACATCTATTTCAACTATGTGGGACAGGTCAACATCGCTCTGACTGAGGGAGAACTTGCCGAGCAGAAAGCACAGGCAGAACAGGAGGAAAAGGAGCGGCTGGCACAAAAACGTCGGCGTGAAAAGGAGCATCGGGAAAGGCGTAAGGCAAAGAAGCTGGAGGCCAGTGGCGGCGAGACGGTCAAGAAAAAAGTGTGTCCCTGTTGCGGCGCTGAGTTCGTCCCCAACAGCAACCGTCAAATCTACTGTTCCGATGAGTGCTGGAAGAAAGGCTATTACGGGAAGAAGAAAGCTGAAAGCTTGGCGAAGCGTGAGGGCCATCCTTACAGTCAACGGAAGTGTGCGATATGTGGAAAGGCGTTCTGGCCGCACCACAGTCAGCAAACACTCTGCTCTGAAAAATGCCAAAAAGAGAACCACAATAAAATCTCGCTGGCGTTCTACCATGCAAAACGGGCTAAGAGCTGTGAAAGCAGCACTTACAATAGCATCAACCAACAAGACAGCGATAAACAACAGGAGGTAGCAGTATGAACGAGTTAAAACCAAGAATCCATGACGACAGCAACGGCCTGGATTATGTCCTTGTCGGGGACTATTACATCCCCGACTTGAGACTGGAGGAGCAGGAGGAGCGCCGCCCCATTGGGAAATGGGGGCGGATGCACCTTCGGTATTTGAAGGAACACCGCCCCATCACCTACACGGAGTTGACGTTCTCCGGCAGGATGAGAACTTACCTTGCCGACATCAACGAGCAGGCACAGGAGCGGCTGGAACTTATCATCGAACAGATGAAAGAGGCCGAAGGCGTGACCGAGGACATGAAGCGCCGTGACCAGATGGGCTGGGTGGGAGCTATGAACAGCATCCGCAACCGGGCAGAGGAGATTGTTCTGACTGAGATAATCTATCAGTAATGCAGTAAGGAGGTGTTCCCATGACCCTGCTAAAGATACCGTTTAAGATCATCGCCGTTCCGATTGCGCTGGTTGTGACCGTGGTGCAATGGTTTGGGATTTTCCTGACCAGCTTTGCCGGAGCGATTTTCTACATCTTCTCCGGCCTATGCTTTCTGATTGCGGTACTCAGTTATCTGATGGGCATCAGCGCCGGCGCAGAGGCCGTTCAGATGTTGGTGATGGGGTTTGTGGCCTTCGTCCTTCCCTTCATCGCAGGGTGGGTGATTGGCATGATCACCGCACTGAAAGAAAACCTGTGGGACTTCATCAAGTCCTGATAGGAGAACAGACTGAATAAGCGCAAATCCATTCGCCAATCGGCAAAAATGACAAATCATCGTTTTTCACGGCCTCAGACGTACCGTTCTCTGTCTAAGGCCGTTTCTATTTGAAACTTGCCGAAAACGCCAATTCGTCAATCGGGGAAAATTCCCCGAAAAAGGCCCTTTTGAGAAAATAATCAGATTTTGGAGGTAGTTTATGAGCAAACTCACAAAGAGAGACAGAGACACCGAGATTTATTACAATCAGTCCAGTGACCCCATGCAGATACGCACCAACGACTCGAAGCTAATACAGAAGTTGACTGCCCTGGCTGCCGACTTCCCGGAACTGTGCAGACTTACCGAGGAAGATGAAGTTTGCGGCTTGTACTTCGAGGTAGACAAGCGGCGAATCAGTATCCATGTGACCAGACCCTACTCCGAGGAACGCAGGCAGCGGCAAAGCCAGTGGGCAAAGGAGAACGGGATCAAACATGAGGCAAAATTAACGCAGTAATTTGATTTTAGATCTTGATATTGTTCTCGCTATAGAATATAATATACCAAGTGGCAAAGGAGGGCACTATGGATTAT
>JAJQEO010000102.1:0-3262 GCA_021201665.1 Lachnospiraceae bacterium | reverse complement strand
ACCCGCCCCTATTCCGAGGAACGCCGGAGACGGCAAAGCCAGTGGGCGAAGGAGAACGGACTGAAAGGCAACCGGGGAAAATAAAAAATCAGCAAAGTCCCCGATTGAGAAAGCGGGTTGATTATGGTATCATGGGCATAGAGAACTCCGATGAGTTGTATATGTGGAGCGGTCTCGGAAACTCGATAGCGAATGGCTGAGAAAAGGTGAATTTTCAGAAATGAATGAGATAAGGGATGGATGAAAAGAGGGATGATTGATTTGTAAAGCATCCAGAATAAAATTGGTCATGACTTTTAAACCTGTCTGGGGACAGGGACTGAAAAAATTCGCTGCAGGATGTATGGCTTATGTTGCCGCTTTTATCTGTTGCTTATAGCGGGCATCCAGGTGGATACAGATTCCAATCATCGTTGTCATGAAAGAATAATGCTTCTTTGTATGTATGAACATGCGGTGCAGACCGTAATCATTGAGGATGCGGTTGTTTATCCGTTCTGTGGCAGTACGCTGGCTATAAATTTTTTTATAAGCATCCGTGCCGCGTGGGACATCCGTATAAAGGCGTATATCCCAGTCAGACCTTGTTTTGACAACCCGCCCATATTTGGAATCCGAGCAGCTGTTTTTACACTTGGAACAATGCTCTTTCCCATAGGGGCAGCGCCACATGAGGTAACCGCTGGCTCTGTCACAGCCATTTGGCTTCATGCGCAGTTTTTGCTGACATAAGGGTGTCCCGTCCTTGTCAATGGTTATGGTATCGGGTATTGTTTTTGGCCGGCCACATTTATCATTCAGGTCGATGAAAGCCCGAATTCCCCTGTTTTTCAGGAGGCGGTAAGTAGGGTAATTATCCATGGCAGAGTCAAGACACATATCCATGATGGAGACTGCGGGCATATGTTTTTCCAGTTCATGGAAAGCGACGAGGAAACTGACGGAATCATGCCGTCTGGCGCTGGTAAAACGCAGGAGCAGAGGGATATCAGTTCTGAGTTCCCTGTTATAGCAGGATAACTGGAACAATGTGTAGCCGAAGTAATATTTTTCCAGATCACTGTCCCAGCCCCAGGAAGCATCTGGATCGGGGAAATGGCGCAGGTTTTCGGGTGCGCCAACCCTGTGATGACCACGCGGGCAGGCATGGGTATGTACGGCGGTGCCGTCGCCGGAAACGGTAAGAGGATTCTTTGGGATGAGTCCGCATTCCATGGAAGGCAGGACGGCCACATGATAGAAAAACTGCTGCAGTCGTTCTTCAAAGTTAAAGGGGATGTCTTTTCCGGCCAGAAGCCGATTTACGACAGACTCAGTGATTTTAGGTTTCGTCTCCTGCGCCTTTTGTTTTTTTCCTTTTGGTTTGTCGGGCTTTTTACTGTTACTGGAGGCAGGAAGCAGTTTGTTCCGAGAATATAAGTCTGATACCGGAGCAGCCCATAGCCTGTCCATAAGGTCAAAGTAGGAGCCAAGAGGGGGAAGGGAATCTGGAGTACAGCCGATAAGTGCAGCAAGGACACGGTCGTTTTTAAGCCTGCCCACCCAAAGGGTGAGGGATGGCTTGGCCAGACCATCAGAATAAAGAAGAAAGAAAAGGATGAAAGACCGTAGGATTTGCGGCTGGTTTTTGGCGGGCCTGCCGGTGGCAGAGTAAAATGGGAGAAGGAACTCCCCTGCTTTATCGGTATCGAAAAGAAGAAGTTTTTGCCAGGGTTTCCAAAGAAGCGTATGGAGCCGGTTTCTTTCAGAGGAATCAAAATGAATTTTAGATTCGGTGAGAAAGTACTTGTAATCCTGCATTGACTGCCAGTACTTGATCATAAAGTGCACCTCCTTGTAGTTTTGGGGCTGTGCGTGGGGCACAAATACCTCATAGCTACAAGGGCGCGTTTGGTGACTGGCGTATATGGTCACCAAACGCGCCGCACATTTTGACTGATATGTCAATATATTTTTTTGAAAAATTTAAATTTTCCCTCCGAGATATGGAGGAAGCGAAAAAAGAAGAATTAAAAAAGAGCTGGAATTCGGGCTTTAAGAGTTTCCGAGACCGCTCATGTGTCAGAATGGAGGAATAACACAATGGGTGAACTGATGCCTTATGGCGAGCAGTTTCAAAAGGTTGTTGCAATCATAGAGTCTGCAAGGGAACAAGCCTACCGCAAGGTAAATGAAGAACTGATTTTGATGTACCGTGACATAGGCGAATATATCAGCAAGCAAGCAGAAAACGCTGAATATGGCGACGCTTTTGTGCAGAAGCTGGCAGATTTCTTTGCTGAAAACTATCCTGATCTGAAAGGCTTCAATCGCCGGGGGCTTTACAGAATGAAGCAATTTTATGAGTTATACAAGGACGAGGAAAAAGTGTCACCACTGGTGACACAATTGAGCTGGACAAACCATCTGAAAATCATGTCAGCCTGCAAGACGATGGACGAACGCATATTTTATATGAATATGTGTATTAAAGAGCATCTTTCAAAGCGTGAACTAGAACGGCAGATTGACAGCGGCTACTATGAGAGGTATATGCTATCACAAAAGCCGCTGCCGCCAGCAATTGAAGAAGCACGAAATGCTACCGGAAATATATTCCTTGACAATTATGTTCTCGATTTTCTTGATGTTCCAGATACGGTGTCAGAACATGACCTGCAAAAGTCCATCATACGAAATTTGAAGGATTTCATACTTGAAATAGGCAAGGATTTCACGTTTATCGGAGAGGAATACCGTGTGCAGGTTGGAAAACACGATTATTATATTGATCTGCTGTTTTATCACAGAGGGCTATCCTGCCTTGCGGCATTTGAATTGAAGATAGGTGAATTTAAGCCGGAGTATGTCGGAAAGATGAACCTTTACTTGGAGGCTCTTGACCGTGAAGTGAAGAAGGAGAACGAAAATCCGAGTGTTGGGGTTATCCTCTGTGCAAGCAAGGATGATGAGGTAGTTGAATTTGCACTGAGCCGAAGTCTTTCCCCGACAATGGTGTCAGAGTACAATTTGAAGTTGATAGATAAGAAATTGCTTCAGAAGAAATTGAAAGAGTATATTGAGTTGGCGGAAACGGCGGCTGACGAGGAGTAATTTCTCTCGTTACAGTTTAACAAATCATATCCCTTACTTGTAAGGGCGCACTTCTATATCCTTGCGGATATTCTGTGCGATCTGCGATGCTTCCCCTCTTTCCTGCCGACCTTCCCTGTCCGGCATCCAAGAGGGCGGGATTGAAAATCCCGAACAAGAGGGCTGCACC
>JAJQEO010000073.1 GCA_021201665.1 Lachnospiraceae bacterium | reverse complement strand
ATTATGGTTTTATGGACAGATATGAGCTGACCAGGGACTGGTATGATGGATACCGCTTTGGAAACACGGATGTGTATTGCCCATGGGATGTGATCAGCTATTGTGTGGAGCTGCGCCTGGATCCGCAGGCAATGCCGAAGGCGTACTGGTCAAATACGAGCGGCAATGATGCTGTCCGGCATTTTGTTGAGAAATCGAATAAGACGGCAAATACAAAAAGAGAGATCGAGGCGCTGGTTGCCGGAGAAACTGTGGAAAAGATAATTCGGGAAGATCTGACATATCATAACCTGTATGATGAGATAGAAAACATCTGGAGCGTCCTGTTTATGACCGGTTATCTGACGCAGCGGAAAAAACCAGATGCTTTGAAAATCCGTCTGCTCAATGAGATGGATGCGATGGACACGGAGATCACCCGCAAATGGGTCATAGAAGAAGTCCGCCGTCAACGGGAACTGGAAAGAGAACAGGGCGAATCTGGAACCGGATCTGAAAAAGGGAAGGGAGGCTCAGGATCCAGCTCTACAAAAGGGCAGGGTGATTCCGGCACTGATTTTGGTTTTGGTTTCGGCTCCGGCTCTTTGCAGGATGCCTTTGATACCTTTGCGGAGCCGCAGGTGGAATATAAGGTCCGCAAGACCCGGAACGTCTCTATCAAAAAAGTGGTCGGGACTTCCTCCTGGCGGTTGGAAAACGAAGGGGATGTAGATCGGTATGTATCGGAGCTGCGGAAAGCATTGCTGGCGCAGCTGGATGAGGATACGATTGTGAATGTGGAGTTTTAAAATGCACAAACAGATAACGCCATTAGATAGAATTCTAATGGCGTCACAGCACATCCTTCTACAACATGGTAGATGATTGGATTTACTGTATCACATGTTTGCAGAATTAATCAAGAGAAAAGAGAAAGGAGTGCGCCGCAGGATGGGTGAATACAAACCTCCGTTTCATATGACAGATAAAATCACCAATCTGGTCGCAGAGATCAGTGAACAGATTGGACGTATCATGGTGCTCTCTCATGGGAACCTGAACCCGCATCTGAGGCGTGAGAACCGAATACGCACGATTCATTCCTCACTGGCCATAGAACACAACTCCCTGTCGCTGGAGCAGGTAACGGCCATCCTGGACGGAAAACGAGTATTGGGAAATCCGAACGAAATCCGCGAAGTCCAAAACGCTTATGAGACTTATGAGATGATGCTGACTCTGGATCCATTCTCTGTGAAAGATTTGCTTACAGCGCACGGGCATATGATGAATGGACTGATTCGTGAAAACGGAAGATTTCGTTCCGGCGGAGTTGGTGTCTTTGATGGTGAGGTATTGGTCCACATGGCTCCGCCTGCACAGCTTGTTTCTGCGCAAATACAGGATCTGCTGAGCTGGTACCGGAGCGCAGAGACCCACCCGCTGATTAAAAGCTCTATTTTTCATTATGAATTCGAATTTATCCATCCCTTTGCAGACGGAAACGGACGCTTGGGACGGATGTGGCACAGCCTTCTTCTGGGCAAATGGAACGAGCTTTTCTACTGGCTTCCCATTGAAGAGCTTGTGCGGGAGCGGCAGTCAGAGTATTACGATGCACTGGGCAAGTCCGACCGGGATGCTGACAGCTGCGCTTTCGTAGAGCTGATGCTGGAGGTCATTCTGGATACATTGAAGGAAACCTCCGTTGTCGGGAGCAATGAATCGACTCGGAATACAGCACCTCAGACACCGACCGAAAAGCTCCTGTCTGTACTCGGCAGTGAGGAACTGTCTGCAGTGGAACTCATGGAACGCCTCGGTCTTTCCCACAGACCGACCTTTCGGAAGAATTACCTGAATCCCGCGATGGAGCAGGGGCTGGTAGAAATGACGATGCCTGACAAGCCGAACAGTCGAAACCAAAAATACAGGAAAATTAGACTTGATCGCTCATCAGACAAGACAGCGACCAAGTGAGCGACCAAGATAGATGAAAGAGGTTGAACCATGAACAAGATAGCCATTAAAAACTTTGCAATCTGGGCGCGGAATAAGCTCATTGCCGACATCAGTTACCGTGCCGGTCTGATGGGCATTACGGAAAGTGGCATCGCTAAGCCTCTGCCCCAGTCCATCGGTGCAACGGAATTTTATGACATCGGCACCGCGGAGCCATATTCCATCAGTGGTCATCAGGTGGCGCAACGCAAGCAACTTGTTGATATGATTCGCCGCAAGGAACAGGACACGGACTACAAGACCGCCTATAACTACATCATGGAGGAAGTGGCCTATACCTGGTTCAACCGCCTGATCGCCGTGCGCTTCATGGAAGTCAACGACTATCTTCCCTCCCATATCCGTGTGCTTTCCTCCGAGACGGGTAAACTGGAGCCTGACCTTGTTACAACTCCCTTTGATGCTGATCTGCCCTTCACTGCCAAGGAGGAAGCTACTCTCATTAAGATGAAGCATGACAACAAGCTGGACGAGGCGTTCCGGCTGCTGTTCATCAAGCAATGCAACGCCCTGAACGAGATTTTGCCCGCCTTGTTTGAAGTGACCGGGCATTATACTGAGCTGCTGCTGAACCTGTCTGTTATAGATCAGGATGGAGTTGTCTGGCATTTGGTGCATGACATTGATGAGGCTGACTTCGATGTAAATCGTGGCGGTCAGGTGGAAATCATTGGTTGGCTGTATCAGTATTACAACACCGAGCCGAAGGACGAAACCTTTGCGCTTCTGAAAAAGAATGTAAAAATCACAAAGGAGCGCATTCCTTCCGCAACTCAGCTGTTCACGCCGGATTGGATCGTGCGGTACATGGTAGAGAACTCTCTTGGCCGTCTTTGGGTGGAGGGGCATCCTAACAATGCCCTGAAATCTGGCTGGAAATACTATCTGGACGAAGCCGAGCAGGAACCGAATGTGCAGGCACAGTTAGAAGACATACGCCAGGAGTATCGGATACTGAATCCGGAAGAACCAGAAACGCCCCATTTACTGGCTCTTTGACAGCGGAAAACAAAATGGCTTTAAGGCGTTGATTTATCTCCACCGCTATAACGCTGACACCATCGGCAACCTGCGCATTGACTATCTCCACAGGATGCAGCGAGTCTATGAAAGTGAGGCTAAGGTTACGGCCACTTCGTCGATTGCGCAGATGTATATTCACAAGCAGGATATCTATACGGAGAAGAAAATCTACCCATATGCCCAAATCACAGATCTGCGGCTGGACTTGCTTCCCAGAGTGCGCCAGATGGCAGTAAATCATGCTGGCGGAGAGCATCCCTGGAAAGATTTAAGCGATGAGGAATTGCTGAAGAGTGCCGGTCTTTATGGGACAGATATGGCGACTGGAGAAAGTGGATATAATCTGGCAGCTATCATGCTCCTCGGAAAGGACGATGTAATCCTGAATGTTTGTCCGGCATGCGGCGTGGGAATATCTCCATAAGACAGATGCCGGCGAACGCGAACGGCTTCGAAACCGTATGAAAGAGAAAAGAAGGGGAGATTGCCAGACGGTTATTGCGATGGATGAGGAAGACTCGGAAAGAATGAAATATTGCAGATTCAGCACAGCTATGAAAGAAGAAGATATTTATGCTCTGGGATTAGAACTTTACAACAAGAAAGCAGTAATTCAATAAAGCAATTAATGTAACCAGGGAGGCGGATGAGGAATATAAGATGAATAATCAGCTACTGCAGGGAGTTTACATAGATTGGAGCAAAATCAGTGAATACAGCTATCTCAGAAGCATTGAGGCTTTAAAAGATTTGGATTATATTGAGTTCCGGAAGCCGGTTACGTTCTTTGTCGGCGAAAACGGCAGTGGGAAATCAACCCTGCTGGAGGCGATTGCAGTTGCATGGGGCTTCAACCCGGAAGGAGGGACGAAGAATTATCGTTTTTCTACGTATGATTCTCATTCAGAATTATGTGATGCGATACGGCTCTCCAAGTCACCGCGCCGGGCAGGCTGGGGATATTTTCTCAGAGCTGAGAGCTTTTATAACGTAGCGACACAGGAAGAGAAATATGCAGAAGGCCCATTTGGAGTGCCATCCCAAGAATTTCATAAGAAATCGCATGGGGAGAGCTTTCTGCAGATTGCGCAGGAGCAGTTCAAACCAAATGGGCTGTATATTCTCGATGAGCCGGAAGCGGCGCTATCTCCGCAGCGGCAACTGACACTTTTGATGGAGATTGCCGGATGCGCGAGTGAAGAATCTCAGTTTATCATCGCTACCCATTCGCCAATCCTGCTGGGTATCCCGGACGCGGAGATTCTTATTTTTGATGATGGTAGAATTCATCCATGCAGATATGAGGATACAGACAGCTACCAGGTCACGGAGATGTTTATCAACAACCGGGGGCAGCTTTTAAGACGGCTTTTATCTTGAGTGAGATTGTAAGAGGAATTGTGATGACAAGGAATGATTTATTTTCATATGTAAAAAAGGAATATGGCATCGAACCGGATTTTCCATTTGATCTTGATTTTGAATCAGCGGTTTTGCGTCACAAAGACACCCGGAAATGGTTTGCACTGGTGATGTACGTCAGGGCGGACAGACTTGGCCACGATTCGGATGAGATGGTTGATGTTGTTACCATGAAATGCGAGCCGATGATGATTGACATGCTGATTCAGCAGGAAGGGTATCATAGGGCTTATCACATGAATAAAACACAGTGGCTGACAATTGAGCTTGAGAGCAGTGTGCCTGACAAGGCTATCAAGAATCTGGTTGATCTGAGTTACCGCCTGACGGACAAGGTAAAATCGAAAAAAAGAAGAGGAGACAATCAATAGTGGGTACACTCTATTTCACGAGACACGGAGAGAGAGCAGGGAAAGAATGGATTGCAGAGAGATTTTAAATCTGGATATACCGGAGTTGCTTCTTTACTCGCAGCTTTCGGAGAGACAGTTGCTTCGTTACGATGAACCGGAGATGGGGCTGTTCGTCGCTGAAAGCCCGAATGTCATAAAGCGGGCGCTGGCGGCCCGGTATGAGCCGGTATCTTTTCTGATTGAAAAATCGCAGCTGCCTGGCGCGATGGCTGAAGTACTGGCTGCCTATCCTGATATTCCTGTATATACGTCTGACAAACATGTGCTTGAGACCATTACAGGATATTCTATGACACGGGGAGTCCTGTGCCTGATGAGACGCAAGCCTCTTCCTGAATTGGCCAGCCTTTGCAGTCCGATGCATCGGATTGCTGTGCTGGAGGATGTTATGAATCCGACGAATGTGGGGGCGATATTCCGTTCGGCTGCGGCGCTGGGGGTGGAAGCGGTATTGCTGACGAAAGGGTGCAGTGACCCGCTTTATCGCCGCTCGGCGCGCGTCAGCATGGGAACCGTATTCCAGGTTCCGTGGAC
>JAJQEO010000069.1 GCA_021201665.1 Lachnospiraceae bacterium | reverse complement strand
TCTGACAACATAACGGTTGTCACCACCTCTCAAGAAGCAGTTGTAAGTGAAACAATCCTCACCTCCGTTTCAGGCAAACAAAAAGAGCCGATTGCTCGACTCTGTAAAAAGTAGAAGAGCACCGCCGAAGCGATGCCCAGTAATTTTTATATCATGAATGTTATGACTCGCCTAATTCCTGTTCAATTTCTTCTATCGTCGGCAGGGAGTCTTTATATTCTGCCGGAAGAAGCCGTGACAGTTCATAGGACGATATTCCTATTGGTTCCTTAGAACTGTTTACTGCATATTTTGCCAGAACATTATTTTTGCTTTTGCAAATAATCAAACCTATTGTTTTTGCGTCAATATCTGTTCTTATCAAGTCATCTACAATGTTAACATATGTACCAACCTGCCCGATATCTCTGGATGTAAAGGGTACAACTTTTACTTCAACGACAACATAACAGTGTAAGTGTAGATGGTAAAATAGAAGATCTATAAATTCCTCTGTGCCATCAATGGGAAGTTTGTATTCCCGTCCGACGAAAGCAAATCCTTTTCCTAACTCAAGAAGGAACTTTGTAATATTATCCATCAGAGCATCTTTTAACGATTTCTCGTCATAATCCTCACGAATGGAGATAAAATCAAAGTTGTATGGGTCTTTTGTTATTTCCTGTGCCAATCCGCTTTGTGGTTCTGGTAGCGAGTATTGAAAATTGGAAATGGCTTTTCCTTGGCGATCATACAAATCCGTGTCTAAAAAATTGATTAGAACCGCTCTTGACCAGTTATTTGCTATCGTTTTTTTACAAAAAAGATGGCTTTTTTCGTGTCACCCTTGCATTTGTCAATGATTGTTCTATGGTGTCCCCAAGGTACAGAAAAGAGTTCCTGCTCGGATATTTGCACTGAATCCGGCAGAGAAGCTGGGCTTTCAGTGGTACTCTGAATTTCTTCCACAACTTGTGGAAGAAATTCGAGATCGTATAATTCATAAAATCTTTTCATATATCTTAGGTTAGAGGCAGAAAGTCCCTGAACGCCAGGCAAAACATTTTTCATGTCACGACTCAAAGCATCAAAAAAACTGCTTCCCCATTTACTTTCTGCTTTTTTATTTACGATATCCTGACCTATAGACCAGTAAAACCGCAGCATTTCTTGATTTACAAGAACGGCAGCCTTCACCTGTCTTGAATGATATCGATTTCCAATATCCTCAATCCACGCTTTATATTCAGCATCTATTTTAATCAACTGGCTCATACAAATCCCTTCTCCGTGTCGAAATTACCGCTAAAAAGGCGATTAGAGTCAGTATACATCAAAAAAACTGTTTGTACAATCCAACAACCGTAAGTTTTCTCGATTTTACCAGTCTACCAGCGGTCGAAATCCGCCTGATCTGCCAGTCGAGCGTATGAGTAGGAGTCATTGCCGCTTTCACAATACATATCGTTCACGATTCCAATAGTCTAAAGGAAAGAATATCCGGCTACGAACCGGGAGATACAGGTTCGATTCCTGTTCGGAGCGCTATTGATAAGTGTTTTTTATTCTGTTACATCAAAATATTAATGTAAAGTCCAGCATTAAAGCCTGATTGCTGCAGCCACACAGTTACAATCCCGAAAATCACCAGCACGAGCCCCATCCAGAGCAGCACCGTATTCGCCACACCATCGGAATAGCATATCTTCAAACAAAATCCCCCCCTTTAGCGGATACAAGAGACGTACCGGCTTTTTGTTCAGGCAGTCCAATAGCAGGTGCGACAGGCATCCGATACAGAATCCGGGCAGGAATGCCGGATAAATAAGGTAAACAGATCCGCCCATAAGGATGAAGAATAAAAACGAATGGGAAAAGTTTCTGTGCCCGCTGATTCGTCCAGCCACGCAGAGGATGGACATGAACAGGAGTCCCATGAGGATGGTATTGCTGACATGTGTCTGTAAGATATCTTTCAGCAGACTCACCGGCTGGGTCTGTCCCCAAATAACAGAAGCTGCAATGACCGCACCTGCGATGAGCCTTCCGTAGAGTGCGTCGCGGCTGATTTTTGTGGATTTGCAGTCGATATCCGGAATGATGGCTCCGAACGTGCCGCCGATGATGGCAGCGGATATGCCGGATACTGTATTTGGATGCAGGAGAATCAGGGATGCTCCGATTCCCATTGTTATGTGTGTTTTACTCATCATTTGATGTCATTCCCCCCTGAGACATGGATGTATGTGATCATGGCTTAGTAGTTTTGGCAGTTAGCTTGTTTTCTCGGCAATTCATAATGCGGATGCAGATCGGTTCGATAAGACGGTGACAAGAAAGTGAGCAGCTCAGTAACAAATTAGGAAATCGTTCAGTGACAGCTCATAAAATTAACCCCGGTTGCAGATTCCTGAAAGATTTGAAGGATTGGTTCCCAAAACTCCAGGATATTTGATAAATACAAAAACGAAGGGACTTGCTGAGATTAAGCAGTGGCCCATTGAGCTTCCCTCTATCGCCTATTGAGAATTTGGGAAACATATCCTGGTGAAATGCCTAGTTCAAAAGCGATGTCCTTTTGCAGCATCCCATAAAGTAGATATTACGGAATATCTGTCCGGAAGCAGCAAGAGCTGCAAAGTGGCCATCAAAGATAATGGGTCAACAATCTATTTCGACATAAAGTCAAATGGCAGCGGCGGCTATAGTCTGACATCATCTGATTCGCCGGAGGATTCTGCTGACGCATATACGATTGTAGGTTAATTTGGTTTGCGGCAGTGCCCAATCATATCACTTTTGCACATTGAAAAAGAGCCGATTCTGGGCTCTTTTTCAACATGGAAAGAAAAAGAGGGCCGCTGGGTCCTCTTTCCGGTCGCAGGCATCGCAAGCTTCTGCAACCTGATCACTGAGGTTAAGGATTATGAGATGGACGAGGAGGATGAAGATGGAGAAGACGGCGATGATGATGAGCCGGTCTGATATGGTTCCTCGCGTACAGGCATAAAGCCTGGGCAGCCTGCGGGCTGCTTACATAGTGAAAATGCGAATATTCTTCTTGTTTGCGGTGAGATGGGCTGATATAATGAGGGCAACGGCGGTAAAAAATAAGCATAGAAATCGGAATTGGCAGGTAATCAGATGGAAAAATACATGAATATGCTCAAAGAAAACGGGGCGGATTTAGCAATGGTGATTGACCCTAAAACTATTGTTACTGCTGCATGGACGGTATATAAATGTCGCTATGGATGCAGTACATACGGAAAAAGTCACAGATGTCTGCCAAACACTCCTACATGGAAAGAAACGCAGGAAATGATTGACTGCTATGATACTGCTATTTTATTCCGGTGTCATGAAATGCCTATTGTGCCTCCGTTGGCTGTGAAAGTGGCCAGGGAATTGTTTTTGGATGATTATTATAAAGTCATAGCGTTTGGAAGCGGTCCGTGTAAAAAATGCAAGAATTGTAACTCGGATCACTGCAACTTTCCAGAAGAAACAGTTCCTGCAATGGAGGCATGCGGGATAGACGTATTCGCAACGGTTCGAGCAAATGGATTAGAGATTCATACGCTTCGGGAAAAGGGTATGGTTCAAAATCATTTTGGATTGCTGCTGGTAAAATAAGTTCCAGTTTATCGGTGCAGCCAGAGATGCGACAGGGGGGAGACGAGCTAGATATGGGAAAAACTGTTCAGTATATTGTATATGCGGTGACGATGTGTGTGATATATGCTGTGATCGGCCATTTGAACAATCGGGACAGCACAGGGAGCGGTTCCGGGCAGAGTGATGTGAGCTATGTGGTGAAGGATGCCTGTCTTTGATCGGTGTCAGAAAGTGCGCCCGCTATAAAGAGATCGAAGTCAAATACCAGGATGTCAATTTTAAAGAGCAGCGGCAGAAATTCACCGGGAGGACAGCAGAGATTATTCAGCACGAGATAGACCACCTGCATGGGGAAATTATCTGATGCAGTCGAAGACCAGTAAAGAGACGATATTTATAAAGGAGTACATTATGTTCAGGATAGTTGGAATTGACGAAAATACAAAAAACGAGCATCACCTGTATCTGCAGCAAATCGCAAGCCAGACAATAGCGACCGGACTGCGCGCCGGTTATCCTTCAGAAGCTTCCGATGCGGATTTTCAGGTTTTTCTGGAGTCGTGTCTCCCGGAAGGGTTTTTCAAAGGATTAGCCCAATATGTCGGGATGCAGGACGATATGGCGGCGGGAGTAAAATTTGTCCGCGCGAAGGTGAACCGAATGCTGGAAAAGCTGTCAGACCCCTCGCAAGGATATACCTTTGATGTGTTCGAGGAGCTGTTATTTGTGATAGCCATCAATTGGGCAAACCAGGACATTATGCTCCGCAAAATGCTTGGTGAAAAGAAGAAGAATCCGTACATAGACCGGAAACGGCAGGCTGCTGTAGCAAAAGAACTGATGGATCGTTTCTCTTATTCGGAGAAGGATGCAAAGGAGATGGCAAAGAGTCTTCTCCGCTTTGATAAAATGGGGTTGGATGACGAAGACGACGATGAGAGTTTATTCTTCTGGGATGACGATTACGCATTTTTCTTTTCAGACAGCCTGATCGAAGGAATCAACGGCCTGAAAGGATTTGTCGGGGAACAGATGGGTTATGGATATGAATACACATGTGGGATATTCAGCGACATTGGCATGAAGCCTCCGATTATGCTCCTTGGAACCAAAGAAGGCAACCGGATCGCGAATGAGGTGGCGGCAAAAAAATATGCTGAAAAGATGTCGAGCATGATGTCGAATATGATGCATGGCATGACATCAAACGATGAGGGAAATATGCAGCTTCCGGATGATGTGTCGGATGAGGATCTTCCGTTCAACTGAAAATGGAGAAGCTTTTGGACGAAGGAATAAAGATATGTTTTGGTTTGGCTCAGGAGGAGACTTTTATTATGGATGAAAAAATGCGCTTGGCACGAGTGCGTTTCTTTATAGAGGATCGTGGCTGGAAATACAATTATTCGGAAGAGGACGGATATGAAGGCGACACAATTAAGCCTATGCCAGATTCCCCGAATTGTTGTATACTTGAAACCATAGGGAACACCCTCCTTTGTGCTATGTTAGTTTTGATCCACTAATATTACAACACGAGCAGGTGTTCCCTTCGCTGCTTTTCCTACAAAAATTTTACGCTAACCAGAATATTTTCAAAAAACCAGGGCGCCGTCGTAACGCCGCCCATTCCAAAAACTGAAGTGGTTTTTTCATACTAACAACAGTATAGGATAGCTGTGATCTGTCTGACGTATACTCTCAACAAGCTTTCGGAGAGCGGACATTGCTCTACACTCCGTTTCGGTCGGCGCTAAACGAATGTCCACTGGACGTACGTTCAGCGCCGCAAAGCGCATAAGAAGCAGATCATAAAAGTTAAGTGAGTACGAGTGCGGGCATGAGGGGGAGACGAAAGCCTCCCCTTTTTTTAATTTTCCTTGACGAAACAGGCAGTCAGGAAATATAATGGTTTCCGACAGAAAAGAAAACAGCCATGAAAAACAAAGAAAAAAGAAGAAAACAGGGCTTTAACGGATAAAAATTGACAGTGCCGACAGGCAGGATGCGCAGGCATCAGAAAAAGAGAGGAGAGATCAGGATGAAAATCGAAACGGTAAAGGATGGCAGGATAATGACGGTAACGCTGGAGGGAAGACTGGATACAACGACCGCTCCATCCCTGGAGGCGGAGCTTCGCAGGGAGATCAATGGCGTAGAGGAGCTGACGCTGGATTTTAACGGCCTCGAATACCTTTCATCAGCCGGGCTGCGCGTACTGTTGGCGGCGCAGAAGGTGATGAACCGGCAGGGCAGTATGGTCATTCGCGGAGTGAATGAGACGATCCAGGATATTTTTGATGTGACCGGGTTTTCGGATATTCTTACAATTGAGTAGCAGGGCAGCGGTTTCATGTGAATGGAAGCGCCCCTCGCTGCGCTCGTCGGCAGGTCGTCCTGCCCATGATAATTCGCTTCGCGAAAGACAGGGCTATGGAATGGGACGGGGATATAAAAGTTGAGCAAATAAGCAAGGAAACAAAAGACATATGAGTGAGATAAAATCACGTTCGGAGAAGCTGCTGCTTTCAGCTAAAGCCATTGACCGGCTGTCGATTTCCTGTTCGGAAGCGCTTGCGGAGGCGGAGGTGGACAAAAAGGACATTCTCCGGATCCGGCTTTCGCTGGAGGAAATTCTGGAGCTATGGCTGAATGGCCTGGGAGAAGGCGCCGGGACGACTCTGCGCACGGGAAAGCGGTTTGGAAAACAGTATTTTCAGGTGCGGGTGGCCGGAACACGCATGGATGTGGAGACGGAGAGCAGCGAGGATGCGTTTTTGTATAACCGCCTGCTGTCACAGGCGGGGCTTGCGCTGGAATATTCTTATAAAAATGGCGAGAATTGCCTTACCGCCTGGCCGCCGAAAAAGCGGCAGATTGGACAGGCGACGCTGCTGCTTTTATCGATTTTCTGCGCGGCTGCGGCAGGACTTGTGGTTTCCAGGCTGCCTCAGGCTGCGCGGGAAGGGATTCTTTCACTGACAGATCCCCTGTTTGATATGATTCTGGGCGCGCTGGGAATGGTCGCTTCCCCGATGATCTTTCTCGCGATTTGCTGGGGCATTTTTAATATTGGCGACCTGAGTGCCATCGGTAAGGTCGGAAAAAAGATGATTTCCGGTATGCTTCTTTCTATGTTTGGGATTGGGATTGTGGCAGACCTGATTTTGATGTGGTTCTTTCCGGTATCCACGGGAGGAGAAGGCGGCGGCGTTTCCGGGTTGCTGGCGGTTTATCAGATGATTCTGGATATCGTACCATCGGATATCGTGACGCCATTTCAGGAAGGAAATATCATGCAGGTCATTTTTCTGGGCGTGTGTGTGGGACTGGCGCTTTTGATTCTGGGGGAGCGTGCCGCCGCGGTACGGTCTCTGGTTGAACAGCTCAACGACGTGGTGAGCTTTCTGATGGGGGCGCTGGGGAAAACGATCCCGGTATTTGTGTTTTTAAGCATATTTTCCCTGGTGACTTCGGACGAGCTGAGCCAGTCCGCAGGGATTGTGAAGATGTTTGTGCTGGGCATTCCGACGTGCCTGCTGTGCGCGTTTCTGTATCTGGTGGCTATGTCTTTGCGGTACCGGATCAGCATTGCGACGCTGGCAAAGAAGCTTTTCCCGACGTTCCTGATCGGACTGTCGACGTCCTCCTCCGCGGCGGCGTTTGCGACCAATCTGGAAACCTGCGAAAAGAAGCTTGGGATTCCCGCGAAAACAGCAAATTTTGCGGTGCCGCTGGGGCAGGTCATCTTCATGCCGGGCGCATTGCTGTCCTTTCTGGTGATTTCCCTGTGTATGGCGGAAAACTATGGCGTGAGTATTACACCGGTCTGGCTGGTGATGAGTGTGCTGGTATCCGTGCTGGTGGCGATCGCGGCTCCGCCGGTGCCGGGCGGGTCGGTCGCCTGTTATACCGTCATATTCGCCCAGCTGGGAATTCCGGTTGAGGCGGTCGCGCTTGCGGTTGCGGTGAACGCGGTTCTGGAATTCCCCGCCACAGCGGCGAATCTTACCTGCTTGCAGGTGGAGGCGGCGTTTGTGTCATCGAGGCTTGGCATGCTGGATGAGGAGGTGCTCCGGGAAACCGGGAATTGAGCTTATGCCTGGGCCGGGAGGCGACATACGCCATATTTCGTTTACCGGATTATTATTATAGAATAAATTTTGCGCGACGCTGCCGGCGTCGCGTTTTTTTTATGCACCCGGTCCGCGAAAAATCAAGACTATACTTTCGTACAGTTCCTTTTTCTTTTTTGTTTTGCTATAACAGACGGGAGCTGTTTTCGCTGACCGGCGCAGCAAGGCCGGGGCAGGAGAAGAAAGCCGGAAAAAGCGGCGACCGGCATCTGTGGGTGATGAAGATCAGGAGGAAAATAAGATGAGAGATTCGATTTCAAGACGGGATTTTATAAAGAGCAGCGCGGCAGGATTAGCGACGCTGGCGACAGCGGGCGCGTGGGGGACGTTCGCGCACGCGGAGGAATCGACCGAGGCGCTTAATGAGGCGGCCTCGGAAATTACAGCAGAGAAAGCGGAGGCACTTGCTTCGCTGGATGGGGAGGCGAAGAGCGCGACGGAATACACGGCAGAAGCAAACCGTGCGCACTATGACCTCATGGATTTTGAGGATCACGCGGAATATGAGTGCGCGACGAAGGGGCTGATTGAGGCGCCGGAGACGCTGGTGCTTACGGATGAGGACGGAAATGTCATCTGGTCGCAGGATGCGTATGATTTTCTGGACTATGAAGAGGAAGCGCCGGATTCCGTACATCCGGGACTCTGGCGGAACGCTTCGCTGAACCATTTTTACGGCCTGTACGAGGTAATGGAAGGGATCTATCAGGTGCGCGGCTATGATATGGCGAACCTGACGGTCGTGGCGACGGATTCCGGCTGGGTGGTTATTGATACGACGATGTCGTCGGAGTCTGCGGCGGCCGCCATGCAGCTGATTGCGAAAAATCTGGGAGAGCGGCCGGTGAAGGCGCTGGTGATCAGCCACACGCACGTAGATCATTATGGCGGAATGGCGGGCGTCATCAGCGCGGAGGACGTGGCGGACGCAAGAGAGTCTCTGGAGGAGCAGCTGGCGTCCGGCAAGGTTCCGGTAATTGTCCCAGAAGGGTTTCTGGAAGAGGTGGTCTCAGAAAATGTCTATGCGGGGACTGCCATGTCGAGGAGAGCTTCCTATCAGTATGGAACGTTTCTGACGCCGGGGGCGGAAGGGCCGGTATCTGTCGGGATCGGCACCAGCCAGAGTGCCGGGACGGTCTCCTTCTTTGCGCCGACGCATGAAGTCACCCAGACCGGTGAGACAATCACCGTCGATGGGCTGGAAATACAGTTCCAGCTCACGCCGGGGACGGAAGCCCCCGCGGAGATGAATATGTACTTTCCGCAGATGCGGGCGCTCTGGATCGCGGAAAACGCGACGGGCACCATGCACAATCTCTACACGCTGCGCGGCGCGCAGGTGCGGGATGGCAATGCCTGGGCAAAATATCTCAATGAGACAAAAGCACTCTACGGATACCAGACGGATGTGATTTTCCAGTCGCACAACTGGCCGCATTTCGGGCAGGAGGCGATCAGTGAATATCTGACAAACACAGCTGCGGTCTATAAGTATATCAATGACCGGACGCTGATGTATCTGAACGATGGGTACACTTCGGATGAGATTGCGGATCGGATTGCGCTTCCGGAAGCGCTTTCGAAGATCTGGTATATCCGGCAGTATTACGGCACCCTGTCACACAATTCCAGGGCGGTCTATCAGAAATATATGGGATGGTATGACGCGAATCCGGTGCACCTGAATCCCCTTCCGCCCGAAGAAAGCGCGCAGAAATGGGTGAAATACCTCGGAGATACCGATCGGGTTCTTGCTCTGGCGCTGGAGGATTATGAAAATGGGGAATACCGCTGGGTGGCAGAGGTGACGAATGTACTTGTGTACGCGGACCCGGAAAACCAGACGGCGCGCTACCTGTGCGCGGACGCGCTTGAACAGCTGGGCTATCAGGCCGAATCCGGCGCATGGAGGAACGCGTATCTCTCCGGTGCATGGGAGCTGCGCCACGGCTATACCTCACCGGAGAAAACAGCGACCAGGAGCCAGATGCTCCGGCAGAGCCTGACCGGGGAGCTTCTTCTGGACTATCTGGGCATTGTGACCAGCACGGAGCTGTCCGCGGACGCCGATTTCAAGGTAAACCTGTATTTACAGGATGTGGAAGAGCAGTATCTGCTGCATTTTTATCACGGGGCGCTGCTGTATTACAAAGATCAGTCGGATGACGACGCAGCTGCGAGCCTGACCTGCAATAAGGTAGCCATTTACGCGCTTATTTCGAAGAACCAGGAGACGGCTGCGCAGGCGATTCAGGTGGACGGAGATGAAACGATCCTGGAGACGATCCTCGGCCTGGTGGCGGGGAACGACGGAGATTTTAATATTATCGAGCCGTAAGGAGTTGAGGATCTTATTCCCGCGAAGCAACGAGCCAAGTAGACGGAGTCATAAGGAATCCGTCGGCTTTGCTGACACCTTATGACATAGCCTGCGAATCGCGTGTTAGCCGACGCAAGACAGGTATATATAGTAAACGACGTAAGTCGTTTCGCGACAGATCCCCAGAAAAATGCAGGCCATCCCGGATTGGGCGGGACGCTCTGAGGGAAACAGTATGTCATGGGAATCCGGCTCCCGCAAAGGAGCAGGCGATCGGATAGAGAAAGGAACAATCGTATGGAAAATACAATTTTCAGGAAAAAGAGTATGGAGCGGGTATCCTCGCCGGAGCAGCTGAACGATTACCTGCGCGTGGCGAATCCGGGTATCTGGTCGGTGCTTGTCGCTATCATTCTTCTGCTGGCTGGCACCTGTATCTGGGGGATTTTCGGGAAAATGGAGTCGAGCTTCACGGCTGCCGCCGTGGCGGAAGGCGGGAGCGTCACGATTTACATAAAGACAGAAGAATCCGCTGAGGAAGGAATGACGGTGCGGATCGGAGAAAAGGAGTATACGCTCGCGTCCCTGTCCGCTGAGCCGGTCGCGGTGACGGAGGAGTTTTCTGAATATACCCTGTATGTGGGCGGTTTGCAGGTGGGCGAGTGGGTTTACGAAGCGCAGCTCGAAGATGAAGAGCTTGCGGACGGCGTTTACTCGGCTGAGGTAGTGACGGAGAGCATCGCGCCGATGTCCTTTGTAGTGAATTAAAGCTACTGATCGCACCTGTAGAGGATGAAATAACGTAAATCTGGTCGGGGTGTGACCTGTCACAGTGGTTGAGATAACGTAATTTTGGCCATGGTGTGACCGGTATCGAACGAAATGGGCGGAAACGCCCCCTCGCTGCGCTCGGCGGCAGGTCGCCCTGCCCATGAAAGTTCGCTTCGCGAAGGGCAGGGCACGGAAACGGGGGAAGAGGGAACAATGGAGAAAAAAGGAAAAGTGAAAGAACCAATAGCGAAAGGGGTCGCGAAGGTTCCGGTGGTCATGCAGCTGGAAGCGCTTGAATGCGGCGCGGCCTCGCTGACCATGGTGCTGGCTTATTATGAAAAGTGGATTCCCCTGGAGCAGGTGCGCTCGGACTGCGGAGTGTCCCGGGATGGGTCGAACGCGAAGAATCTGCTGCAGGCGGCCCGCAGCTATGGGATGAAGGCGCAGGGCTACCGCATGGAGCCGGAGGCGCTGAAACAGAACGGGAAATTTCCCTGCATCATCCACTGGAATTTCAACCATTTTGTGGTGCTGGATGGGTTTAAGGGAGACAAAGCATACTTAAATGACCCGGCGAGGGGCGCGTACCCGGTGTCGATGGGGACGTTTGACCAGTCCTTCACCGGCATCTGCCTGATGATCGAGCCGGGAGAAGGATTTGAACCGGGCGGCAGGCCGAAATCAATTCTTGGATTTGCGAGGAAGCGTCTGGCGGGGGCGGGCGGCGCGGTGGTGATGACCATATTGCTTTCGGTCATTTCAACCCTGATGAGCATGATCAACCCTGCCTTTTCAAGGATCTTCCTGGATCGTCTCCTGACCGGGCAGAATCCGGACTGGGCGGCGCCGTTTTTAGCGGCGTTCACGCTGATGTGCGTCGTCCAGCTTGCGATATCGTGGATTCAGACGGTTTCCCAGATGAAGATCAACGGCAAGCTCGCGGTGGTCGGCTGTACCTCTTATATGTGGAAGGTGCTGCGGATGCCGATGGACTTTTTCACGCAGCGGCTGGCCGGAGATATCCAGAGCCGCAAAAGCGGCAACGCCTCCGCCGCGAATACTCTGATCAGTACGTTTACGCCGCTGGCGCTGCAGGCGTTTATGATGGTGTTTTATCTGGTTGTGATGGTGCGCTACAGCCTGCTTCTTTCTCTGTTTGGGATTGCCTCGGTGCTGATCAATCTGCTGGTATCGAACTGGATCTCGAAAAAGCGTATTAATATTACGCGCGTGCAGATGCGGGACGCCGGAAAGCTTTCCGCCGCGACCGTCTCCGGCATTGAGATGATCGAGACGATCAAGGCGAGCGGTGCGGAAAATGGCTATTTTCAGAAATGGGCGGGTTACCAGGCGAGCGTCAACGCGCAGAAGGTGCGCTTCGCGAAGCTGAACCAATATGTGGGCATGATTCCGAACATCGTCAATTCTCTTACGGATGTCGCGGTGCTGATGATCGGCGTGTGGCTTGTGGTCAATGGCAGATTTACCGTCGGCATGATCATGGCCTTCCAGGGCTTCCTGGGTTCCTTCACAGATCCGGCGACAGAATTGATCTCGGCGGGACAGACGATTCAGGAGATGCGCACAGAGATGGAGCGGATTGAGGACGTGATGGAGTACCCGGTGGATATCGGTGAGGACGGTTCTACCGTTGTGAGAGAAGGGGGCGTCGGCTCATTGGAAGACGCTGCGCATGGAGCCGATGCTGTGGAAACGCCCCCTCGCCAAGGCTCGGCGGCAGATCGCATCGGTTCATTGGAAGACGCTGCGCGTGGAACCGATGCTGCTGTGTATGACAAGCTTTCGGGAAATGTGGAGATGCGTCATGTGACCTTCGGCTACGCGAAGCTTGGTAAGCCTCTGATCCAGGATTTCAGCCTTTCGCTGAAGCCGGGCAGCCGGGTGGCGTTCGTAGGGGCGTCCGGCTGCGGCAAATCAACGCTTGCGAATCTGCTCTCCGGCCTGTACCGGCCGTGGGAGGGGGAGATTCTGTTTGACGGGAAGCCGATCGAGCAGATTGACCGCAGTGTGTTCACCGGTTCGCTGGCGGTAGTGGATCAGGATATCATCCTGTTTGAGGACACGATTGCGAACAATATCAAGATGTGGGACGACTCGATTGAGGACTTTGAAATGATCCTGGCCGCGCGCGACGCGCATCTGCACGAGGATATTATGATGCGCGACGGCGGTTACCAGTATAAGATCACGGAGGGCGGCAAGGATTTCTCCGGCGGGCAGCGGCAGCGCCTGGAGATCGCGCGGGTACTGGCACAGGATCCGACCATCATTATCCTGGACGAGGCGACCTCCGCGCTGGACGCGAAGACCGAGTATGAGGTGGTGCAGTCCATCAAAGACCGCGGGATTACCTGCATCGTGATCGCGCACCGGCTCTCTACCATCCGGGACTGCGACGAGATTGTCGTCCTGGATCACGGGCTGGTCGTGGAGCGCGGCACACATGAAGAGCTTTACGCCAAAGGCGGCGCGTATACGCAGCTGGTAGCAAGCGAATAGGGGGTGAAGGACTTGGGATGGTTTGATGAACAGATTCGCCAGCGGAAGCTGAGTGATGAAGAAGTGTTTGCGGAGTCTTTCGCCAACGTGGCGGGAGCGGTCATGGGGAGGAGGGCTTCCGGCGCGCTCCGGGATGAGCGGAGGCTGACGCGGGATTCCATCGATGAGATTCTGAAATTCTATCATGTAAAAGGCCGGGAGGTGCCGGATTCGATCAAAGACGTCAATGAGCAGCTGGAGTATCTGATGCGGCCGTATGGCATTATGCGGCGGACGGTTACGCTGGAGAAGGGCTGGTATAACGACGCGATGGGCGCGATGCTCGGCACGCGAAAGGACGACGGCAGCGCGGTGGCGCTGATTCCGGGCGGACTGTGGGGCTACACGTTTTTTGACCGCAAAAGCGGCAGAAGGGTGAAGGTAAACAGCCGGACGGAGGAGCTTCTGGAGCCGGACGCAATCGCGTTTTACAAGCCGTTTCCGATCAAAAAGATCGGAGTCGGGGAGCTGCTTCTGTACATTGTGCGCACGCTGACGCCCGCCGATTTTATCCTGTTCGGGATCGTGAGCCTGGCTGTGGTACTGCTCGGGATGCTGACGCCTATGCTGCAGAACATTATCTTTTCGGATGTGATTGAGGCGGAAACCCTGCGGCCGATCCTGGCAATGTCTGTTTTCCTCTCCTGCGCTACGGTCAGCGCTCTGCTGATGGGCTCGGCGAAGACGCTGCTCTCGGAGCGGATGAATACCAGGCTGGGCATTTATGTGGAGGCGGCGACGATGATGCGGATCCTTTCCCTGCCGCCGGATTTCTTTAAAAAATACAGCTCCGGAGAGCTGTCAACCCGCTCGGCTTACATCAGCTCCCTGTGTACGATGCTGGTGTCCCTGCTGCTCTCTACAGGGCTGACGTCGCTGTTCTCCCTGGTGTATATCACGCAGATTTTCGTCTATGCGCCCTCTCTGGTGATTCCTTCCCTGATTGTGGTTGTGGCGACAATGGTGGTTTCTGTCGTTTCCTCGCTCTGGCAGATCAAAGTCAGCCAGAGGCAGATGGAGCTTTCCTCCAAAGAGAACGGCATGAGCTATGCGCTGATCACAGGTATCCGCAAGATCCGGCTCGCCGGCGCGGAGAAGCGGGCATTCGCGCGCTGGGCGAACCTGTACGCGCAGGAGGTGGAGCTGTCCTACAACCCGCCGTTATTCCTGAAGCTGAATGGTGTGCTGAGCACGGCGATCTCCCTGGCCGGAACCATCGCGATCTACTATGCCTCCATTCAGAGCGGCCTCTCGGTGGCGGATTACTACGCGTTCAACACCGCCTACGGGATGTTCTCCGGCGCGTTCCTGTCGCTGGCTTCGATTGCCCTCTCCGTGGCAAACATTAAGCCGACGCTGGAGATGGCGAAGCCCCTGATGGACGCGGTTCCGGAGGTTTCTGAGGGCAAGCAGGTGATCACGCGGCTCTCCGGCGGGATTGAGCTGAACAACATCTCGTTCCGCTACAACGAGTCCATGCCGCTGGTGCTGGATGATATTTCGCTCAAAATCCGCCCGGGGCAGTATGTGGCGATCGTGGGTGCGACTGGCTGTGGAAAATCCACGCTGATGCGTCTCCTGCTCGGTTTCGAGACGGCGCAGAAGGGAGCGATTTATTACGATGGAAAGGACATTGCGGGTATCGACCTGAAATCCCTGCGCCAGAAGATTGGCGTTGTGATGCAGAACGGCAAGCTGTTTCAGGGCGACATCTTTTCCAATATCGCGATCTCCGCGCCGCAGCTGACGCTGGACGAGGCGTGGAAGGCGGCGGAGATGGCGGGAATCGCGGACGATATCCGGCGGATGCCGATGGGGATGCATACCCTGATCTCGGAAGGGCAGGGCGGAATCTCCGGCGGGCAGCGCCAGAGGCTGATGATCGCCCGCGCCATTGCGCCGAAGCCCCGCATCCTGATGCTGGACGAGGCGACCTCGGCGCTCGACAATATGACGCAGAAGATCGTCTCCGACTCGCTGGACAGCCTGAAATGCACCCGTATCGTAATCGCCCACCGGCTCTCCACCATCCGCGCCTGTGACCGGATTATCGTGCTGGACAAAGGAAAGATCGCGGAGGACGGCACCTATGACGAGCTTCTCGCGAAAAATGGGTACTTCGCGGAGCTGGTCGCGCGCCAGAGGCTGGACGTGGGGCAATCGCAAGAAAATTCGTAACGGTCAGGAAGACTTTGTAACGGGAAAGGGCGAAAAAAATCGCAAAACTATACTTTCGGACAGTTCTATTTTCTATTTTGATTTGATAAGCTTACATCCGTGAGCGGTCATAGAAAGATGGATCATGAAAATACGAGGAGGAACTTACATGGAAGAAAACAAATTATGGGAGGAACAGACAAAAAAGCTGCCGGATGAGGCACTCGACCAGGTGAGCGGAGGGCTTACGGTATCGCCGATTACTCTTACCGGGGAGCTGACCGAGTCAATTGCAGAAGGGGAAAAAATGAACACGCTCTGGGATAAGCTGTACGCGCACGGCGATTATGGAAAAGAGGTACGGGAAGTGGTGAACTCTTATGTGAAAAGCCGGGAACTGCAGGGTACAGGCTGGGATTTCAGAGTACATGCAAATCATGATATTGAAGTAGTTGCAAAGAATGAATGTGTCTGGGTAAATGGGACACTGGTCTGCAACTGAGAAAATGCTGCTGACGCCTCATGATGTGGGCCGATCAAAAAAAGAAGAGACTGACACGGATGAAAGGGCAGCAGCACAAAGATCTGTCTCATAAAGCGGGCGGCTCGAAGAAGAACCGCCGCGGATGAAGAGGGCGGCAGCACGAAGACTCGTCTTATGATGCGGGTGGATCAAAAACATCGAAAAAAGAAAGGAAGAAAGAAAATGGAAGAAAAAAAATTAGCGGAAGGCATGGCAAGCTTAGAGGACGACGCACTGGATGAGGTGAGCGGAGGTGCGGACGCGATCACGCTGACGGGAGAACTGCAGGAGCATATTTATGCGCGTGATAAAATGAGAACGCTTTGGAGCAGGATCCAGTCTCACGGGGATTATGGCAAGCAAGTCAAAAAGGTTGTGAACGAATACACGCAGAACAACAATCTTGAGGAAAGCGGCCTCTATTACAGGGCGAAAAAAGACATCAGCGTATACGCGAAGAACTCTTACGTAACGGTCAACGGAAAAGTGATCAGCCAATAGGGAGGGGAGAACCATGGAAGAAAACAGGAAATGGCAGGAGACGGCGGAGCTGTCCGATGACGATATGGATCTGGTGAGCGGCGGCGCCAGTCCGAATGTCACCCTGACAGGCGAGCTTCGTGAGTCGATTTATCAGGGCGATAAAATGAACGATTTATGGGATAAGCTGTACGCGCATGGAGATTACGGAAAACAGGTAAAGGAAGTCGTCGACGAGTACACGAAGTGGAAAGGGATGCAGGCACAGCACTGGCGCTGGACCGCGAACGAGGATCTTCTGGTTTACGCGAAGGACGGGATGGTACAGCTCAATGGCAAAACAATTTACCAGTGCCTGATTGGCAGCTGATTGTACGATATCAGGTAATTGTTAAACGATTTTATTTCGATACAGGAAGGAGAAAATGACAATGGCGGAAAACAACAGATCACAGGCACTCTCAGACAACGACCTTGACCAGGTGAACGGCGGCCTGACAGTCACGATTACCGGGGAACTGCACGAATTTGTCGAGGCGGGGGCGAAGCTGAGCGCTTTTATCGCGCTGCTTGATTCCTACAACTATGGAGCGCAGATCAAGAGCGCGGTGACGGAGTATCTGACAAAGATGTACATGGAAGGGAACACGACCAACGTGACGATTGAGATTTACGCGAAGGATACGCTCGTGCAGATCAATGGCGTGACGATCTGCCAGTGAGAACATGGAAGAGGATACGTTCAGAAGACTATACTTTCGGACAGTCTGTTTTACAGATGGAAATGCCGGAATTTGTCCCATGGAAAGAAAGGGTACCGGAACGGTTTTGCAAAAACAATATCAGGGAGATACCACATGAAAATAAGAAAATCGAAAAAAGCTCTTGCACTGCTTCTTGCCGGGACCTGCCTGGCAGGGTGCGCGGCTACGGCGCTCGCGGATGAGCAGACCGCGTTTGCCCCGAATATCCTGGAGGAGAAGGCTGTGGAGCCCAACCCCTATATGGGAAGCAAAGATACCGCGATTCACAATGACCCGTATGGCACGGACGTCATCACCTCGGTGCAGTCGCTGGGCATTTATCCGGAAGTGAATTACGGGGAGGAGCCGACCTCCTACAACGCGACTCCGAACGCTTTTTTTGACGATGACGGGCTCGCGGTCTGCACGTACTTAAGCGGGTTTGCGATCAAAGACCTCTCCATGGATACGGTGGAGATCCTGGGGAGCTTCATCCCTGCCCAGCATGATGAGGAATCTTATAATATTCAGACCCCGTATTCATTCTGTGACAGCGAAGGCAATGTCGTATGCCCGACCAGCCACGGTCACGTGATGATTATGCAGACGAAGGATGAGGACGGCAATGTCCTTGAGGTATTTGAGAAGCTTCTGGATGTGGATATTGTTTCGGAAGCGGTGGCGGCGCTGGGAGACGATATCGACACAAACCTGCTGAGCATTATTTATGACTATGACGGGAACCTCTGGTTCGTGAGCGGCGGCTTCCGGAAGAACCCGGAATACTCGGACGACGGATTTGTCGGCTACCTGAGCCGGGCCTATATTGACGCGGTCCTGGCCGGGGAAGAGGCGGATCTTACGGAAAACACCTTTTTCCTGCGCCTCACAGAGGGCGAAAACGCGGAGAATGGGATCGCGTCCTGCCCGTCCGGCGTTGTGATCCTGACGAACAAGTCCTGTTACCTCTTTACGGCGAACGAGAGCGGCGGCGTAGAGACAAACTGGAAAGTGGACTATGAGTCGGAAGACAAATCTCCGCTCGAAGGCTCGGAGGTGACCGGAATCGGGCTCGCGTGGGGCGGCGGCTCCTCGCCGACACTGACGAACGACCTGGTATTGTTTACCGATAACTGCTACCCGGTGAACCTGATTGCTGTCTCAATGGAGACCGGAGAAGTCGTAGCGACCACCGCAGTGCTGGATTCCCTGACCGGAATCGAGCAGGTGTCCGTGGAGAATTCCATCATCGCTTATTCTTCATCGGAGGAGCTGACTTCCGTGGTGGTCTGCAACTGGTTTGGCGCCGGGAACTCCGGCCTGAACGACCCGGACGCGGACTCTTCCATTCAGACCTACGAAAATATTTACGACGCGAACTGGATGGCAGAGGGAAATGAATATATCTCTCCTGGCGTGGAGCGGATTGACGTGATTCAGGATGGGGACGCATACCGCATGGAGGTGGTCTGGACAAGAGAAGACATCCGTGATACCTCGATGCTGAAGCTTTCCACGGCGACCGGATATCTGTACGGCTACTGGCAGAACCTGGAGACCGGCTACTGGTGTTATTATGTCCTGGACTTTGATACAGGGGAGACGGTTCTGGAGGTTCCGGTGTCAGACGACGCAACATTCAATAACATGGCGGTGGGAATGATCGCGGACGTAAGCGGCAACGCGCTCTACGCGCCCACCAACGCGAAAATCCTGCTGAGGCTGCAGGACCGGTTTGTGTATCTTCCGAATCATACGGATGTGGAGGTCGACCTGGATCAGACCGAGCGGATTCCGCTCTCCGCGGAGGAGTTCGCGGAAGTCTCCGGTACGGAGGAGACACCGGTATCCTACCTGCACACGGCAGTCGTCGACGCGCTCGATGAGGACAATGTCATCGCGTTCCGCGTGAACGGCATCAGTGGCGTCGAAGCGGGCGGGCTCTGTCTCTTCGTGATGGACAGCGACGGAAACCTGCTGCACGCGGACGAGGACTGCTGGGAGATTAAGACAGAGGACGGAAAGGTTGTAGCAGCAGAGGAAGAAATGGACGCGGACACGCTCTATGAGATCCATGTGACGGTTCAGGATCAGAGCGACTTTGACCAGAGCGAGGACGAAGGGACGATTCGGATTTCTGTGATTCTGGCTGCGGAATAAAAAAATGACACTATCCAGAACAGCAGGTGCCGGAGAGGTGTTTATCAAAAGGCTGAAAGGAGAAATTAAAGTGGAAGCAAACAAAATGGATGATAAAAGAATTGGAGAAAATGCTTTGCGGGACGATGACCTCGAGCGGGTGAGCGGAGGGACTTCGACTGTCTATGAAGGGGAATTTCATGTATCTATAGCTGCCAGGGAAAAAATGAATAATCTGTGGAATAAGATGTATGCATATGGCGATTATGGAAGCGCGGTGAAGGAGCTGGTTAATACCTATGTCAGGCAAAATGGAATGGAAACCAGGGAGAATTTTCGGTACGTTGCAAAGAAAGCCATTGATGTTTATGCGAAAAATGATCTGGTGACGGTAAACGGCTACAAACTGATACTACAGTAAAGCTGGTTGAGGAAAAGAGCCACGGCATGCGGAATTGCCTTACGGCAATGCCGTGGCCTGCGTCACGGATTTGCTCCGCAAAATCCATGACTTGATGAAGAGAGCCATGGCATGACATGATAGGGGAGGGGGAGTGCAATGGAAAATAATGAGCTGCTCCGGGAAATAGAGGAATTAAAAGATGAGGCATTGGAGCAGGCTGGCGGGGGGATGTTGATTACGCTGGATGGTGAGCTGCATATATCAATTCCGGCTTATGAGAAGATGAACGAGCTCTGGAACGCAATGCACACATATGGCGAGTACGGGAGGCAGGTGAAGGCCGTGGTAAACCGATATACCAGAAAAACAGGTCTGCAAAGGTTTTCGAATACCACGCTCCGTGATATGTCCTGCCAGCCCATCGAGATCTACGCGAAGGATTCCTTTGTACAGGTCAACGGAGTGACGGTATCGAAATAACCATGTTTCCGTTCTGCACAAAAATGCAGGTGACAGAATCCCGAAAAGGTGCTATAGTCTGGGAAAGAAGAAGAGAAAAGAGGGATTCACGGATGCCGGGGAAAAGGATCGCGTATATCGGAATCGATCTGCTATATCCCGCCCTGCCCGCGCTGATCGAAGCGGGCTGTGAGATCATGGAGGTCATCACCTGTGAGACGGATAATGTGACGGAGTTCAACGTTCAGGTTTGCGAATGCGCAAAGAAACGGGGAATTCCTCTTTTTATCGGGAAAATTTCCGCAGAGCGGCTTTCCGTCCTGCGTGAGCGGGGCTGTGAGGCCGTGGTCTGCGGGGGCTATTATTATCGGATTCCGGTGGTTGAGGGTCTGAAAATGGTCAATATCCACCCTTCCCTTTTGCCGGTCGGACGTGGAGCCTGGCCGATGCCGGTCACGATTCTGAAGGGGCTGCGCGAAAGCGGCGTGACCGTCCACCGGATGACCGAAGGGTTTGATGAGGGAGCCATTCTTTTGCAGGAGGAGATTCCGGTTTCCCCAAAGGAAAACCTGCTGACGCTGACCAAAAAGCAGAAGGCAGTGCTGCCTGGCATGATGCGCCGCCTGGCGGAGGATTTTGACACGCTCTACGAGCAGGCGAAGCCGCAGGGAGACGGGGAATACTGGTCCTGTCCGTCGGAGGAGGATTACCCGCTTACGCCGGATACGCCGTTTGAGGAGGCAGACCGGATATTGCGGGCGTTTTACGGATATGAGTGCGTGTATGAGGCGGATGGCGTCCGGTATGGGCTGATTGAGGGCGTGGCGGGAAAAAACAGTGTGAGTTCGACCGGCGGTGTATCGGAAAAAAGCGGAGTGGATTCGACCGGTGCCGTGGCGGAAAAAAGCAGAGCGGGTTTGACCGGCGCTGTGGCGGAAAAAAACAGTGTGAGTTCAATCGGCACTGTGGCGGAAAAAAGCGAAACAGGGAAAGAGATGCCGGGAGAATTTCCGCTACGGGACGGAAGGATAAGGACAGGGCGCTGCAGAATTATCAACGGAAAGCCACGGCATGCAGAATTGCCTGCGGCAATGCCGTGGCCTGCGTCACGGATTTGCTCCGCAAATCCATGACATAATACTGACAGAAAACAGAAAGGACTGGCCGTAACGGGATTATGGGGAAGACGATGGAAATTTCACTTTCCATGCGGGGGCAGATTGAGAGCCTGCGGCTGCAATACGGCCGGATAACGGCCTCCCACGCATTTGCCACGCTCTATATCTGGCGGGAGGACATGGGGCTCTCCGTCTGCCTGGAGGATCACCTGTACGCGGTAAAGTGCCGTTGGCGTGGGGAAAACACATGGTTTTTTCCCTGTGGGAAGAGAGAGGCCGTCTGCCGTTTCATCGGAGAACAGATGAAAACGCCGGGACTTGGGCTGTGCTATATGGGGGAGGCGGACGTGGAGCTTCTGGAGAAGGAATTCCCGGGGGCTTTCCGGATTTCAGAAGCGGAAAATGACCATGAATACCTGTATGACTGCGCGGAACAGAGGGCGCTTGAGGGGAAACGGTTCGCGGCCATCCGCAACCATATTCGACGGGCAAAGACGGACCATGTTCTGGAGTGTGAGCTTTTGAGCCGGGAGAATCTGGCTGAAGCGATGGAGGTCAACCGGCAGTGGGTGAGCCGCTCTTCCGGGCAGCCGGATCTTTCCATACTGGCAGACAGGCCGGGAGGTGTGCCGCCGGATCATATGGCGCCTGCGAATTTGCGGGAAGGTATGCTTGAGGACGGCGCGGCGTCGGAGACACTCCTGCGGGAGTGGGACGCGTTGGGCAGCTTTGGGGTTCTGATCCGTGCAGACGGGGAGCCGCACGCGGTTGCCGCGGGATATCCGCTTAGCGCGGATACCTATGACCTTTGCCTTGCGAAGCAGAGGTTCACGCTGCCTGGGCTGGGCGCTTACACGAAGCACGCGTTTTTCTGCGCACTGCCAGAGTCTGTGGCCTTTGTCAACGCGGAGGAGGATCTGGGCATTGAAGGGCTGCGGCGGATGAAGCGGCAGATGCGCCCAAGCCGGATGCTGAAGATGCATGAGGCCGGGCTGCGTTGAGGCTTTCATCGCTTGCGATTCGCGTATCAGGAGGTGCAAGATGCGTGAGTTAATGGAAGCGCCCCCTCGCTTCGCTCGGCGGCAGGTCGCGTATGCCCATGAAAAGACGCTTCGCGTGGGGCATACGCTATCTGGCGACAGATCCTGAACCTGTAAGTGCCTGTGGGTAAATGGAGATGGAACGGTATGAAGAAATACGCAGAGGACTATTTTTCCCGGAAAATGTTTTACCGGCAGTTTTTTCCAGCGATTCTCTCATCGGTCGGCCTTGCGGCGGGGGATATGATGGACGCGGTGGTGGTCGGGCAGAGTATGGGCGTGACAGGGCTTGCCGCGATCAGTCTTGCTCTGCCGGTCTTTATGGTTATTAACGTGATCATGCATGGATTTGGGATCGGCGGCTCTGTCCGCTTTGCAACGCAGCTTGCGCAGGGAAAGCCGGAGGAGGCGCTGGGCGGCTTTCAGGGCGTTCTGGGAGTCACGCTGCTGATTGGGGCGGCGCTTGCCGTTCTGGGGAATTTTTTCCTTACTCCGTTGCTCGGACTGCTGGGGACGACTGCGGCGGATGGGCTTCTGTTTGAGACCAGCCGGGCTTATGTGCGGATTATTGTTTCCGGTATACCACTCTTTTTTTTCGCTTATCTTCTGAACTATTATCTGCGCAACGACGACCATGAGAAAATCGCGAGCCTGGGGTTTACGGTGGGAAACCTGTCCGATATTGCGCTGAATCTTCTGCTTGTGCTGCTTTTGGACATGGGGGCGGCCGGAGCGGCCCTGGCGACGCTGGCAGGCCAGGTCATTTCGATTGCCTGCTATCTGACGGCTCTGCCGTGGAGAAAGGGAGTCCGTTTTTCCGGCAAGGCGGATGAAAAACATCGTTTACCGGAGAACGCCCCGCAGGGAGCGGGAGCGAAGGGTACTCTCCGGTTATTTCCGTTTTCACCGGATTTTACCGGCTGTTTTTCGTGCTTTCGGACGGGCTTTTCTTCTTCGGCCGCCTACCTGTTTTCAATGCTGTTTCTTCTGGCGGCGAACCATCTTCTGATGCGGATGAGCGGGAGTGTGGGAGTCGCTGTATTTGATATGGTACAGAACGCTTCTTATCTGATTCTTTACCTGTATGATGGGGCGGCGAAAGCCACACAGCCACTGGTTTCGACTTATTGTGGAGAGCATAACCGGCGCGGTATGGCGCATACGCTGCGGCTGGGGCTATGCTCCGGCACGGCTGCCGGGGCGGTCGGAATTTTTCTGACAGTGGCTTTCCCGGACGCGGTGTGCGCCCTGTTCGGCCTGGAAGGCCAGGAGGCGGTTCGGCTCGGCTGCTACGCGCTCCGGGTGTTCTGCGCCGGCGCCGGATTCGCGGGAATCAGCATTGTTTTAGAGAGCTATTACCAGTCTGTCGGCGAGGAGATGGCGGCGTATCTGCTGACGATCCTGCGCGGCGCGGCAGTGCTGCTGCCGGCGACGTTTGTCTGCGCGGCTTTCGGGGAGCAGGGCTTCTGGTGGCTGTACCCGGTCACAGAAATCTTATCTCTGGGGCTATTTCTGCTGATAGCGTATGCCCCACGCGAAGCGTCTTTTCATGGGCATACGCGACCTGCCGCCGAGCGAAGCGAGGGGGCGCTTCCATCAGCGTATGCCCCACGCGAAGCGTCTTTTTATGGGCATACGCGTAAAAAATACCGTGTTATCCGCGAGGACTCATTTGACCCGAACCGGGTCTTAAGCATCCTGATCGACAACCGGATGGACGAGATGGGACCGCTGCTGGAAAAGGTGCGGGGGTTCTGCGAAGACTGGGACGCGCTTCCGAATCAGAGCTATTTTGTTGCTCTGACCGTAGAAGAGCTGTGCTCGGTGATCATTAACCGGGCGTTTTTAGATGAGAAGGGGCGCATCCAGATTACGCTGGTTGCCGAGGAGGATCATCTGTTTACCCTGCATTTCCGGGACAGTGCGGCGAGCTTCAATCCATTTTCTCTGCGTACAGAGCGGGCGGGCGCGGCGGCAGCTTTTGACCTGGATGCTATGGGAGTCCTGGTGATCCGCAGAACCGCAAAGGAATTTTATTACCGGCATTACCAGGGATTTAATACGCTGACGGTAAAGATTTGATGCAAAAAAGGAAACGCCCCCTCGCTTCGCTCGGCGGCAGGTCGCCCTGCCCATGAGAGTTCGCTTCGCGAAGGGCAGGGCTTACGAATGAAAGGAAGAAAGAGGAATGCCGAAGGCTGAATACCGAACAGAGGACCCACATTATCTATGTCCGGAAGAGGCGAGAAAGAAAATGAATGCGGCGCAGAAGCTGAATCTTCCGGCGTACCTGTACGGTGTGGCGGGAACCGGGAAGACTGCGTTTGTCCGGTTTTTTCTGGGGGAGAAGGAGTACGATTATTATTCCGCTCCGGAGATGGACCCGGATCAGATTCCGGTACCGCCGGCCGGCGAGAGGCGGACAATCGTGCTGGATGACCTGTATGCGGTGACGGACCACAGGCTGCAGGCAGACTATGCGCAGAAAATACGGCAATTGGTGCGGCAGCGGTTTGTATGGCTGATTCTTGTCTCCAGAAGCAGGATGCCAAGATGGCTGCTTCCCATCCAGATGCAAAGTGAATTCTGCGTCATACCGGAGGAGAGCTTTCTCCTGACGAGAGAGCAACAGGCTTTGTACCTGGAAGCGTCTGACGTTTTTCTGAGCGAGGAGGAGGCGGAGCGTGTCTGGCGGCAGTCGCGCGGACATGCCTTTTCCCTGTTTATGCTGGCGTTGGAGGGAGGCGATATCCCGCGCGCCGAGAAGCGGGGGATGGATTTTCTGGAAACCTGTGTTTTTGACCTGTGGGACAGAGAAATTCAGGATTTTTTTATGGAAACGTCGATCGTAAAAGCGTTCACCGCGGAGCTGGCGGCGATGATCACGGGGAACAGCCATGTCCGGGATTTGATTTACCGTGCGGAGGAGACCGGGAATTTTTTTGTGCAGAGCGGGGAAGAGGGAGTCTGGGAATGCCGCTGGGAAATGCGGGAATCGTTTCGCCTGAGGCTGGAGAGAAGGCGCACACCGGAACAGATACGCATTCTTTATCACAATGCCGGTCTGTATTATGAGCTGCATGAGCAGATTCCGGACGCGCTGGAGATGTACAAAAGCTGCCAGGAGGTGGAGAGCATTTCCCGGCTGCTGATTGCGAATGCGCGGAAGAATCCGGCCAGCGGCCATTATTTTGAGATGCGGAAGTATTATCTGGAGCTGCCGGAGAAGCTGATTGAGGAGAGTCCGGAGCTGATGGCGGGGATGAGTATGCTCCAGTCGATGCTGATGAATGACGAGGAGAGCGAGCGCTGGTACCATCGCCTGGAGGAGTATGGGAAAACAGCGACCGGGAGCGCCGCGCGGGATGTGAAAAGCCGCCTGCTGTACCTGGATATCGGGCTTCCTCACCGGGGAAGCGTCCATACGGTGAAGCTGATCCGGCAGGCGTCGGCACTTTTGATGACCCGCTCCATTACGCTTCCGGAGTTTTCTGTCACGAGCAACCTGCCTTCCCTGATGAATGGGGGCAAGGATTTCTGTGACTGGAGCAAATACGATCGGGAGCTGGCTGCGGGGATTGGGCGGCTGGTGGAGCTGGTACTTGGAAAATATGGAAAAGGGCTGGTTTCGATTGCCCTGTCGGAGAGCCTTTTTGAAAAAGGCGAAGACAGCTATGAGATCCTTTCTCTGGCAGAGAAGGGCAGAATGCAGGCAGACGCCGGCGGGAAGCCGGAGCTGATTTTTGTGGCAGCCGGAATCCTGTCCTGGCTTGCTATTTTTGACGGCCGGCCGATGGAGGCGTGGGAGACGCTGGAAACCTTTGAGGCAAGAGCCAGAGAGGAGGCCCCGAAGCTCCTTTTAAACATTGAAACCCTGAAAACGCGGTATCTTCTGTATGAGGGAGCCCCCTTTAAGGTGGCGGAATGGATGGATAGCGCGCCGGATGAGAACAGTGAATTTTGCACGATGGAGCGTTTCCGCTACCTGACGAAGGTGAGAATTTACATTCAGCGCAGGAAATATCAGGCGGCTTACGGCCTGCTGCGGCAGCTTTTGTATTACGCGGAAAAACAGAAACGGACCTGGATCCGCATGGAGGCGGAGCTGCTGCTGGCGATTGTTGAATTCCGGACGCAGGAGGGTGACTGGAAGGAAACACTGCAGGCCTGCGTCTCTGAGGCGGAGGAATACCGATTCGTCCGCCTGTTTTCGCGGGAAGGCGCCGCAGTCTATAAGCTGCTGAAGGAAGAAAGCCTGGTATGGAAAGACGGAGATTTTAAAGCGCGGGTGCTAAAGGAGTGCCGGAAGATGGCAAACCGCTATCCGGATTACCTGAATCTGCGCGCCTCGGAGGATACCCAGATCAGTGAGAGGGGACTCAGTATCCTGCGCCTGCAGGCCAAAGGGTACCAGGAGAAACAGATCGCGGAGTCTCTGGGGATCAGCATTTCCACGGTCAAATATCATAATCAGGAGAATTATCGGAAGCTTGGCGTGAAAAATCGCTCGTCGGCGATTGATGAGGCGAGGAAAAGGAAGCTGATCTGATAAGCCGTATCCGTGCGCGGAAGGCTGGCGCCTGTGTACGGGAAACGAAGTGCGAATCGCGTGGAAGGAGAAACTCATATGGGAAGAAAACGATCGCTGCGGCAAAAATCGGTTCTGGTCATTTTGGTTTTTACTCTGGCACTGGCCATTGTTTCCACAGCAGTCAGCTATCAGATGTACGCTGGCAGTATGGACGAGTATTACAAGTCGTTGAGCGAGAAAGTCGCGAATACGGCTATTTCTGTACTGGATACGGAAATGGTGAAGCATTACACGGAGCTGGTGACAGAGATTTATCTGAAAAACCCCGCGCCGGATCTGGCGGATGAGGAGGCGGAAGCAGCCTACCTGGCGCAGTATGAGGCCCTGCAGGATGAAGGATATGAAGAGCTTTACCAGACACTGGTGAGGATTCGCGCGGCAAGCGGCGTTCTCTCGCTTTATATCATCTATGTGGACGCGGATTCCCGGACCTGTGTCTATGTAGTCGACGGGGATGATACGCAGAACGCATGCCTGGCTGGCACCTGGGATATTATCTATGAGCAGAATTACGGGATTTTTGAAGACCCGGTGCAGGGATTCCCGGCGTATATTACCAACACGGAGGAGTACGGGTGGCTTTGCTCGACGGGAGTCGCGGTACTGGACGAGGATGGGTCGGTCCTGGCCTATGTAATGGTGGACACCTCTATGGATCAGGTCATGCGGGAACGGTATGATTATCTGGCGCGGATTAGTGCGGTTCTCCTTGTTATCACCGCTTTGCAGCTGTTGTTTTTCCTGAATGTCGTCAATCGAACAGTGGTGAAGCCGATCAACCAGCTCGCGCAGGCAGCGTCTTCTTATGTCAGTGCCAGGGAAAACACGGACGCACAGACAGGGCCGTCGCTGCTTGCAGAGCTTGCCATCCATACCGGAGATGAGGTGGAAAATCTCGCGGAGGCCATGAAGCAGATGGAGCAGGATATCAACGGCTATATTGAAAATCTGACTGCGGTGACTGCGGAAAAGGAACGGATCGGGGCGGAGTTGGACATTGCCAGGCACATTCAGTCCTCGATGCTGCCCTGTATCTTTCCCGCCTTTCCGGACAGGGAAGAGTTTGACATCTACGCGACGATGGATCCGGCAAAAGAGGTGGGCGGAGATTTTTATGACTTTTTCATGGTTGACGACCGGCACCTTGCGGTTGTGATGGCCGATGTGTCCGGGAAGGGTATTCCGGCGGCGCTGTTCATGGTCATTGGAAAAACGCTGATCAAGGATCACACGCAGCCGGGGATTTCGCCTGGCACTGTATTTACCTCGGTCAATAACCTGCTCTGCGATTCCAACAGTGAGGGAATGTTTATCACGGCGTTTGAAGGCGTGCTGGATCTGGCGACCGGCGAATTTGCTTATGTAAACGCAGGGCATGAGGTTCCGTACCTTTGCAGGAAAGGCGAAACATTTGAACCGTATAAGGTGCGCGCGGGCTTCGTCCTCGCCGGGATGGAGGATATTCCTTACCGGGAGGGAAAGCTGACTCTGGAGCCGGGCGACCGGATCTTTCTTTACACCGACGGTGTGCCGGAAGCGACCAACGCGGACAACCAGATGTTTGGCCTGGAGCGTATGCGCGATTCGCTGAACCAGAACCGGGAGCTTCCTCCGGAACAGCTTCTTCCGGCAATAAAAGAGGCAACAGGGCGCTTTGTGGGAGAAGCACCGCAGTTTGATGATCTGACCATGCTGTGTCTGGAATACAGGAGGCCGATGCAATGAAGAATAAAAGAAACAACGGGGAACGACCGCTTTCGGATATGAAATTCGGGAAAACCGGCGAAGAAGCCTGTCCGGGAAAGGATACGGAGCAGACGGGAATGGATCGCGATTCGAAGACGCAAAAGGAAATGAGACAGGAAAAAATGCTGCCGGAAGAAATGTGCTTTGAGGCGGTCACGGCGGATATTGCAAGAGCGACGGAGTTTGTGAATCAGTATCTGGATGAACTGGGCTGTCCGATGAAGGTGCAGGTGCAGATTGACATTGCCATTGATGAGCTGTTCGGAAATATTGTTCATTATGCGTACCCAAACGGGAAAGGGCCAGTGTGGGTGCGGGTTGAGATGGAAGTAGAAGTGAAAACAGACAATGTGTGCGCCGGGGCGGAGCCGGGGTCTGCATCAACTGGCAGTGATTCGGCGTATAAAACAGAGTGTAAAACGCTCATCCTGACCTTCCGGGATTGTGGGATTCCCTACGATCCGCTCGCGAGAAAGGATCCGGACACGGCTCTTTCTCTGGAGGAGCGGGAGCCTGGCGGGCTGGGTATTTACATGGTAAAGAAAAGCATGGACGTGCTCTCCTATGAATATAGGGATGGGCAGAATATCCTCACCGTAAAAAAAGCCTGGTAGCTCTTAGAGAGTGACGACCAAATGAGTTTCTTCCTTTTCATATGTAGTACCGCTGATCGGCTGATGAAACTTTTGTCGGGCAAATCATTATATGGTATAGTGTTACGGAGCTGATCGTTGAAAGGAGAGCCTCGCCATGCAAAATTGCCTGACGGCACGTATGTGAGAAGAACGGTGCCGGAAGGGGGAGAGGCGCTGAATGCGCAGGAATATTTTCTGGAGTGCGCGTATGGACAGCTATAAGAGTCTGACTGTTGAGGAAGCGGGTCCGGGCAGAGCGATGTGAACTATTTGGTGAGGATACCTGCCGCGTTAAAATATGTTTACCTGGCTATGTTCGCTATGGGAATGATTTTATTTGTCTTTTTTACTATTTGCGATATCAGAGGAATTCCGGGGATCACGGTTGGACTTATCCGTTTTTCTCTGATTGTCGCCGCTATTGGACTTTCGATAAAGAATCTGCTGTTGGTATAGCAGGAATGCTTAAGGAATAAGGAATACTGTTTGTCATAATAATCTGACGATACAAGCTAATTACAACACAAAAATAAAAGAAGACGGCGGAAAAGTCTGTTTGACTATTCTTGCATACCTTATCATTCCAGCAAATTGAAGGCGTGATCGCTTTGCAGCTCCAGACAGTGTCATCGTATGAACTACTGTCTGGAGCTATAACTTCTTACTCTGTCCGCAGTGCGACTACCGGGTCTTTCTTCGCGGCGCTCCGGGACGGGATGATGCCGGCGATGAGGTTCAGGACGATGCTGATGATGACCAGGATGACGCCGGCCTCGGTCGGCAGGTAGGCGTTCAGGCCGGAAATGCCGGTCGCGCTGTGTATCAGGCTGTTGATCGGGAAGCACAGCAGCACTGTCACGAGGACGCCGAGGATACCGGAAAGGAATCCGATGATCACGGTCTCTGCGTTGAACATGCTGGAGACGTCGCCCTTGGAGGCGCCGATCGCGCGCAGGATACCGATCTCCTTGGTGCGTTCCTGTACGGAGATGAGCGTGATTACGGCGATCATGATGGATGAGACGACCAGGGAGATCGCCACGAAGCCGATCAGGACGTAGGTGATGGCGTTGATGATGGTCGTGATGGACGACATCATGATGCCGACATAGTCCGTGTACTGGATCTTCTGCAGGTCGTCGACGCCCTCATTGTAATCGGCGATCGCGTCCTCTACGATGTCCTTGTTCGCGAAGGAGGATGGGTAGAGGTTGATCGAGGAGGGGTCGTCGAGGTCGACGTATCCTAATTTGATCAGGTTGTCCTCATAGGTGCTGTCGGAAAACTCCATGATGCTCTCATAGTAGTCTGCGCACTGCTCTGCTGTGTAGGATTCCACCTCCGCGTCAAGGGCGGCGGCGAGCTCTTCTGTGCTCAGGGCCTGGAGCTGCTCCATCACCTGGCTGGCGTACTGCTCCGTGATCTGAGCCGTCACCAGCTGGGTAAACATGGTCTCAATGTCTTCATCGCTCATGCTGTCCAGATATTCCGCGGCGGTCTCTTCGTCGAGACTCATCTGGGAGACAAGCATCTGCGTGATCGTTGTACGCATATCTTCGATCGTATATTCTGCCATCGTCTCCGCAACAGTCGCTTCCAGCTCCTCGTCGGACGGGATGCACATGATGTCAATGTAGGCCTGTGCCTTGTCCTCATCGGAAAGCTCATCGATGTAGGCAAGGAATTTCTCCTGCTTTTCCTCGTCCGTCAGGCTTTCGCTGCTGTCGGAGAAGGGAAGGCCGGTCAGTACGTCGATGGTCTCATTTTCCACCTGCGCCTTGGCCACATCGGAATCTCTGGATTTTTTAATCACATATTCGGTCAGCGCGCTTGTGTAGGCGATGCCGTTGTCAAGCATGGCGGAGGTCGCGTCTGGATTCGTCCGGACGACGCCGACGACCTTCAGGACCAGCGCGTTGTCATAGAGATACTGCAGGCCGCTCTCGCTTTCGCGCAGGTCGGTGTAGGTCCCGGTTGAATCATTGTAGGTGTAGGCGTCGCAGCTTAAAATCACGCGGTATTCCTGGTCACAGATTTCCTCGTAGGTCCAGGAGGTGTCGTCGATCGTTGCCTCGGTGTCCGTATTTGCCGCGTCGGCGATTTCCATGATCGTATCCTCAGAAATCAGGCCGAGGGCGTAGAGGGTCAGGTCATCAATTTCGTTGTTTTCATCAAGCACCAGCACGACCTCGTCATAATCATTCGGCCAGGAGCCGTAAACCAGATCGTACTGCCGTTCCAGGACGTCGTTTACATAGGAGCCGTCCTTGCCTGAGAGCATTTCCTGCCAGATGGAGTCGGACATGGTGCTCATTGCGGAATAGGAGTACAGAGAGGAGCTGCTTTCCGTATCGCCCATCAGGGAGGACATGGTCTCGGAATCCAGATCCATATAGCTGGCCATGATGTCTGTCAACAGGTCTGTCACATCGGATTTTTCAATCTCGCCGTCCACATTTTTTGTATAAACAGCCAGGTTCATGTCGTAGGTGTACTGGACACCGCTTAAGGCATCGTACAGCTCAGATTCCTCGTCATCCATCAGGTCCTCCAGATAAGCCTTAAAGGACGCCAGGTCGTTTTCGCTTTCTTCCAGGTTGTTGACCGCGTTCAGCATCTGCTGCAGGGCGGCTCTCTGGTAAACTGCATCGGTATCGTGTTCAACTGAATTGCTGGAGACGTTCATAAAGGTTTCCAGCAGGGAGCTCATATCGATGCTTTCTGCTTCCAGGGTCAGCGGGTAGGAGGCAAGGGTATCCTCCTCGACCTCGTCAATATAGGATGTCAGTCCCTGCGAGATGGAAAGGATCAGCGCGATGCCGATGATGCCGATGCTCCCGGCAAAGGCGGTCAGGATCGTGCGCCCCCGCTTTGTCCCGAGGTTTCTTAAGGAAAGTCCGAAGGAGGTAAAAAGCGACATCGACGGCTTTTTGACTTTTTTATTGCGGACGTTTTCCTGATGGTCCTTCCGCTGCTCGTATTCGATCTCCTCCGCGGTCAGCGGCATGGAATCGGACGTGATTTCGCCGTCCAGCATGCGGATGGTCCGCGAGGAATAGCGCTCCGCCAGCTCCGGGTTGTGCGTCACCATGATGATCAGGCGGTCTTTGGAAATCTTTTTCAGAATCTCCATGACCTGTACGCTGGTCTCGGTATCCAGAGCGCCCGTCGGCTCATCGGCCAGAATGATGTCGGGATTGTTTATCAGGGCACGCGCGATCGCCACGCGCTGCATCTGCCCGCCGGACATTTCATTGGGCCGTTTGTGCAGCTGATTGCCGAGGCCGACCTCCTCCAGCGCCGCCTTCGCGCGCTCCCGCCGCTCAGTTTTCGAGACGCCGGCAAGCGTCAGCGCCAGCTCGACATTGCGCAGCACGGTCTGATGGGGGATCAGGTTGTAGGTCTGGAATACAAATCCGATAGAATGGTTGCGGTAGGTATCCCAGTCGCGGTCCTTGTATTTTTTGGTGGAAATGCCGTTGATGATCAGGTCGCCCTCCGTGTACTGGTCCAGGCCGCCGATGATATTCAGCATCGTGGTCTTGCCGCAGCCGGACGGCCCGAGAATCGCGACAAACTCACTGCTGCGGAACTTCAGGTCGATGCCTTTGAGCGCATGGACCGTGTTCTCGCCGGAGAGGTAATCCTTTTTGATTGATTTCAGCTCAAGCATGTCTTGCCTTCTTTCTTTTTCATTTTAAAAGCTTCTTTGTTTATAGCCATTCATGAATGATAGCTTCCTTTGATTTTGTAATTTGCATTATTACAAATGAACGTTTTTTTGTCAACCACACCTATGAATTCTTTATTTTTTTCATAAAAAGTTTAGATATTGTGCGCTGGGCATCCCGCTCTTTGTGCGGGATATTCGCCGACTCTGGCGAAGCGAAGAGCGATGAAGCAGGAATCCCGTTGGCTTTAGATAATGGGTGGTTCACAAATCGGAAGATAACGAATTACGGGAAGCTGTAATTCAGACAAATCGGCAGAATTGCCCAGTAGCGTTTTCGAAAAATGGCTTGACAATCCACTGGAAACGCTGTAACGTATACGCGTAAAATCGTTCGTCATGTTTCTGCCACGCTTTGTTTCTGATGACGCCTTTTTTGATGGCCGATGATGTTTGGTGGCTGAAACGTGTGGATGCAGACAACATAATAGCTTTTCTCTTATTCAGAGTGGTGGAGATACATAGGATCTGTGAAGCCACGGCAACCCCGGTTTCGTTCATCGGATGAAGCGGCAGATGTGCTAATATTGCCAATATTGTCAGCATGGCTTGTTTTTTCAGATGACAGATGGCCGGAAGGTGCCAACCTGAGCGAGTGATCTCGAACAATAAGGGGATTTGATGAAATATTAAGTCCGCCTTTTTGGCGGATTTTTTTGACTTCGTCATAACCTGAATGACCGTCCGCGCCTGCGGCGGCGGAGAAAAACGGAAACAGAAAGGATGGGATTATAATGGACAGATATTTATTTACTTCCGAGTCCGTGACAGAAGGGCATCCGGATAAGATCTGCGATCAGATTTCGGACGCGATACTGGACGCGCTGCTGGAGCAGGATCCGATGAGCCGTGTGGCGTGCGAGACGGCCACGACGACCGGTCTGGTGTTGGTCATGGGTGAGATATCTACAAAGGCGTATGTAGATATCCAGAAAATCGTGCGCGACACGGTGCGCGAGATCGGCTATACCAGGGGAAAATATGGGTTTGACGCAGACACCTGCGCCGTGATCACGGCGATCGACGAACAGTCGCCGGATATTGCGATGGGTGTCAATAAGGCACTGGAGGCGCGTGAAAAAGCAGAGGATTGTGCGAGTAAAACTTATGCGGAGCCGGGAGCGGCAGAAAATGAACGCAAAGCGGCTGGCGCGGAGCAGAGCATGGCAAACGATGGATGCAAGGCAATCGGCGCGGAGCAGAGCATGACAGACGATGAGCTGGAGGCAATCGGCGCGGGAGACCAGGGCATGATGTTCGGCTACGCGACGAATGAGACCGAGGAATATATGCCGTATCCGATCTCTCTGGCGCACAAGCTGGCGCGGCAGCTGACGAAGGTGCGCAAGGACGGCACGCTAAAATATCTGCGCCCGGACGGAAAGAGCCAGGTGACGGTGGAATATGACGAGAATGGCAAGCCCTTCCGTCTGGACGCGGTCGTGCTCTCGACGCAGCATGATCCGGAGGTTTCCCAGGAACAGATTCATGCGGACATTAAAAAATATGTATTCGACGAGATTCTTCCGCAGGACATGGTGGATGAAAATACGAAATTTTTTGTCAATCCGACGGGGCGTTTTGTGGTCGGCGGACCGAACGGGGATTCCGGCCTGACCGGGCGTAAGATCATCGTTGACACCTACGGCGGATACGCCCGCCACGGCGGCGGCGCGTTTTCCGGAAAGGACTGCACCAAGGTAGATCGATCGGCTGCATACGCCGCCCGTTACGTTGCAAAAAATATTGTGGCCGCCGGTCTGGCTGAAAAATGTGAAATTCAGCTTTCCTACGCGATCGGCGTGGCAAGGCCGACCTCCATCATGGTGGATACCTTTGGCACCGGTCGGCTTACGGATGAGAAGCTGACAGAGATCGTCCGTGAAAACTTTGACCTGCGTCCGGCCGGCATCATCAAGATGCTGGATCTGCGCCGCCCGATCTATAAGCAGACGGCCGCTTACGGACATTTCGGCAGAGATGACCTGGATCTTCCGTGGGAGAAGACCGACCGCGTGGAAGCACTGGAGAAATACCTGTAAAAGTATTTTAAAGCCTATCGGGTAAAAGGTTACGAATGAGAGCGCGGGCGTTCCTTTCGCGACCTTTTGTCATTTTATAAAAAATTTAGAAATATCCATCTTTCTTTAGAAGAAATTAGACCTTCTGTATGCTATACTAGGCAGCGGAAAGAGGAGAGGGAATAAAGGGTGATGAAATGAAGTTAAGGACGAGGCTGGTCATAGCCTTTCTGATTATTATGCTGGTGCCGTGCCTGATGTTCGGCATTATTATACTGAGCTTTACAAGATACCGGGGCGCGGTGGAAAATAATTATGGCGTGTCCATTACAATTGATAATATAGCAGACTCGATGCAGATTATCAGCAGCTCGACGCAGGAGGTTTTTGACCGGTTGCTGGAGCAGGCGGAAGAGGACGTGGAAGCTTTCCTGGATGAGTCTTACCTTGATGAGGTGAATGAGGAACTGGTCGAACGGTATTCTTATCTGATTGTGCGCGTGGGTGAGGAGCTGTATTACAATGGCGCGACGGAGGATGACGATACATCCATGCTGTTAGAAAATCTCCCCTCCTTTCGGGAGGCCGGTGATGTTTCAGATGTCAGCACTTATATCGGAGAGGATACGCGCGCGTTTGTGCGTCAGCTGGATGTCGAGTTTGAGGATGGTTCTGAGGGCAGTGTTTTTATCATCTCATCCGCCGCGAGGATCATAAAACAGACGCGGCAGCTGATTCAGGATCTGCTGATTGCTGTGGCTGTCATTCTGGTTTTTACCGCCCTTATCATGATCATCTGGATTTATACTGGAGTCAATGTCCCATTGAAGAAGCTCAGTGAGGCGACTCACCGGATCAAGGAGAAGGATTTTGACTTTGAGATTGAAGTAAAAGGGAACGACGAGATCAGCATGCTGTGCCGGGATTTTGACGACATGCGCCGGCAGCTGAAGATGCAGGAGGAGGAAAAGGAAAGCTTCGACCGTCAGAGCAAGGAGCTGATCAGCAATATTTCGCATGACCTGAAGACGCCGATCACAGCTGTGAAGGGTTATGTGGAGGGCATTATGGACGGCGTCGCGGATACGCCGGAGAAGATGGACCGCTATATCCGCACGATTTATATCAAAGCAAATGATATGGACCGTCTGATCAATGAGCTGACCTTCTATTCCAAGATTGACACGAACCGCATTCCGTACAATTTCAATAAGATCGACGCGGTGGAGTATTTTGACGACTGCGCGGAGGAGGTTGGCCTGGAAATGCATGAGCGGGAGATCCGTTTCTCCTACATCAATAATGTAGAACCGGGCACACTCGTCATCGCGGACGCAGAGCAGCTGAAGCGGGTGATTAACAACATTATCGGCAATTCGATCAAATATATGGACAAGCGGCAAAAAGAGGTGCAGCTGCGCGTCTTTGACGCCGGTGATTTTGTGCAGGCGGAGATCGAGGACAACGGCAAGGGCATTGAAAATAAGGATCTGGTAAATATCTTCGACCGCTTTTACCGCACGGATCTGTCGCGCAATTCTTCCCAGGGAGGCAGCGGCATCGGTCTTTCGATCGTGCGGAAAATCATCGAAGACCACGGCGGACGGATCTGGGCGACGAGTAAGGTTGGGGAAGGAACGACGATGCATTTCCTCATCCGGAAGTACGCGGTGGGCAGCTCCGCGCAGCAGTGAGGATTTCTGGATAAGCCTCGTAACTGTGGAGGTACTGAACAGTTACAAAGTATGGTTGAAACGGCACATCAGGATGGTCATTTAGAAATATTCTGGAGAAAATGAGAAAAATGTGGAAATAAATATAGACAGGAACCAGAAATGATAGATACAGGGGGAAAACGTATGAGCAGAATTCTGATTGTAGAAGATGAAGACGCGATTGCTGATCTGGAAAGGGACTATCTGGAGTTGTCCGGATTTGAGGTGGAGATGGAAAGCTCCGGAGAGAGAGGGCTGAAACGCTCTCTGGAGGAGGATTTTGACCTGATGATCCTGGACCTGATGCTGCCGGAGATCGACGGTTTTGAGATTTGCCGCCAGGTTCGTGAGAAAAAGAATCTTCCTATTATCATGGTATCTGCCAAAAAGGACGACATTGACAAAATCCGCGGCCTGGGACTCGGCGCAGACGACTACATGACCAAGCCATTCAGCCCGAGCGAGCTGGTCGCCCGTGTCAAGGCACATCTGGCGCGCTACGAGCGCCTGGTCAACAGCAGCGTCCAGGGAAACGATATCGTGGAAATCCGCGGGATCAAAATCGACAAAACTGCCCGCCGCGTGTGGATCAACGGCGAGGAAAAGAGCTTCACGACCAAGGAATTTGACCTGCTCACCTTCCTTGCCCAGAACCCCAACCATGTCTTCACCAAGGAAGAACTCTTCCGCGAGATCTGGGACATGGAATCTATCGGGGATATCGCGACCGTGACCGTCCATATCAAGAAAATCCGCGAGAAGATTGAGAAGCAGTCCTCTAAGCCCGAGTACATCGAAACCATCTGGGGCGTCGGCTATCGGTTTAAACGATAACTTCCGGTTTTTTCGGACTAATTTTATGCGTCCCTGACCTGTTTT
>JAJQEO010000067.1 GCA_021201665.1 Lachnospiraceae bacterium | reverse complement strand
TCTGAATTTAAAGCAGATCGGCAATAAAAAAACATCAACTTCACGGATTCAGGTAATACACAAAATTGTTAATCCGTGGAAAGGAGAGATGGCACTATAAATTGGTGCGCATCATATACAGATATGAGAAATTACCGAGACATATACGAATTATTTGATGTCATGAATACCTGCAAATATCTTGTGTTACGCAACTATGAAAAATTTCCGGAAGAATTAATCAACAATGAACACGCTGATATAGATGTATTATGCGAAAATGTAGATGACTTTATATTAAAATTAGGTTTGGAACCATTTTATAGAAGAGACGATAGGATACATTTTGCCGCTTTAGTAGATGGATTTTCTATTCCGATTGATCTTAGGTGCCCTGGAGATGGATATTACTGTGAAAAATGGGAAAAAAATATGCTTTTGAATCGAGTTTTATATAAAAATAAAATTTTTGTGATGTCTCCAAGTGATTACTTCTATTCTTTAACGTATCATGCACTTATTCATAAACAGACATTTTCAACAGAATACTTATCGCGTTTAATATCTATGGGGAAGGAATTAGGGATCATGGTTGATTCCGAGAATGAATTAAAAAATAGATTACTTGATTTTTTGAAAAAAGAAGGCTACTTTGTTACAAACTCTTCCGATGTGGCACTAAGGATAAATGTTAACAATATTCCAAATGAATATATTCAAATCAAAAAAAGTTGGGCAGTAAAAAGTTTTTGTGCTAATTTAGGTTGTGGCCCGAGAAGGTTTTTAAGAAAAATATTGCATTTTTAGCTCATTCTTTAGCAAAATGAGGGGAATAATTCATGATCAAGTTCCTACGTAAATATAGAGATATGCCTGTTACTGTTAAAGCCTCCTTATGGTTTGTTGTATGTGGATTTTTGCAGAAAGGAATATCTTTATTAACTACACCAATTTTTTCGCGGCTTTTAACCACTGAGGAATATGGTGTTGTAAGTATTTTCCTTACTTGGAATAATATAATTATAATAATAGCAACATTGAATTTAGCTGCAGGTGTATATCTTAGAGGATTAATCAAGTATAGTAATGATAGAGATAATTTTACTGCATCGTTACAAAGCCTTTTTGTCGTTTGTACAGGTATTGTTTTCCTGATCTACATTATCTTTAGAAATTATTTAAATGTTCTATTTGATTTGCCAACGAAATATGTGTGCGTTATGTTTGCAGATATACTTGTATGCACTGCCTTTCAATTTTGGTCTGCAAGACAGAGAGTTGAATATCAATACACTAAGTTGGTTGCTTTAACATTAGCAAATGCATTGCTTAAACCAACGCTAGGAATTCTTTTTATTTTATTTTTTGAAGATAATGTATCAGCACGGATATATTCTATGGTTTTGGCTGATTCAATTACATTTGGATATTTATTTGCGTCAATATTTGCGCATAAGGGTGGGAAATTTTCCGTAAAATACTGGAAGTATGCTTTAAATTATAATATTCCTTTAGTCCCGCATTATCTTTCTCAGATTGTACTTAACCAAGCTGATCGGGTGATGATAAATTCATTATGCGGTTCAAGTGATGCAGGAATATACAGTTTAGCATACAGCGCAGCTGCGGTAATGACTATTTTTAATCAATCTATACTTAATTCTTTTAATCCATGGATGTATCAGAGTATTAAGGAACGAAAATATAAGGATATTAAAACAAATTCTTTGTATTTGTTGATTTTGGTTGCAGCATTAAATCTTCTTTTGATATTTTTTGCACCTGAGGCAATTTCAATTTTAGCTCCAAAGGATTATTATCAAGCAATATGGGTAATTCCCCCTGTTAGTATGAGCGTGTATTTTACTTTTATGTATAGTTTATTTGCAAATTTTGAATTTTATTATGAAAAAACAAAATTTATGATGATTGCTTCGGTATTCGGAGCTGTTTTAAATATAATATTAAATTATTTTTTTGTTTCAGCTTTTGGTTTCTTGGCTGCGGGATATACAACATTAGTTTGTTATTTATGCTATTGTATTGCTCATTATATCGTTATGAAGAGAATTTTGAAATCAGAAGAGAATGGTATAAACGTTTATAATATAAAATCAATGCTATTAATTAGTACTTTGTTTGTGGCTGCAGGCTTTGGCATTATGTTGTTGTACAATCATTCATATGTTCGGTATGCAATATTTGGAATCATGGTTATTATTTTAATTGCATATCGAAGAAAAATATGGCATTTAATTTGCACTATCCGTGAAATTAAAAAGTAGATAATTATCGAAAATATAATTATTTAACGAGTTTTCATATCTGATATTATATGTTTTAAGGAGACAAAGTGTTACAAAATAGCATTATAATTACAAATATACAAAGATTTTCGCTACATGATGGTCCGGGAATAAGAACAACCATATTTCTCAAAGGTTGTACGATTCGTTGCCCCTGGTGTAGTAATCCTGAAAATTTATCGCCACAGAAAGAAAGCTATGTAAAGGATAGCAAAAAGGGAATATACGGGAATGCGTTTTCCTGCGAATCTCTATATAAAGAAATCATTAAAGATAAGTTATTCTTTACAGAAGGATGCAATGATTACAATATAAGAAGTTATCAAGATTTGAAAGATCATTGTGGCGGAGTTACATTTTCAGGAGGAGAAGCATTGATGCAAATGCTACCTTTAATACCATTATTGCAAACACTTAAAGGGGACAAAATACATATGGCTATTGAAACAAGTCTATTCGCTGCTCCAAAACAAATGGACATTGCTCTTCAGTATATAGATTTGTTCTATGTGGATGTTAAACTATTGAATTCAAACAAATGCAAATCGGTTCTTTGTGGTGATCTTAACCAGTATATTAAAAATGTAGATAAGTTGTTTTCATGGAAAGATGAAACCGGTTATAGAAAACCAGTAGTTCTACGTGTGCCAGTTATTGGCGGTTATACTGATATGGAAGAAAACAGGAAAGAAGTCGTTAAATTTATTAAATCATATAAACCATTGAAAGTTGAGATTATAAAAGAACATAATCTTGGCGTTTCAAAATATGAATCGTTAGGGAAATCAGTTCCTGACTATAAAGGTGTGAGTGATGCTCTGATGGTAAAATATAAAGAAGAGATGGAAGTTTTGAACGTTCCGGTTGAAATATGTAGTATTTGAAGTGATCGGTTTATGGACGGACATTGTTCTGCTGAACCAGATAATGAAGACTTTGTATTAGCTCATAGAGAGGAAGAGCGTTTATGAACCAATATACGACACTTTTCGAGCGTCAGTCCTATCAGGACGCGCTCGCTTTTTTTATGGAATCACTGACAAATTCAAAGTATGCCGTTTGGGATTATGTGATCCTGACGGCGAGTAATGAAGATCAGGCTCGCTCTTTCGAGATGCAGATCGCGCATCGTCTCAAGGATGGAAAGATTCCTTTGCGTACATACTACGCAGTGATTCCGGATTTGGATGGACGGCGGGTAGGCAGTGGTGGTGCGACGTTTTCAGCCATTCGGTATGTGAGAAATCATGTGGTGAGCAAAATGCGCGATTCTGTTCCGCTTTCAGGGAAAAGAATTCTTGTTATCCACTCCGGCGGTGACAGTAAGCGGGTGCCGCAATACTCGGCCTGTGGGAAACTGTTCTCGCCGGTGCCGCGTTTACTTCCGGATGGAAGACGTTCTACTCTTTTTGATGAATTCCTGATCGGAATGAGTACGATAGCCAGCCGAATCAATGAAGGAATGCTTGTCTGCTCGGGTGATGTGTTACTCTTGTTTAATGCGCTGCAAATAGATTTTTATGGCGCGGGTGCGGCAGCTCTTTCTATTAAGGAGAATGTCGAGACCGGGAAAAACCACGGTGTGTATTTAAAGGACGCAGACGGCAATGTCGGCAATTTTCTGCATAAGCAGACCGTGGAAACTCTGAAGGAGCGTGGCGCGGTAGACGGTCGTGGCAGGGTAGATATTGATACCGGCGCGGTGCTACTGCGTCCAGATTTGCTGGAGGATCTTTATGGACTCATCAATACAGAGGAGAAGTACCGACAGTTTGTCAATCCCAATGCCTGCCTGTCTTTTTACGCAGACTTTTTATACCCTCTGGCATCCGCTTCTACGCTGGAGCAATTTTATAAAGAAAAACCGGAAGGTAGCTATACCAGAGAACTACACGATTGCCGCACAGCACTCTGGGAGGTGCTTTCCCACTATAGCATGAAGCTTATCCGTCTTTCCCCGGCGTCTTTTATTCATTTTGGGACGACTGCGGAATTGCTGCATCTGATGACGGATGGTATGGATGAGTACCGGTTCCTTGATTGGTCGGGGACGATCAATAGTAATCTGGCTCCGCAAAATTACGCTGTGAGCAACAGCTATATCAGCCGTAGAGCGAGTGTCGGCGCGGGCAGCTATATTGAAGACAGCCGTATCCACCGCCACAGCCATGTGGGTAAGGGGTGTGTGGTCTCTGGCGTGACTCTCACCGGCGAAACGGTACCGGATGGAACCGTGCTCCACGCGCTGAAACTGAAAAACGGAAAATTTGTCTGCAGAATGTTCGGAGTTTACGACAATCCGAAGGAAAATAAACTGTTTGGGCACGAGATAAAAACATCTGAGAACACATCTTTCGATTCCCTGTGGACAGCGAAAATATATCCGGTTCGTGATTCCGTCGAAGAGGCCGTGAAAGCGACGCTGGCTCTTGATTATGCTAATTGCAATGGACTTTTTAAAATAGAAAAATCTCAAAAGAATAGAATTTTTGAAACAGATGGATTCTATGATGTGAATAAATGTATCAGAGCTGAAATTTCCAAAGATGGTGAAGACAGAGGACTCGGCGAAGAATTCCTCAGCTTAAAAGAAAGCTTCAATCAGGCAGATGTGACAGCTATTTTGCCCTGGCAGGAAAATCTGTATGAGCAGGTGGTGGCAGAAGCAATTCTGGAACATATCGAGAACGGCGTCCCGGCGGAAGAGGTAAAAAAAATTTACCCGGCTATTAACCGTCATACGATTGAATATTTGTTGAATCGGGCAAAGAAACAGAATATCAGGCAATTGGACGAATTTGGACGACTCATTCGTATTTATAGCTATCTTTGGAAATTAACGGATGAGGATCAGTATAGTGATCTGTGTTTTGGGGCGATTTGTGACGCGACTCTTTCTGAATCCATGGATCAGGTACGTTTCCGGGAGCATCGTTTAGAAAAGGATAGCGTGACAGTTAATCTTCCCGTGCGTGTGAACTGGGGAGGTGGCTGGAGCGACACACCTCCTTATTGCATGGAAAATGGCGGTACGGTACTGAACGCAGCCATTTCCCTTAAAGGCCGATTGCCTATTGAGGCAACGGTAAAACGTCTGGATAGATTTGTAATCGCTCTGGCAAGCACTGATATAGGCAGCTACAAAGAATTTGACAGCCTTTCCGAACTACAGGATTGTCATAATCCATCTGATCCATTTGCCCTGCACAAGGCTGCGCTGATCGCCTGCGGAGTAATACCGGCACCAGCATTGACAGAAAATACAAAAGAAACAATTCCTGTAAGTTGTTCAGTAGCAGAGCTTTGTCATAATCTGGGCGGCGGCATGTACATGAATACAAGGGTCATCGACATTCCAAAGGGCAGCGGTCTTGGTACCAGCTCGATCCTTGCCGGAGCATGTGTAAAGGCACTCATGGAAGCTCTGGGTCAATGTCCATCGGAGGAAGAGATCTTTGAACGTGTACTTTGCATGGAGCAGCTTATGTCCACGGGCGGCGGCTGGCAGGATCAGGTTGGAGGCATCGTGTCGGGGATCAAAATGGTCACCACGAAGCCGGGGCTTTCCCAGCAAATCATCTGTACACCGTTATCCATAAGCGAAAAAACGGTTGCTGAGCTCAACAACCGCTTCGCGCTGATCTATACCGGGCAGAGACGCCTGGCGCGTAACCTGCTGCGCGATGTGGTTGGAAAATATATCTGCAACGACAAGACATCCATCCAGGCACATGATGCAATCCAAAGGATCGCTGTACTGATGCGCTATGAATTAGAAAAGGACAATGTAGACGGATTTGCTGCCCTGCTGACCGAACACTGGCATGAAAGTCAGCGTATTGATGAAGGCAGTACCAATACCTGTATTGATCAGATATTTACGGTCATCGACGATTTGATTGATGGAAAAATGATCTGCGGTGCCGGAGGAGGCGGATTTCTGCAAGTAGTATTAAAAAAGGGAATTACAAAGGATGATCTGAAAGCACGGCTAAACGAAGTCTTCCAGGACAGCGGAGTCGATGTCTGGGAATGTGCGTTTGTATAAATATAGAACCAAAAAGCGGTATGTTTATGAGTATCAAGATATGCGATATGTTTAAAGAACTATTTTGGTACATGAACAACTTTTCTTGATATTTTTGAAATTTCTTGTCACAATCCCACTTCTGATTCGTTTCTATATAGTGGAAAGGCTTCTGTAGGGTCGCCGTAGAGCTGCAAACCAGCAATAATTTTCGTGATGTAGCATGCTTTCAAAAATCCCTAAGTCGGCTACTAAAGTGCGCTGAAGGGATACCGCAGAATCATAAAGCGGCTTGCGGGAAGGACAATTTTCGCTTATAATGCTCACAGACGCACAGGGAAAACAGGCAGCCGCAGCTGTGCTGCCATGTACCTGATGCGTGATGCGATCTGTGGCTCTGACGCAGATTAAATGAAAATTGCACCGATGGTGAACGATAGAAGACTTTCCAAAGAAATCGAAAATCAGTTTACGGAGGTGTAAGGATGAGCGTAAGCAACAACAGAAAGGACCCAAAAACCAAAGAGAACCGAAATTCCCCAATGCCCATCAAGGAGGAATCTGGGACGCACGGCAACGGTAAGACGAAGAAAACGACAGGAAGCCAGAACGGCACCGATATCGTAGATCCGCAGGAAGATACCAGGACTGCGAAACGCACCGGGAAGGACAGCGTGTTCACGAATATGTTCCGGCAGAGGAAGTATCTGCTCCAGCTTTACCAGGCACTCCACCCGGAGGATACCAGTGCTACAGAGGATTCGCTGACCAATATCACGATTGAAAATGTGCTGGTCAACGGCCAGTATAACGATGTCGGCTTCCTGGTCAACGACAAGCTGGTGATCCTGGTAGAAGAGCAGTCAACGACCTGGACGATGAATATTATTGTAAGAGCGTTGTTCTACATTGCCCAGACCCTGCAGATTTACCTGGATGAAAGAAAAGAAGATCTTTACGGCAGCAAAAAGGTCTATTTGCCGGAGACGGAACTGTACGTACTCTACACGGGCGACCGCGTAGACAGGCCGGACGTGATTACGCTCAGGGAACAGTTTTTACAAAGCCCCCAAAGACGCCAAAGAACGCAAGACCGCGATCGATGTCACAATAAAGATGCTTTACGGCACGGTGCATCCGGAAAATACGGACGGCGGCGAAGATATAGTCGGACAGTACGTATTGTTTACAAAAGAGTACAATAAACAGGTTCGAAAGCATGGAAGGACGGCAAAGGCGGTATCCGAGACAATCAGGATCTGCATGGAGCGGAACATATTGAAGGAGTATCTGGGCTCGAGAAAAAAGGAGGTTGTGACGATGATGATGGACTTGTACAATCAGGACCGCATTTTGGAGATTCATATTGCGAGCGAGAAAAGGATAGCGGCGGAAGAAGCGAAAAAAGAAGGAATGAAAGAGGGAATGAAAGAAGGAATGAAGGCGGCGAATCGGGAAGCTGAAAAAGAGAAAACAGCGGCCATTGAAAGGCTGCTTCGCTCTGGGAAATTGTCCATTGAAGAGATTGCTGAATATCAGGCTGTTTCTGTAGAGAGGGTTCGTAAAATAGAGGCAGGGATGCTGCAGGAGGCCTGACATGTGGCGCAAAAAATGTGTTTGTTTTTAACAAAAAAACAAATGACATTCTGTAACATCCGTGGTAGTATATGTTGACGGCGGACCACCAGGCTTCTGCCGTACTGCACCCGTTGACAGATAAGCCCGCTTTCTATTATCCGTTCCGCATTGATTTTCTGCGGGACGCAGCCCGCGCTGTCGAGGCAGTGATTCTGCACGGCGCGGTTCGTAACGCCGGAAAGCGGCACAGCATGAAATGGAGGGGGCATCCATAGATTACAAAATGATTCGCACCGATGGTACAGCAGGCGTTACGAAAGATAAAAATGGTTTAGAATGTACAGTAGAGAAAGGAATTGTCACAGAAGTACTTGTGGAGACGGAAGCAAACGCAGGGCGGAAACAGGAGAAAAGCGAAAACGTAGGTGATCCGTATGATGATGTATACCGGACCCTGCTGGACGATTGCCCGCAGCTTCTGATCCCGCTTGTGAATGAGATTTTTCACGAAGAATTTACCAAAGATGACGAAGTCGTATTTGCAAAAGATATACATATGATAAAAGGGCAGGAAGGAGAACCCTCTAAGCGCATGACAGATTCGAGCTTCGAGATCGTCGGCATCGTCCGGAAGAGGTTTCTGGTCGAGGAACAGACCAGGCCGGACACCAGCATCCTGAACAGGCTGTTTGAGTACGCGATGCTGGTGGCACGCAGCTCCGGCGTTAACAAGGACAATGTGCTGAAGGTAGAGTTCCCGAACTGCGCGGTGCTGTTTTTGAGAAGCACGAAATATACGCCGGATAAGATGCAGATAGAGATCAAAACACCTCTGGACAAGGCACTGGTCGATGTGCTTGTGATGAAGCTGAAGGATTATACCTTGGATGACATGATCAGCAGGGAGCTGCTGATTCTGTTCCCGTTTTACCTGTTCCGGTTCAGCGAGCGGACTCTCAGAAAATGCAATGAGGACGAGGAACAGCTGGAGGTCATTAAGAGTGATTATCGCAGGATGCGGGAGCATATGGGTCAGCTGACGGACAAAGGGGAGCTGAGCGAGTTTTACAGACACACGATCATATATCTGTGTAATTTTGTAGCGGGGAACCTGGCCAGGCGTTATAAGAACGTGGTGAAAGGAGTGCAGTCGGTTATGGGCGGACAGGTGATTGAAACAGACGCAAAGAAGATCCTGAACGATGGGATACGCAAAGGAAAGCTGGAAGGAAGGCTGGAAGGAAAGCGCGAAGAAAGTGTGAACACCGAGCGTGAACGCCGCAGAGCGGAAGCTGCGGAACAAAGAGCGATTGTGGCGGAGCAAAAAGCCACTGCGGCGGAGCAAACAGTCAGCGTGCTGCAGAAAGAATTGCATACATTGCGGCAGCAGTTTGATGATTTAGTGAGGGTGCAGGGGCCGAAGCTGGCAAATCAGTAACCAAAAGTCTTCGGGTGAGATGATGAATAATTGTAATCGAAATAAGAGCCTTTTCTTAAGGCTCTTGTTTCATTAATGTGAATTGAAGGAGTTCACGATGCTTGCAGGGTCGAATCACTTTTTATGAGAAATCAGTTTTTTCTGATTTTTTTCAAATACTTCTCGTCACAAATCCACCTCTGATTCGTTTTTATATAGCGGAAAGGCTTCTTTTGGATCATCGTAGTGCTGCAAAACCGACTGCTATAGGAATGTCGCGTGGATTGCAAAGTCGGTTAATATAGCGGTTACATAGAGACACCGCTGTCAGAATCACAAAGCGGCTTGCAGGAAGGGGGATTTTCGCTTATAATGCTCACAGGCGCACAGAGAAAACTGGCAGCCGCAGCTGCGCTGTCATGTACCTGACGCGTGGTCTGCGGCATTGCTGCAGATGGAATGAAAATTGCACCGATGGCGAACGATAGAAGACTTTCCAAAGAAATCTAAAATCAGTTTACGGAGGTGTAAGGATGAGCAACAACAAAAAGAACCTAAAACCCAAAGAGAATCGGAAGTCCCCAAAGCCCCTCGGAGGGGAATCTGGGACGCGCGGCACCGCGAAGACTCCTGTGACGACGGCGGGACAGGCACCCGGACTGCCAGAGCAAACGGAGCCTGCCGGGACACCCGGGGCACAGAATGGGACAGGCATTGTAGATCCGCAGGAAGATACCAGGACTGCCAAATACACCGGGAAGGACAACGTGTTCACGAACATGCTTCGGGATAAGAAGTATCTGCTCCAGCTTTACCAGGCACTCCACCCGGAAGACACCAGTGCGACAGAAGATTCGCTGACAAATATCACGATTGAAAATGTGCTGGTCAACGGCCAGTATAACGATGTCGGGTTTCTGGTCAACGACAAGCTGGTGATCCTGGTGGAAGAGCAGTCAACGACCTGGACGATGAACATTATTGTAAGAGCGTTGTTCTACATTGCCCAGACCCTGCAGATTTATCTGGATGAAAGAAAGGTCGACCTCTACGGCACCAAAAAGGTTTATTCGCCGGAGACGGAATTGTACGTGCTCTATACGGGCGATCGCGTAGACAGGCCGGATGTGATTACGCTCAGGGAACAGTTTTACAAAGAGCCCGAAGAGCGTAGGACAGCAATTGATGTCACGATCAAAATGCTCTATGGTACGGTGCATCCGGAAAAGACAGACGGCGGTGAAGATATAGTCGGACAGTACGTATTGTTTACAAAAGAGTACAATGAACAGGTTCAGCGGCATGGGAGGACGGCAAAAGCTGTATCCGAGACAATCAGGATTAACGGAGGTTCACCGCCATTTCACCAAGCACCGGATTTTGACCTGAGTGATTTGGTGCCAAAAATACAAAAAACTTTATTAAAAAAATATAAAATACAGGATTGATATTGACTTTTGTGTTTTGCTGCATTATGGTAGTATATGTTGACGGCGGAATACCAGGCTTCCGTCACAGAGCAGCCGCTGACAGATAAGCCCGCTTTCTATAACTTGTCCCGCATCGGCTGTACGTGGGACGCAGACCGCACCATCGCGACAGCGATTCTGCAGAGTGCGGTTCGTAACGCCGGGAAGCGGCAAATCAGGGAATGGAGGGGACATCCATAGACTACGAAATGATTTGCACCGATGGTGCAGCAGGCGTTACGAAGGATGAAAATGGTTTAGAAGATACAGTAGAAAAGGCAACTGTCACAGAAGTACTCGTGGAGAGTGAGGCGAATGCAGGCCGGAAACAGGAGAAAAGCGAAAACGTTGGTGATCCGTATGATGATGTATACAGGACCTTGCTGGACGATTGTCCGCAGCTTCTGATCCCGCTTGTGAATGAGATTTTTCACGAAAAATTTACCAAAGATGACAAGGTCGTATTTTCAAAAGATATACATATGATGAAAGGGCAGGAAGGAGAACCCTCTAAGCGCATGACGGATTCGAGCTTCGAGATCGTCGGGATTGTCCGGAAGAAGTATCTGATCGAGGAGCAGACCAGGCCGGACACCAGCATACTGAACAGGCTGTTTGAGTACGCGATGCTGGTGGCACGCAGCTCCGGCGTAAACAAAGACAACGTGCTGAAGGTAGAATTCCCGAACTGCGCGGTGCTGTTTTTAAGAAGCACGAAATATACACCGGATAAGATGCAGATAGAGATCAAAGCACCTCTGGGTGAAGTGCTGGTCGATGTGCTTGTGATGAAGCTGAAGGATTATACCCTGGACGATATGATCAGCCGGGAGCTTCTGATTCTGTTTCCGTTTTACTTGTTCCGATTCAGCGATAAGACTCTTGAAGAATACAATGAGGACGAGAAACAGCTGGAGATCATTAAGAGTGACTATTGCAGGATGCAGGAGCATATGACGCAGCTGGCGGACAAAGGGGAACTGAGTGAGTTTTACAGACTTACGATCATATATCTGTGTAATTACGTAGCGAGGAACCTGGCCCGGCGTTATAAGAACGTGATGAAAGGAGTGCAGTCAGTTATGGGTGGACAGGTGATTGAAACAGACGCGAAGAAGATTCTGAACGATGGGATACTCAAAGGAAAGCACGAAGAAAGTGTGAATACGGAGCGTGAACGCCGCAGAGCAGAAGCGGCAGAACAAAGAGCCATTGCTGCGGAACAAAAAGCCACTGCGGCGGAGCAAAAAGCCGTTGCTGCGGAGCGAAAAGCTTCTGCGGCGGAGCAAACAATCAGCGTTCTGCAGAAAGAAGTGCTTACATTGCGGCAGCAGTTTAGCGAATTAATGCGGGCGCAGGGACCGAAGCTGGCAAATCAGTAACCAAAAGTCTTCGGGTGTGACGATGAATACTTTGTGATCGAAATAAGAGCCTTATCTTAAGGCTCTTATTATTACAGTTAGCCATCTTGGAAATATCATTATGGATTATTTCGGAGATGGGAGTAAGGTGTCGCCAATTACCGGTGAGCCATTTGGTGTAAGCATTCGATATTTTGTTGAGAATATGCCGCTTGGGAATGCCGGGGCACTGTTTCGGATGAAGGAGGAACTCAAAGAGGACATTCTGCTGTTGAATGCAGATGCTGTTTTTGATATATTTAAGACTCTTATTAGTCAAGTGAGAAACCCTGCCCTAAGATGAGAAGCCAATTGCGTTTCCCGTAAAGGAAACGGATGATGTGAACCAACTTTTCTTCTTCGGAGATTACATAAAAAGCCAGATAATTTTTTATTATGATGAAACGAATTTCCCATGAAGAAAGGAGCGGATCATCAACTAGACGAAAACGATCTGGCATTTGCGAAAGAGAGTTAATATTTGCTTCTACAGCATCCAGAAGAGAATCTGCTGCATCCGGATTCAAAAGCGTAAATTCGATATAGTCAGCCGCATCAACTATATCCTGCTCTGCTTGTTTTGTGATGTGGATATTGTAGCTCATCTTTTCCTGGTGGCGCGAATCTCGGCCATTGCCTCAGAAAAAGACTGCGTACGTCCGGCTGCGACATCGTCCAGACCCTCCTGCAGCAAATTATAAAGTTCAAGGCGGCCGGCAAGTGCCTCGTATGTTTCAACGCTCATTACAGCCAGGTCTCCTTGCCCGTTTTTGGTGATAAAAACAGGTTCACGATAGGTATGACAGAATGTTGAAATTTGGAGGAGGCAGTATATGGGAACATTTGCCAATAGTTTTTACGCCAGAGGAGCATATATACCAGAGAAAATGTTGCCTGAGTGACGCTGCGGAGATATATGGCGCAGGTAGCAAATGTATTTGATACGGCGAAGTATAGAGGGGCTATGCCCCTCTATTAAATTGCGCTTTTTTATGCACAGAGCCGGGCAAGGCATATCCCATGCGAAGCGTGGGATGCCACCCGGCGAGGGCTAAACGGTCCTGCGTGCCGGTGGCACGCGTTTAGGACAGATCGGAACGAAGCGTTCCCCTATCCGATTGATTTGCGGATTGCTATGAAGAGTATGCGGCTGTTTATTAAAGCCTTTGGACGGAGGTGAGAACCTTGAAGGTTGAACTATATGAACACAATCAGTCAGCGTATGACGCTGCTGCGGATATGATGGAGCGGACTGGGAAAGCGGCGGTGATCCATCCGACAGGGACCGGCAAGTCGTTTATTGCCTTCCGGCTGTGTGCGGATCATCCGGATAAGCCGGTTCTCTGGCTTTCACCGTCGGAATATATTTTTAAGACACAGATGGAAAATCTGAAAGCGGCGGCCGGCGAGGTTCCGCAGAACATTACCTTCTGTACTTACGCGAAGCTTATGCTGATGGATGATACCAGGATCGCTGATATCTGCACGGAGAATTCTTTGGGAGCATCCTCCGATCCGAACCTGCCGGATCACGCAGAACGGCTGGTGCAGCCGAACCGATCGGACCACGCAGAACGGCCAGGCCAGCCAGATCGGCCGAACCATTCAGAACAGCCGGTGCAGCCGAACCTGCCGGACCACACAGAACGGCGGGGGGAGCCGAACCTGCTGGACCATGCAGAACAGTCGGGCTATCCGAACCTGCCGAACCACGCAGAAGAAGCTTCTGTGCCGAAGGCTGCTCCATCCTTTATTATCCTGGACGAGTTCCACCGCTGCGGCGCAAGGTGCTGGGGGCAGGGCGTGCAGCGTCTGCTGGCAGCATTCCCGGATGTCCCCATCCTCGGCCTGTCGGCGACTAACATCCGCTACCTGGACAACCAGAGGGATATGGCGGATGAGCTTTTTAACGGAAATATCGCATCAGAGATGACCCTTGGCGAAGCAATCGTCAGGGGTATTTTAAACCCGCCCAAATATGTGCTTTCTGTCTATTCCTGGAAAAAGGATCTGGAAAAGTATGAGCAGCGCATCCGCCAGTGCAGGAGCAAGCTTGTCCGTGACGAGTGCGACCGCTACCTGGAAGCGCTGCGCCGTACCCTGGAGATGGCGGACGGACTGGATGTGGTTTTCGATAAGCATATGAGCAACCGGACCGGGAAGTACCTTGTGTTCTGTTCGAGCAAGGAGCATATGGATGAAATGCTGGAGCATCTGGACTGGTTTGCGAAAGTGGATCCGAATCCGCACGTTTACTCCCTCTATTCCAACGACCCGGGGGCGGACAAGGCGTTTGATGATTTCAGGAATGATAACGATGACACGCACCTGCGGCTCCTTTACTGTATTGACGCGCTGAACGAAGGAATCCACGTGGAAGGCGTCAGCGGGGTGATCCTCCTGCGGCCGACGGTCTCCCCGATCGTCTACAAGCAGCAGATCGGGCGGGCTCTGTCCGCCAGCAAAGGATTGCCTTCCGATGGGAATGGAGACACTGCCAGCCGCGAAGTCGGCAAGGATGGAACGACTTGTAAAGCCGGCGGAGAAAGCACTGCCGATAAAGTCGACAGAGAAGAAACCGCTGATAAAGTCGGTGGGAAAGGCACCGCCGATATCTTCGACATAGTCTCGAATATAGAGGCCATCTGGAGCATCGATTCGGTGGAGGAGGAGATGCAGCTGGTGACTTCCTATTACCGCAGCCTGGGCGAGGAGGAGCTGATTATAAACGACCACTTCCGGATCATTGATGAGGTTCACGACTGCCGGGAGCTGTTCAATAAGCTGAATGACACGTTATCCGCGTCCTGGGATTTGATGTTTGAGCAGGCAAAGGCTTTTTATGAGGAGAATGGGAACCTGCAGGTGCCGTGCCGGTATGTCACGGCGGATGGTTACGCCCTCGGGAACTGGATTTCCAACCAGAGGAGAATCCGCAAAGGACAGCTGCCAGGTACACTTTCGGAAGATCGCATCCGCAGGCTGGATTCCATCGGCATGGCCTGGGAAGCGGCGGCGGACATCAAATGGGAGCGGAATTACGCGGCGGCCAGGCGGTACAGGGAGAAATACGGCGACCTGAACGTCCCGGCAAAATATGTGGACGGGGAAGGGGTCGCGCTGGGCGGCTGGCTTTCTGACCTGCGTGCCTGGAAGAGTGCCGGCGGACGCCAGATGTGCTTATCCGCTGACCGGATACAAAAACTGAATGACCTGGGAATGGTCTGGGACGTACTGGATTATTACTGGGAACGGAATTACGCGGCGGCCTACAACTACTATCGGGAACACCGAAACCTGGACGTCCCGCCCGGATATGTGACGGAGGATGGGATACGCCTTGGCACCTGGGTCTATCGGACCAGGGCCCTGCGGGCAGGGACGGCAAAGGGAACAGCGCCCACTGAAGAGCAGGTGCGCCGCCTGGACGCAATCGGCATGGCCTGGGGTAACCGGGCTGACGACAAATGGGAGAAAGGCTTCCAGGCAGCGGCGGATTATTTAAAGGAGCATGGGAACCTGCAGGTTCCGACAGGTTATGTGGCGGAGAACGGCTGCAAGCTGGGCGTATGGATGCAGAGGCAGCGCTGCCTGTACAAAAAGGGGAAGCTTAGCAGGGAACGCGTCAAACGTCTGGATGCCATCAGCGGGGACTGGCAGGCAGATGCCTGGGAAAGCCGTTTCGCGCTGGTGAAGGCCTGGTATCAGGAAAAGGGCACCCTGGATATCCCGTACGGCACAGTGGTAGACGGCGTCCCGATCGGGAACTGGCTGGCAAGGCAGAGGCAGTACCTTGCAGCCGGAAAACTGAGCCGGGAGCAGGCGGAGATGCTGTCTGAACTGCCGGTGAAGGAGCAGGTATCGCAGGAAGAAAAGCTCCAGAAGCTATGGATGCAGATGTATCAGGACGCGGTTTTATATGCGGAAGAGCATGGCGGTCTGAAAAACATTCCGCACGATTACCGCGGAAAGAGCGGCGGCCTTCTGTATGCATGGGTCTCCCGGCAGCGCAGTGCGAAAAGGAAAGGATCCTTGAGTGGGGAGCAAATCCGGATGCTGGAGGGGCTTGGGATCGACTGGAGGGACGCGAAAAAGGCGTCACAGGATATTTGTGCCTGCGTTTCCAAAAGCAAAAGACCATGCATATATGTATGAAGCATGATGGATGGTATGTATGATGGATGGGTGCGGGAGCTCCCGGCATGCGTATGGTTTCAGAAAAGGATTGAAGATTAGCAGATGGTAAAACATCTCTGAAAGATCCGGAAGAGCTCCCGGCATGCGTAAGATTTCAGAAAAGGATTGAAGACGGTATGAACAACACAATTTACGGTTACGTAAGGGAATCAGACAACCAGAGCGTGGAGAAACAGATCCTTGCAATACGGGAATATGGTGTTGACGAGTCCTGTGTTTATAAGGATAAACAGGAGGACGCAGGATTTCCGGCCTACCATCTGCTATTGGAGAGGATCAGACCAGGGGATACGGTCGTATTGAAAAGTCTTGACCGCCTGGGGGACAGCTATGATGACATTCTTGTTAAGTGGGAAAAAATTACGAAGGACCATGATACGGCAATCGTTGTTCTGGATATGCGGCTCCCGGATACGGCGAAGGCGTTAAACGGGCAGTTCGTTTCGGAGCTTGTGCTGGATGTTTTGAAGTATGCAGAGCGGAATCAGAGAATTCTCCGCCGCAGGAGACAGAGCGAAGGGATTCGGGCGGCACAGGAAAGAGGCGTTAAATTCGGCTCCCCGTCCAAACAGGATCCGGAAGAATTCCAGAAAGTAAAAGCGGACTACGAGCGAGGGGCTTTAACCGTTACAGGTGCCGCCGCCCGGCTGAACATCAGCAGGGCTACCTTTCGGAGGTGGGTGAGTGAAGCGCGGGCGGAAGAGGGCACAGAGACAGAAACGAACGGACGCGGTCTGCTAACGGCCACAAAACTGGATAACGGGGGAAACGAAGAACGAATTGAGGCTGGATCCGAAGCCGCAAAACATGGAGGGGAGGCGTTGTGATTGTTATACGCACTATATCATTCAGAGGCGATAGAGAACGCAGAAAGGACAGCACCAGTGTGCTGGTTGCCGGGCTGGAGATTACGGAGAGATTGTCATAAGCGATTTTATAATGAGCCGGGAAACCGCTCTTCTGATGGCAAAAGCTGTCGGGAGGGCGGTTTTTTTATGCGCAGGGGCGCAAGAGAAAAAGGAAAAGTGTGAAAATAAGTCGGATTGACTAAAAGAAAGAACATGGAAATTTTGACAGTGATTTACTAAACTGGCATCATAAGTTTTTATGTGCGCGTTTGGACGGCGCTCACGAAGCGATTTTCGTTGCGCGGGTCGCGGGTCTCATTTTATCAGGATCAGCCGAAATCTGCCGAAACGCGGCACACGTTGTACAGATGCGGGGAAATGGAATGGAAATGGAAAGCGAGGATAATCATGAAGATTACAAATGTCAGAATCAATGGAATTGAAAATCCATTGGGGTATTGCATGGAGGGGCTTACCTGCTCCTGGAATGTCTGCGATACCGTGAGCAAAAAACAGACAAACGCAGTCATTGAGGTGAGCACAAGCGCGGATTTTGAGGAGGATGACATCCTCTACAGGGTAGAGGGCGCGTCGGTGGAGCAGGGAGGGGAGTACCTGGAAGAGCTGGAGCTCAATCTGACTCCGCGGATAAATTATTATTATCGTGTCTGCGTGACCGGAGACGCCGGAGATGAGGCGGTGAGCGAGACGCAGACCTTTGAGACCGGCAAGATGGATGAGCCGTGGACGGCCGACTGGATTGCCGCACAGAAGGAGGACACTTTCCACCCGGTTATGACAAAGAGTTTTTCGCTTAAGGGAGAGGTGGCCCGTGCGCGACTTTATATTTCCGGTGTGGGCATGTTTGAGGCGTATTTAAATGGAAAAAAGCTGGGCGAGGAATATCTGACGCCCTATGTCAATAATTATGAGACGAATATTCAGGTGATCACCTTCCCGGTGGAGGAGTGCCTGAAGGCGGAAAACACCCTGGAAATTATGCTTGGAAAGGGCTGGTATATGTCGGTTTTCGGCCTGGCGCTTCAGCCGAACAATTACGGCGACCGCATGGCGGCGATCGCGGAGCTGCATATTGAGTACGCGGACGGTACGGACGAGGTGATCGCGACCGACGGCAGCTGGGAATATTATGGATCGGATATCGAGGATTCCGGCATTTATCTGGGAGAAACGTTGAACCGTCAACTGTGGGACGGGAAGGAAAACCTGAAAAAACCAGTAGAGGTGCTCACCGATCCGACTGCGGACGAGGGGACCAAAAATCTCGTAAAATCCCACCTGATGGACCGCATCAGTATTCCAGTGCTGGTGAAGGAATCAATCCCGGTCAAAGAGGTGATTCAGACGCCGGCCGGGGAGACGGTGCTCGACTTTGGCCAGAACTTCGCCGGATTTGTGGAATTTAAGGCGAAGCTTCCGGCTGGGACGAAGGTGGTCCTGGACTGCGGTGAGATTCTGCAGAAGGGGAATTTCTACAATGGCAATTACCGTGACGCACAGTCTCAGTTTATCTATGTGTCAGACGGCAGAAAAGAGACCGTGCGCCCGCACTTTACCTTCTTCGGCTTCCGCTATATCCGTGTGACCGGATGGGCCGGCGAGCTGAAGGCGGAGGATTTCATGGGGCGTGTGCTTTACTCGGATATCCGCAGGACCGGAACTATCACGACCAGCAATGAAAAGATCAACCGCCTGTATGAAAATACCGTGTGGGGTCTGAAGTCCAACTTTATCGACATGCCGACCGACTGCCCGCAGAGAAGCGAGCGCCTTGGCTGGACGGGCGACGCGCAGGTGTTCGCGCCGACCGCGAGCTACCATATGGATACGAGAGCGTTTTTCCACAAGTTCATCAAGGATCTGAAGGATGAGCAGGAGTATTTGGGCGGCGGCATGCCGAATTTCCTCCCGAATATGGGACATCAGGAGACGGCGGGCAGCGTTTGGGGCGACATCGCGACCTTCCTTCCGTACACGATGTACACCTATTATGGCGATAAAAAGGAACTGGAATACTGCTATCCGATGATGAAGGGCTGGGTGGATTACATCGACCGCCAGGACGCGGAGCGGGGACGCACCTATCTGTTTGATTTTATGGATACCTTTGGCGACTGGCTGGCACTGGACGGTCCGACTCCGAGCAGCTTCAAGGGCAGTACGGACGACACCTACGTATCCACGCTGTATTATTACCGCTCCACGCAGATGGTGCGCGAGATGGCCGAGGTACTGGGAAAGACCGAGGACGCGGCACACTACGGCGATCTGGAGGAAAAGATCGAGGCGGCGATTTACAACGAATTCTTCACGCCGAGCGGAAGGCTGGCAATCAATACCCAGAGTGCCGCTGTGATCGCGATGAAGTTTGGACTGGGGCAGGATCGTGAAAAGCTGAAGGCGCAGTTCCGGGCAAGGCTGCAGCAGGATCTGAATCAGATCAAGGGCGGCTTTGTGGGGGCGCCGCTTCTGTGCACCGTGCTTGCGGAGGCGGGCATGGTGGAGCTGGCCTATGACTTCTTATTAAAAGAGGGCTTCCCGAGCTGGCTCTACAGCGTCAACCTGGGCGCGACGACTATCTGGGAGCGCTGGAATTCTGTGTTCGAAGACGGCACGATCAGCGACACGGGCATGAATTCTCTGAACCACTATTCCTATGGCTCTGTCATGGAATTTGTCTATGCGTATGTGGCGGGCATCCGTCCCCTGACGCCGGGTTTCAAAACCGCCATCCTTGCGCCGCATCCGGACATCCGCATCCCGAAGGTGGACTGCACATATGAATCTGTGAATGGCAAATATGTGAGCAGCTGGGAGATCTGCGCGGACGGAAGGATGAAGGTACATCTGGAAGTTCCGTTCAACTGCGAGGCGGAGGTGGAGCTGCCGGGGTATGATGCCGAGGCGGCGTCGGCAGCGGGTTCTGCGGCAGGCTCTGCGTCGGCGGATGCTGCGAATGGTGCTGAAGCTTGCCAGGGCGCGGATGCTGCGATGGCATCAGGAGATTGCACATCTGCGAATGCTGCAGGCATCAGCGTAAATGCGGATGGGAAAATGGTTCTCACCGCAGGCGCTTATAATTTCCTCTATCAGCCCACAGTCGATTATCGGAAGCCATATACACGCCAGACGACCCTCGGCAGACTTGCCCAGGATCCGAACGCGATCGGCATTTTAGGAAAATACACACCGGCGCTGGCGGGCATCGCGATGTCCGGCAACCCGGAGATGGCGGCAAACTCCCTCGAGGCGCTTTCACATATGGGCTTCCTGCCGTTTGAACCGGCAGCACTGGAGACGGCGATTAAGGAAATCACGGAGCTGGTCGTGGTACCGGCTTAATGGCAGGAAAGGTTGCATGTTCAACAAACAGGGAACCAATAAGATTATTCATATAAACTTTAGACGCAGGAGGAAAAAACGATGATTGATTTAAAAGCGAATCCATTCTTTCTGGATGAGGAAGGCGTAAAGTGGGTCGAGGACACCCTCGCTTCCATGACAGAGGAGGAAAAGATCGGCCAGCTGTTCTGCCCGATCGGAGGAAATACGGCCCCGGAGTTTTTGAAGGGATTTGTGGAGGAATTCAAGCCGGGCGCTATGCTGTATCGCCCGATGCCGGCGGCGGAGGTGCAGAAGACACACGCGCTGATCCAGAATACATCCAGAATCCCGCTTTTGTTTGGCGCGAACCTGGAGTCCGGCGGCAACGGCATCTGCGCGGACGGTACCTATTTCTCCCGCCCGATGGGCGTGGCTGCTACAGATAACCCGGTCAACGCGTACCGGCTGGGCGCGATCGCGGGCAAGGAGGCGCAGGCGGTCGGATGTAACTGGGCGTTTTCCCCGATCTGTGACCTGGATCTGAATTACCGCAATCCGATCACCAATGTGCGTACCTTCGGCACCAACCAGGAGCGGATTATTTCCTTTGTAAAGGAACAGCTGAGAGGCTTAAGAGACAACGGCGTAGCGGCAGCCGTGAAGCATTTTCCGGGCGACGGCGTGGACGAAAGAGACCAGCATCTGGTGGCGTCCGTCAACAGCCTGTCTGTGGAAAAATGGGACGAGACCTATGGACAGATCTGGCAGTCCGTTGTGGACGCGGGGACGCTCTCCATCATGGTCGGCCATATTTTACAGCCGGCGTACAGCCGCTTCTTCAATCCGGATCTGACCGATGAGCAGATTCTCCCGGCGACCCTTTCCAAAGAGATTCTGCAGGGGCTGCTCAGAGGAAAGCTGGGCTACAATGGAATGATCGTCACAGACGCGACGCCGATGATCGGCTTCAACACTCCGATGGCGAGACGCGAGGCAGTGCCGACAGCGATCGCTTCTGGCTGCGACATGATCCTGTTTAACAAGGATATCCGTGAGGATTATCAGTTCGTCCGTGACGCACTGGCAGATGGACGCCTGACCTGGGAGCGCATAGACGAGGCTGTGACCAGGACGCTTGCTATGAAGGCGGCGATGGGACTTCCGGCAAAGAAAGCGGCCGGGACTCTGGTGCCGGGCGAGGAGGCGTTAGCGGTAGTTGGATGCGAAGAGCATAAAAAACAGACCAGAGAATGCGCTGATGAAGCTGTGACTCTGGTAAAGGATACGCAGTCCCTGCTGCCGATTTCTCCGGAAAAATATAAGAAAATCCGTCTGTACCTCCTGGAGGACCGCATAGGCGGAGGATTTAAGGACGGCGAAGGTGCTTCCGGCAGCATCAAGGCGAAGCTGGAAAAGGAAGGCTTTGAGGTATCCCTTTTCGATTACAGCAACCTGGACTTCTATGAGATGTTTGAAGGCGGCGTCGAGGACATCAAGAGCAAATTTGACCTGGCTATCTATGTGGCCTGCATCGATACGGCCAGCAACCAGTCCGTGCGCCGGATTGACTGGGTACATCTGATGGCTGCGGACGCACCGTGGTTCTTAAATGACGTGCCTGCGATGTTTATCTCCATCGCGAACCCGTATCATCTGGTGGACGCGCCGATGGTGAAGACCTTTATCAACGCCTACACGCCGAACGAGGAAGTGATCGACGAGGTCGTAGAAAAGATCATGGGCCGGTCAGAATTCAAGGGCGTCAACCCGGTCGATCCGTTCTGCGGGATCTGGGGCGCGAAGTTCTGAGATTTTGCATGTGAATGATATTATGATTCGAGCGACAAAAGGGCATGATACTACGGATTGCTCCGTGCTTCGCTTGTATCATATTATGACGGCAGCTGGTTTTAGCCTCGCCCCGGGCATGATGGCATGCCTGGGGCGGGCGAATGCATAAATGCTGGCCAGATGCAGCGGCTGATATACGAAAAGAAAAGTTGATGCTGCAACTATTGCGTCAAAAGAATACTGCCATATCAAAAGAATACTGTCAGAGTATGACTGTGGTAAGCACTAACGAGATGGAGGATTATCTAATGGACGAAATGCCTTTGGAAATGATTTTTGGAAATTATGTAGCCTGGGAAGCGAAGGAAGGCACCTGGTTTCTGAATTTTATGAATGGATCGGAAAATATGTACCTGCTGGAGGGCGAGGACAAAGCCCTGCTGATCGACACCGGCTACGCGGTGGGAAATCTGCGTGCGTTTGTGGAGAAGCTGACAGACAAGCCTCTCCTGGTGGTGAATACTCATTTTCATCCGGATCATGCGGCCGGGAACGGCGAATTTGAGGAAGTCATGATGCACTGGAATTACAAGGTGGATGAACCGTCCGTCACCACGCCTGGCTCGGGGCCGTTTCCGGTCGATGCGCTTCCGCATCCGGACTATAAAAAGATTCTGTTAAAGGATGGGGATGAGATCGAGCTTGGCGGCCGGACGATTGAAGTGCTGGAGGCGAAGCCGGCGCATTGCAACAGCACCCTGTTCTTCCTTGACCGCAAGGAGCGCCTGCTGTTCTGCGGAGACGACTTTGAGGCCGCGCAGGTGATGATGTATGACAATTCCATGAATCCGGACGCGCCCTACGAGGTGCGGGAACGCCTGACGAATCTCCGCGAGAATGCGCAGCGGCTTAAAGGTCTGAGTGATGAGTACGACTGGCTGCTGCCCAACCACAATGGCTATCCGATCGCGAAGAGCTATCTGGATGACTACATCGGCCTCGTGAACGCGGTCTTTGCAGGAACCGCTGTAATTGAGGATAAGCTGAATCATCCGTTTGTAGATATGGATCCGAGGGCGCCGTTATTGTGCCGGGTACGGTACGGAAAAGGCAGCATTTTCATCCTCAAAGAAGAGCTGATGAAGGTATACGGCAAAGGCGAGTGAGGAGAGGAATAAAACGATGGGAATGGATTACAGTAAGGTTTCGGAAGGAATCATCCGCGAGGATTCCTTCGAACCGCTGAAGTTAGGCAAATGCGAGGCGATCATGAGCCTCGGCAATGGCTATATCGGCATCCGCAGCGCGACAGAGGAGCGTTATCTGCGGGAGACGCGAGGAGTCTTTGTAGCGGGTACCTTTAATAAATTTGATGAAAATGAAGTGACGGAGCTGCCGAACGCGGCGGACATGATGGCAGTCGAGCTGACGATTGACGGCGAGCCGTTTGACCTGACCGTGGGAAGCATGGAGAGCTATACCAGGGAGCTGAATGTGAAGACTGGCGAGCTGAAACGGAGCGTGATCTGGACATCTCCGTCCGGAAAGCGCGTATCCTATACCTCTTACCGCGTTGTTTCCCTGAAGCGTTTGCACTGGATTGCGCAGCGGATAGAGGTGACGCCGCTGGATGAGGATGTGACCATCAAAATCCGTTCCGGTATCAACGGCACGATGACCAACACCGGCAGCCAGCATTTCTCCGAGGGGGATAAGCGTTTTTATGACAAACGCTTCATCCAGTTCGTTCAGAGAACCACTCAGTCCGGGATTGACTTTGTCAACACGACCTCGCACAAGCTGGTACTGGGCGGGAAGACTTTAGATCTGGAAGCACAGGTGTATATAGAGCGCCGGGAAATCTTTGCCGGATACGAGGCAGAAGTAAAAGCCGGAGAGCTGCTGGAGATTGAAAAATATTCGAATGTTTACACGACGCGGGATTTTGACGCGCCACTGATGATGGTTACGGACGCTCAGGAGGCAGTCACTGCAGAGCTGCAGAAGACGGGACTTTCTGCCTGCAAAGAGATGGAATCCATGGGCTATCGGAAGATCGCCGATGAGTCTGCCGGGCAGTGGGAAAAGGAAGTATGGTCTGCGGCGCCGATCCATATTGAGGACAAGGCAGCTAAAGAAGGGCAGACCTCCGGTGCGGCGGTCAGTAAAGAAAGACAAGACTCCGATGCAGCGGCCAGTAAAGAAGGGCAGACCTCCGGCACAGCTGCCAATGGAGAGAGTGGTTCATCAGGAGATTCGTCCGCAGCCGTGGATCAGGCGCAGCTTGATCAGTTTGCGCTTTACTTCGCGCAGTATCATATGCGCGTGATGGTGCCTGCGCATGACAACCGCATGAATATCGGAGCAAAGGGACTTTCCGGAGAGGGCTACAAGGGTCACTGCTTCTGGGATACGGAGATTTTCCTGCTTCCCTATTACATATTTACCAATCCGGAGATCGCGCGCAAGCTGGAGGAATACCGTTATCTGTCCCTGCCGGGCGCGCATGCCAAGGCGGCGCACAACGGCTATCAAGGCGCGATGTTCCCGTGGGAGTCCGCATGGCTAGACGACGGCGAGGTGACGCCGGAGTATTGCGACGTTGACATTCTGACTGGCCTGCCGATCAAGGTGTGGTCCGGCATCATCGAGCAGCACATCACCTCCGATGTGGCCTTTGGCGCATGGCAGTACGCGGTGATTACCGGCGACGAGCAGTTTATGGATGATTATGGCTATGAGCTGATCATGGATACCGCCTGCTTCTGGGCGTCCCGCCTGGAGCCCGGCGAGGATGGCTTCTACCATATCAATGATGTCGTAGGTCCGGATGAATTCCGCGAGCATGTCAATGACAATGCATTTACCAACTACATGGCACGCTGGAATATGAGCAAGGCCATGGAATATTATCAGATCTTAAAAGAGGAAAAGCCGGAGCTTTTCGCGAGGTTGGAGGCAAAATGGGAGAAACGCACTGCAGATTGTGGTTCTGTGGATGGTCATGTTGCGGACGGCGGTTCTGCAGATAGTGGCATTACGGAAGGAATTGCTGCGGACAGCGGTGCCTCGGGTCATGCGCTTCAGGACGCATATGAAAAATGGAAGGACGGCTGTGAGCATATCTTCCTGCCGGTTCCGAATGACCAGAACGTGCTTCCGCAGGACGACCGCTACCTGAGCTGCCGTGATATCGACCTGACGAAATACAAACAGCAGGAGCATATCGGCGGAATCATGCGTGATTATAATCTGGAGCAGATCAACCAGATCCAGGTGTCCAAGCAGGCCGACGTCCTGGTGCTGTTTTTCTTGCTGGAGGATCAGTTCTCACCGGAGGTCAAGGCTGCGACCTGGAAATATTACGAGCAGAGGACAATTCATGATTCCTCCCTTTCCCTCTCGACCCATGCGGTGCTTGCCTGCGACATGGGAGAAAAGAAGATGGCTTACGACCTGTTCCGGCAGGCATCGATGATCGATCTGGGTCCATTTATGGGATCCTCCAATATGGGAATCCACGCGGCCTCCTTCGGCGGCGTCTGGCAGTGCGTGGTATACGGCTTCGGCGGTGTGCGGATGCTGGGCGGAAAGCTGCGGATCAACCCGCTGCTGCCTGACGCATGGGAGAAGCTGTCCTATACCATCATCTGGAAGGGCCAGAAGCTGGCGGTGGAAGTGACGAAGGACGAGATTGTCATAGAAAACCTCACAGGAAATGCGCCGGTCGAGCTGGAGGTGGCCGGTCAGCCATGCGTCCTTAAGGGGAAGCTGGCAGCTTCGCTGTAAAACGCATCGATGATACTTCGCGGCATATCGAAGGGAAGCTGGCGGTCTCGCTGTGAAATGTATTGATGATGCTTTGCGGCATATCGAAGGAATGCTGGCGGCTTCGCTGTGAAATGTATCGATGATGCTTTGCGGCATATCGAGGGAATGCTGGCGGTTTCGCTTTAAAATGTATTGATGATATGTGGCGGCATGCTGACAGCAAAATAATGTATGCGATCACAGGGATGCCTGCTTATGCCGGCTGTCGATTGGCATAAAGAAAGACGATGAATGGCTTTTGCTATATTTCAGGTATCCTCCATTTGCCGGAGTAGTGAAACAATGTAGCAGGGACAAATGGGGTGATACCAGAAGGTACCTTTGGAGGAAAAAATGAGTTACGCAGGATTAACTTTTACGAATGATCACATCCTCATGGAGCAGGAGTACAACCTGCTTCATGAGGCAAACGTGGCCACGCTTCTGACCACCGGCAACGGCTATATGGGCGTCCGCGCCAGCCTGGAGGAATTTTCCAGCCTCGGCATCCAGGGCTTCCTGGTGCGCGGTGTGATGGACGAAGTGGTGGAAGTGCGGCTGACCATGTGCGACAATATGTACATGAAAAAATATTATGTCGAGGAGGAGCGCCTGAAAAAGTTTGAAAAGCAGGAGCGGGCGATCAACCTGCTGGACTTTCTGCTGATTCGCTTTGAAATCGACGGCGAGGTATTTTACCCGTGGGAGGGCACGGTGCATTCCTGGAAACGGTGGCTGGATCTGTCGGATGAGACGCTGCACCGCGAGGTCGTCTGGGAGAACAGCAAGGGCCAGAAGAGCCGCATTTCCTTCCAGCGGTTCGCGAGCTTTGCGGATGACCATACCTATTGCCTGAAGGCGTCCATCGAGCCGCTCAATTATTCCGGTACGGTTTCCATTTACAGCGGCCTGGACCTGCGTACCAAATCCAACGGACAGATGCCTCAGAAATCGATTGCGGCCGGTTTCGAGGGCCAGACGCTCTGGCAGGAAGAAATCGTCGGGCCAAAATATGGCTTCCACGCGGTCACAGGCGTCGCGCATCAGTTCAGCCAGGGCGACGCGCACTGGGAAAACATTGACGGAAGGGAAGCATTTTTCGGTCAGGGTTCGGCGGACGCATCTTGTGAGGATTCGGCCGGCGGCTGCAGCAGCGCTGATAAGAATGCCGCACATTGCGTGGATGCCGAGGGTCTGGTCGTGCAGAAAATTACCTTTGAAGCCGTGCAGAATCAGTGCTATACGTTGGAGAAGCTGATTGCAACGGTGACCAGCCGCGATTTTGAGGAAGGAAAGATCCTCTTCGGAGGAGAACTCCTGAAAGCAAGTGATTCGCCGCAGGACTGCGTGAAAAAGTACCTGGCCGCTCTTCAGAAGAGCAGCTATGAGGCAGAATATAAAAAGCATGTTTCGGTTTATCGTGAGCTGATGAAAAAGCTGGAGGTTTCCATCAAAGGTGACGAGACCGCGGACCGGGCAATTCGTTTCAGCAATTATCACACGTTGCTGTCGATCGCGCGAAATGATTATGTCCACAGCTTTTCCGCGAAGGGATTGACCGGCGAGACGTATAATAACTTTGTCTGGTGGGACGCGGAGATTTTCCAGGCGCCCATGTTCCAGCAGACGATACCGGAATACAGCAAAAATAATATTTTATTCCGCTACTCGCACCTGAAGGAAGCGCGGGCGCTGGCCGCGAAGGAAGGCTATAAGGGTGCGCGTTTCCCGTTTACGACCGGCGTGACCGGCGATGAGACGGTGTGGATTGACGTGCGCCATCCGTTTATGCAGATTCACTGCGTATCCGACGTGGCGCTCTCTGTGCTGAATTATTATGTCTGCACGGGGGATGAGGATTTCCTGAAGAAATATGGGATGGAGATCCTTCTGGAGGTCTCCCGCTACTGGGTTTCCAGAGTCATCTGGAACGCCGAAAAGGAGCGCTATGAGATCCTGCAGGTGACCGGTACGGACGAGCACCACCCATATGTGGACAACAATGCCTATACAAATTACAGTGTACACCATGTTCTGTCCGATACGCTGCGGCTTTTGGAGCAGTTTGGCAAGGATCTGTCCGCACTGAAAACCAAAATCGGCTTTACACCGGAGGATGCGGCCGCGATGGCGGACGTGGCGGCGAAGCTGTACCTGCCGCTGGATAAAAAGACCGGCATGATTCCGCAGTTTGACGGATATTTCGACCTTTCCAGAGAGCTGGAGGTGCAGGGAGGCAGCAAGAGCGGCTACACGCAGATGAAGCAGGCCGGCCTTTACAACAAGAGCCAGGTCATCAAACAGCCGGACGTGCTGATGCTGTTTGCATACCAGAATCTGGCAGACCGCGGCGAGCACGGTACATCGGCAGGATGCGGCAGTGACGTGAGCGGGGCATCGGCGAAATGTGACTGCCGCGGTGGTGACAGTGCTCAGGATTCGGAAATGTTTGCTAAGAGCCAGACTCCGGAGACGCTTGCTCAGGGCCAGGCTTCGGAAACACCTGCCAGAGGTGAATGGAGGGTTCCGATGCCTGCGAAAGCCTACAGCAGGAACCTCGACTACTATCAGGGACGTTGTGAGGCAGCCTCCTCTTTGTCTTATTGTGTACATTCGATCTGCTTCGCGGACATGGATATGCCGGAGAGCACCTACGGCTATCTGATGGAGACGGCGGAGATGGATCTGAAAAACATGCATGGCGGCACCGAGAACGGTATCCATTCCGGGTGCGCGACTGGTGCATGGATGGCGGTCGTCCGCGGCGTGGCGGGCATGAAGATGACAGAAACCCATGTAAAATTTGACCCGCATTTCATCCCCTGGTGGGAGGAAGTGAGTTTCCATTGCGTCTGGCACGGACAGGGCTATCAGGTCACACTGTCAAATGAGGAGATCCGGATCAGCGCGGACGTGGAGAATGAGGAAGTGCTGCCGGTGGTCATCCATCATGTAGGTCAGCTTCTGAAGCCGGGCGAAATGGGGCGCAGCCGGATTTTGTAACACTTAAGCACCAGGCTTAAAAATATCAGCGCAAAAAACGCCAGGCTTAAAAAATCCAGCTTTGCAGCAGGTGCGAAGAGCTGTTTGGAATATCTGCAACGATACACAAAAAAGGGGGAAACACATGAAAGCAACGAAATGGAACGAAAACTGGATGTTCTGGGAGGATAAGGATTCCTTCGCGCTGGTCTGGAACGTACCGGAAACCGCACGGAAGGTCACGCTTCCGCATGACGCGATGCTGGAGCGCCGCGCTTATGCTGAGAGCCCGAATATGGGAAACACCGGCTTCCGGGACGGCGGGATCTATTGCTACGTGAAAAATCTGCACGTACCAAAGGATGCCTGCGGGAAGCTTCTGATGCTGAAATTTGAAGGCGTCTACATGAACGCGATGGTCTATGTGAACAGTCAGCTGGCGGGAAAGAATATGTTCGGCTATTCGACCTTTTACGTACCGCTGAATGATTTGATCAAATATGGTGAAGACAACGAGATCCGTGTGCAGGTGCGCAACAGCGGCATGACAAACAGCCGCTGGTATTCCGGCAGCGGAATTTACCGGGACGTGTATCTGCTGGAGTCAGAGCAGACGTATCTGGTGCCGGAAGGAGTCCGCGTGACGACGGAATCCGTTGATGACGGTGCTTCCGGCAGCGTGAACGCCGGTGTGAACAGCAGTGTGAATGGCAGCGAAAATGATTGTGTGAACAGCAGTGTGAATGGCGGCGAAAATGATTGTGCGAACGGCAGTGTGAATGGCAGCGCAAATGCCGGTGCGAAAGGCAGTGCGAATGGCAGCGTGGATGACAGCTGCGCGGTGATCAAGGTCACTTCTGAGCTGAAGAATCTGCGGCCCGCGCCTGCAGATCTGATGCTGGAGACGGTAATCCGCGACGGAGCGGGAGTAGAGGTTGCCAGAGAGCATGCCGCTGTCATGCTGTTCGGACAGGAAGAGCGGACACTCTCTCAGAGAATTGCGGTGGCCAGTCCGCAGCTCTGGTCGGATGAGAATCCGGCGCTTTATACGTATGAAATTGTGTTGTTTGAAAATTCGTCTGCCAGGAGAAATGCAGCGAAATCAGATGATTCTGCTGCAAATTCCGGAGAAGCTGGAGATAGCGGTAACGGCACGTCGGCGGCAGATACGAGGGTCGTATTGGATTCCGAATCCGGCACTTTCGGCATCCGCACCCTGCAGGTGGACGCGAAGCATGGTCTCCGGGTAAACGGCAGGAGCGTGAAGCTGCGCGGAGCCTGTGTACACCATGATTCCGGCCTGCTCGGCGCCGCGACCTTTGAAGAATTCCATCTGCGCCAGGCAAAAATCCTGAAGGAAGCTGGATTTAACGCGGTCCGTTCCTCCCATCAGCCGATGGCTCCGGCCATGCTGAAGGCCTGCGATGAAGTGGGTATCTACGTGATGGACGAGTTTTCCGATATGTGGAACCGTGCCAAATCCGATCTGGACTATGCGCTTTATTTCCAGGAGTGGTGGGAGAAGGATGTGACAGCCATGGTGCGCCGCGACTACAATCACCCCTGCGTCGTGCTGTATTCAATCGGAAACGAGATTCCGGAGATCGGCAGCGATGCCGGTGCGAAAATCTGCTATGAGATGAACAAAAAGTTCAAAGAGCTGGACAGCACCCGCTATACCACCGCCGGAATCAACGGTGTCTTCGCAGCCGGAGACCGGATTGGTGAGATCATGGCAGATCTGGCGAAGGGTTCCGCAGAGGCAGGCGCGGCAGAGGGTACGGCTGTGCAGGACGGAATAAATGCACAGAGCGAGGCAGGTGCAAATGCACAGAGCGAGACCGGCGCACAGGCCGGGACGGACACTCAGAACGGCGGCGAGGATGCTCCGGCAGCCGGCGGCAATGTCAACGACTTTATGACGATGATGGACACTCGCATGAATGACATCGTCGTCCACCGCGCGATTTCCGACAAGCTCGAAAAAGCATGCGCTTATCTGGATGTCGCCGGATACAATTATATGACCGCGCGCTACGAGCGGGACGCAAAGGATTATCCGAACCGAGTCATCGTAGGCAGCGAGACCTATCCGCCCGACATCGCGAGAAACTGGGGAATCATCAAAAAAGCCTCCCATGTCATCGGCGACTTCACCTGGACCGGCTGGGATTATATCGGCGAAGCAGGCGTCGGTATCCCTGCTTATCACTGGGGCGAAGGCGGATTCGGCGCAGAATTCCCGGCACAGCTGGCATACTGCGGCGACATTGATATCACCGGCAGAAGAAGACCGGCGTCGTATTACAGAGAATGCGTCTTCGGTCTCCGCGAAGAGCCGTACATCGCCGTGCAGAACCCGCGCCACTATGGAGAGCCGCTGATCAAAACCCCATGGGTCATCAGCGACGCGACCCCATCCTGGACCTGGGAGGGCTGCGAGGGCAAGCCGGTGATCATCGAGGTCTACGCACCCGGCGATGAAGTGGAATTATTTGTAAACGGCAAATCCGTCGGCAGGAAGCCGAGCGGAGAGGCCGCAGGCTATCGGACTCTTTTCGAAACCACCTATGAGCCGGGAACAGTGACGGCAGTGGTGTACAAAAAGGATGGCACTGGTACGAAAGCCGGCGTTCAGGCAGATTCCAATGCCATAGAAAAAACAGCTGTCGCTGGCGGAAACGAAACGGATGCGGCCAGGACAGATGCGGCCAAAGCAGATGCTGTGGCTGCAGCACAGACCGAGCTGTACACCGCAGCAGCACCGGCACAGGTAGCGCTTACCTGCGAGGAGATCGCTAAAGATGAGCTTCTGTTCATTGATGTGCAGCTGCTCGATGCTGCGGGCACTCTGGCGATCGGTGCTGAGAGCAGACTGAAGGCAGAGGTTTCCGGCGGAGCCGTCTTGGCCGGATTCGGAAGCGGCAATCCAAAGCCGGATTACAACTATCTCGACGGAGTTGCCGACACCTGGGGAGCAACGGCACTGTTGATCCTTCGAAAGACAGGCACCGGGGATGCCATTCAGGTAAAAGTGAGCACCGAGGATGGACTCCTCACGGGAGAGCTGGAGATAGAAGGATAAAAGGGCAGCTTCTTCAAGAAGGTGAGCAATAAAAAATAAAGAGAAAAATAAAGGGAAAAAATGAAGATGAGCGGCTGTTTCAGCCGCTCATCTTGTAGTCATGCTCATGCCGTAGCATTAATCTTTGCCAGCAGGACGTCCTGCAGTGTCTGAGAAAAATTGATCCCCTGTTCCAAAGCAATTTTATTGAGCCACGCAGGAATGGTCAGAGTTTTTTTAACAGATTTATTAAAATGCTCTTTAGACGATGGGAAGCTCACTCATTCAAACACAGCCGCAATTCCGAGTCCTCTGCAATATGCTTCCAGCTCTTCCGCCTCTTTTTGCAGCTGAGGATATCTTCTGTAAATAGAGCCTGCAGTGTTCAGCAGCGATTCGATGCTGTACGTTTCTCCGTCTAACTGAAATCCGGAGATCTGATCCGGCTGGATTCCGGCAAGACGGCAGACGCTTGCAGTATGGGAATAACAGGTGGCTAAAGCACGGATATCTTCTATGGTTCCGGCTTCCTGGACAAGTGCTTTGCCCACCCTACATTGCTGGTCGTAATAATGCCATCCCATTGTCCGGTCCTTTTTCCACCAGGCATCGCCTAAATGGGCACAGCATCTTACAAACAATCTTCTGGATGCCGGGTCATTGACGCTTTTTGCAGATGACAGGTATAATTCGTAAACTTTTTCATAACATTTTAGAGCAGCTTCCATATCCTGCTCGGAAGGGCAAAGGGTGACATATAATTGTCCCTGGAGGAAGCAGCAATTTAAGAGAAACTGATAGTCCGCTTTCGCCCTGGTTAAATCATATAGTTTTGAAAAAAGCTTCTGCGCGGATTGCAAATGTGCAAAGGCTTTATCACGCTTACTGCCATCGTCAAAGAAATCCGCTTCCCACAGAGCTCTCCACGCTTTGCCGGAATGATAATATGTGATGGCGCGCTCACGCAGGAAGTATTTCTTTTCTTCTGCTTTATCAGTTCGACCGTTATCGTCAGCCGATTTAGTTTCACCAGTCCGTCCATTTTTACCAGTCAATGGTTCTCCGTTTGCCTGCCGCCTGCCACTGGCCGAGGGCGCAGCATCAGCCGTAGCTGGAGTTGCATCCCCGGCCAGTGCTTCTTGTTCAGTCAGTGCACTGTCATAATACCTGACGGCATCTGCGTACTCATGTTTCTGCATGCTCTGGTCGCCGCTTAAAGCCTCCCGCAGCGCGAAGCCTCTCTTGAAGTACCACTTTCTGCTGACCGGCTCTTTTTTTAATTCATAGATCTCGGAAATACGCGGATAAAACCAGGAGAGATACCTGCGCATTTCGGGCAGCTTTATGGCGTTTTCGATTAACTGGCAGCAAAGCAGGGCACCTTTTTCATAACAGTTCATGGCATCCGCCAAAAATCTTCTGGAACTCATGACGGTCCCAAACCGGTCATATCTTGTGGAAATGTCGGCTTCCTGCCCGTTCAGCACGGTTCGGATGGCCGCGGCTCCGCCTTTTTTACAATAATCTCCGATTTTAAGATACTGCTTAAGCAGAGTATCCGTTAATTTTTCTTTACCGGTTTCCTCTTTTAAGGTTTCGTATAGCTGTATTGTTCGATTGTGATAAGCAACAGCATCGTCATAGCTTCCTTCCAGGGTGCATAAATTTGCAATGTCAGAATAGACGTAGACCAGATCCTCCCGGGATTCCGGTGAGTTCTGCTTTTTCACAATGGCTTCCGCGTGCTGCTGCGCCTGTTCCAGGCAGCTTCTGGCTTCCGAAAGCTCCTCCGTTTTTTCCAGAAACCCGGACAGCTTTTCATAGCACGTGATCAACTCATGCCACAATTCTACCGCATTCGTTTTGAGAGAAAGGGAACTTAATAGTTCAGCGCTTTTTTTATAGTAAACCTGAGCTTGTCTGATGTCCCTCTGTGCTCCGGATAATTCTCCCAAAGCCTGATAAACTCTGCTTTTTAATTTATATGCGTCGACTGTTTCAAAATCAGAGGCCAGGGAGTTTGCCTCTGAAAGAGCCTGCAAAAAACAGGATGCCGCATGAATATAATCCTTCCTGTTAAAATGACAGGTGCCCAGATTGATAAGTACGGCTGCCAGTCCTTCGCGGACAGAGCGGACATTTGTATTATCAGCCAGGGACAGGTAAATCGCTTTTGCCTGTTCCAGGCAACTGAGTTCGTCAGGAGCGGCTTGCGGACTGTGGCTGTTCTCCGGGATGATAGTATCTTCTATGCTGCGGCTGGCTTCCGGGATGGCAGTATCTTCTATGCTGCGGCGAGCCTCCAGACCGCAGATGTATCCCATATTTGCGTAACAGCCGGCCAGAAGCTGAAGGTTGTCCAGGGTTTGTGCTTCCTCCGCCAGCTGCCGGCATAAGTGGAGAGCCTTTTCATTATACAGATGAGCATCCTGAAGCCTGGTATCATCGAAAAACAGCTGAGCAAGGCAGATAGAAGCCAGATCGCTGTAGCATCCGCAAAGCCCGCGGGTGATCTGAGAGGACGGATTCTTCTGGTAAGCCGCTTCGCACTGTGAAAATGCTTTGCGGTAATACATCTCCGCTTCATAGTGCTTCCGCTCTTTTGCGCTGAGATCGCCAAGACGGCGGCAGGCGGATATGAAGAAATTCTGTGAATCAGCGGAGGAATCTGCAGAGAAATTTGCGGAGGAATCAGCGCAAAGCTCCAATATTTCCAGGAATATTTGCTTTGCTGAGTCTGTGCTGCGAAGCTCCCGGTAAAAATCCCCAAGCTCCAAAAGAGCGCCAAGCAGAGCGCTTTTATTGCTGCCCGTCTGTGAATTCCGATAATTTTCTTCCTTTACAGCGACATATTTTTTCTGCCAGCAGATAGCGGTCTGCAGGTCGCGAGGTACGCCCTCCCCATTTTGATACATATCTGTCAGTTTTTTAATTGCTTCATCCAGTCCGGAATCTGCGGCGCTCGTAATCAGGCTTACGGCCTGGCCGTAATCGACCTCCACGTCTATCCCCAAAAGGTAAGCCAGTCCAATATAATACAAATGCTGCGGGTCATCGGGATCGGTGTTTTTGGAAATCAATGCCCCGCGAAGGGCTTCTTTCAGCGCGGACGAAAGGGAGACACTGTCATGCGCGTCGATGATCTCCGGGATACCGGGATAACATTTTTGCAGAGATTCCCTGTCTGTGCTTTTCATTTCAGCGGGAAGGATTGATAAGCCCATGTCATATGCAGCCGGGTATTCGATTTTCATTACATAATTATCCCGGCTGACCAGACTGGGGGTCACGACCAGGACAAAGAGCTGGCTTTTTTCTATAATTTCCTGTATTGCCTGATTAAAATTTTCGCCGGGAGTCAGGAATTCATCATACCAGATGGCGATGTCGCGGCAAAAATTGTTCTGGTGGATGAATTTCATCAGCTCCTGGGCGTCTTTTCGATCCTGCTTGCGATAGCTGAGGAAAATTGTAGCGTTAAAAGCAGAGCGGACACACAGGAGAATCTGGTTGCCCGGGAACACAGAGCGCAGAAACAATTGTAATTTATCTTTATAAGGCAGGGCCGTAGGATCCGCGGCGGCAGAAGTCACATCCAGAAACTGCAGATCCCCGCAGACACGATTAAAGTCTTTCTCTAATCCGGATTCCATCATCAGGGGCAAAACAGGAATATGATGTTTGAGGGCATAAGGAAACTCGATGCTTCGCGCGCGGTTATCTTCGTATAAAAAATGAGATGTAACCGGAATTACAAACAGCTGCATCTGTTTTAAATCGAATTCGATGTCTTCCCATGGAGAATCAGGCTCAGCGTTGTACCAGATGGCGCAATCCTGGACTGCAAGAATATCCGAGACAACAGAATCAAAATATACAGGAAAATCCTGAGGGTGGCAGGTAAAATATACGCAGGGCTTTCTGCCCGGACTGGTATTGCCTCTTGTCTTACAGTGCAGTTCATTCATTGCAGATGACTTCCCCCGTTTCTATAAAAAAATATAATGATTGAAAAGATATTTATCAATTTAAAAACCAGACAGATGTTGCGCGAAAATGGCGTTTTATTTAAAAGGTATAATGTCGGTCAACATGGTTTACCTCCCTGCACTGTGTTTATGATAATAGATGACACGTGTGAAGTCAATGCGTATTAAAAACAATTAGGGAAATCGACTCTGGTGGAGGAATTTGCTAAAAAAGAATACGAAAGCTATATTCTGATTGATTTTTCTGTTGCATCGCAGGAGGTAAATGATCTGTTCAGTGATTTGTCTGATCTGAATTTTCTGTTTTTGCGCCTGCAAATGATTTACCATGTGAACCTGACGGTGCGGAAATCAGTGATTATTTTTGATGAGGTGCAGGCGCAGCCTCTGGCCAGACAGGCTATCAAGCATCTGGTGAAAGACGGAAGGTATGATTATATCGAAACATTCCTGTAGCTATTTCTGCAGCGATTCCTGTAGTTTGCCGTAATACAAGAGCTGCTCAATTGTGGGTTTTGCCACCGCATCAAAGATTTGAAAATAAATTCCTGCACGTCGTGAGAGTGTGGTATACTGGCAGAAAGATATACTGCGACAGGAGGACGTGGGATGAGTTTTGAGCAAATCGTTTCCGGATGGAAAAAGGAGCAAAGAAATACAGCAGCGGATTACCGTATACTGCTGGATAATTTCCGCATTCTTTTTGCTTATCATTCCGGAAAAATTGAAAATGAAGAAATCACTCTGCATGATACAAGAGAGATCTTTGAGAATGGCAGAGTGATCAACTATACAGGTGATCTTCGGAATCTGTTTGAGATAAAAAACCAGAAAGATTGCTTTGATTTTCTGCTGGAATGTGTGGTTCAGAGGAGAGCACTTTCTGTGGAACTGATATGCGAGCTGCACCGCCACCTGATGACAGGATGTTATATGGAAACGCCCCCTCGCGATGCTCGAGGGATATCTCGCCCGAAGGGCGGAGATGCCACCCGGCGAGGGAATATCCCATGCGAAGCGTGGGATGCCACCCGGCGAGGGCAGGTCGCTTTGCCCATGCAGAATCGCTGCGCGATGGGCAAAGCTGATGAGACACGTTATCAGAAAGGGGAACGTCCCGGAAAATTCAAAATCCATGATTACGTGACAGGGGACGGCGTTGGCGCAGCGCCGGAGGATGTGGGGACGGAGCTGGAGGAGCTTCTGGAGGAGCTTCTGGAGGAAGTGAAAGAGGAGGAAGGCAGAGATGTCATGACCATAGCCGCGTATCTTCACCTGCGTTTTGAGGAGATCCATCCGTTTGCTGACGGGAATGGACGTCTGGGGAGGACGTTGCTGAACTATTACCTCATGACACATGACTATCCGCCTCTGGTGCTGTTCGAGGAGGACAAAAAGACGTATTACATGGCACTGACCGTATTCGATAAGACCGGAAAGATCGATGGATTTCTGGAGTTTCTGCGGGAGCAGATGGTGAAGATATGGGAGCGAAAGAAGAGGCCGGCGGTGAAATTAAATATGTTGCTGTAGGGGATTAGACTTAATGGGAACTTGACATTATATTGCTTCGCGATAAAATAAAAACGTGCTGCGCGATGAACACACGCCAATCGGTGTTTCGCTGCCGTTCAAATGTGAGCGATATTATCGGCGTTTCGTTGCCGATGAAATGTGAGCGATGTTATCGGTGTTTCGCTGCCGTGTAAATGCGAAAGTTATGTAATCAGCAGGGGCAGAAGGATTTCTGCCCCTGCTTCATATAGTTTTTTAGTTACTATTCACAGCCGTTTTTTAAAGCACGCCAAGTAGCCAGAGTTTTTTCTCTG
>JAJQEO010000011.1 GCA_021201665.1 Lachnospiraceae bacterium | reverse complement strand
CCTATGCACTTTCCATCCTCGTAAGCTGTGATGGAGAGTGCGCCGGGCGCACAGATCTTCATTTCCAGGATCTCCTGAACACCTTTATAATCAATGACTACGACCGTCCTTTTCATATTTCTTGTCCTGGTTTCAATATAATAATTGCCGCTCCCATTAATGATCGGTTTCAGAAAAATCAGGAAAATACGCCGTCCATTTTCTTCAACAAACCGTTCATCCGCATCTGCGTAAATGGGTGGTACAGTTAAGCCAGGCCGTAAATCAAACACAGTATGCCACTTACTATTAACGCCGCCATAGAACAAAACACCTTTTCATCTTTTTCCAGCTCTCCGGCATCTTCCGGAGGAGTTTCCAGAACATCCGCCACGCTGACAGTGTTTTGTGACGTATTTTTTTTCTTGTTCTCAAAAACCAAAAACTCCCGGGCATGATCCAGCTGCAGAAACCGAAACCATGCCAGAATCAAAAGCAGAATACCATAAATGGGGAAAATCCATGTGCGGGTCACTATTAAACCCATAGTGTTGAAATAACGTCCCCAAAGCGCTGCCAGCAGAATCCCGACAGTCAATATTTCTACCACCTTATATGCAACAGGACGGAGCATCCGTCCTGTTAAAAATCCGGCATATTTCTTCACACCCACGCCTCCTCAGATCCTCAGGTCTCTCGATTTTTTTCGTCACACAACAAGTGATTTATTTCACAGCCCACACAACAGAAAAAGCAAAGCATAAAATCTATTCGTTTATATCTATTCGTTTATATCAGTTCCTTTATATAACCGTCAATTTCCCTCTGGCTTCCCCAGATGAAATGTCCGGGGGCAATCTCGCTCCAGAAGGGCTCATTGCCCGGACCATACTGATGTATGGCAGGGTCATAGATGTCAGTCTGCCGGTTTCTCTGAATCTGGGGATCCGGGACGGGGACTGCGGAAAGCAGCGCTTTCGTATAGGGATGCAGCGGATTCCGGAACAGCTCCTCCGAATCCGCAAGCTCCACAATTCTGCCCCCGGAAATGACCGCAATCCGGTCTGAAATGTAACGCACGACGGACAGGTCATGGGCAATAAACAAATATGTGAGGTTCTTCTCTTGTTTCAGTTCGCTGAGCACGTTCAGTACCTGCGCACGGATAGAAACATCCAGAGCTGAGATCGGCTCATCGGCCACGACAAACTCCGGCTCCATTATCAGAGCACGGGCAATACCGATCCTCTGCCGCTGACCGCCGGAAAATTCGTGAGGAAACCTGCTGGAATACTCCGGCAGCAGCCCTACGTCACGCAGCGCTTTCGCCACCATCTGCTGCCGTTCCGCCTCGTTCCTGTAGAGATGGAAATTTCGCAAGCCTTCGGAAACAATATAGTCAATTTTTGCACGCTCATTCAGGGATGCCATCGGATCCTGAAAAATCATCTGGCAGTTTCGGATCACTTTTTTGTCCATCTCACGGCTGATTTTCCCGCTAATCCGTTCGCCTTTATAGAGCACCTCGCCCCTGCTCAGTGGATTTATGCGCAAAATGGCGCGTCCAATTGTCGTCTTACCCGAGCCGGACTCGCCGACCAGCGAAAAGGTATCCCCCTTATAAATCGTAAAATTGACATTCTGAACAGCGGTAAATTTATGGCGGCCGGAGCCAAAGGAAACCTCCATGTTCTTTACTTCCAGCAGAGGCGTCTTCTCTTTGGTCCGCCCGGCGGGGCGGTTCGCCGGCTCCATCCTGCCCTGCAGTTCGCGCAGGGTATGAATGCTCCGGGGCTTTTCGATCTTTGGCGCATGAGGATCCAGATACCAGGTCTTCGCAAAATGTGTCGGACTGACCTGGAACATGGGCGGTTCTTCCAGGAAATCAATGTTCAGCGCTCTTTTATTGCGCGGCGCAAACGCGTCGCCCTTCACGTCCCTGTAGAGATTGGGCGGCGTCCCGTCTATAGATGGCAGCTTCTCACCTCTGACCCCAAGCTGCGGCAGAGAACCCAGCAACGCCCATGTATAGGGATGCTCCGGTGAGAAAAACACCTCGTCAACTGTTCCCGTCTCAACAATCTGACCCGCATACATGACAGCTACACGATCTGCCACATTCGCGACAACCCCAAGGTCATGAGTGATATAAATTATAGTCATATGGAACTCTTCCTGCAGAGAACGAATCATTGCGAGAATCTGTGCCTGCACTGTCACATCCAGCGCCGTGGTAGGCTCATCGCAAATCAAAATCTCGGGGCGGCAGGCAACCGCCGCCGCAATCACGACACGCTGCCGCATCCCGCCGGAAAGTTCATGCGGGTACTGGCCGTACCGCAGACTGGGCTGCGGTATTCCCACCAGTTCAAGCATGTGAATGGCTTCCTGCTTTGCTTTGGCACCGCGCAGTCCCTGGTGCAGCTCAATCGACTCCTGAATCTGGACGCCCACGCGGCGCAGCGGATTTAAGGCCGTCATCGGATCCTGTAGAACCATGGATATTTTTTTACCACGAATACTCAGCCACTCTTTTTCCGTCTTATATCTCGTCAGCTCTTCTCCATCATACCGGATGGAGCCGCCGGTAATGCTTCCGTTTTTATCCAGCATTCCGACAAAACATCTGGTAAAAACAGACTTACCGGAACCAGATTCGCCGACGATTGCCAGGGTTTCCCCTTCATATAAATCCAGAGAGCATTTGCGCAGAGCCCTCAGCGTATCGCCGCGAAGGGAAAAAACCACTTCCAGATCACGGACAGACAGGATTTTTCTCTGTTCCCCCATTTTCTCATCACCCCGTTTTTCTGCGGATTTGCCAGCCGTATATGATTAAGGCACTTCCGCCATATTGCACTTTTTTAACAGGTTCAAACATGGTTTCTCGGATCACATGCGTCAGAAAATGCATTGCCCAGCAGGTAAAATGTCACCGTGACAATAGAAACCAGACTGGCCGGGAAAATCAGCAGATGTGGATACTGTGTGACCGCCGACCGGGCATTGCGAAGCAGGATTCCCAGAGAAAAGCTTTCGGAATCCAACCCAAGCCCCAGATAGGAAAGCGTGGTTTCCGCACCTATGGTCCGCGGAATGCTCAGAGCAAATTGGAGGACAATAACACTGACAAGGAACGGCAGGATGTTTTTCACCAGAACCGATCCCAGCTTTGTCCCCAGGCAGCGGGAAGCCAGGTTATACTCCCGGTCACGATAGAGAAACACCAGATTGCGTATCGTGCGGGCAGGCTGCAGCCAGCCAACCAAAATCATCGCAATCATCAGCGTTCCCAACGACCTGCCGATAAACAGTCCGACCAGCGTCATATAAATGATATTGGGAATATTGCTGATCAGATTATACAGCTCGGTAAACAGCCGATCCAATGCCCGTACATACCCCCAGACCAGTCCGAAGATTACACCCAGAAGGCATTCGCCGACAGCAACGCCGCCGGAGAGTATGATGGACGTCCTCGTGGCCGCCCATACCTGTACCCAATAATCTCTGCCAAGGTTGTCCGTGCCAAACCAGTATTCACTGTTCGGGGTCAGATACATATCCCGCATATTGGAATGGAGGGAATCCAGTGAGTAGTTTCCGATATAGGGGGCGATAAATGTGAAAATCAGCAGGAGGATGAACAGGCTGCCCATAATAATGACACTCTTCTTATGGAAGAACTTGTGGAATACCGTTTTCCAGTAGGAATAATTTGAAAAATCCATCCGTTCTGCCGCCTCAGGATGATATTCCGCCACAGAAAACAACTCTTCCACGCTTTTTCCATACTTTTTTTCCAGATCCTCAAGCGAATACGCCGAAGTCTTTGCCCCTTCCATTTTATCTTGTCGCCTCCTTCTTCCCAAGCCGGACGCGGGGATCAACCAGTGTCAGCGTTATATCACCCAGCAGTACGCCAAGAATGCCAAGAAAGCCGTACAGGATCACCAGTGTCTGCACGACATCATAGTCAAATAAAGCGATTCCTTCGACCAGCAGATATCCCATTCCCGGGATAGAAAAGAAGCTCTCCACCAGCAGCGAGCCGCTGATCGTCACCAGGAACGCTCCCGGAAGACCGCTGCACAAAGGCACAAGGGCGTTCCGCAGGACATGCCGGATAAGGATCTGACTTTCCGTCAGACCCTTTGCGGTGGCCAGCCTGATATAATCCTTGTTCAGCTCATCCACCATGTACCGGCGAACCCATAACATACGTGAGGCAATACCGCCGACGCTCAGACAGACAACCGGCATTACGGCACTTAAAAATGGTTTTTTCGGCGAATACAGCGAAGGCAGGCCCAGAACCCTGGCGCCAAAAATCATAATCAGGGTATAAAAAACCAGACCCGGAACAGCGTTAGCCAGCACAGTATAAGCCATACCCAGATGATCCAGGAACCGATCCTTATACCGTGCCTGAACTACGCCGTAGCTGACGCCGACCAGCAAAGACAGGCACAGACCTGCCACGCCAAAGGCCATGGAGGTTCTAAACCGGCCGCCAATCAACTCCACTACCGGAACATTATCCTTGATCTTGCGTGATACGCCAAAATCATGGTCGATAAACAGTTGTTTATAATAACGCACAAGCTGTTCCAGCGGAGGGTCAAGCAGGCCGTTAGCCTCTAAGATCGTTTGTACCTGGTCCGCAGTCAGGACACGCAGTTCATCGTCGGTGAAATATTTTTCCGCCGGAAGCAGACGCATCAGTAAAAAAACAAGCGTGATAATCAAAAACAAGGTGACAAACGATTCAATAACCCTTTTTATAAAATACTTCATGGTTTTTAATACCTCAGCCCTCACTTCCCGCGAGGTGGGCTTCTCTCAGGCTCTCAATTTCAGCCGCGGTGTAATAATCAGCCTTTGTTTCCCAGTTGATGTAGCGCTCACACAGAGTATCGTTGACGCGCGAAATCTTTGAATATGTATTCACCGGAGTGATTTCATAGCCCGATCTTGCATGCGTCGGAATCATCAATACATGCTCAATTGCAAAGGCCTCAGCTTCCGCCAGCGCCTCATAACGGGCATCACTGTCTCCTGTGATAGCATCTGCTTCCCGCACCATTTGAGTAAACTCATCAAACAGAGCGACCGTTTCTTCATCCGTGCAGTCGCTGACATGTCCATACATATCCGACCATTCTGCATTGCCGCTCATATCCGAGCAAAGCTGGCTGAGGAATGTCAGTGGATCGGAATACAGTCCGCCATATCCCTGCAGTTCAACGGAAAAATAGCTGGTATTATAAACCTCACTCAGCTTACTGCTGATGTAGGTGTGAAGATTGACCTGAACGAAATCAGTTCCAAGGCTGTCTTCAAGAACTTCTTTAAAGATTGTATAGGTGTCTACACTGGACTGAGTGCTTGCGGAATACATGTCAATCTGAATCGGGAACGTCACGCCCTGGGCACTGAGCTCTTCTATCGCAGCGGCTTTGTACTCGGCCAGCTTATCCAGATCCTGATGCGAATAATCTCCGTTTACCGGGTCATAATCAATCAGGTCATATACCAGGGAAGTATAGTCCGTGCCATCGGACAGCGAGCACAGTCCGCTGGAAGTCAATGCTCCATGCGCCACAGACTCCGGATTGGCCGGGTCGATGGTAGCGTAATAATTATAGAGATCCAGTCCATAATAGAAGCACTTCCGGAAGTTTTCATTAGCAACTGCCGTATTCCAGTCGGTATCCGGCGTATCATCCTCTTTGTTTTTTGCATAGTTGAAGAAAATACCCCATGTAACGCTCGATGCCGCTGATTTTGCTACGTAATCATGCCATTCGCTGGTAGAATCCGACAGCAGCAGGTTCACTGTGGAGGTTGAAAGGGCACCGGGATAATTTATCTCACCGTTCAGGAACAGCTCCCATGCGGTATCCGTAGAATCGACCTTGAGTGTGGTTACGCTGTCAAAACGGCTGACTTCCGTATCCCAATAAGCTTCATTAGGAACAATTGTCCAGTAATTATCGTCTTCCCAGCTCTCAATCGTATAAGGACCGCAGTACCACAGCTCATCGGGTTCGATGGACTTATAGTTTTCTACACCAACCTCATCCAGCTGACCCTTCGCCAGAGGAAACAGGAAAACGCTTGTCGCAAGGCTTTCAAAATAAGCGCAGGAATTAATGCAGGTATAAACAACCGTATAGCTGTCCGGCGTCTCGATGCCGACCATCTCCTGTAATTTATCAACTCCCAGAGCCAAAGCTTCCTCCTCAGTCAGGCTCTTCGTGTACTCATAATAATCCTGCGCCCCCTGCAGAATAGACATGGGAAGAGTAGTCTGGAAAGAATCATTTTTCCAGAAGTTCAGCACCCACTCCAGGCCGTACAGCCAGTCTTCCGATGTGACGTCGCCCTTATAATTGCCCTCATAATCTACCCAAGTCACTCCTTCGCGCAGATAAAAAGTCCAGACCGTCTCATCCTCGTTGGTGCTCCAGCTCTCAGCCAGGCAGGGCTGCGGGGTGTTGTACTCGTCCACGGTCACCAGCGGATCGACAAAATTTGCGAGAACTCCGGGTTTGTCTTTACTGTGATAGATACACCAGGTGCTGATACTTGAAGTCGATGCCTGAATCAAATCCGTAATCTCATTGTTTTCGGATGCATAAGCGCTTACGGTTCCGTCAATTCCGTTTCCGGCAAACGCGATCACACCTGTAAGCAGCAGTGCCATCGCCTTTTTCATTTTTGAGTTTTTCATTTTAATCCTCCTCGTTCTTTATACCAGTCATGTTCCTTATGGTAAGCGACCGTTTCAATGTGCCTGACAGGTTCCCCCTGCACAATCGGCGCACTGCGGTCAATGGAAATGTCATTTACCGGAATTCCCAGGCTGTCGCAGTAAGCGGAGAATACCGCATACACTCCCGCCGTGTACAGACGATAATTCGGTTTGTAATACACAAAGGATTTCAGACAGTTAATCAGTTCAATTCCGCCATGGTTGCACGCGGCCAGCACCGGGGCTCTTGATTGATCCCGCTCGCTTATCGCGTCCTGATTGCATGCAAAGAGGTAGGGAAGGTCAACCGGAAGCACAACATGCTTTACTCCGCTTTCATCCGTATGTTCAATTGTCAGGGGACGTCTCTTCCCGAAACTGGTGTTTGCCCTGGCTCTTAGCAGCATAGGTGCGCCCGGCAACCGTTTCTCCCATATCTCAAAGCTGTATTTTTCCAAAGCCGGATGTGAGAGCTTCAGTTCATTGAGCCGCGGGTATTTCCAGAAATCAATCGGATGCTTGCCATCAAGGCGCGTATCAAACAGATACACTCTGGTATGATTCGCGACAGCATAATCATTGATCGTGGTAATGCCTCCCTGGCTGTTCGCGCACCATGCCCCCGCAATAACCACTAAAAAGCTTCCCTTCTGATCGAGAATCCACAGCAGCTCCGCCAGAGTAACTGGCTGAATATTGATCTGCTCCCCTTTTTGGAAGCAATCCTCCGTCTTAAAAGCATGCCCCCGCTCATTCCTCTTAAAAGCATCGTACATATAATCCGCATGGGTATAAGGCGAAATACCGCCGTCTCCAATTTTCCCAAAAATTACGGTTTCCAGCCTTTCATCAAAACCGGCATCCAAAACGCTGCACGCTTCATCTCTGTAAATCTGCCCGTCTTTACCACGGAAGCCGTCCAGTTCCAGTGCGCTGACAATAGGATAGTATTCATCCTCCCGTCCATGAGCCAGGCCACTGTTGTCCACACGATTGTCTTTATTGAAGACAAACAAAAATGGCTCATGGACATTCGGGACAGTAACCGCGTCCTGATAGAGATTCAGATAGGTAATATCGTCCCCGGAGCCAACCTTCCCGGCCACCCAGTCATTCAGGTTGGTCAGATGCCTCGTCACCAGTTCCCCATAAATATAATTACAATTCGCGCATCCGATGCTCTTTTCCTTTCCTGGTCCGTCATAAGAATCCTGCGCCGTAATGTCCACTTTAAAATTTGTATCCTCGGTGCTGCCGTCAGCCCGGAAATCATACAGATAGACCGTATCAACACCATATTTGCGGGCAAAATAATTAATGCGGTCAATCACTCCCTGCGTTTTCAGACTCCAGGTACCGCCGAACAGCACCACATGGGTTCCCTCCGCAGAGAGCAAATAACAAAGCTCATCAAAATACAGTGGTGTAATTACCACCTCCGAAGCATCCTTTACTCCGTAAACAGGGCTGTTTTCCACAGGCAGATATTTAAAGTTATGATACACATATTCCTTTGCCAGATCTGTATCTATACTCGATGAAAAAACCTGTTCTTCTCTTTTTATGCTCATCGTACTCCTCCAATTTTGTGTCAGAGCGGTCTCTGGAACTCAAAATTTCCATTTTCTCCGCCTGATATTTCAAATTCATTTTCGTCCTGATTGCATCAGCCCCCCCAAAGCCGGACTCTTACTCCTCAGGGGGAAAAGACATCGCAACCCACGCAGGCAGGCAGCGAATTGTCTCTGTAATGACACATATGCTATTGCCACTCCATTTTCTCCTTCCAAATCTATTTTCCCATTAATTTAATAGGATTAGTAGTTTATAAAATCAAAATATCACAAATTTCGGAATTTGAAAAATACCTGTTATTTATCGTCAACGATAAGTCCGTCTTAATCTTTATATTTCTTAAGCTCCTCTATATAAAGCTTCCCCATATCACTGAGCGCCTGGTTTTTCCTCACAATATATCCGATCGTTAAAGGATCCTCTTCTTTTAACTTAACCGCAATAAATTCATCCATTAAAATTATGCTTTCCGTCATAATCCCCGTTCCTATGGAGTATCCATTTAATTCCGCCATAATTTCAGAGGAGGTCGCTCTGTCGTTTGATTTTATCAATCTTTCAAACTCATAATCCCCCAGCGCCTCTTCTGTAAGATAAAACTCATTGTTGCTGCTTTGGTCAAAACTCACGCAGGGATATTCTCTGAGTTCCTCCAGAGATACTTCACTCCTGTCAGCCAGCGGATGTCCTTTCCAGACGTATGCAAAGGTCTCACGTACCGTCAGCGGCGCAAACTCAATCTGGTAATCTGAAAACAGCCTTTTCATTATGTTCTCATTGCTCTTTGAATAAGAGATAACGCCAATTTCACTTCGCATATCCCTCACATCGGTGAGTACCTCATCCGTCTTGGTTTCCCTTACCGAACAGACGTATTTATCCGCATTCAATAAACGAATCACATTTACAAATGCCTGAACTGCAAACACGTAATGCTGCATGGAAACGGAAAAGCAGAGCCGGTCCTCATGCCTGTCCAAATATCTTTTTTCAACCAGTTCATACTGCCCTACCGCCTGTTTGGCATAGGATAAAAACTCATTTCCACGCTCTGTCAGAGAAATCCCCTTATTGCTCTTTTCAAATATCTGAAAATTTATTTCCTTTTCCAGTTCATGCATCGAAAGTGAAAGAGCAGGCTGCGAAATAAACAGCTTATGAGCTGCCTCTTTCATTGTTGAGGAATTTGCCAATACAAGGACATATTTTAATTGTAATATCGTCATGCTTTCACCCAGACTCTCCCGGAAAAAAAATCCGGATTTTATAATTCCTACTTTTTAAGTAGGTTTTATATGATTCCGGCATATTATATACCTGTGGAGGGTATTTGTCAAGAAATGCCAGGGTGTTCGGCACTATAAAGGGAAACAGTACGTACGGCGCATGCATCTCAAACTCTGACAAGATGAAAATCACCGCAGGAACGTTCACTGCCAGCGGCAATCGGGATATTATTGACACCGAGGTACTGTGACCATAACCGGCGGCACCTTCACAGGCGCCTCTACTTATAACATGCTGTCGAACTGAGGGAGCGGTACGATGACCATCAAAGGCGGTACCTTCTCAAACACAAAGGGACAAATGGTCGGCGCGTGGGACAATGCGGTAACGACAATCACAGCTGGTACCTTCACATCCGCGACCAGCTGCATTTCCGTGGCGGGCAGCGCGACAGTCAAAGTCAAAGGCGGTACCTTTAAGCATACAAAGGTCGGCGATGTAAAGGCTTCTGCGGATGACTTTATCTTAAACGACGGCGCTACGCTCTCGATCAGCGGAGGCACCTTCACGAACAGCAAAGCCGGCTGCGCCCTGCTTTACAATCTTGGAAAAACAACCATCAGCGGCAACGCTTCCCTGAAATCCTCTGGAAAAACCGGGGACTCTGTTATAAATGAAGGCGGCACGCTTACCATCAAGGGCGGCACAATTACCAAGAGCGGATCGGAGAATGTTCCGCTGTCCGTCTATGGCGGTACTGTGAAAATAAGCGGCGGTACGATTAAGGCAACAAACGGATGGGAAGCGATATACGCGAACAGCGGAACTCTCAAGGTAACCGGCGGGAAGCTTTCTGTCAAAGATAATTACGCAATCACCGTGACCAGCTCCGTTACTTACAGCATCGGAAGCGGCGTAACTTTCAGCGGCATCAGTAATCATGGCAAGGTCAATGTAGAAGAATAGTAACTGCGAAGGTGCCAAACCGTTACGGATATAAAGAATGTAATTGTCCCGAATAGATACAAAACTACAAAAGGCAGATAATGTACACGCAAGAAAAGTCCGGCCACTCAAAAAGTTTTTGAGGCGGCCGGACTTTTTTATGGGTTGTTTACGGAAAATTTCTCGAACTTCCCCGAAAGTTCTCAGACTGCAGGCAGATCGGGCAGGGGTTCCTCCGCAAACCAGCCTTTCACAATATCAATACCAAAATTAATCGCTCTGGCGATCTGCTCTTCATCAAATCCCATAGTCCGGAGATTGAAAGCTACCTCCCTGGCCTTCTCCAGTCCGCCTTCCGCTTTTCCTTCCGCTTTTCCTTCCGCTTTTCCTTCTGCTTTTCCTTCTGCTTTTCCTCTTGCTTCTCCTGCTGCTAAGCCCCGCTCATAAATTCCTTCACTTAAATTACACATAATTTTCATCTCCTCTCTGAATTCTGAATCTGTGGCGATACAATACTCATTTTCCAAAATATCTATTCGTTTATATGGCGTCAGATGATTTGAAAACAGTGCACTCAACAATCGGTGCAGCTCATACTTTTTTCCACGCCGCGGGAGCTTATTTGGGATTCCCAGAAGTACAATATTCAGCAGATCCAGCTTGCCTTTCCATTCGTGGTTCCCAAGGATGGAATCATCTGTGAGATGAACATAATCCCAACTACATTCTTCCATATTCATGCAGACCCAGATGGAATATACACGCTTTAAATCGTTAAAATTCTGACCGGTAAAATCGCGCTCCTTCTGTGACGACACCAGCCTGCTTACGTAAAAGATCGCACGGTTTAAGATGTCGTACGCGGAAGGTTCATCCTTCTGAGCCTCAACATTGATAATAATCTGTGAAAGTCCATCCGGCGTCCTCGCATAAAACACAATGTCAAAGACTGCCGTGCCTTCCTGTTTCTCGGACTGAACGGTGTTAAAGCCTTTCACACGGTCTCCGTTTGCGGTAGTACGTGTTGCATTCGTCAATCCCGGCTCTGCCGAAACTACTCCTACATAAGTGTCTTCGATGTAACCTTCTACTTCTTTCGGCGGGATGCCCTTGAATTCCTCAACGGTTGCCGTCAATATGTGCGCCAGAATGCTTTTCCTGGAAAGCAAATCTCTGGCATAGATATCATACTGTGTCATATGATCTGCCGCAATCAGTGCGTTTCTCAAATCTGCCTGCATTTGTAATCCCCCTTATGCGTCTTAGCGGTTTCCAGTTTCCTGGCAGGCAGATTCTTGTATTTTTATTGGTGCCTTTACTTTATCACAAAACAACCTTTACCACAAGTATAAAATCTCGCGCCTCCCTGCCATGCAGACATTTTACCATAGCGGCGCACATACTGCAACTTTCTGTTCATTAAAATATTATAAATTAAGTTTATGTATTTTATTATATGATAGTTTTATGTTGCATCATTTCGTGTTCCTATACTCGTTTTCTTTGAAAACCATGTTCTGCTCCTCACAAAACAGCAATTGTGCTTTTCCAGCCAAGCGTCCCGGAAGAAAAAATCGGACTATCCGGCAGGATACAGTCCTGATCTCTACAGCAAGGCTGAACAGCAATGGTTCCAATCACCAGTTATACAACAGCCCATCATCCCGCATGGCTCCTGTTCTTCTGCCACGGTAACATTCTCTCGTGATCGGAACTGTCGCTTCAAATACGGCATCGCAGCATGGGCATCTACGACACCATAAAAATCTTCCCGCGTAATTCTTTTTGTATCTGACATTACTTCTCCTTCCTCCTCCCACTTTTGCATCATATTCCAAAATCAGGAAATGCACAACGCAGAGATTCCGAATTCAGAGATCCAAACGTTTCTCCAATACGGATTCTCTCACCCACTGCCCCATAAGAATAGCATAAATATCTGGTCTTTACAAGGCAAAAGCTTCCCGGGCAGCGGCAGTACCTGAACAAAGCAAAAAATCATTTTCTGCTTGACCGCGCCCCCCTGGTGTTATAATTCCACTAACTCAAAAAGGGATTTTATGGAAAATAAAATCCAGAAATCGGATAGGGGGGAGTTCTCTCATCCCTATCCGCCTGCGCCGGCCGCGTATAATGTCATAAGGATTGCCGACGAAGTCGGAGGGCGCTGAGTGCCAGTGGCATCTCCGCTTCGCTCCGGTCCGTCCTAAACGCGTGCCACCGGCACGCAGGACCGGTTAGCCCTCGCCGGGTGGCATCCCGCATTTTATGCGGGATATTCGCCGACCGAAGCGAAGCGTAGACCCTTATGACGTGGGCGTAAGCCATAAAACTCCTTACGCGGCCGTGTGCATAACTCCGGGGAGGAAAAAAATATTATTTCTTCCGATAAAGGGAAAGTAACGATTTCCGGCGGAACCTTTTCGAGTACCTCTACTTACGGTGTGATTTCGAACTGGGGAAGCGGCACGTTTAAATCTGCACTGAGCGGAATCTATCTGTGCGACAGTTCGAAAGTCGTAATCAAGGGCGGTACCTTTAAGCATGCGAAAGTCAGCAGTGTGAAGGCTGTCTCAACCACTTTTCTATACAATGACGGCGGTACGCTTACGATCAGCGGAGGCACCTTCACGAACAGTAAAGCCGACTCTGCCCTGCTTATAAATCTGGGGAAGGCAACGATCAGCGGCAGTGCTTCCCTGAAAGACTCCGGGAAAACCAGAGACACTGTTATAAATGAGGGCGGCACACTCACCATCAAGGGCGGCACAATTACCAAGACCGGAGCGAAGAATGTTCCCCTGTCCGTCTCCGGCGGCACTGTAAAAATGACAGGCGGTACGATTAAAGCAACAAATGAAATGGCCTGAATGCGATTTACGCGGAAAGCGGAACGCTCAAGATCACAGGAGGGAAGCTTTCTGTCAAAGATAACTACGCAATCACCGTGACCAGCTCCTTAAATACAGCATCGGAAGCGGCGTATCCTTCAGCGGCATCAGTAATTATGGCAAGGTCAATGTAGAAGAATAGAAACTGTGAAGGTGCTGAGCGGTTACGAAAGCACTTATCCTGAACGGATATAAAACTACAAAAGACAGATAATGTACACGCAAGAAAAGATCCGGCTGCTCAAAAAGATATTGAAGCAGCCGGATCTTTTTCCCATCTATTTCAATCGTACGTGTCCCGGTCAGCTTTTCTTTATTCGCATTAAAGCAAAAGCTGAGCAGCCAAACCATTAATTTTATTTCGTCATTACAAATTTTTGAGAGAAAGTCTGCCAGATAAATAATACAGCTTGACATGGCAACTTAAATATGGTATCCTTCCAAACAGTAAATTATATTTATACTTTTGAGAAGGGCTGGTGGATGATATGGCAGATGGGCTATATGAATATCTTAAAGCCAACTATAATCAAAATGTTCCGATCTTCGCAAAGGACATCCGTTTTCAAAAAATGTCCCCCAGTAATATCCGTTATCATCTGGCACATATGGCAAATAAGGGGCTGATCGCAAAATACGAACCAGGGATTTATTATTTCCCAAAAGAAGACATCACTGGTGCGGCTGTTGCTCTTTCACCAGATAATATTGTGTATGATAAATATATCCGTTCCTCAGGCGACTGTATCGGCTTCTATTCAGGCTATACGTTTGCTAATCGAATCGGTCTGTCTGCACAAGTACCGTATGTAAAAGAAATATGCAGCAATGCCGCCCCTGCACCTGTGCGTGAAATTATGATTCAGCAAAGCAAATATATTCTGCGAAAACCTCCCGTTCCAGTAACAGAAGAAAATGTAAACACGTTACAGCTGCTTGACTGCCTGAAAAATTTTGACCGTTGCGCAGATGAGCCAATGCATACCTGCTCATCTATTCTCTCACAATATTGCAAAGTATACAAAATCTCTAAGACAATGGTAGACAAATATATCCGCTATTATCCTAAAAGCGTTTTCAGTACAATTTACTGGACGGAGGTGAAATTCTATGTTCCTTCATGAAAATCGGGAAATATTTCAGGATCTGATAATCAACGCCGCCCACTATACCGGAAAAGAAAATACTATTGTAGAAAAGGACTATTACATAACACTGATTTTGCATAATCTGTCAAACACTTATGATAACTGTGTATTTAAGGGCGGAACCTCGTTATCAAAAGGCTTTCGCGTTATCGACCGCTTCTCCGAAGATGTTGATATCACTTTTGATGAACACATCGGAAAGCAACGCAGAAAGAAACTCAAACACGAAACAATGAAATCAATCAGTGAAAATCTGAGACTTCCGATAGAAAACTGCCCGGCACCGTAAACTACTGCTTCACCTTTGTCGGAATAGTATAAATGTCTGGCCTTTACAAGGAAAAATCTTCCCGGGCACGGCAAAACGAAGTCTTAAAGGAATGCCAGAAATGCCGCAGCCAGGGTACCAGACAGGGAGAGCAGACAATTCCAGAGGAGCTGCGTCTGTATTTTTCCGAGTGGGGTTGTCAGCAACAGAAGGATGTTTTTCTTTTGCTCTTCCAGCCAGGTATCCCAGAAGGAAAAGTCAGACCATCTGGTGGGAATCATGTCCGATGGGATCTTAAAATAATGGAAAGCCAGCCAGAATGTGGCAAAAGCGGAAGCAAACAGCAGACCCATCCGCCCGATCCTGATGAGATTTTCCGCGTACGAATTTTCGGTTTCTTCGGAGAGGCTTTTTCCCGGGGACGCAGCTCCTTTGGCGAAGCTTTTTCCCGGGGACGCGGCTCCTTTGGCGAAGCTTTTTTCCGGAGACGCGGCTCCTTTGGCTTGGTTCCCTGTCGGAATCCCGTCTTCTGTGTGTCCGTTCATTCTCCTTTTCTTACGTGCAACAGCTCCTCCTTGTGCGGATCTATCCTCCTTCCTGCAAGACCGCGAATCTTTTTCCTTCATGATTGTCCCCACCAAGCGACCGAGCAAAGCCAGAGGCACGAGGAGAAGCAAGTCTCCCACAAACACAGTCAGATGGTCGATGCTGACCACGGTTCCGGAGAGGGAGTGCCGCGTCAGAAACTGCTCGGCTTTTCCTGAAAGGTTGTCGTTGTCACTGGAGGAAGCTTTGAGTACTGCCTGCGTCAGAGCGTTTTCATCCGAAGCGGCGGCATTCCGGATCACGACCGGCAGTTCGCTCTCGAAGGTGCCGCAGACCTGGTACGCTGCTCCGCTGATCTGCAGGTACTGGCCGGACGTCCGGCTGGTCCCGAAAATCGAACTGGCGGTATCCTGATCGATCAGACAGCCGTCCTCCATCCAGTTCAGGGCCGTGCCTCCTTCGGCCAGAAGGGTGGGATTCCCCACTGCCAGTATCAGCGTGACACTGGCATTTTTCCCATTTTCTTCACAGGTAACCTGCACCGTCTGCTCTCCAAAAAAGCAGACGGACAGAGGTTCGTCCTGTTCGGCTTCGTTCTGGCAGATGGCTTCCGCTTCTGCCGCGCTAAGTGCCATCCCATCCAGGACAATGGTCACGGTGCCGCGCGAATCCTGGACGAGATCAAAATGTCGGACAGCTGTAACCAGAAGCACTGCCACAAGCATCAATTTTACTATCTTCAAGAGCCACCTCATTTATTCCACCCTCACCCGGCTTCCGTCTGACAGGGATTTATCCGATCCGGTGATCACCTGCTGGGCAGTGGAAAGCGCTCCCTCCTCCAGCGCTGCGTAGGAGCTGTCCTTTTCCAGGACGACGACACTCAGAGAGCGCACTCTGGTCTCGGATCCCATGACGGTCTCGTACTCATCCGTCACCAGGACATAGGGCTGGTTGTTCTCGTCCAGATAAAGCGCGGCGAGCGGAACGCACACCGAATAAGTCTCTGACTTTTTTGTAAATTCCAGTGTCACGGCCGCCCCCAGATCAAAGGTATCGTCCGGCACCTGCACGACGATGTTGTATACATCCTCCTGCTCCTCATCCGCAGTCACGGAATCCACAGCCAGATTTTCCAGCTTGTTGTTCGTTCCGGTGAGCGTCACGAGGTCGCCCGCGCCGATGTACTGCTGCTCTTCTTTGGTCAGCTCCGCAGTAAAGCGGAAGCCTTTTGAAGTATCTGCCATCATGATGGCGGAGCCGTCAGATGTTTTTTCACCGACTGTGAGATTGATCTTTGTGATCAGGCCGTCCGCGGTTGCGAAAACCTTCCCGCCCGCCTCCTTCAATGCCTGCATTTTTTTCAGGGTCAGCTCCATCTGCTCATACGTAATTTCCTGCTGCCGCACGGAGCTATCGGACGCATCCTCGATATTTGCAGACGCTACTGCCCGCGCTGCTGAAACAGTTGACTCATTTGCGGCGAGCGCCGCGTCCTCATACGCCTCCTGCGCACTCTTCACCGCTGCGATCAGCTCGCTCTCCGTCTGCGAAGCGGAAGCGTCAGATGCCGCCAGCAGCTCTGCCTCGTATTCCTCCAGGGCTGCCTCCGCAGCTTCTTTTTCTTCAAGAGCCTCCTCCACGGCTTTCTGTGCAGCCGCCAGCTGTGAGCTGTAGTCATCCCGCACGGATGCCTCAATCGCGTCCAGTTCCGCCTGCGTCAGAGCGCCGGAGGAACTGCTGCTGCCCGAACTCTCCGTTTCGCTCTCATATACTTCCACAGACTCGATGATCACTTCGTCCGATGAAGCGTCGCCCGCCGCACTTGTTGTTTCCTCTGCCGAATCGGCCGTTTCCGTTTCGGTTTCCTCTACGATCTCGGCGGATTCCGTCGTTGATTCCGCTGTCGTTTCTGCTGTTGTTTCCGTGGTTGTTTCTGCTGTGGTTTCTGCCGTCGTCTCCGCCGTGGTTTCTGTTGTTGTCTCCGCTGTTGTTTCTGCCGTGGTTTCTGCCGTTGTCTCTGCGGTTGCTTCCGCTATTGTTTCCGCTGTCGTTTCTGCTATTGCTTCTGCCGTTGTCTCTGTGGTTGTCTCTGCTATTGTTTCCGCTGTCGTTTCTGCTATTGCTTCTGCCGTTGTCTCTGTAGTTGTCTCTGCTGTACTTGATACCGTAGCCGACGTATCGGCACCATCTGACACTGTCGCTGCTTTCGCTCCGGATGCATCCGACACCGTCGCTATCTTCGCTTCGGATGCGTCCGACACCGTCGCTACCTTCGCTTCGGATGCATCCGAAGCGTTCTCATCCTCCGAAGTGGCGGCCGCAACTGCTGATGTGTCCGCCTCTCCGGCTGACTGCGTTTTTACGGAACTGTTTCCAGAAAGAGAAGCGCTGCTCTGAGCCGCTTTCAGAGCTTCGCTGACTGCGTCCTCAATTTTCCACTGCAGCGACAAAAGCTCCTGCTGCGCATCAATATATGCTTCTGTCTTTTCCTCCACAGCCTGATCTAACGCCGCTTCTACCGAACTGTCCGTCGTTGTCGTTGTGCCGCTCTCTTCCCGGTATGCCGCGAGCGCATCCTTTGCCTCCTGCAGAGCCTCTTTCGCTCTCGACACAGACAGGTTTGATGACCTCACTGAGAGTGCATACTGCTCGGAAGCCGACGCCTGCTCGTTCGCTTTCTGCTGGCTGCTGACGGACTGCTGGCTTTCGATGTCCCCGATGGTCAGCTCCATTTTTTCCAGCTCCTGCTCCTGATAAAGAATCTGCTCGTCCAGATAGTCCTCGTCCAGTTCGAACAGCAAATCGCCCTTGCTCACGCGTGATCCCTCACTGACCGCTATGGAGGAAACACGCAAGTCGGCGACTGTCGTCACAGCCATCTCCTGATTCTGTGTCACCTTCCCAGTCACACTGATCGTATGCGACAGAATCCGGCTCGCCGGCTTTTCCGCCGTCACCACGGCGACGCCGGAGGAATCCGCCGCCCTTGAGAGCAGCGTAAATACCAGCATCATGGCAAAGAAAAATGCTGTGGCACGTACTAATTTTCCTTTTTTCAAACAGATCCGCCCCTTTCTTCTTTCTATTATCGCACTAACTGTTCAATATCTTCTCATCTGTGAGACCTATCCCATGCGAAGCGTGGGATGCCACCCGGCGAGGGCTTATCCCATGCGAAGCGCGGGATGCCGTTCATCTCTTATTTATCGCCAGCAAGCGATGCAGATACCGTTTTCGTTCCATCCGCAGCCCGGTAGCAGCGAATCATTCATCACCTGACACCGGCCGCAGCACCCCCCGCCACTCCAGTGTTACGGCAGCGGCAGCTCGTTCGTTACCTTTCACCAGCCACTGCAATCCCATCACTCCTTCAGTGCCGCTGCAGCGATGCCCTGCTCCAGATAATCCTGCCCGCACAAAAATACCAGCAGTGCCGGAACGAGCATAAACACGGCGGCCGCGAAGCCCATCCCCGCCTCGGTAAGGCCAATATCCGGCAAAAAGAGGGAGAGCGGCCACAGGGATTCGGTTTTTAAAAAGGTCATCGGCTGTTCAATCATGTTCCACGACTCCAGAAATCCAAGGATAGCAGCCGAGACTACGCCTGCCGAGCCGAGGGGTACCCCGATCTGGCCGAACACCTGCAGTTCCCCCGCACCGTCAATCTGCGCAGCCTCCAGGAGAGTCTCCGGAATCCCTCGGAAAAAGCGGTACATAATAAAGACCGGAAAGGTGGAAAACGCAGACGGCAGGATGACAGCCAGATGTGTGTCGATCAGGCCAAGCCGGTTCAGCACCAGATATTCCGGCAGCATCAGCACCTGAAACGGCATGAGCATCAGCACGATATATAATAATAGAAGAAATTTTCGCCCCGGAAAGGAATACCGCGCCAGCGCCCAGGCTGAGGGCATTCCAAACAGCAGCTGTCCGGCAAGGATGCAAAGGGAGAGCTTCATGGAATTCCAGAACATCACGAAATACTGAGGGGAATCCAGCAGAAGCTCCACGACCGGCTCAAGCGTCGGGGCGCGCGGCAAAAAGCTCCAGGATGCCATTCCTTCCGCGTTTCCAAGCACCGGGCCGAGATATTCTGTCAGCTCCCAGTCCTGCATCAGCGCCCCGACAAACATAAAGACTACAGGGAAGCAGATGATCGCCGCAAGCGCAAATAATAATATGTAAATGAAAAATTTCCAGATCCTGCCCACTTGCGACACCTCACTTTTGCACCACCTTCCCAGGTTTTCACAGTCATTCGAAATGCTTCCGCATACGTATAGTCTCAAACTATCGTATAATCTCAAACTGTCACATGCCTTTTTTTGAACAACCGCACCCGCATGTGTTTTCGTGCGGTTCTCTCCTGCCTTCAGCTCCTTTGGCGCACTTTGTCGCTGTAAGACTCATGCTTCTGTATCTCACGCCTTCCGCAACGATGAAACTCATAATTCTTCGCATGTCCTCCGCAGCCGTCAAACTCACGTCTCTGCGTCCCACGCTTTCCTCAGTAACAGGATAAGAAGAAACACCACCGCCGACGTCACGACTGCAGCAGCAGAGATTTTATCAAAGGACAGCTCGCGGAACCAGTTGTTGTAAAGATGCTGCAGCAGATACATGCTCTGGTTCGGGTAATCGCCGGCGACCAGCCAGGCCTCGCGGAACACCTTAAAGGAATTCAGCAGAGACAGTACGGTGATCGTGTACAGCGAAGGCAGCAGGTTCGGCAGCGTAATGCTGCAGAAGCACCGCCACTCCCCCGCGCCGTCCACGCGGGCCGCCTCGTAAATCTCCGGTGAAATCCCGGCCAGCCCCGCCAGCCACAGAATCATGTCATAGCCAAGATTTTTCCAGAGATAGCTGATCACAAGCACATAGAAAGATTTGCTGCTCCCCATCCAGTCCACCTTTTCAAGCCCGGCTTTCAAAAGCAGCGCGTTGATCAGGCCGTTCGAGTGAAACAGAACCTTCCAGACCAGCACGACCGAGGCAGCCGGTACCGCCACCGGCACAAGGAACGTGCCTTTGAGAAAGGTTTTCACTTCGGGCAGCTTTATGCTCTGCAGGATCACCGCCAGAAACAGGGAAACGACGACCAGCAGCGGAATGCAGACGACCGTAAATCGAAGCGTGTTAAAAACCGCGATCCGAAACGCTGCATTCGTAAACAGCACCTCCCGGTAGTTTTTCAGTCCCACCCATTTCAGTGTGACGGCACTTTGGAACGAACGCCGGAACACTTCAAGCATCGGCAGCAGGGCAAACAGGAGTACTCCCAAAAACCCCGGCAGGAGGAAGAGGGCGGCCGCCGCATTTTTTCGAAAATGTCTGCGCCGCCAGGCACGCGTATGACGTTTTCCTTTCACGCAGCCATTTTTTGCCATCTGCCTAAACCCTCCTGTGTCATCGTACGCACCCGATCTCAACAACTTTCCCATATGATCCTTCGCACCCAGATTCGAAAGCTTTTCCGTACGATCATTGCATATGGAAACACCCATCGCTACGCCTGGCGGCAAGTCGGTTCGTCCATGAAAGAGTGCTTCGCGAAGGACAAACCTTCGACTCCTTTCCATCGCTCACACATCAAAATAAGATTTAATCACTCCGCGAGATACAGGTTGATTTTCTGCATGATTTCACTCACGGCCTCCTCCTCGCTGATTTCTCCATTCAGGCAGCGTTCCAGCTGCTCCATCACGACCTCGTTCTGCACGGCACCATCCTCCGAGCGCACTGTGAGGCTGTAAGCCGTCTCGAATAGCCATTCCAGATCTTCCTCAGCAGGCCAGATGCCTTCTATTTCTATCGAGTTCTCGTCCCCATCCGTCATGAGCATTGTCCAGGAGGTCTCCTCATCGGGATTTTCATACAGCAGGGAGTAAAAGGCCGCCGCGTTCACCGGCCATCCATATTCCGGCCTGGAAAGCTGCCCATCCTCTGAGAGCAGATAGCTTAAAAAGGATTCCGCCGTGTCCTGATTCGGCGACGTCATCAGAATTCCGATCGTGCACATGGGGACGAACACATTTTCCTGCTGGCCCGTAAGTGTGCGGATCGTTCCGCCGCCCAGCTTGTTGATAACAGAGGCATACGTCTGGAAGTCCATCATATTGGAAAGATTCGCGGCGGCTATCGTATTCCCGTAAACGAACGAAAGGCTGGCATTCTCCAGAGAATCGGCTCCCGAAATCAGATAATATGCCACATTGGAGGTCAGATCCTCCGCGTCATCATCCGCCGTCAGCAGATAACTATCAGCAAGCTGTTTTATGACATGGACGTATTCCGCCAGCAGCTCCTGGTCAATCGTCCCGTCCTCTTTTTCCCAGCTTCCCGCGCAGACCTCATACAGAACGGTTGCCGCTCCGCAGACATCATACACACCATCTGCCGCTGCCTCCGCCAACGACGCAAGTCCCTCTATATCTGCCACGCTCTCCGTAAGCCCGGCGAGCACCGGGATATCAAACTGCAGCGGCACCGCCCAGACGCCGTCCTCGTCCTGATACGTGTAAGCAATGTTTTCCAGGAATCCTTCGCTCTCCTGAATTTCCGCCATGAGATCCGTCAGATCCAGAAGCAGCCCCTGGCTGGTGTACGTGTCCACTGACAGTCCGTCCAGAATCAGGATATCCGGCCCGTTTCCCGCCAGGATTTCCGTATTCAGTGTGCGGATCGCGTCCGACGCCGTCACGCCGCTCTCCTCCGTAATCCCCACTTCATACGTAATATACGTATCCGGGTGATCCTTCTGATACAGATAAATCGACTGCCGGATCCCCGCATCCTCATTCAGAGACCAGATCGTCAGCTCATTCTCCGGAACGCTGGAGGCCTCAGCGGAATACTCATATTTTCGGATACCATACGGGATGTCACTGTCCATGTCCGAATTAAAATAAACCGTGTAAAAAACATCCCCCGAAACGACCAGTGTATCCAGAGTACAGCCTGGCTCAGAAAGCGAATTCAGCCCGCCGTCCGCGACCTGCTCCACCACGCTTCCATCCATCTGATGCGTGTAAATACCACCGGCGGTCGCGTAAAACAGCCTTCCATCCGCGTCCGCTGTCATCACAAGCGTCGACGCGGCGGAGGAATCCGCAAACAGCGCCTCCGCCAGCGCGGTGTCCTCTTCCAGCATCTCGCCGGACGCGATATCATAGCGCAGTACACTTCCCTCCGTCACGACCACCAGCTCACTGCCGCAGGCCGCGGCGGCAAGGATCATTTCCGCCTGATTTGCAACCGGATATTCCATCCGCACCTCCCCTGTCTCCGGGTCAAGCTGGTACACGGAATCATAGTATTCATAATAAAACAGGCTGCCATCCCGGGAACAAAACAGACTGCCATAATATTCGCCGCTAAGGAGCACCTCACTGGTCACCCCCGTCTCATCAAAGGTGATCAGCCAGTACTCCACTGTCATTTCACCCATCATGGCCGTTCCCCAGGAGAACGTAGCGCTCTCGCTGCCGGCCGTCCCATCAGCAGCCGCGTCTTCTTCCCCTTCCCAGGAATACTCCGCAGAAACGCCGCTGTCGGCCGTCCCATCAGCACTGGTATCCCCCGATTCTTCCCAGAAGGATTCCACATAGATCAGTGCGCCGGTTCCATCCTCACACAATGCGGTGGTCATAACCGACAGATTTTCCAGCTCCGGAAGCTCCGCGGCCAGCTCCCAGGTCTCGCCGCCATCCGTGCTGTCCCAGAATCCGCACACACATTCTTCCCATGACTCATTAAATGCCTCGCCAAACAGTCGGAGCGTGCCGTCCTCCATCACCGTCAGATTGTACAGATTCATATTTTCCTCAGGCAGCGACATCTCATATTCCAGGTACCGCCCCGCCGCGCTCTCCGACTCCTCCGCCTGCACCGGGCAGCCGGCCAGAGCCGCCCCTGTGAGTACACACGCCGCTGTCATGCCTGCGGCCAGACGCCTGAGGGATCCTTTCCGGAAAATACGGGCAGCCGCTTCTGATTGGTTGTTTTTCATATTCCTCATCCTCCTCTTCAGTGTCTTCGTTTTCGCGAATTTCGCGATTTTCGTGCATTTGCGACTATTCAGGACGGTTATTACGCGTTCACTGCGAAATACGTATGAAAACAGACATTTCTGTATTTCCATTGTCAGGAGCAGTCTAACATATGAATCTTTAAAAAATCTCTAAACTGGCTCTATTTTATCTTTAAATTTTCCTGGGATACCTGGCAATAAAAAAATACCCCTGGCGGTAATTCTCCCATCATAAGAGAAGTAGCAACCCCAGGGGTGTTTTTATATCTCGACCGCCAGTTTCATGGCAGCACAATGATCAATCCCAATTAATATCATCAAATGGTACAGTTTGACCATTCTTGAACTCCTGCCCGGCTTCATCTAACGCGGCTCGCTCCACAGGTGTGACTTTCGTGTAATCCGGATCCCACGCCAGCACTGATTGATTTTCGGATAATCTCAACAGCCAAATTCTGGTCACTTTCCGGTAAAATCCCGCTCATATTTATTATTTCTTTTGCAGCTGCACTCATTCTTATAATCTCCTCTCATCATAATAGACTATTTTTTATTTTTTTATCTTTTCAATCCGACATGTGTGTTTCTTATTCGGATCATCTTTGCTGTAATTTATTCCAACGAGCAGGATGTATCCTTTATAGTCCTTAAAGACGTCTGCGTAATTGCGATTTTTTACCTGTTCTATCGCGCTTTCGGCAGACTGATTATATTTTAATTCTATTACCATTGCCGGAGTGGTTACACTCTTTCTTGGCATAAATACTATATCTGCAAAGCCTTTGCCTGCCGGCACTTCCCTGTGCATGGTATATGTTCTTCTTGAGGAATAATATGCAAGCGATATTACACATGATAAGGAGTTCTCGTCATTATATTTCAGGATAGATGCGTTTTCGGTATGAGCCTGCTCTATAAGTTCCGCCACCTGTTCTTCATCACATGCGATGGTTGCTTTAAGTAATTCATCGGAACGCATCATTGAATCCGATATTTCAGACCACCCCATAAGCCTGATGGTGCTGGCAAACTGCTCCATGAGTTCATAATTAGGTATTTTAACTTTCTTTGTGCTGCTGTCATAAGTCAGGTATCCTAAATGAATTAAAAGTGTCAGTACATCATCTTTTGTGGCAAATGTAGTCATATCATTCGTGAATGTTTTTGTGTCTATGGGGATTTCATCCCCTGCCATGAGTTTATCAATAGTCTCTTTCATGTCATCTGACCTTATATATTCCTCCAGAGCTTCATATGACTCGGTTTCCGTCCAATAATTACTGATATCCTTACCCGTCATGGCCATAACAACAGATTGCGGATTATAAATGGATTTTCCCTTAAGATTATACCCGTCATACCAGTGTTTTGTCTCGTCTAATGACATATGGTATTCTTTGCAAAGTCTCTCGACCTCTGCCTCCGTGAATCCTGTAAAGTCGGAATATTCCCCTGGCTTTATCATGGAAATTTCAGTGAACATATTTATGGCCGAGTGCTTTCCGTATTTTTTGATAGGAAGGATACCCGTGATATATGCAAGTGCCACATAGCTTTTGTCCTTGAGCAGGTTGCGAAGAAAATCCAGATAGACCTTTTGTGCTTCTTTGTTATCCTTGTCTTCGCGGAAGATGCAGTCCCACTCATCAATTATAAAGATGAACGGTGTTCCTGTTTTGTCAAAAATCGTTTCCAATATTTTTATCAGAGTCTTTCTCCTCGGAAAGGTAATGTCAGGAAATTCGTTTGAAAGTTCTTCTGATAAGTCTTCCTGAATAAAACTGATCATCTCATTTACATTGTTTTGGGCTTCACTGAGAAAATCCACCATGTTAACATGGATAACATTATATTTATTCAGGTGCTTATCAAAAGCTTCCTTATCTTTGCTTATTTTAAGACCAGAGAACATTCCTCCAGAATTGCAGCCCCGGCTGTAATAAGCCGTCAGCATGTTTGCAGCCATGGATTTCCCAAATCTTCTGGGACGACTGACAGAAACAAACCTCTGCTCTGTACGTATTACTTTATTGGTTTTCTCTATCAGCATCGATTTATCAATATAAATTTCTGAATCTAATGCCATCTTAAAGTCTTCATTGTTTGGATTTAAATAGATTCCCACAGCCGGTCTCCTTTCCTGTTCCAGAAATCACCTGTTATCTATTATACACTCGCAGTCTTCATTTTCGCAATACTTTTCTCTGTCGCACCGCAGCCACATTAATCTACGCTTCACGATGGGAGGATACTTGCTGCCTCTACGTTTTCGCTCCTGACCATGCAGCAAGTGCATGGTCGGGGTGCGAACGGTAACTGGTTGAAAAATGAATGTTCCTGAAAAAATAAAGATAATTTAGAGATTTCTATGCTATACTGCTCTTGGGTAAATCACACTGCCGGAGCTTCAATCTCTCATGTGGCAAGCCGGCAGTTTCTGGAGGTTTTTCATGCGTATTTTACTGATTGAAGATGACATAGATCTGAGCCATTCTCTGAAGGCCATGCTGGAAAAACAGGGCTTTACGGTCACGGCCTGTGCTGATGGCGAGGAAGGCTTGTTTTACATACTGGAAAATACTCAGGACCTCGTCCTGCTGGATCGGATGCTGCCCGGACTCAACGGTCTGGAGGTGCTGCGGCAGGCGCGGGCGGCCCGCTGCACGGTTCCGATTATTCTGCTGACTGCGGTCGGCTCTGTCAGCGAGCGTGTCAGGGGACTGGACTTCGGCGCAGATGACTACCTGGTCAAACCCTTTGCCTTTGAAGAGCTGATGGCGCGGATCCGGTGCGTTTGCAGGCGTCCGCAGCGAATATCGAATGCCGATCTGCCTGGCTTCGGCGATCTTAGCTATGACCCGGCGCAGAGTCTGCTGCGGTGCGGGGGCAAAACCTGTACTCTCTCCCGGCGGGAGGGCGATCTGCTGCTCCTGTTTTTGAGTCATCCGGAGCAGATGCTGCCCCGCAGCCTGATTTTGTCGCGTGTCTGGGGATCGGATGCGGAGATTGAGGATGGAAACCTCGACAATTACATTCATTTTCTGCGGCGCAGGCTGCGGGCGGTGGAAAGCAGGCTCGTGCTGAAAACCGCGCGCGGTATCGGATACCGGCTGGTGGACACACAATCCACGCATGAATCAATCGGATAAGGGAACGCCCTTCTCCCCTATCCGCTGCGCCGGCGCTGGATGGTCCTGCGTGCCAGTGGCACGCGTTTAGGACGGACCGAAGCGAAGCGTAGACCCAGTGGACATCCGTTTAGCCCTCGCCGGGTGGCATCCCACACTTCGTGTGGGATATACGCCGACCGAAGCGAAGCGTAGACCGCGTCCAGCGCAAGCTGGAACATTTCCTTACGCGGCTCGTGTGCATAAAATCAAGGAGAACACCCCATGACAGAATTTCCCGGAAAGTCACCGTACTATGCAAGAATAAGTTCTTATTTGAGTGCCTGCCTGCGTCGGCTTCATGAATGGAGGAACCGCAAAAATGCCGCGCACACAAACAGCGCGCATTCAAGCGCCGCACATTCCAACGGCGCGAAGGATGCGGTCCTCGGAAAGCTTCATCAGCGGCTCACAGCGGTCTGTGTCGCCACGACCGGGCTGATTCTGGCGGTGCTTACAGTCATATGTCTTTTGATCTCTCAGTCGGAGATCCGTTCACAGGAGTATGCTTCTTTTCTGTCCGGCCTGAATACCATGTATCAGAACCTGCAGCAGCAGACCAGCCTTTCTCACACCTGGATCCGGCAGATGGAGCAGAACTATCAGTGTTCCATCCGCATTCTGGATAATGGAGAATCCCTGTTTTTCCAGACGTTGTCAGAAGATGAGGCGACGGAAAGCATGATGGCCCAGGCAAAAGAAGAAGCGCTCAGTCTTGGACTCGATCTGGACAGCACCTCTTCCTCTGCCACACTGACACGGCATCTGGAATTCACCATGAAGGTCCGCGGCGATAACTATGGCAGCCCGCAGAGCAAGATCTGCTATGTCTCCGCAGCGCTCGTTCCCCGTTCGGGCGGAGTGCTCGCGGTTCTTGTCGTACACTCCCTCTCCTCCATGCACAGGCGCATCGTGCGCCAGGGGCTTCCTTTTCTGCTGGCAGATCTGGCCGCATGGCTGCTCCTTTCCATTTTCTTCTGGCATTTTACCGCAAGGGTGCTGCGCCCAATTTGGGAAAACCGAAGAAAACAGGTGCAGTTTATTGCCGCCGCCTCCCATGAGCTGCGTTCGCCGCTGACCGTCATCTTAAGCAACGCCGCCGCAGTGCGCGGCGGCGTGCTGCCATTTGATATGCATTTTCTCGACACAGTGGACGCGGAAGGGAATCGTATGTCGCACCTGATCTCCGATATGCTCCAGCTGGCAGGCGCGGATAACGAGACCTGGAGCATCGCCCCGGCCGAAATTGAGCTGGATACCCTACTTTTACAGGTCTGGGAGGATTTTGACGCGCAGGCGCATTCCCGCCATCTGCATTGGGACATCAGGCTGCCGGAGGAGCCTCTGCCGTGCTGTGTCTGCGACGCGGAGCGCATCCGGCAGCTGCTCGGGATTCTGATTGATAACGCATTCAGCTATACCCCGGAGGGCGGGCAGGTCTGCCTCGCGCTCTCGGCATCATCTGTTTCCGCTCAAAGCCCAGTTGCTTCAAAGCATACCAGGCGCAGCATTGCTGCCGCTTCCAGACATTCCCGGTACAATCCGGCCACTTCGAATCATTCCCGGCGCAGCATTGCTGCCGCTTCCAGACATTCCCGGCACAATCCGGCCGCTTTGAATCATTCCAGGCGCAGCATGGCGGCTTCAGAACTTTCCCAACCTTCCGGAAACACCTTCCTCATACAGGTTATCGACAACGGCCCCGGCATCCCGGACGCAGAAAAAGAGGCGGTGTTTGAACGCTTCCACCGCCTCGATCCGTCCCGAAAAGACAAAACTCATTTTGGTCTGGGGCTTTGCATCGCCCGCGAAATTGTGCGCCTGCACCACGGCACCCTGACGGTTTCAGATACGCCGGGAGGCGGCACCACCTTTACCGTGACGCTGCCTGGATAACTTTCACTACCGTATCCGGCACCTTCTTCATGAAACAATATTCTGCATCCAGATGCCCTTTTTCACAAGAACAAACCCGATGACGCATTTGATCATGTCTCCCAGCTGCACACAGATATAGATCGCTATGACCGGCAGTGCTGTAAACCGGCTCAGCGTAAAGGCAATCGGAACGCTCACCGCCCAGATAAACACGCTGTCAAACAGAAACGTCACGATCGTCCTTCCACCGGAGCGCAGGGTAAAGTAAGAGGCATGGAGAAACGCGTTCTGCGGCATGAAAATGGCGGTCACCATGATGAACAGCTTTGCCAGATTTTTCGCCTCGTCGCTGGTATTATAAAGCTGCGGAAAGAAGGGAGAGAATACCAGCATCACAGCTGCCACCACGGTACAGCACATCACGGAAAAGACAATCATCTTGTTATCCGTGTCCCGTGCTTCCTCCATTTTGCCCGCCCCGAGCAGCTGGCCGACCACAATCGCCACCGAATCGCCAAGGGCGATAAACACGATGTTAAAGAGGTTGCTGATGGTATTGGAAATGTTCTGCGCCGCCACGACATTCAGGCCGCGCACCGAGTAGCACTGTGCCAGCATCGCTATACCAGCTGCCCACAGAGTTTCATTGAGCAGCAGCGGCGTCCCCTTGATAAAAAACTTCCGTGCCAGCGCTGAAGGCACCTTCAACGTCCGGTACAGTCCCTTCACAAAGGGCTTTTCCTCCGTGTGTGTATGTGCCCAGATCAGGATAATCGCAGCCTCCACATATCTGGAAAAAACTGTCGCCACAGCGGCGCCGGCCACGCCCATTTTCGGGAACCCGAATTTTCCGTAAATCAGGAGATAATTAAAGGTCAGGTTCACAAGGATTGCCGCCACGCCCGCCTTCATCGGCAGCACCGTCTCCCCGCACTCTCGCAGGGTACTCGAATAAATCTGCACAAACATAAACGCCGGCAGTCCCAGAAGCATAATGCGCAGATATTTCATTCCATAGCCTCTGGTGGCTGCGGCTGCCTCCGCCGTCCCGTCGCCGCCGAGATACAAGCCGATCAGTGTCTCTCCCTTACACAAAAAGAGAATGATCACCCCCGCGGTCAGGATCACCGCCAGCCAGAGCTTGTAGCGGAAGGTCCGGCGGATCCCCTCGTCGTCTCCCTGTCCAAAATACTGCGCGGTAAAAATCCCTGCGCCGGAGACACCTCCAAAGACGCAGAGATTATAGACAAACAGCAGCTGATTTACGATCGCGGCACCCGACATCTGCTCCGTGCCGATCCTGCCGATCATAATATTGTCCAGAAGGCTCACGAAATTCGTGATCCCATTCTGTATCATGATCGGTACCGCAATCGCCAGCACCATTCTGTAAAATGCCCTGTCACCGATGAATTTCCGTCGGAATCCCATCCTGCCTGTTCTCTGTGCCATAAATCTTATGTCCTTTCGTGAAGTTGAACAATCATAATTCATCTAATCCATCTGCGTTCATGTCCATCTTAAGCACGTACCGCTCTCACGCAGAAAGCATTCCGAACACGTGTAACTCTCGCGCTGAACCGTTCTGAACGCATGTAACTCTCTCGCGGCAAAGCCGCCCGGAAGCAAATCGTTTCGGTATCATATCACGAAAGTGCTCAGACTGCAAGACGCAATTCATGAAACGAAAAAAGAGGCGGTGTCTGAATACTTCTTCCACCGCCTCAATTCGTCCTTAAAGGACAAAGCTCATTTAAGTCTGGTCAATTCTGTTTCAAATCAATCCTGTTTCAGACCAGTTTCACTCGATGTCAATTTTACTTCCAGGCCAGTCTTACTCCAGGTCAATTTTACTTCCGGCCAGTTTTACTCCAGGCCATAAGTCTCGTTAATCTGCTCCTGAATTGCCGCAGTCACTTCCTCGATGCCGGCATCAATCAGAGCCTGCTGATACTCAGCTACGATCTCTTCCGCGGTACCGGTGTACTTGCCGTAAGCGATCTGCTTCATATAGTTCGTATGAATCTCACTGATGTTGTCGATCATGTAGGAAATCTCGTCGATATCCGCGACGTACTGGCTGTACTGATACGGAATCGCAATCTCATCATACTCAGCGTAGAGCTCTTCGATCGCATCCCAGTTGTATTCCGCATTCTTCAGCTCAAGGTCGTCATTGCGGCCCCACCAGAAGTTCACCATGCCGGCGATGTTCTGTGTCTCAGAATCATAGCTATCCGGAGTGGTCTTATATCCGTCCTCGGTGATTTCATAGGAAACGCCCTCGATACCATAGTTGAACAGGCGATAGCAGGTCTCATCATTGCGGAGCAGGTCATAAACCATCAGAGCTCTCTCCGGGTTCTCGCTGGCTGCAGAAACCGCCATCACGCCATGCGTCACGGAAAGGGAAACAAGGTTGCCGCTCTCTTCGCCAAAGTAGAAGAATCCAACCTCAGCATCCTCATCAGTATCATAAATCGTGTTTGAGTCGGTATCGCTGCAGAGATCTGTCCAGGTCTGGGTGTGATGCTGCTCAGCCGCCACCTGGCCTACGCGGAACTCATCGCGGTTGTTCAGGTCGGTATTGTTGAGAACGTCTGTCATCCATACGCCCATCTCGTCCCATTCCTTCATCATTTCCGCAAACTCAACCAGAAGGTCCGTCTCGGTCAGATACGGGGAATAAATGGTATACGGATCATCGGATGTGCCGCCCCACATTGCGCCGGTGTTGATGCCGTCGATGGAGATATAGTTCGTGTTGGAGGTGATCCAGCCGCCTACCATTGTCGCGTACTGTGTGCCGTCCGCGTTCCACGCATAGAGCAGTTCATCGCCGTAAGCTTCGATGACATATGCAAAATAGGTCGTCATATCTGCCCAGCTGTTTACGCCATCCTCAAGACCGGCTTCCCGAGCCCAGTCAAGACGGTAAGCAAAGCCGTGGTTTGTCCACTGTGCGTAATTGTCCTCCGGGATAAAATAGATATCGCCGTTATAGGTGCATGCCTGCCAGCTCTCATCCGATACGCTTGCCCAGGTCGCCGGAGCGTAGGTGGAAAGCATCTCCTCAGACAGTTCAAGGAAAGCGCCGTTCTTTGCGTTCGGCCATGCGTCGAGCCAGTCTGTAGAGGAGCCTACCAGATCCACCGATCCGTCCATGCTCGCCAGTGTCAGATTATAATTGGAAAGATAATCCGTCCACTCGATATAGTAGATCTCAATCTCCGCGTTTACTTTCTCAGTCAGGATCGCGTTCAGCTCGTCCAGCATCGCGTTCAGATTCTCTTCCGCCTCGCCGGTAGGTCTGTCGCCGGTTGTCATATAGTTGATGACTACGTGCTCAGAAGTGTCAACATCCTCCCATGCCGACCAGTAATCAGTGGTGCTCTCTTCTTCCGCTGACGCGGTCATACCCATGCTCATCATGGACAGTACCATTGCAGATGTCAGCAGCAGTGAAATCATTTTTCTTTTCATTGATTTCCTCCTTTTATTATGGTATGATGCGCGCGGACGCTCATAAAACGGCTGTTCTCACAGCTCTGCGTCCGGCAAAAGTAAACGAATCCGCTTCGTTTACAATTAACAGGAACGACGAAATGTCGTTTTCCGCAACAGTCCAGAACAGCAGGCCACTGACCATGTTCCGTTGTTTTGGACTGTTACTTTTATATTTCGCCTGCATAAGGTGTCCCGCGCAGCGCACGGAGCCTCTCCAGTGCAGGAAAATATCATGAATAAATCTGTGATTTATACTTTCATGTATGCCTCGCAGCAAAAGCGGGATCTGTCCCAAATAGTTACAACAAAGCTTCGAATCAGCCCTTCACAGCGCCCACCGTAATACCCTTTACAAAATATTTCTGGACGAACGGATACACCAGAACGACCGGGCCGGTAGCAAGCACCGCGTTTGCCATTTTCACGCTGACTGTCGGAATATCCGTGACATTGACGTACTGCCCGGCTACAGACTGCTTCAGCGTGGAGGTCTTATTTACCACCTCATAAAGCATGTACTGCAGCGGCTTTACATCCACCTTGGAGCTCAAAAACAGAGAGGACTGGTACCACTCATTCCAGTACCCCAGCGCAAGGAACAGGCCAATGGTCGCCAGCGCCGGCTTTAACATCGGAAGGATCAGCGAGGAAAAAATCCGGAAATCACCGGCACCGTCAATTTTACCGGATTCGGTAATCTCATGTGGAATTGCCTTCACGAAGTTTTTCATCAGGATAATCAGCCACGGCGACATCAGAAGCGGCAGCCATACCGCCAGATAACTGTCCTTCAGCTTATACGTCTGTGTCATCAGCAGGTAGTACGGTGCAAGTCCTGCGGAAAACAGGCTGGTGAAATAAATGTAAAAGGAAATAATATTCCGGAAGAAAAAGTCCTGTCTCTGCAGCGCGTAGCCGGTCATTGCGATGATGGACAGACCCACAAAGGTGCCGGTGACCGTCATGAATATTGTCAGACCGTAGGACTGAAAAATCAGCCCGCCTTTTAATACCATGGAATACGCCTTCAGCGTAAACTCTTTTGGAAAAATCTGTACGCCGTAGGTATTAATCGAAGCCTCTGATGTGAAGGAGGTACCGATGATAATCAGGAACGGGATAATACAGCAAAGCGCATAAAGCGTGACAAACACATAACCAAATCCGCGGATAATCTTATCCGATCTTCCCAGCTTAATCTTCGCGCTGGAATCCATTAAATCCAAATCCTTTTTTGCCATGATCGAGACCTCCTTTGCTTAGAACAGGGAATAATCCGGTTCTATCTTCTTTACGATAAAATTGACTACCATTACGATCACGAAACCGATCACTGACTGATACAGCCCCACAGCGGACGCGGTGGAGAAGTTGAAATCTGTCAGGGTCGCGCGGTATACATAGGTCTCAATAATGTCTGTCGTGCCGTACAGCAGCGAGTTCGTACCGATGATGTTGTAGAACAGACCGAAGTTGCCCTTTACAATGCCGCCGAGAGCAAAGAGGAGCAGAATCACGATCGTGCCCTTCAGGGAAGGAAGGATAATATAGCGGATTCTCTGGAAACCATTTGCGCCGTCTACCTTCGCTGCCTCCAGCATGGATTCATCAATGCCCATAATCGCCGCAAAATAGACGACCGAATTGTATCCCGTCTGCTGCCACAGGTAGACCAGGATCAGAATCACGGGCCATACAGAAGCATTCGAGTACGGGGCAAACAGCTCCAGTCCCAGCGAACCAAGGATCCCATTCACAAACCCGCTGTCATAGTTCAGCAGATAAAACACCAGAAGTCCGACCAGTACCTGCGAGATAAAGTACGGCAGAAACATAATGGTCTGGGAAACCTTGACAAATTTTCTGCTGCGCAGCTCGTTCAGAAGAATAGCGACAAATACCGCCATCACATTCCCGAGAAGAATAAACGCCAGATTATAAAGAATCGTATTTCTCGTCAGCTGGAACAGCTTTCCTGACGTGAACAGGAATTTGAAATTCTGGAAGCCGACGAAGGTGCTTCCGAAAATGCCGTCCCGGTAATTGTATTTTACGAACGCCACATAAACCCCAGGCAGGGGCATGTAGCTAAACGCAAAAAAGAAGAGTATCGCCGGCACACACATAAGGATCAGTACCCTCGACTGCCAGACCTTCTGACCAAATGTCAGCCTGCTTTTATACTTTTTTACAGCCACTTTTTCCTTCGATTTCATAAGACCTTCCTCTCATTTCTCTTACAACCCATGCTCTTACTGCCTGTGTTCTTACTGCCTGTGCACTTGCTGCCTGTATTCTTACTGCCTGTGCACTTTTTTCCTGCGCTCTTGCTGTCTGTGTTCTTGCTGCCTGTCAGGTTCCTGATTTTTCAGATGTTCTTTTGCTGCCTGCTGCTCTCCTGTTTTTTTTCAGATGTACCTTTGCCGCCTGTTATGCTCCTGATTTTTTCAGATGTACTCCTGCTGACCGCTACGCCCCTGAATTTTCCAGATGTATTTTTGCTGCCTGTTACTCTTCTGATTTTTCAGAAAATACTGCGGCAGCCATTCAGTCTGCGCCCGTACCGCCGCCATGCCTGCGGTGTGAAACCGTCTCCCCTTCGATAATCCTGGTGGGAAGCTTGGTGCGGTAGCGGATTTCTCTGCCGTTGATCATGCTCAGCAGTATTTCCACACAGATCCTGCCATGTCCGAATGGATCCGTGGAAAGTGTGGTCAGCGGCTGCTCCACGTACCGTCCCACATAAGAGCCGTCAATGCCGACAACCGAAACATCCCGCGGGATTCTCTTTCCAAGCTCACGCAGGCGTTTACAGAACCCATAGGCCATCTCATCGTTAAAACAGACCACCGCCGTCGCATCGGTTTTTCTTTTCAGAAAAGCATCCGCGGCACGGGCTCCCTCACCGAAAAAATCATCCTCCAGGTAATCACTATATTCACTCTCACCTTCTTCCGCGCCATCCGGTATCTGAGAATCTGTCTTCTCCCTTTGCCCGGTCAATCCATAAAAATAATCCATCAGCCGGTCGCCCGCCTCTGAGAGCATAAAGCTCTTCCATGCCAGAAAGCGCGGCCCATTTTCCTCAAAAACATAAGGCGACACGTACGCAATCCTGTGATGTCCATGAAGAACCAGATACTCCAGCAGCATATTCATTCCCTCCCAGAGGTCGCAGCCGACCACCGGAATGGATCTTGTAAAAGTAACCGGATCATCATACGTTGCGACAACCGCCGGAAGAAAATAGTTTTTCCCTTCATTTCTTAAATACCGCTCCGCAACAATCGCGTCAGATAGAATCAGGCCGTCCGCCATGATGTCCCTGATATTGTAAAATTTTAAAGAACCGCAGACTGCCACGATATAATCCTGTTCCTCTGCAGCCTTGCACATGCCCTCATACAGCTCGGTATTGTAAGCATTTTTCATATTTTTGCTGTAGAAAAGAATCTGTTTCGTCTTCTTTTTCATCAGGTGCATCGCTTTCGGATTCGGAAAATATCCCAGTTTTTCCGCAATCTTTAGAATCTTTTCCCTTTTTTGGGCATTTACATAGCCACTATTGTTCAGCGCACGAGACACTACGGAAACAGAAACTCCGGCTTCCCGGGCAATATCCTTTCTGGTCACCATATATCGCACCTCTCATCTGCCAAAGTGAAAAAACTGCAAAGCGAAATCATAATCTGCGATCATACAAAAAAAGAGTCATCCAGTTGCTTTTACTGTCAATTTTTGTAACCGAATCTGAAATAAATTATATTCGGTCATCTATTTTTTATCAATTCCTGAATATCTGGTCGCGCGTCCATATGTGAAAATGCAAAAAAGCGGCCGATCTCTCGTGCCGCTTTTTTCGATCCGACTCTATGCATTTTTGTTCCTGATCCATTATTTGATCGTTATTTAACTGTGAACTACCCATCGCCAGGCGCTAAAGCCAATGGGATTGCGGCCGGCTTATTTCGGGCGCAGCTGTTTCTTCAGTTCACAACACCAGGCGGATGGTCTGCTCCAATTTCTCACAGCTTATTCTCACAGTCACCGGTTCTCCCGCGCGTGATCGGACATACAGAATCAGACGCCCATTGCGGGTACATCTCCAGGGCTCCGTGTAAGAGGTCAGATCGGCCAGGTCTCCGTTTTCCAGACCCAGAAGCAGACCGCCTTCCACTTCTGCGGAAATCGTCTGGTCATCGCTGCCCGCCAGACGGCCTTCGGCATCCAGAAGAGAAACCTCGATCTGTGTGATGTGCGGCACAGCATCTAATGTCTGCACCCCGGAGATATGCTCCTGGGGTTTCTGCTCTCTTTGGCAGTCACTTGCTGCATGCAGCATCTGATATGCCTGCTTTGTTCTGGTGTGTCCGGCAAATGGCAGCTTCGCAGCTTCATCCGGCTGCCATACCTTTGCTTCTATCTTCGCTGCACTGTCTGTTGTCTCGAGGCTGCAGGATGGAGCATTTTCCGGCGCATTTCCAGTCGAAATCGCATCAAAAGTGTCTTTCGGAGCATTCCCTCCTGAAATCGTCTCAGAGGCATTCCCATCATTCACCCTCTGAGTACTGCCGCTGACACAGACTGCTTTCAGAATCCCCGGTTCAAAAGCCACTCTCCACTCGAACCGGCCATCCGTCTCGTTCCAGGATCCCTGGCCAAGAGAAATGTCATTCAGGAAGAGCGCTGTATGACACTGGGCACAAAGCAAATCTGGACTTGCATAGCAATAAACGTCCACCGTCTCTCCCGGCTCGTAATTCCAGGATACCTGTACAGGCTGCCGTTGCGAAGCGGAGCCTCCGCCATTCTTTTCCGGGTCTGCACGTGCCGTGAGCAGACAAAGGAAAGGCTCTTCGCTCCACCATGCTTTTCTTCGGTAATATTCTGGTTTTTCATAGCCTGCCAGATCCAGGAGTCCTGCGCCGGAGCCGTGGATTGGCCAGCCCTGCGCCTCTCCCAGGAAATCAATACCCGTCCACAGAAACTGTCCGCTGATATACGGATGGTCCGTTACCGCCCGCCACGCCTGATAGCTGTGAGTGTTTTCACTCCCAAGAAACGGTTTCCCGGGAAAACGCGCATGATCCTGCTCATACAGATGCTCTTTATAATTGTATCCCACCACATCCAACGGATCAAAAAAGCCAAGCCGGGAGGTCAGCTCCGGGAACGCTGCGGCCAGTGTCACCGGGCGGGAATCGTCCAGCTCTCTGGCAATCCCGGCCAGGCGGGCGGCGAGCACGCTTAAACGCCGGGCATTTGGCTTGTCCGGGCGGTACATCATCTCAGCAGCAGGCTTGTCCGCGTCGTTGTTTCCCACCATGGTCTGGAACAGAGGATGACAATAGGGGTCATTCGGATAATCGATCTCATTTCCGATACTCCACAGTACGATGGACGGATGGTTGCGGTCTCTTAATATCATGGTCGTCAGATCTTCCCGGCACCACTGCGGAAAATCCTCCGCATAGCCTTCATGCTTCGGCGGATAGACATTGTGTCCGGTCGACCACTTATTTTTCGGATTTTCCCACTCGTCAAACGCTTCGTCTATCATCAGAAAGCCCAGCTCGTCGCAGAGGTCATACAGCTCCGGCATATGCGGATTGTGGCTGGTGCGGACCGCGTTGCAGCCGGCCGCTTTCAGCTTCAGCAGACGGCGGAGCCAGACCTCCCGGATCATGGCCGCGCCGAGACATCCTCCATCGTGATGGACACACACACCCTTGATCTTCATATTCTTTCCGTTCAGGAAAAATCCCTCATCCGGGTCGAAATGGATGGTGCGGATCCCGACCTTCTGAGTATCAGCGATCCAGTGCAAATTCTTTTCTGCCGATACTGTAGTATTCATCACTTCTGCGCATTGGGATCTTTCCGTATCAGAAAGCTCCGTCACGAGAGTATACAGATATGGTGCGTCCACCGACCAGAGGTGCGGATTCTCCACGACACCTTCCAGCGCAATCTCTTTGTTCTCACCTGCCACAAGCGTTAACGGTGCCTTCCACAAAACCACCTCCTGCCCTTCCGAATCCAGCAGCCGGAAATCAGCCTGCAAAGAGCAGTCGGCATCGCTGTCATTTACAAATTCCGCCAGGATTGCAATGTGAGCACAGCGGGCACTCTTCATTTCGCAGATAAAATCTTCCGATGCAGCAGCATCTGCTTCGCCATCTACTGCTTCACCATCTATGTCCTCTAAAGCAGCAATACCGGCATTGACTTCTGGGGATTCCTCCTGATCAGGCGATTCCACCGAAACTGTCCGGAAGAAAATCCCATGCAGTGCCGGATGCACTGGCTCCTCTACAAGCAGCCAGACCTTCCGGTAAATCCCCGAGCCGGTAAACCAGCGGGAATCCGCCAGATCCGTGTGCGTCACCTGCACGCTGAT
>JAJQEO010000008.1 GCA_021201665.1 Lachnospiraceae bacterium | reverse complement strand
GAACATGTAAAAAAGAGCGGAATCTCGGGCTGTTTTGAGTTTCCGAGAGCGCTCTGGTGTAAATTGGGATGACGAGATGACACCGTGGCCTATTCCGCCGATTTCGAAAGGAGATACGCCATGCTCCGGCGGCGCTGACGTATATCTGAAACAGCTGACGGGTGAATTGCTGCCGCAGATTGAAGCTTCCCTTTTGTTCCCTCCGGAGTATTGTGTGCTTGCAGGCTATTCCCTTGCAGGATTGTTCGCGGACTATGCGGCATATAAAACAGACTGTTTTTCCCGTATTGTCTCCGCATCCGGTTCTCTGTGGTATCCGGATTTTGTACCATTTGTCCGCCAGAATCAGATTTCCGAGAAGGTGCAAGCAATCTATTTTTCCCTTGGGGATAAGGAAAGTCATACGAAGAATCCCTATCTGGCTCCTGTGGAAGAGAATACCAGATTACTTTTTCACTATTTTTCAGAAAAAGGAATCCGGACAACGTTTCACCTGAATAAGGGAAATCATTATCAAAATTCCACCGGAAGAACAGCAGACGGAATAAAATGGATTTTACAGCAATAGATTAAAACTGAAAAGCCCTGAGCTTCCTCGTGAATTCTGCAGGCAGGAATTCCATGGCTGCACAGTATTTGTCTGCAATGCATACAATCCAGGCTTCTCTGTATCTGGGCGGTATCGGTGTCAACGGAAACATATGTCTCTTTATAATATTTTTCTCGATATCATTTATTCCGTAATCTTTCTCTGCATTTTTAGCCGCAATCACTGGATGCCGGTATCCGTGCAGGATGTAAGTTCTCAGGCTTTCCTTTCTGCAATATAAAAAATAATCGTGGAGCAATGCACCCCGGATCAGGGAATCCACATTAACGGTGAAAGGCAGAGAATCAGCCATCGCCAGACTAACTTCAGCGACATGGATACTGTGGTCGTATACCGTCGTATCTTTGTGGTGACGAAATGTTTTTTCGGATATGAACCGTCCTTTCTGGGCCAGGCTCTGTATAGCTATCTGTATTTTTTGCGTATTGAGCATTGATTGTATTCCTTAAAACAACTTCAATTTTAGTCAGAAAATGCATTCAAAAATCCGATTGACTGCATACATTTAACGATGGAATGAACTTTGATAAAGCGAAGTTTCCTTTTCTGTCTTCTTTCAGCGTTTCACAAATCTTTTTTAAATTCTTCCAAAACAAAGCTGTCGCCGCAACAATCAGGAGAACAGTGCCTACTGCAATAAATGTACGGTGTTTTTTCTTGAAATCTTTTATGTTCATTCTCTTCACCTCGTATAATATCTGCTGCTTTTTCATGTCACAAAACGATTGGCTTCTCATAGCCTGTCAGAGTTCGTCCGAAAAGACTCGATTTACGTTTCGGATATAAAAAAGAGGAGTGCCTGGCAGCCCTACTATGCTGCCAGACGAATTATGATGCGCAGGGACGCGAAAGGAATTTGGCAGCATACTACTGTTAGTTCATTCCAATTATGGAACAGATGATTTGGGCACAATTTTCATAGCCGAGAGTTCCGCTGTCCAATAGTATATCGTAATTCTTGCGGTCTCCCCATTTCTGCTCGGTAAACATATTGTAGTGGCGGGCACGTTCACGGTCAGAACGGGTAATTTCCTCGCGGGCGGTTGCCTCTGGCATCCCGTATTCTTTCACGCTGTGTTCCATGCGTTTTTCCATATCCGCATAGATAAAGACGCGAAGCACATCCTTGCGGTCTCTGAGGATATAGTCTGCGCATCTGCCGACAATGACACAGCTTCCGGAATCTGCATAATTTCGGATAATTTCCTGCTGCGCGCAGAAAACCTGCGTAGTTAAAGGAAGTGGCTGATTGCTCGCTTCTTCGAGCATACCATAGCCATAGCTGGTTCCCATGGCAAGGTTGTACAGGAAACTGCTGGTGATTTTCTGATCAGACTTCTCAATGTACTCTTTAGGAACACCTGATACCTTAGCGGCCTCGTCAATTAACTCTCTGTCATAGTAAGGAATACTTTTTCGGTTTGCCACCATTTTCCCAATTGTGCGTCCTCCGCTGCCTAACTCTCTGCTGATGGTGATAATTCGCTTCATAAGCTGCTGCCTCCATTCATTTTTTGTTTGATTTTTTGTACTGTTGCTTTGCAGATTTGTTGCGTTATTAATTGTACTACGGGATATGTAGTTGACCGTTTGTCATAGATGTATTATAACGCATATAAATTCAAACACAACTGAAAAATTTATAAAATGAGATGATGTCTCTTGACACATATAGGTACAATAGTTATAACACATCTATGACATAGAAAAGCAGTAGCTTTCCTTGCGGTCGGCACTGCCGGGAATTCTGGTAGGTGAAAATGAAGACGAATGATAAAAAAGAACGGAGATATTTTGAATTATACCATGCATTGAAAGTGGCGGCAGGACCCGTTTGCCACTATCTTTTTGGAATGAAAAAGGAAGATGAGATCAGTCTGCCGAAAGAGCCATGCCTTGTGGTGGTCAATCATACCTGCTATTTTGACCCTCTGATTGTGGCAATGTCTGTGGATCAGCCCATTTGTTATGTGACAGGAGAAAATCTGCTTCGTCACAGGCTTGCGAGCTTTCTGGCAGTCGATGTTTTCCGCAGTATTCCCTGTTCCAAAGGAAAAATGAATGCGGGAACCATCCTTGAAATATCCCGAAGCCTGAAAACGGGGCATTATGTCTGTATGTTCGCGGAAGGGAACATTACCTATGATGGAACGACGGCACCACTGGCTCCTGTAAATGGAAAACTTTTCAGGGCATTGCAGTGTACGGTTGTGACTGTTTCCGTGACCGGTGCTTATGAGATCGTTCCACGGTGGAGCAGCAGATTATGCAGAGGCAATGTCTCTGCAAAGTTAAAAGGCGTTTATACAAAAGAAATGCTGTATAATATGACTCCGGAGGAGATTGTGGCGCGGATTAATCAGGATCTGTATGTCGAACAACCTGATTCTATTACCGAAAAGATCTGTCACCGCAGCGCGAAGGGCATCCATTATGTGCTTTATGCCTGCCCGGAGTGCGGTGCGCTGGGAAAAATAAGGGGAAAAGGAAGGAAAATCTGCTGCCAGGGATGTGGAAAGACATGGGGATATAATGGTTTTGGAAAAATTGAAGGCGGCCGATTCCGAACAATCTGGGAGTGGAACCGCTGGCAGATGGGATTTGTGAAAGAACTTGTTGAGGACAATGTAAATTTTAAAATATCAAACCTGAATGCCAGATTGTTTCGTATTGCCGATGATCATAAACGGCACCTGTGTGAGTCAGGAACTCTGATCTTAAACAGGGCAAAACTGTCGGTAGGGGAGTATGAATTTCCATTGAAAAAAATCTCACGCATGGATACCCGCAATAAAGGGATACTCCTTTTTTCTATGAGCAATGAGGATTATTATGAGATTTCGGTCCGGAAAGGGTTTTCCGGATTGATGTACAAAACCTTTTTTGAAACCCTGGAAAAAAGTCAAAAGAAATTAGCACTCACCACTTGACTTGGCTAACAATCGGTGTTATAACACAGATAGAACAAAAGAAAGGATAATCTTTCTGAGTTTAATAATAAACAGATTGTGAAAGGGGTAATGATATATGTTGATGCCAAGTATTTTCAGAGAAAATTTATGGAATGACTGGATGGATGATCCGTTTACAGAGATGGATGGGATGATGCATGGAAAACGCGGAGAGCACATCATGAGAACGGATGTGAAAGAGCACGAGCAGGAATACGAGGTAGATATTGAACTTCCGGGCTTCAAAAAGGATGACCTGAAAGTAGAACTGAAGGATGGCTATCTTACAGTAAGCGCGTTGAAAGAGTCCAATGAAGATAAGAAAGCAGAGAACTGCAGATATGTCAGAAGAGAACGTTATGCCGGCAATGTAAGCAGGAGCTTTTATGTGGGAGAGAATGTAAGGCAGGAGGAGATTCATGCGAAGTTTGAAGACGGTGTTCTGCAGCTTCGGGTTCCGCGCAGGGATGTCAGAAAACAGGTAGAAGAGAAGCATTACGTGACGATCGAGTGACAAAATTTCTCCCCGGGAGTATTCCCGGGGATTTTTTCAAATGATGGGAAGTGACAGGAATGGCTGCAAAGAAGGACTATTATGAGATTCTCGGGATAAAAAAGACTGCGGATGAAAAGGAGATCAAGAAAGCATATCGGAAACTGGCAAAAAAATATCATCCGGATACGAATGCAAACGATCCGCATGCGGAACAAAATTTTAAAGAAGTGACGGAAGCCTATACTGTTTTAAGCGACCCGGAGAAAAGAAAACTGTATGACCAGTATGGAACAGCAGCGTTTGATGGAGGGTTTGATCCGAGGGCGGGCGGTGACGGCTTTGGACATTTTTATGAAAATGCGTATGGAAACAGTTATAGAAATACGGGAAATTCTGGCTTTGGGCATTTCAAAGAGCCGAATGGATGTTTCCAGGAATATCACTTTGAGGATGGAAATATGGGCGATATCTGGGAAAATCTGTTTGGCGGGAGCTTTCATGCACAGAATCGCAGACAGAAAGGCCCGGATCTTCATGCAGGCATAACAATAGATTTTGACGAGGCAGTATATGGGTGTGATAAAGTGATACAGTTGTCTGATACGGATGGAACAGGTTCTCAGTCTTTGAAGGTTCATATTCCGGCGGGAATTGACACCGGAAAAAGCATCCGTCTGCGGAATAAAGGAATGTCCGGAAGCCGGGGAGGCGAAGCAGGAGATCTGCTTCTTGATGTTACGGTGCGGGATAAGCCGGGATTTGATCGAAAAGGAATAGATGTATATACAACCATTTATATTCCCTATACGACCTGCGTATTCGGAGGAGAAGCTGTCGTGCAGACACTTTATGGAAATGTTATGTGCAAGATTGCGGAGGGCACACAGTCGGGCACTAAAATTCGTCTGAAAGGCAAGGGAATTATTTCAATGAAAGATAAGAGTGTGCATGGTGACCAGTATGTGACAGTAGAGGTTGCGGTTCCGAAACATATCACCGGCGAAGCCAAATGGAAACTGAAAGAATACGAACAGGCATGCAATGGAAAAAAATCCCGGGCGGCCGGATAAAAAGAAAGAACACTGGCCGACATTAAAAAAGGCCGGCGGGTGTTCGGTTCTTTGTGCTTGCTGACATGTATTTAGCACGGATGAAGGCGGAATGGATTGTGGGTTTCCGGAAGATAAGCCATCAGGCCGCGCAACACCAAATTTTGCATTAACGTGCTGACTTCTTCGGCGGGCAGATCCTTCCCTCTTTCATTCCACAGCTGCAGAATGCTGAACATCGCAGAATTTACGTAGTCTAACAGATAATCAAAATACGGCGAATCAGCCGGGAGTGGAAGATAATCTTCCACCAAAGGGAGTAACTCGGATTTTACTTTTGGGAAAAAAGCAGAGTCTCCATTTGGCCCAAGCAGCAGGTAGATTTTTTCGTTCATAGCATTAAAAACAATCTGAAAAAGGTTTTCCAGAGAATCCGCCCTTTCAGAAGCCCTCTGGGTTATGGTATTCCCAGAGCCAGATTCCGGCATAACCTGGCGAATCGTCTGCTTCAGCTCGTCCAGCAGGTCTGCCTCTGCATTTGCGACCAGGTCATCAATATCTATAAAATACTCATAAAATGTACCGCGGTTATAGGACGTGCGTCTGGTAAGCTCGTTGACCGCGATCTTGGAAATTGGTTTTTCCCTGACCAGTGCCCAGAAGGCGTCAATGAAGATTCGGCGCGTCCTTTTGGTGGTCTCTGATTGCTTTTTCATTTACTTTCCTCCGCCACAAAAATCCGACAGATTTTGAAAATCTGATGGTTGAAATTTGTATTTCAGGTATGTATAATGCATCGTACAACAAAATGTTGGAAAAATCAAGGAGGAATTTTATGACAGAGATTTCTGTGGATCATCTGACAAAAGACTACGGTCACGGCCGTGGGGTGTTTGATGTATCAATTCAGGTGGATAAAGGCGAATGCTATGGCTTCCTGGGCCCGAACGGCGCCGGAAAAACCACGACCATCCGCCATCTGATGGGCTTTTCGAAACCGGAGAAGGGCAGTACGGCGATCTCCGGGATGGACAGCTGGAAGAACAGCGCGACATTAAAAAATACGGTCGGTTATCTTCCGGGAGAAGTCACGCTGCCGGCGGGACTCTCAGGAACCGGGTTCCTGCGCATGATGGGACAGATGCGCCATGTGGAAAATGACAGCTATCTGAAGATGCTGCTTAAGAAGTTTGATCTGGATCCCAATGTCAGCATCAAACGGATGAGTCTGGGCGTAAAGCGCAAGCTCGCGGTTGTCACGGCCTTTATGCAGGATCCGGATATTCTGATTCTGGATGAACCGACATCCGGACTTGATCCGGTCATGCAGGAGACGTTCATTGAATTTGTAAAGGAAGAAAAGGAACGGGGCAAGACGATTTTCCTCTCTTCCCATATTTTCCATGAGGTGGATGCCACCTGCGACCGCATTGCGATCATAAGGGACGGAAAAATTGTCTCCGAGTTCAGGTCGGAGGAACTGAAACAGAAGCATGACCGCATCTACCGCGTGACCTTTACAGACGAGGCATCTTATGCGGCGTTTGTTCAGAAACCGTTCCGGTTCACATCGAAAAACAAAGGGAAGCTCCGTGCGAGAGTACAGATGGAGGCAGACCGGGTCGGCGAGCTTATGACCTGTCTGTGCGATTATAATGTTGCGGACTTCATTGAGATTCCATTTACTCTGGAAGACTACTTCATGGGCTTCTACGATACCGGCCATCATTTTAAGGGGGTGAGTGCATGAGCGCAGGTCTTATATCTGTAAAAAATCTGACGAAGGATTATGGAGATAACCGCGGTGTGTTTGATATCTCTCTTGACATCCAGGAAGGCGAGGTGTTCGGCTATCTTGGGACCAACGGATCCGGAAAGACTACGACCATACGCCATATGATGGGCTTTCTGAAGCCGGATTCCGGCGAGGTGCTGGTGAACGGGCTGAATCCATGGAAGCAGGCGCCGGAGGTGATGAAGGATGTCAGCTATATTCCCGGAGAGATCGCTTTTCCGGATCTGCCCACCGGCACGGATTTTTTTAAGGTGCAGGCGCAGTTCCTGGGCGTGAAGGATTTTACCTATATGAATCATCTGATCGATCTTCTGGGTCTGGACCCGTCCGCCAATCTGAAACGTATGAGCAAAGGAATGAAGCAGAAGACGGCGATTGTAGCCGCACTGATGGGTGATAAGAAAATATTGATCATGGACGAACCGACCACCGGCCTGGATCCGCTGATGCGAGAAACTTTCCTGGAGCTGGTCCGTGAGGAAAAGAAAAAAGGCAGAACCATCTTTATGTCCAGCCATATTTTTGAGGAAATCGAGGATGTCTGCGACCGGGTTGCCATCATCGGGAACGGTAAAATTAAGGATGTACTGAGTCTCTATAAACTGCGCCACGATACGCCGAGAATGTTCCGGATCACGTTTGCTAACGAAGCAGCTGCACAGGAATATGCGCAGAGAATGTCTGAGGCAGTCTTAGATGAGAACGAAAAGACAAAGCTATCCTTTGCCGTTCCTGCTGCAGAGACCGATCGTGCGATTAAAGCGACGAAAGGACTGCCGGTGATTGCAGTTGATGAGACGCATGAGGATCTTGAAGAATACTTCATGAATATATATCGGAAGGAGATCAGACAATAATGAAAGTTACAAAAATATTTTCCTGGCCGCTGATGAAGCAGAGCCTGAAATCGAATCGAGTTCTGGCCATCGCCTGCACGCTTGTTTTGTGCCTGATGACCGTTGTCACGACCTATGCAGGTAATCTGATTGGTTCCATAGAGGAGAGTCAGGATTATACAGATGCACAGACAGATTTCTACAGTCACCTGTATGTATTGGCTTCCTATAATGAGATGATGGGAACCGAACTGAGCTATGAGGATTTTGCGGAGGCGGAAGACCGCACCATGTATGATACGGCGTTTGAGATGGCTTCCGCGCAGTCGGATGATCTGGATCTTTCCAGTGAAAATTTTGAGACATCTGCGGAAATACTTGCGGAATCCGATGCCGGTCTGGATGCCTATATTTCGGAGTTTGAGTATGTCTATGCTCTTGGTTCCGTGCAGGGCTGCTTCTCCGGAGATGATCTGGATATTGAATCCATGATGACGATGATGCTGGAGATGATGGGCATCCCATCGGATATGTTGGAAGCGATGACCGATATGGATCCTTCCGTCATGCTCAACCAGATGTATTTCACGATCATGAGCCTGCTGCCGATCATTCTGTTCCTTGTATTTGCGGGGAACGCACTGGTGGTCGATCAGGTGGATAAAGGGTCTATGGCTTATATTCTTTCCACGCCGACGAAGCGCAGCGCGGTAGTCATTACGCAGGCCGTTTATATGATAGTTGTACCGTTCATTATGGTAGGATGCGGTTTCCTTGTAAGGCTGGCTGCTACCCAGGCATTCGTAGGGGAAGTGGATGTTGCCAAATATGCAGCACTCTATGGAGGATTGTATGTGCTGACAGAGGCAATGGCGGGCATTTGCTATCTCGCTAGCTGCCTGTTTAACCTCAGCAAATATGCGCTGGGGCTGGGCGGCGGCCTGAATGTATGGTTCTTCCTCTGCTCCCTGCTTGGTATGTTTGGTTCAGAGACCATGGTCAGCATGGGCATTGGTGTAGAGATGCTGGATAATTTCAACCGTCTCACACTGGTTGGCCTGTTTGACATCGAAGCGCTGGAGACGGTTGGCTCCGGGAGCGTAGACTATGCGTTTGTACCGAAGCTGATTATTCTGGCAGTGATTGCGGTAGTCTGCTATGTGGTGGGTATGGTACGGTTCCAGAAAAAGGATCTGCCGCTGTAACGGGCAGATGGTTTTGCTGCGAATGAATGATTTGGAAAATGTTCTGATTAGATAGTGCTGCCCCGGTACGATGGTCACAGGTAAAAGATGGCTTCCGTGCCGGGGCTTTTTCTCTTTTCATTAAGCTGACTGATTCGGACTTGACATGAAAAGAAACATACGTTATAACACGCCTATAACAAAATGATTTTCTTGCTTATGGGAAAATACATAAAGAAGCTGATGAGAAAGCTGTGGAAGAGTGCAGAGAGGAAGTTTTTAAGTGGAAAGTACGAACAAAGAACTTCGGATTGGAATCGATGTGGGTTCTACAACCGTAAAAGTGGTGATTACGGATTTCGGGACGCATGATGTACGATACGCGCGATATGTTCGGCATAACGCGAGACAGAAAGAGACGGTTGGCAATCTGCTTGCAGAGGCGGAAGCGCAATTCCCGGATCAGCGATTCCGCGCGGCAGTCTGCGGCTCCGGAGGTCGGACGATTGCCGAAAAGCTGGGTGTTCATTACATACAGGAAGTGGTAGCCAACTCGGCAGCAGTCCGGGCATTGTACCCACAGGTGAGAACTGCCATCGAGCTCGGCGGTCAGGACGCAAAAGTCGTATTTTTTTACTATGATAAACAAAAACAGCTGCTGCAGACTTCTGATATGCGGATGAATGGAAGCTGTGCCGGCGGTACCGGCGCATTTATCGATGAGGTGGCGACACTTCTGAATGTGGAGACGGAGCAGTTCGAAACTCTGGCATCGCAGGGCCAGACCGTCTATGATATCTCCGGCCGCTGCGGCGTGTTCGCAAAGACCGACATCCAGCCTCTGCTGCTTTCAGGGGCGAAGAAGGAGGATATTGCACTTTCCACGTTTCATGCTATCGCAAAACAGACGATTGGCGGTCTGGCGCAGGGGCTGGAGCTGGCGCCGCCTATTATTTTCGAGGGAGGACCGCTGACATTCAATCCAACATTGATCGAGACCTTTGCCAAGAGACTAAGCTTGAAAGATGAGGATATTGTGCGTCCGGAACATCCGGAAACGATTGTAGCTTATGGGACGGCTATCGCTATAGACCAGATCTTTCCGGAGAATGAGGAAGAAGCGGATACAGTCACTTTACGTGAACTGATGGAGAGACTTGCTGCTCCGGAAAAATCTTCCCGGGAGACAGAGGAAAAGACGAAGCCTTTCTTTTGCACACCGGAAGAAAAGAATCGGTTTCAGGAAAGACATGCCAGGGAACTGCAGGCGTTATGTACACCGAAACCGGAAGATAGCGAGCTGCGGGTCTGGCTGGGAATTGATTCCGGCAGTACGACATCAAAGTTTGTTCTGCTGGATGAGGAAGGCCGGGTAGTTGACCGCTTTTATGCGCCTAACAGAGGAGAAGCCCTGCTGGTGGTGCGGGACGGCCTGCTTGAAATGAAGCGAAACTATGATGCGCAGGGCATCCGGCTGCATATTCTGGGGCTTGGCACGACCGGCTATGGAGAAAACCTGCTGGCGCGTGCATTTGGTGCAGACTATCATACAGTCGAGACGGTGGCTCATGCCATGGGGTGTACCCATTACTATCCGGATACTACCTTTTTGCTGGACATCGGCGGTCAGGATATGAAAGCAATCTGGCTGGAGGATGGCATTATCACAAATATTATGCTGAACGAAGCCTGCTCGTCAGGGTGCGGCTCCTTTCTGGAAAATTTTGCGTCCGGTCTGCAGATACCGGTGGATGAGATTGCGGAGGCGGCTTTTCGTTCTGAATCTCCGGCAAAGCTCGGCAGTCGCTGTACAGTGTTCATGAACAGTACGATTATTACAGAGCAGCGAAACGGAAAAGGCCCGGATGATATCATGGCCGGACTTTGCCGCTCCGTGATCGAGAATGTTTTTACGAAGGTCATTCGTATTTCTGATACGAGCCAGTTGGGAAACCATGTGGTTGTGCAGGGCGGTACGTTTCGCAATCAGGCGGTGCTGCGTGCTCTGGAGGAATATTTGGGGATTGAGGTAAAGCTGGCTCCTTATCCGGGCGAAATGGGGGCCATCGGCGCGGCTCTGGAGGTGAAACGTCAGATAGCAGAAACGGGCTATCCGGATGGGAAACAATCTTCTTTTATTGGCTTTGACGCATTGGAGAAGTTCTCCTATGAGACGCGCAGCGGAGTACAGTGTACCGGCTGCGGAAATCGGTGCAGCCGCACGATCGTCACCTTTTTTACCGGGAAGAACTGGGTGTCCGGCAACCGGTGTGAGAAAGGGGCGGTGGTTGAAGAAAAAAATGTGGATGAAAAATCAAAAGAGAAGCTGACAGTAAAACCGGCAGTAAGATCAACAGTAAAATTAACAGAGAGACCTGCAGATTTATTTGCGGAGCGCGAGAAACTTCTCTTTGCAGATTACCCGTACCATCAGGCGGCTCCGGACAAAGGAGAGGTGGTCGGTCTGCCCAGAGTTTTGGAATTCTGGGACAGTATGCCGTTCTGGAGCACTTTTTTCCGGGCGCTGGGGTATCAGACGAAGTTTTCCCACAAAAGCTCGCGGAAGCTTTACGAGCAGGGGCTGCAGTATGTAGCGTCGGATACGGTCTGTTTTCCGGCAAAGCTGGTGCATGGGCATGTCATGGATCTGGCCGGGATGGGCGTCGACCGCATCTTTTTCCCTTATGTGATGCATATGCCTCCGGAGGGAGTGGACAAGCTCAGCCCTTATGTCTGCTCTGTCCTGCAGGGTTATCCCATGGTCGTGCGCAATTCCCAGAATCCGGAGAAAGAGGGAAAGGTGATTTTTGACACGCCGGTGTTTCACTGGTTTGAGGAAAAGGACCGGAAAAAACAGATCTGCAGCTATGCAGTGGAGACGCTGGGCGTGACGAAGGCAGAAGCAGCATCCGCTTTTTCGGATGGGGAACGGGCAATACTGTCTTTCCGGGAAACGCTGACGCGGCGTGGCAGTGAGATCATCCGCCGGGCGCATGAATCCGGCACGTATGCGGTAGTGTTAGCCGGACGGCCCTATCACACGGATCCTTTTATCTGCCACGACCTGTCCCGAAGGTTTACTGAGCGAGGCGTACCCGTGCTGACGGTGGACAGCCTGCCCGATCTTAGCAAGCAGGATCTGAAAAATACCAGAATCGAGATTACCAATGACTTTCACACGCGGATGCTGGAGGGCGCGATGGTAGCGGCAACAGATCCGGCGCTTGAATATGTGCAGATCGTCAGCTTTGGCTGCGGACATGACGCGATCCTGTCCGATGAGATCACCCGGATTCTGGCGGAGCGCGGCAACAAATCTCCGCTGATCCTCAAGGTGGACGAGAGCGACGCAACAGGTTCCCTCGGTATCCGTATTCAGTCCTTCCTGGAGACGATAGCGATCAAGCGCAGAAAGGAGTGTATCCGGGAACAGATGGAACATCCTGAAACGTTTTCTACTTCATTGAAGACGGAGGAAAGCTATGTCAGTCATGCAGAAAATTCCGCACGTATGGCAGGCACTTTTCAGGGAAAACTATCAGAGCCGAGTCCCGCAAAATTCCGCAAGGATGACCGGAAACGACGCACGATCCTGGTGCCGAATATTTCCAAAGAGGTATCCGTTCTGTTGTCTGCTATTATGGAAAAGGAAAACTACACCGTGAAAACGCTTCCTATCGGTGGACCGGAGCAGATTGCCCTGGGAAAGAAGTATGTCCATAATGACATTTGCTTTCCGTGTCAGATGGTAATCGGAGAGCTGATCAGTGCCCTGCAGAAAGGGAATTACCGGCAGGATGAAGTGGCTGTAGCTATGGTGAAATTCCAGTGTGACTGCCGGATGTCGCATTATGCGGGGCTGCTGCGGAAAGGTCTCGACCGGGCCGGTTTTACCGAGGTCCCCATCGTGACCACCGATGCCAATGACACGAAGGATATGCATCCGGGCGTGATGATTCTTGGGATTTCCGCTGTCTGGGAGGCGGTGTGGACCTTTATGATGCTGGATATTCTTACGAACATCTGCCGGAAAATCCGCCCTTATGAAATTCACCCCGGGGAAACGGATAAGGTTTACAATGACTGCGTGAATCAGCTGGCCGAAGGCATCCGCAAAGGTGTGAAAAACGCCAGAAAGGTCTTTGAGACCTGCATTGACCGGATGGGGCAGATTCCCTATGACCGGAGCCGTTTGAAACCGAAGGTGTTTGTCACCGGAGAACTGCTGGTGACCTATCATCCCGGCTCCAACTTCAATATTGAACGGTATCTGGAAGCCAACGGCATGGAAACGGCATTTCCCAGGATTACCGATCAGCTGCGGAAGGATTTCCGGGCTACTGAATGTGAGATCAAAGACTACCACGCCAGCATTCCGCCTTATCCGCAGCTGGTGGAGGGACTATTTGATTATGTCCAGAAGCAGTTGGAAAAGGTTGCCATCCGCCATGAACTGTATGAATATGCAAAAAAGCCGAAAGAACTGTACCAGGAAGTCAGCAGCATCATCCCCGAGACCTTAAGCTGCGGGGAAGGCTGGCTGATGGCGGCAGAGATCGCACATAACGCGAAAGAAGGAGTAAAGTCGTTTATCATCCTGCAGCCATTTGGCTGTCTGCCGAACCATGTCTGCGGGCGCGGAGTTATAAAACGGCTGAAGGAAGAGTATCCGGACATCTCGATTCTGCCGCTCGACCTCGATCCCGACACCAGCTATGCGAATGTGGAGAACCGGCTGCAGATGCTGATCATGAACCACGGTCCGGAAGAAACGGACAGAAAGGTATCGTAAATAGTGAAAAAGAAAATCGCGATTATTACCGGAGCGTCGAGCGGTCTGGGGAGAGAATTTGTCAGGCAGCTGGATAAAAAAATGGAAACGTTTCGGGAGAAAAGCGCAGGAGCGGAAAAACTGAAAGAAAATCCAAAAGAAAAATCGAATGATATTCTGGATGAAATGTGGGTCATTGCCCGTAGGGAAGATCGGCTGAATGAACTTCGCAGTCAGATCAGCACGACTCTGCGGGTGATGCCGCTTGACCTGACAAAGAAAGAATCGTTTCAGACAATCCGTACTTTGTTGGAAGGAGAACAGCCGGATGTACGATATCTCATTAATGCGGCCGGCTTTGGAAAAATCGGTTCATGGAAAGATATCTCTATAGAAGACTGCGATGATATGATCAATCTGAACTGCCGCGCGGCGATGGATATGACACAGCTGGTGCTGCCCTTTATGAACAGGGGAGCAAATGTGCTGGAAATCTGCTCAACCGCAGGTTTCCAGCCTTTTCCATATCTGAATGTTTATTCTGCATCCAAGGCTTTCCTTTACCGTTACAGTCGCGCACTACGCGTAGAATTGATGGGAGAGGGCATCCATGTGACGGCAGTCTGTCCGTACTGGGTGAAGGATACGGAATTTATTGGCACAGCCCAAAATACAGAAAACAGCACCTATATCCGGCATTTCCAGCTTGCGTCCCGTGAAAAGAATGTCGTTCGTCATGCTCTGATGGATTCGGAACTGGGGCTTCCTGTCTCCACGCCTGGACTGGTCTGCACAGTTCACCGGATTGCAGCAAAATTTATTCCGAGTGAGGTCATGATGGGAATCTGGGCGTTTTTGCGAAGAATATGAAGAAACAACCTTTTCAGCCGGATGTGCCAGCTGTTCCTGCTCATCATGTGAATAGCACCAGGCTTTATTGAAATACATTCGCTGAGATATTGCGAAAGATAAGACGTTCGCTATAATAACTTTTCTTTTAATGTTTCCAGAATTTCTGTGATCCTTTCCGCCGGTTCAGGATTTTCACTGTCCAGCCAGTCATATAGTATGGCAAAGGTACCCTGAAAGATAAATTGACGGATGTATTTTTCTTCTGTTTCCGAATAACTGCTTTCTTCCGTCATGTTTTGAAAGATTGCACGGATGCTTGGAATAGAAAACATGTGTGACGCAAAATCCTGCATGGGAAGGGTACGCACCAAAAGACAGAACAATTCACGCTGTTCATATAAATGATGCAGGACTGGCAGGAGTGAGTTTGCGCTGGTCTCGTTTTTTTCGCTGCTATTTTGTGCGGGTAAATGCTCCTGCTGGCGATTATTTTGAGAAAACGTTTCTGTCTGCGTACGGACAGGCTTTATTTCGTCGTCCAGCTGTTTCAGAAAATTTGCTTCGATTTCATTTAGAAGCTCCTCCGGGCTGCCGTAGTACTTATAAAAAGTCGTGCGGTTGATCTGCGACACCTTACATAACTCATAGACTGTAATCTGACTTAGTGGTTTTTCTTTCAGCAGCTGGATCATGCCGGATTTGAGCATGGATTTACTGATGCGGATTCTCTGATTTTCCATTGCATTACTCCTCGACAAATTTTAGAATTTCGTTGATTTTAAAACAGATACACACTGAATGGTTGACTACAAAACATTTTAACCTAAACAGTCTGTTGACTTTTTTGGATGCTGCTTATTATAATGAGAACATAAAAATTTGTCAACAGTTTTTGAAGACTGCTTTGATTCCGAATTGTTTTGGATCGGGCAGGAACCTGTTGACGAGGGAGGAGCTGCAATGAGATTTTGGAGGCGAAACTGGTATTATATTGGCGGCATCCTTTTTGCGCTGCTTGCGTTTGTGATGGGGCTGTGGGGATGCGACCACATGGAGAAGCTGCAGATTATCCTGATTTTCAGCTGGATGGGCATGTTGATGCATCAGTTTGAGGAATACGCGTTTCCCGGAGGGTTTCCCATGATTTCCAACATGGCGGGACTGGGCGAGACAGAGCATCCGGAGCGCTATCCGCTGAATACCAGACAGAGCTTTCTGAGTAATGTCATTTTCTGTTATTTGAGTTACCTCATTCCGATCTGTTTCCCGAATCTGATCTGGATGGGCGCCTGCCAGGTCTTGGCCGGGGTCTGGCAGCTTCCGGGGCATGGGAGCGCCATGAATGTACGGCTGGGGAGCAAGTACAATCCGGGTCTGGCGTCTACGGCATTTTTGCAGACCCCGGTGGCGATCTATTATATCTGGTATGTCTGCACCAATATGCCGGAAAAAGCCGGGCAGCTCTGGTGGGGAATCCCGGGATCGATCCTGATGCTGCTTCTGACCTTTATCGTTCCGATTCTGTTTATGAAGGACAAAGAATCGCCGTACCCGTTTGAAGACCGGGAGTTGTACGGCTATGATAAAGAACACGTCATGGAGCTATGGGAGAAAAGAAAGGCCGAGAAGGCCGCAAAAGCTGTGAAGGAGGGCAAATGATCATGGTAAAGAAGCTGGATAAATGGTGTGATATCAACTGGATTATTTTCATTTGCGTGACCGGTGTGGTCGCTGCGGTACTGTCCGCGATTTTCTGGGACAGTATGGCGCTGGGGGCGCAGGGAGCGGTCTTTGTCGCACTCATCATGCCGTTCCATGTTCTGGAAGAGTGGAAGTTCCCAGGCGGGCTGCACATTTTTTATAATGTTCTGCTGGGACCAAAGGAAAAGAACAAACAGTAGCTGGATCGGTTCCCCATGAGCCGCCTGACGGATATGATCACAAATGTCGGTCTGCAGTGGATTCCGCTGATCTATCTTTTCCTGTGCACCATTATTACCGGCTTATCGAATGCGGTAGCCCTTTGCATGATGCTGCTGAGCTTTATTGAGGTGTGTGCGCATACCGGCGGCGGTATCCTCACGTATTTCTGGTTACGGAAGGATGGAAAAAAGACAATCTATCACCCCGGATTTGCGACTTCCTGGATGATGTTCCTTCCGGCAGGAGTCTATGTCGCTGTTCATCTGGAAGCTGTGACCGGAAAAGACTGGCTCTGGGCGCTGGTTCTGTTTGTGATCATGATGATGATCTGCATAGTCCTGACAGAAACGCCATTGAAAAAATGGGTCGCGAAACAGGAAAAAGGCACGTTTGCATTTGCGGATGCCAAGTATTATGAAAAGTATCCCTCGTTCTGGAAGAAATAAGATGGAGGAAAAAAGCATGGCAGATAAGAATATCATTTACTATTATTCCGGCTCCGGCAACAGCCTCTCCGTGGCAAAGCATGTTGGCAGGAAGCTGGGAAACACGGACATTGTGTCAGTCTATAAGCTGCGGGACAATGCAAAAGTTCCGGCAGATTATGCGCGGGTGGGCATCGTGACTGCCACATGGTTTGTCCGTCCGCCACGGATCGTGAGGGAGGTCTGCGAAAAGCTTATGCTCTCCCGGTCGCAGAAGGTATTCATCATCGCCACCTGCGGCGGCTACGATGGCTATGTCTGTATTGACCTGAAAGCGATTCTGCAGCCCAAAACAGATTATCCGGTTCAGACGTTCATGCTGCCGATGCCGCCCAACCATATCGTAGGTTTTTCACCAATGCCGGACTGGATTGTCCGCATCTATCTGCGGCATGAGAAAAAAGCATCCGCGAGAATAGCGGAGAAGATAAAAACAGACCAGCCGACAAAGAACCGGAAAGGACTCAACCGCAGGGCACTTTCATGGGTATCGAAAACCTTTAACGGCTGGCTGGGAGTTGACCGCGATTCAACAGAAGGCGGGTTTTACACAACGGAGGACTGCACGAAATGCGGCACCTGTGAGAAGCTGTGTAAGAACGGAAACATTCTTCTGACGGAAGACGGCGTGGTCTGGGGGCATGACTGCCAGCAGTGCATGGCCTGCATCATGTGGTGCCCGAACCATGCCATCCGTCATCCTAATGTCCCGGAAAAACGCAGGCGTTACCAGAATCCGAATATCCGGCTGGCGGATATGACGCATTCCAGATTCCATGTAGGCGGCGATGGAAATGAAGAAGAAAATGAAAAGTGATGTCCGATGAGAACTGCGTAGTAGCTTAAAATGCAGATAACGCAGATAACACGAAAACAGGCAAAAAAGCCGACAGGAACAGGAGGGCGACTCGTGAAATACAAGATCAATCCCAGGAATGGCGACAAATTATCCGTTCTTGGCTATGGCTGTATGCGGTTTGCCGGGGACAGCATCGTGACGTCGTTCACCGGCCGTTTTGACGAGAAAAAGGTGGAAAGGCTGATCGTCTCCGCGGTGGAGCAGGGGATCAACTATTTTGACACGGCTTATGTGTATACCGGAAGCGAGGAGATTCTGGGCAGCGTCCTGAAAAAGCACAATCTGCGGGATCAGGTTTTCATTGCTACCAAAATGCCGCTGATCATGTGCCGTAAGGCAGAGGATCTGGATAAGTTTTTTGATAAGCATCTGGAGCATCTGCAGACCGATCATATCGACTATTATCTGCTGCATATGCTGACGGATATGAAAACGTGGGAGACGCTCTGCAGCTGGGGCATCCGTGAGTGGGCAGAAGAGAAGAAAAAATCAGGGCAGATCCGGAACTTCGGGTTTTCCTTCCACGGAGCGCAGAGTGAATTTCTGGCTTTGCTGGATGCGTATGACTGGGACTTCTGCCAGATTCAGTACAATTATTCGGATGAAAACTATCAGGCTGGCGTCACCGGATTGAAAGCGGCTGCAGCGAAGGGAATGCCGGTCATGATCATGGAGCCGCTTTTGGGCGGCAAGCTGGCGAAGAATCTGCCGAAAAAGGCTGTGGAACGATTTCAGCAGACGAATCCGGACATTTCTCCGGCTGCCTGGGGATTCCGCTGGCTTTATAACCAGCCGGAGGTCACAGTAGTCTTAAGCGGCATGAATGAACAGGAACAGCTGGATGATAATGTCCGGATTGCGGATACTGCCGCGCCCGGAATGCTGACAGAGACGGAACAGGAGGCCATCCGGGATGTCCGGGAAATCTTTAAAGAATCCTATAAGGTCCACTGTACAGGCTGTCATTATTGTACGCCCTGTCCCGCCGGAGTGGATATCCCGGCTTGCTTTACTGCTTACAACACCCGTTACTCCATCAGCAAAAGCCAGGGACTGATCCAGTATTATATGGGAACCCTGATGAATGATAAGCCCAGCTACGCCAGCCTGTGCAAGGAATGTGGAAAATGCGAGCAGCATTGCCCGCAGTCCCTGCCGATCCGGCAAAACCTGAAGGCGGTAGCAAAAGAATTTGAAGGTCCGTTATTTAAAGGAGCAAAAGCGGTTCTGCCGTTTTTTGTAAGGAAAAAGAAAACCTGATGTAACTGCGAAGGTACTGAGCATGAACAGTTATGTTCAGATGCAGGAAATCACAGCAAAAAAAGGAGGTCATTATGACATTACAGGAAGCAATGAGCGCACGGCATAAAGTGAGCAAATACACGGATAAGCCGCTGTCAGCAAATGATGTTCGGCAGCTGAATGACAGGATCAAGGCTCAGAATCAGAAATATGGTCTGAATATGAAGCTTGTCACGGAAAGCAAGGATGCGATGCCGGGAATTATAGCGGCGTTGATGTCAAAGGGCGTCAAAAACTATATCATTTTGGCGGGTCCCGACACGACGGGCATTGATGAAAAACTGGGATACAGCAGTGCCGACCTGATGCTTTATGCGCAAACACTTGGACTGAATACCTGGTGGATTGGCGGAATGTTCAGCCGTAAGAACGCAAAAAAGAATGTAAATGCAGGGGATAACACGAAAATTATCGGAATCGTCGTGGTCGGCTACGGTGAAAATCAGGGCGTTCCGCACAAGTCTAAGGCGGCATCGGACATATCGTCCTATGAAGGCACCGCTCCGAAATGGTTCAACGATGGCGTTAAGGCTGCTTTATTAGCTCCGACGGCCATGAACAAACAGGCATTTACCATCAAAGGTAAGGGCAATCAGGTAAGCATGACCTGCGCGAATGGCTCTTATTCCGGTGCTGATCTGGGAATCGGCAAATATCATTTTGAACTCGGTGCCGGTAAGGACAATTTTGAGTGGATGTGACTTGGCGTGTTCGCAATGGATGAAACTTCTGCCTGAGGTCAGAATAAATACTATCATAAAAAATAAAGATAACGCCCGTCGAAGAAATGAATCCCTCGGCGGGCGTCTTTCTTATCATTTTTCTGCTCCATGCTTTGCATGCCGCTCCCATGGCGTGTTTTTGGCCGTCTCCAGATTTGTCTGGCGGCGGTTTTTCACATCCTCGCTCATAGGCTGAATTTCTCCTGCGCTCTTCAGGGCTGTCTTAGTGAGCAGCGGCCCGACCAGTTCGTAGATCAGGATGGCAAAGAGCGTGATATTGCGGATCAGTTCGCCCTGCTCGCCCAGCTGCTGGGCAGTGACGCACATCCCCAGGGCAACGCCGGCCTGTGGCAGAAGTGTGATGCCGAGGTACTTGCAGAGCAGCGCCCAATGCGAAGCATTTTAAAATGGGCGCTGCGACCTGCCGCCGAGCAAAGCGAGGGGGCGATACCCGTGGTATCACTGCAATGCGTCGCTTTGGCAGAGAGAAAAGCACCGATGTATTTACCGGCAGACCGGGTGAGTATGTAGACCAGACCGATCAGCACAATGATGCCGCCTGAAAAGACACTCAGCTCCAGCTGTGCGCCTGAGATCACGAAAAAGGCAGCGAAAAGCGGGTTGGTCCAGCTGTCCGTCTTGTCCATGATTTCATGAGAGAGCGGACAGAGGTTACAGAAAATGGTGCCCAGCATCATACATACCAGCAGAGAGGAAAAGCTTATGGTCACTGGACCGATATCAAATTCCAGCATGGACAACGCAGTAGTCAGAAGCACAAACGCGATGGACATATTCAGGCGGTTGGTATTGGAGTTGAACATCTTTTCAATCTGCGTGAGAAGCCAGCCCATCAGTGCGCCGAGAGCGAGGGACAGGACGATTTCCAGCAGCGGGTTGACAATGATAGAGACAAAGTCAATTGAGCCGGTCACCATAGCCTGGGCAACGCCGAAGCTCACCGCAAACACCACCAGCCCAACTGCGTCATCCAGTGCCACGATTGGCAGAAGCAGGTCGACCAGAGGCCCCTTTGCCTTGTACTGGCGGACGACCATCAACGTTGCTGCAGGAGCAGTAGCAGTCGCGATGGCACCGAGCGTGATTGCCTGAGCCATGGTCAGTGCACCATTGGTTGCCACGCAGATTATCAGAAGTGCGGCATCGACAAACAAAGTCGCTGTCAGAAGCCCCGTCCCACGCGAAGCGTTTCAAATGACGGGGCGACCTGCCGCCGACCAAAGGGAGGGGGCATTTCCCGGCCTGGACGATGCCGATCACAGTCGCCTGTTTTCCAGTCTTTTTCAGCTGCGACAGACGGAACTCATTGCCAATGGAAAAGGCAATAAAACCAAGGGCCACATCGGAGATCAGGCTGAGTGATTCGACGTTTTCCATGCTTGTGAAGCCCAATCCTGGAATGCCGAGACGTCCGAGACAGTATGGACCGATCAGGACGCCGGCCACCAGATACGCAGTGACAGATGGCAGCTTGAAAGGCTTAAACACGCGGGTCATCAGAAGCCCTGCAAGAATAGCGATGGAAAGTGAAAGTAAAATGTAAACCATATCATTCATTCCTCCTAGCGTGATAAATGCAGTCAGTTATACTTATGATAGCTTTACATTTGTCTTTGTTGTATTGTTTTATGTAAAGAGCGGAAAGGACTATATTCAGCCCTTCCCGCTCTCAATTCGTTTTCTGTTTTCTATGATGTATAAGAGCAGGGACAGCAGCATCAAAACAATACATGCGGATACCAGCAGGGAGGAGAAGCCGGAAGGTATGTCCTGCCAGATGATATGGAAAATGACAGTAATATCCAGCATTCCGGTCGCCAGCTTCCCGTGCCAGCTTGCACTGTAGGTCGAACCGGTCCTTTTGATGACAAGGATTCCGGTGACTACCATGACCGCTTCTACGAGGATAAAAACAAGAAACGGAATCTTAATAACCGGAAATTCGGATATCAGGGTCAGTAATAAAAATCCCTGTGTCAGTTTATCTGCCAGCGGGTCCAGGGCTTTTCCCAGATGGCTGACCATGTGAAACTGCCGTGCAATCTGGCCGTCTAAAATGTCGGTCAGCCATGAGATTACAAGCAGCGAAAAGGCAATTCTTCTTCGGCCGGCTCCGTAATTCCATACAATAAATGGTATCAAAATGATACGGAATAAAGACATGATATTCGGTATCGTAATTATTTTTGATTCTTTTTCTTCCTCAGTCTCTTTCTTTTCTTTCATTATCATTATCTCCCTTGATTGCCTGGCTGCGGCTGTATGGAAGCCGCGCAATAGAATAGCACATTGAGTTTTACGATTCAATAAATCCCATTTCCGGCCGATACCACTTATCGAACAGATCCTGGATGATGTCCAGCAGGTCTTCATCATTCAGGGCATCCCGGCTCTGAAGGTTGATGGAGATTGCGTGGAAAATCCCAAAGAAGTAGATATCCCGGATTGTCTTTTTTTGCGGAGTATTCAGATCCGGACGGTTGAGATTTTTCGAAATGTTTTCATTGATCCTTCTTAAAAAATGGGATCGGTTCTCTTCGGAGAGCAGGACGGATACCCGGTATTTATTTTTGCGGAAACACTGGATCATGATCTTAAAAAACTGGCGTTCCCCGACCTGACTTTCTCCGCATTTTTCCTCGATGGCTTTGCGCATATCCCGCAGGAATTCATCCTCAGCATATTCAATCAGGCCGTAAATATCCGCAAAATACCGGTAAAAGGTGGCGCGGTTGTATCCGGCGATATCCGTAATCTCATGGATGGAAATCTGATAGATTTTTTCCTGGTGGGCCAGCATAAAAAACGCATTGATAAAGGAATCACGGGTAGCGTTTGTGGCTGCGATATACTTTTTTTCTTTTATGTTCGTTTTTTCTGTTTTCTCCTTCATTGCAGGGTTTCCTTTCTTTACTTTTTCGGGACACAGTGTACAACCTGTGTTGCAAAAAAACAAGAGAAAATTTTGAAAATGCAACAGATATGGAAAATTGTTGCTTGAATATTCGGTTTCAAGGTGTTAGTATACATCCTGCTACAAATGTTGTTCGCGTTTGCATGGATACTCCCGGCATCATGATTCGGTTGTTTCTTAACATGGCAGAGAGACAGCAGAAGCGTGATCGCAGGGGTCTGAACCTTTACAGATGGGGCGTCGTTCGTTTTGCTGTTCCATATGTTCTATGTATCGTGAACACCATGTATAGCCAGAAAGTGGTGGGAAGTAACTGTGAAGGTATGAAACAGTTACGTGAGAAGAAAGATGAGGAGTGAAGAGAAATCATGAAACTCACAGATAAAGCAAAGACAGCGCTTACAGAAGCGGTGGTAAAGCAGGGACTTGGGTATCTTGAAAAAGATCCGGAGACGAACATCCCGAAGCTGATGGCGCTGGTAGATAAGTACACACCGAAGGACTGGTATGCGGGACAGAGAAATGCGATCCGGAACGCAATCCAGGACAAGGACAATAACTGGTATCAGCTGATCATGCGTCTGTATCAGCTGGATCCGGGCGTCCGCAAGACGTTCTTTGAGAATTTTATCATCAATGCAAGCCTGAACGGCGGGAAGCTGCAGGAGGAAAATGCAAAAGAGAACAACTGCAATTCCCCGTGGGCGATCCTGCTTGACCCGACGAGTGCCTGCAACCTGCACTGCACTGGCTGCTGGGCAGCGGAATACGGACACCAGCTGAACCTGACGCTGGAGGAGATTGATTCCATTATCCGTCAGGGGAAAGAGATCGGCGTCTATATGTACATTTACACGGGCGGCGAGCCGACCGTGAGGAAGAAAGACATCATTAAACTCTGCGAAATGCATCCGGACTGCGAATTTCTGGCATTTACGAACGGGACACTTTTTGATGAGGAATTCTGCGATGAAATCCTGCGTGTAAAGAATTTTGTCCCGGCGTTCAGCCTGGAAGGCTCCGAGGAAGCGAATGATGGCCGCCGCGGCCAGGGCATTTACCAGAAGGTGATGCATTCCATGAAGCTTCTGAAAGACCGCGGGCTGCCGTTTGGCATTTCCACCTGCTATACCTCCGCAAATGTGGACAGTGTGAGTAGTGAGGAGTATTTCGACAAGCTGGTTGACTGCGGCGCGATGTTTGCCTGGTTCTTCCATTATATGCCGGTCGGAAACGACGCGTCGGCGGACCTTCTCCCGACACCGGAGCAGCGTAAGAAAATGTACAGCAGTATCCGCGAATTCCGGAATACGAAGGCACTCTTTACACTGGATTTCCAGAATGACGCAGAGTTTGTGCATGGCTGCATCGCCGGAGGACGGTATTACCTGCATATCAATGCAAAAGGGGATATCGAGCCGTGCGTGTTTATCCACTATTCGAACTGCAACATCCGGGAAACGACCCTGAAGGATGCCCTGAAGAGCCCGCTGTTCCAAGCATATCATGACAACCAGCCGTTCAACGACAACATGATGCGCCCGTGCCCAATGCTCGAAAATCCGGAATGCCTGCGCAAAATGGTGAAAGAGACCGGGGCAGTCAGCACGGATTACCAGAGCCCGGAGAGCGTTGATGATCTGTGCGATAAGACGACACCTTACGCGGACAGGTGGAAACCGACTGCGGATGAAATCTGGGCGGCGAACCCGAAGAGTAAGGAAGTAAAAGAAAGAAAAAGGTAATGTGACATATCAGTTCAGAACGGCATATAGCCTGCAAAGCAGGCGGCGCTGAACGTCCAGTGGACGTTCGTTTAGCGCCGACCGAAGCGAAGCGTAGACTTGCGGCCTGCTGTTCTGAATAGACAATATGTAATAAGAGGAGGAGATTCTTATGCTTCATATTTTAAAAAATATGAAACCGAGAGACCGGTGGCTGGCGCTCGTCTGTCTGCTGCTGGTCTGCGGACAGGTATATTTTGATCTGCGTCTGCCGGATTATACGGCGGAGATCACGGTGCTGATTAGCAGCGAGGTTACGGAGCTTTCAGAATACTATTCGGCTGGCGCAAAGATGCTCGGCTGCGCCCTGTGCAGTGCAATCATGACGGTGATCGTCGGCTACTTTGCAGCAAGGATCGCATCAGATTTTTCGTTTGATGTCCGCGCAAAGTTGTTTGACAAGGTATCGGCACTTGGAGCCGGTGAGATTAAGAAGTTTTCTACCGCCAGCCTGATCACCCGTACCACGAATGACATCACGCAGATTCAGATGCTGATCGCGATGGGGCTGCAGATGATGCTCCGTGCGCCGATCATGGCCGTCTGGGCAATTATTAAGATTATCGGGAAGAGCTGGCAGCTGTCCGTTGTTGTGGCTGCGGCGGTTGTTATTGTGGTAACGTCCCTGGTCATTCTGCTGGCTGTTATGATTCCAAAGTTCCGCATTGTTCAGAAACAGGTCGATGATGTGAACCGGATCACACAGGAGAACTTAAACGGCATCCGTGTGGTACGTGCGTTCAACGCAGAGAAATACCAGGAAGAAAAGTTTGACGGCGCGAATACCAGCCTGATGAAGACACAGCTCTTTACTGGCCGGGGGATGGCATTCCTCTCCCCGATCATGATGTTTGTCCAGAGCTGTGTGAGTGTCGGTATTTATTACGTGGGTGCTCGCCTCATCAACGATATCAATGTTCCACTAAATGGCACCGTATCGGAAATGATGGCGGCGGTTACTGACCGGGCGACGATGCTTGGCGACGTCGTGTCGTTCAGCTCCTATGCCCTGTATGTGATCATGTCATTTGTGATGCTGCTGATGATCTTTATGATGCTGCCGCGTGCGCAGGTATCCGCAACCCGTATTAATGAGGTGATTGACTGTGATATCGCAGTGCAGGAAGGAACGGAGACAAAAGCATCAGAAACCGGTACAGTTGAATTTAAGGATGTGTCGTTCCGCTACCCGGACGCTTCGGAGGACTGTCTGAAGCATATTTCCTTCCAGGCGAAGAAGGGGGAGACGGTGGCCTTTATCGGTGCGACCGGTTCCGGAAAATCGACGCTGGCCGGCCTTGTCGCAAGGCTTTACGATGCCACATCTGGAAAAGTTCTTGTCGATGGGAAGGAAGTATCCGGCTACAGCTTTGAGACCCTTTATAATAAGGTTGGCTATATCCCGCAGAAAGCGACCCTGTTTGCCGATACGGTAGAAGGGAATATCTCCTTCGGCAAGAGTGCGCAGAAGGTGACGACAGACGATGTCGAGAAAGCACTGGATATTGCCCAGGCATCGGATTTTGTCCATGCGATGGATGATGGCCTTCAGAGCCATATCTCCCAGAGTGGCTCCAACGTATCCGGCGGACAGAAGCAGCGTCTCGCTATCGCGCGTACGATTGCGAGGAAGCCGGAGATTCTGATCTTCGACGATTCGTTTTCGGCACTGGACTATAAGACTGACCGCATCCTGCGCCAGAGAATCAAGACCGACTTGAAAGACACAACCTGCCTGATCGTGGCACAGAGGATCGGTACGATCCGCCATGCGGACCGCATCGTGGTGCTGGATAACGGCGCGGTAGCTGGAATCGGCACTCATGAGGAACTGATGAAGAACTGCGAGGTCTATAAACAGATCGCGCTGTCACAGCTTTCCGCGGATGAACTCGCGGCGAACGCGTAAAGGGAGGTGCGTCTATTATGGCAGAATCAAATACAATGAACAGATCATCACAAAGCGGCGCCCCGATGAGACGAGGCCCGGGAGGCGGCGGCCCGATGGGCGGCATGGGCGGCGGAAAAGCGAAGGATATGAAAGGCGCCCTGTTAAGTCTTCTTTCCTACTGCAAGAGCCAGGCAGGAATCATTGCTCTGGCACTGGTGCTTGCCGCGGCCGGTGCGGTCTTTACAATCATCGGACCGGATCAGCTCTCCCGGCTGACTGACTATATCTATGACGGGCTTTATGGGGGAGTCTCTTCGGAGGATATGGCTGAGGACATCCAGGAGCAGATTATGAGTGGGGAGATCAACATCATGGATTACCTGCCCGAAGGGACAGACCTGTCGGAATTCGATATGGAAAGTCTGGACCTGACCGATACAGACAATGAGCTGACCCAGGCAATCCTTGAGAATATCACCTTAAGCGAGGAATATCAGGAAGCCCATGCGGACGAGGATATCGACATGGACGGGATCGTTGGCGTGGCTCTGTTGCTGGTCGGGATCTATCTTGCCAGTGCCCTGTGCAACTTTGTTCAGCACTTTATTATGCAGACAGTCACCCAGCGGACCGCGAAACGGCTGCGTGGGGATATCAGCACGAAGATCAACCGCCTGCCGCTGAAATACTATTCGGGCAATGCCGCCGGTGACGTGCTCTCCCGTATGACAAACGATGTGGATATGATCGGCCAGGCGATGTCCAACAGCCTGTCGAACCTGGTGACCGCGGTCGCCCAGTTTATCGGCTGCCTGATCATGATGTATTATACAAACTGGATTATGGCGACGACGACCGTCCTTGCGACACTCATCGGTCTCATCCTGATGGTCGTGATCATGAGCCGTTCGCAGAAATACTTTACCGCCCGCCAGGAAAGCCTCGGCAACCTGAACGGGTATATCGAAGAAATGTATACCGGACACGATGTGATCCGTATCCTGAACGCGGAGGATGAGGTAAAGGATACCTTTACATCCCTGAACCAGAAAGTGAAGAACGCTAACTTCAGCTCCCAGTTTCTATCCGGCCTGATGCAGCCGCTGATGACTTTTGTCGGGAACCTGGGGTATGTGGCAGTCTGCATCGTGGGTGCGTCCCAGATCATCAATGGAAACATCACGTTCGGCGTGATCACGGCATTCCTGATCTACACCCGCCTGTTCGAGTCGCCGCTGCGCCAGATCTCGCAGGCCATGACACAGGTACAGTCCTGCGCGGCAGCGTCCGAGCGTGTCTTTGAATTCCTCGGTGAGGAAGAGATGGAAGATGAGTATGCGAAGACAAAGCGCATTGACCGTGTTGAGGGCGAAGTGGAATTTAAGCATGTGAAATTCGCGTACCCGAGCGCTCCGGAAAAGGAGATCATCCACGATTTCAGCGTAAAAGTAAAACCGGGGCAGAAAGCCGCTATCGTCGGACCGACCGGCGCAGGCAAGACTACCCTGGTCAACCTTCTGATGCGCTTCTACGAGCTGACCGGAGGCGAGATCCTGATCGACGGCGTTCCGACGACGGATATCCCGAGGGAGAACGTGCACAGCCAGTTTGGCATGGTGCTGCAGGATACCTGGCTGTTTGAAGGTACTGTAAGAGAAAACCTCCTGTATAATACAGAGGGCGTCACAGAAGCGCAGATGATCGAGGCGTGCAAGGCCTGTGGTATTCACAATTTTATCTCGGCGCTGCCGCACGGCTATGATTCCGTCTTAAGCGATAACACCGCGATCTCCGCCGGCCAGAAACAGCTGATGACCATCGCGAGGGCGATGATTCAGAACAGTCCGCTGCTGATCCTCGATGAGGCTACGTCAAGCGTCGATACGAAAACCGAGATGATCACGCAGCAGGCGATGGATAAGCTGACCGACAAGCGTACCAGCTTCGTGATCGCACACCGCCTGTCCACCATCAAGAATGCGGACATCATCCTTGTGATGCGTGACGGCGATATTGTCGAGCAGGGCAACCATGAGGAGCTGCTGGCGAAGAACGGGTTCTATGCGGAACTGTATAACAGCCAGTTTGAACAGGCATCGTAAAAGAATATATTGAAACTTGTACCAGACGCAGCGCCTCTGCCAGACACCGCAGGGCGCTGCGTAAGTAATATGCGCAGGACTGCGTAAGGAGTTTTCCGGCTGATGCCGGACGCAGTCCGCGCGAACGAGAAGGAGCCGACATGCCGTCTCCTTCTCAATTATAAAGGAAAATGAGAAAGAGACGCTTTGCAGGATGGATGAGGGAAATTTCTATAACCAGGCACACAAAAGTAGAAAGGAATGGAAGCTATGGGCAAAGTGGACAAGGTAAACAAGCTGGTAGAAAAGAAGAAAACAGACAAACTTACCGCGTTGATAAAAGATAAGGACAAAGAAGTCCGTCTGGCAGCGATAGAAGGTCTGGGGAAGGTGCCGGAAAATGAGGATTCTCTGAATACACTGATCAAGTGTATGGAGAACGACAGTGATGCGGATATCCGTAAGGCAGCGGCAGTCACGCTTGGCGATTCGGAAGGGGACTACGTAGAGACCCATTTGCGTTACTGTCTTTCCCATGAAAAAGACGAAAGCGTTCTGGTTGCGATCAGGGAATCCCTGGCCAAAATTAAAGGCAGGTAAGCAATCAGAAAATATTTTTACTTGGAATGATCGAGTAAAATAACTTATCGGGAAGGCGCTTAATGGACATCCAAACAATGTCTGTTAAGCGCCAAACGAATATTCTGGAGATGAAGCGCATGTATTCTTTTACAGGTCAGGTACGGTTTAGCGAAACGGATGAAACGGGACATCTGAGTCTGACAGGCCTGATAAATTACTTACAGGATTGCTGTCTGTTTCAGTCGGAAGCGTTGGGGGTAGGCCCGGATTATTTAAAAGAGCACCATCGTTTATGGCTTCTGTCTGGCTGGCAGATTGTAATTGACCGTTATCCAAAAATGTTTGAAGAAATAACGGTTGGAACGATTCCGTATGCTTTTTCCGGATGCCTTGGATGGCGTAATGTTATGATCCTGGACAAAGAAGGTTCGTACATGGTCAGGGCCAATTGCCCCTGGGTATATTTGAATACAGATACCGGAAGACCCGAACGGCCGGATGCTAAGGAGATTGCGGCATATAATATTGTGGAAGCACTCTCCGCTCCGCTTCGGTCGGCGCTAAACGATCGTCCACTGGACGATCAGCGCCCTCGCCCAGGCTCGGCGGATATCCCGCCCGAAGGGCGGAGATGCCACCCGGCGAGGGCAGGACGAGCCGGACAATCTGAAAACGCTGCGCGTTGGTCCGGCTCTGAAGAAAGAATTCCAATGGAATATGCTTCACGGAAGATAAAGATGCCTGAGAATTTACAGAAAGTGAATCCCATTCCGGTTGTCCAGGAACTTATAGATTCCAACCACCATGTCAATAATGCCCGCTATGTAGAGATTGCTGTGGACATCATACAGGAACAGCTGAAGAAGGAGCGCGGTCTGGTCGTGAAAGAAATTCGTGTAGAATATAAAAATCAGGCGAGACTTGGCGACATTCTGTACCCCAAAACAGGTCAGAAAGATGGGTGGTATTATGTGTCTCTGGAAGATTCTGCCGGCCTCGGGTATGCATCTGTTGCATTGAGATTATAGCAGATCAGGCATCTTGTTATCTATGGGATACAGTGCTTTAAGTGGGTTTAACTTCTCAGAATATGGGGGTATGTGAAGTGAAAATGCTATGGGATATTTTTAAGGCCTGGCTCAAATGGCGAAAGGACTGGGATTCTCTGTGCAATCGCTGTGGGAAATGCTGTTATTCCCGTTCGGCCTGGGCAAAAGGAAAAGTGGCCATTCACTATGACAGCCCGTGTGAAAATCTGGATGAAGAAACGCATTTATGCAAAGTTTATAAAGACCGTTTTCGTAAATGCAATCATTGTGGGAAAGTAAATCTGTTCGTGGCATTGTTCCATCCCACTCTGCCAAATGACTGTGCATACCGACAGACATTCCGGCTGTGGGAGAAAGAGAACAGCGATTGAATCATCATACAGGGAAAAATGATAATTAAACAGCAGGAGGAAAAGATGATTTATATAGTAATCATTGCCGCGGTACTGGCATTGTGCTTTGCTGTATGCTTGTGTTGTACCGTTTGTTCGCTGGAATGAAAAGAATTTTTTCACAATTATAGCCAAAATCTAAAATTAGTGTAAATTATTAGCAATCACTATTGACGAGTGCTAACAGATGTGCTATATTCCGTATAACAAACGAACGACACCTGAGAGAAGTTAAAAATGCAAAACAATCATGCCATGGATTTCGTTTTGCATGGAAGAACCCCTGGGAACACAAAAAATGAGAGCCGCACACGCCATGGCGCGGTACCCAACCAGCATCCATACTCGCTGCGCGAGTACGGACAAGAAAAGGAGGATTAACACTTATGAAGTTAGCACCATTAGCAGACAGAGTCGTGCTGAAGCAGCGCGAGGCAGAAGAAACTACAAAGTCGGGTATCATCCTGATGTCCGGATCACAGGAAAAACCGCAGGAAGCGGAAGTCATCGCAGTCGGGCCAGGCGGCCTTGTTGATGGTAAGGAAGTAAAGATGACGGTAAAGCCGGGAGACACGGTTATTTATTCCAAATATTCCGGCACGGAAGTAAAGCTTGGAGAGGACGAATATATCATTGTAAAGCAGAGCGATATTCTTGCTCTGGTGGAAGCATGATCAGATAAATATGGAAGCAGTTGCTAAGGAGGCAGTTGAATTATGGCAAAGGAATTGAAATATAGTGTTGATGCAAGGACGGCTCTGGAAGCCGGAGTAAATAAACTGGCGGATACGGTTCGCGTAACACTCGGACCGAAGGGAAGAAATGTAGTGCTCGATAAATCTTACGGTTCTCCGCTGATCACGAATGATGGCGTGACGATTGCGAAAGAGATTGAGCTGGAAGATCCATTTGAAAATATGGGTGCACAGCTGATCAAGGAAGTCGCGTCAAAGACGAATGACGTGGCCGGAGACGGCACCACGACTGCTACCGTTCTCGCGCAGGCGATGGTGCAGGAAGGTCTGAAGAATATCGCGGCCGGCGCGAATCCGATTGAGCTGCGCAAAGGCATGAAGAAGGCCACCGATGCTGCGGTGGAGTCCATCAAGGGCATGAGCAAAAAGGTGAGCGGCAAGGAACAGATCACCAGAGTCGCCGCAGTGTCTTCGGGGGATGACACGGTTGGAGAGATGGTTGCGGATGCAATCGAGAAGGTTTCCGAGGACGGCGTGATTACGATTGAAGAATCAAAAACCATGAAGACGGAGATCGAGTTGGTCGAAGGCATGCAGTTTGACAAAGGCTATGTTTCTTCTTATATGGTAACGGATAATCAGAAGATGGAAGCTGTGCTGGAAGAGCCGCTGATTCTGATTACTGATAAGAAGATCAGCACCATTCAGGATATCCTTCCGCTTCTGGAGCAGATTGTGAAGTCCGGAAAGCAGCTGCTGATCATCGCGGAGGATATTGAAGGAGAAGCATTGTCAACCCTGATTGTTAATAAGCTTCGCGGCACCTTCCATGTGGTTGGCGTAAAGGCACCGGGTTATGGCGATAACCGCAAGGAAATGCTGCAGGATATTGCTATTCTGACGGGCGGCCAGGTGATTTCCGAAGATCTCGGCCTGGAACTGAAAGATACCACGATGGAAATGCTGGGGCGTGCAAAATCTGTAAAGGTTCAGAAAGAGAACACCGTGATTGTGGACGGGCTTGGCGATAAAGACGCGATTGCGGCGAGAGTTTCCCATATTCGCTCCCAGATTGAGGAAACCACTTCAGATTATGACAAAGAAAAGCTTCAGGAGCGTCTGGCGAAGCTGGCAGGCGGCGTAGCGGTTATCCGTGTCGGAGCCGCTACCGAGACTGAGATGAAAGAAGCAAAGCTTCGTATGGAGGACGCCCTCGCTGCGACCAGAGCAGCCGTAGAAGAGGGAATTATCGCCGGCGGCGGCTCTGCATACATCCATGCGTCTAAGGATGTAGAAAAAGTTGCGGAGTCTCTTGAAGGAGATGAGAAGACCGGAGCGAACATCATCCTGAAAGCACTGGAAGCCCCGCTTTACTACATCGCAGAAAATGCCGGCCTTGAAGGTGCTGTGATCGTGAACAAGGTTCATGAATCTGAGCCGGGGATTGGGTTTGATGCCTACAAAGAAGAGTATGTGGACATGGTGCAGGCAGGCATCCTTGATCCGGTGAAGGTGACGAGAACTGCCCTGCAGAATGCGACCAGCGTAGCTTCCACTCTGCTGACCACGGAAGCCGCAGCTGGTGACATCAAAGAACCGGCGCCTGCAGCACCGGCAGGCGCGGGCGAAATGGATTATTAAATTGCACTGTCTATTCCCAAAATGCTTTGTATTGGGGTGGTGCTAAGTAGAACCGCAGGATAGATAATGTTCTGCGGTTTTCTATTTATAACCAATTGTAAACGAAGAAAGGGGACTTTTAAATGGCTGCTCAGGAACAGAAAGAAGAAGGAATCACAGCTTTTTTCAGGGACACCTTTGATACGGATGCTCTGTACAAGGGCATTGAACGGAAAGATTACTATTATTTATATTGCATCAGAGAACTCAGTAAGAATAAATCAGACAATGGGAAAGTATATTTGTTCAGTCTGACAGAACAACTTAAAATGGAGATGCCAGAAGTATCAAAAATGGTAGGCGCTTTGGAAATAGATGGGTATCTGCAGTGGGAAACCGATGTAAATATTGGCAGGACCTATGTAACCCTTACCGGAAAAGCAGAAGAGATTTTGGATAAAGAATCGGCCCGGATGCGGGAATGTTATGAAAGGATTAAGTCTGAAATAAATCCGGATGAGCTCAACCAGATGGCAATAACAATGAAAAAAATCAGAGACATCATAAAACAGGAAGATGAAGAATAGAGGCTGTGGCATGGCTGTCAGACTCTGCTGCACTTACAGCAATCTCAATCTCCGGGACAGGAGAGGAGGTTTTTATGAATAAGAATAAATATCAGAGTATCAGGAAACCTCCCGTATGGGTGGTTATCATAATTGTATTTTTTATACTTTCAATTGTGCTTAATTTTGCAGCAATAGGTTCTGCGACTACATCTCTGGAAATTACCTATGATGAGTTCCTGAAGCTGATAGAGGGCGGATTTGCTGATTCTGTATATATGGATGAGGATCAGATTCAGATTACTCTGAAAGAAGATGTGACGGTTGATGATATCAGTGAGGTTCTGAGCAATTATGAGCTTTCCAGCGGATCGAACTGGTTTACATCGCAGCGGAGCTATATTTTTTACACGGGGCGTATTGAAGATGCGGATCTGGTTGCTACGCTGAGGGAATATGACGTCAGCTTCTCCCAGGAAATTCCTGCGCAGGCATCCTTGCTTTCCACAATCATGAGCTGGGTTTTGCCGATCGTGATTATGTATCTGGTTTTATTCCTTCTCATGCGGTTCTTTATGAGACGAATGCGAGGCTCTGAATCAGGCGGCGGGATGATGGGCGGAGGTATGATGGGCGGCTTCGGAAGATCGAAGGCGAAAAAGTACGACGTGGAGGAAAAAACAGGAGTTTCTTTTGCGGATGTTGCCGGAGAGGATGAGGCGAAGGAAAGTCTGGAGGAAATGGTAGATTACCTGAAAAACCCGGACAGATACATCAAAATCGGGGCAAAACAGCCAAAAGGCGCGCTGCTGGTAGGTGCGCCAGGCACCGGCAAAACTCTGCTTGCAAAAGCGGTAGCGGGGGAAGCAGGCGTTCCATTTTACCATATCACAGGGTCGGAATTTGTGGAAATGTTCGTTGGCGTCGGTGCCAGCCGTGTAAGGGATTTATTTGAGACAGCGAAGAAAAATACACCGTGCATTATTTTTATTGATGAGATTGATGCGATCGGAAAAAAGCGGGATACCAGTTTCGGAAGTAATGATGAGCGGGAGCAGACTCTGAATCAACTGCTTTCAGAGATGGACGGATTTGAAACAAACAGCGGCATCATCGTATTGGCTGCGACGAACCGTCCGGAGGTACTGGACCAGGCGCTTTTGCGTCCGGGCCGTTTTGACCGCCGCATTATTGTAGACAAGCCGGATCTGGCAGGGCGTGAAAATATCCTGAAAGTACATGGGAAAAAAGTCCTGCTTTCCAGCGACGTTGATTTCCACTCAGTCGCGCTTACGACGAGCGGTGCCAGCGGCGCTGATCTTGCCAACATTGTGAACGAAGCAGCGCTTCTGGCGGTGAAGCTCAGGCGGAGCTATGTTATCCAGAAGGATTTGATGGATTCGGTGGAAACCGTATTTGCCGGGAAAGAAAAGAAAGGCCGTATCCTGAGCCAGAAAGAACGGCAGATGGTGGCTTACCATGAGGTCGGACATGCCCTAATCTCGGCGTTGCAGAAGGACGCTCAGCCGATACAGAAAATTACGATTGTACCGCATACTATGGGTGCTCTTGGATTTACGATGAATGTTCCGGAAGAAGACCGGTATCTGCTGACAAAAGAAGAACTGAAGGCTCAGATCACGGTGCTGTTAGGAGGCAGGGCAGCTGAAATTGTGCGTTTTGGCACAGCGACAACCGGAGCTTCCAACGATATCGAGCGGGCGACTGATATGGCGAGAAAAATGGTCAGCCAGTACGGCATGAGTAATCGCTTTGGCTCCATGGGACTGCAGAAGACGCAGGAACAATATCTGGATGGGAGAGACGTTTCGACCTGTTCGGAGCAGACTGGTGCGGAAGCAGACGAAGAGGTGCGCAAGCTCATTGACCAGTGCCAGCATGAGGCGGTCCGTCTCCTGGAGGAGAACCGAAGTGCACTGGAGCTGATTGCAGCACGCCTGCTGGAAAAAGAGAGCATCAGCGGAGAAGAATTCATGGAACTGCTGAAAGGAATTTAAAGATGGAATTCCCTTTTTAAAAAAACGTCAGTACAGTACCTCGCACCTGCTGCGAGATACGTATGAAGGCGTAACTGTGAAGGGACTGAATAGCTACAAAGCATGAACAAATGAGAACAGAATGTAAAAATAAAAATTACCCGATTGTGACGGCAATGATATATAGCTTTTTCGTGCTTATTTCATTTGCACTGATATGGAAATATCCGGCTGCAGTGGTGCTTCTTGCAGTTTACCTGATCTATGGCCTATGCTGTTTCGGGCTTTATGGTTATGTAAAACGGAAATTTACAGGAAAAGAAAAAGCCGTAACGATTTCTGTCAGATGCATCCTTTTTGCTGCGGTTACGGATTGTTATGGGTTTGCAGCGGGAGAGGACAGCTATCTCTTTTTCGATATTCTTAGCAGTATAGATGGCATTGCGATGCTTGCCGATCTTGTGGCGAAGGTTCGGGTTATCATCGCCATATGGAAAGAAAAAGCGGGAAAGCCTGCTGCGAAAAAGAGAATTCCCGCCTTTTTCCGCAGCCCGGTGCTTTATATCACGCTCTATATATTTCTGGGGGCATTTTTGCCATTTGTGGTTCAGCCGCAGATCAGCGAGAGTACGGTTGAAAATGTCGAAGCGACCTCTTTTTACAGCGATGAAGCTTCAGGCGAACGGGCTTCCGTTCTTTCAGATAATGGAGAAGCGCTGGAGGAACGCATCCGCCTGATTTCGCAGGCGCAGGAGGAAATTATTCTGTCTACGTTTGAAATTGACGCGGATACCAGCGGCAGGATGGTAATGTCGGCGCTGATGGAAGCGGCAGAACGGGGTGTGAACGTATACATTCTTGTGGACGGATTTTCTTATATTAAAGGTATGTGGGGAAATCCGTATTTTCTGGCGCTTGCGCAGACGGAGCATGTGGAGATCAGGATCTATAACCCGATTCGTCCGTGGATGCCGTGGACCATCATGGGACGGATGCATGATAAATACCTGATCGTGGATGACCTGGGATATATTTTGGGCGGCCGTAATACGTATGATTACTTTCTGGGAGATCAGGAAGGACATAAAAATTATGACTGGGATATTCTTGTCTACAGTGCTGATGCAGAGGATGACAATTCATTGGAACAGGTGCGCGATTATTTTTGGTCTGTGTGGGAGCAGCCTGTATGCAGGACACTTGCGGATAATCATTTCTGGGAAAAACTTCCTCCGGTTATTTCGGCGGAAAAGGAACTATTAGAAGAGTATGAGGAAATGACGGAAGAGCAAGGGGACTGGCTTTTAGCAGAGGACTACGAAAGTGTGACCGTGCCGGTCAACCATATCGAGCTGGTGTCCAACCCGACTCAGATTTATTCCAAGGAACCGGTAGTATTCTATACCATCACAGAACTGATGAAGCAGGCTGAGAAAGAAGTGGTTTTTCATACGCCGTACATCATCTGCAATGACTGGATGCTGGAACGTCTGGAGGAAATCTGCGGGGAAGTGGACAACGTCACGATGATGACCAATTCTGTTGCGAATGATGGGAACCCATTCGGTGCTTCGGATTATGATTTAAATAAGGAAGAGATTCTTGAGACAGGCGTAGAAATACTGGAATATGACGGAGGCATTTCTTATCATGGAAAGTGCTTTGTAATCGATGACCGGCTATCCGGGATTGGCTCTTTTAACTGGGATATGCGGAGCACCTATGTAGATACAGAGCTGATGCTGGTGGTAGACAGTGAAGAACTAAACGCGCAGCTCCAGACAAAAATGCAAGAGTACGAGGAGGATGCACTGAAGGTGATTGATGCTGATACATCGATTGCACCGGAAGGAAAAGCAGCACAGGAAGTCAGCGATGGGAAGAATCGGTTATTGCGGATGCTGAAATATTTTAACTGGGGAAGGTTTATTATGTGACCGGGTGCCAAATTCAGCCCATGCACTGTCTGGAAACAACAGTGCATGAAATGAGGAGGCGGAGAGAGTTCTGACTTTTTATGTCCTGGATTGTGCAAGATAATCTGTATCAGTTTAGCGTTGGACACGGCATTTTCGCGGACTGGCCAGTATCCCCAGAGCGATTCCCGTCATCAGTCCTCCCAGAACGTCTGTTGGGTAGTGAATACCGACATAAAGCCTTGAAAAAGCAATCAGCGAAGCAAGCACCAGAAGCAGTATCCCATATTTTCGCTGCACATTTCTGTAGATAGCAACTGCTGAGGCAAAGCTTGCACCTGTATGTCCGGAAGGGAAAGAAGCATCGGAGGCCGGCTGGATGATGCAGGTAAGCCCTTCGATTACTTTATAGGGGCGTGTGCGGTTAAACAGATTCTTCAGCAGCAGATTATTGACCAACAAAGAGCCAAGAAGTGCACATGCGGAACAGATTCCCGCGGTTCTTGTCTTTTTAATGCTAAGCAATATGACAGTGAGGATAATCCAGAAGATTCCTTTATCGCCCAGATGAGTAATCGTTTTAAATATCGGATCGAGACTGGGATTCCGAATATGTTCCTGTATATAAAGCAAAATAATTTCTTCCAATATCTACTTTTGTCCTTTTCTGAACAGAAGTTAAAAACTCTCCAAAAGCTGACTTCTTAGTGAAAACAATCGGTGTTTTTTTGTCTGAAAGCTGTTGTGTGTTATTTGCTGCGATCCATTCACAAGCTCACAGGAAATCCACAAGCTGTGACCGCCGCGACGGAAGCCGCAACTTACGCAGAGCCTGTGCTTCTATCTGTCGGATGCGCTCTCTTGTGACATGGAACTTTTTACCTACTTCCTCTAATGTCCAGATATGTCCGTCTGAAAAACCAAACCGGAGATATATTACATCGCGTTCCCGTTCAGTCAATGTATTCAGAACTTTATCCAATTCCTGCTGCAGCATGGTGTATGCTGCCGATTCCTCTGGGGAGAGTGCTTTCTGATCCTCTACAAAATCTTCGAGTGCGGTACCTTCATCTTCACCTACTGGAGTATCCAGAGAGATGGTATCGCTTGCTTTTTCTAAAATATCTTCTACCTGAGTGACCGTCATATCAAGCTCTTTGGCTAATTCAGTAGAGGACGGATCATGACCAAGCTGCAGGGACAGAGTTTTTTTGGCTCGCAGCACCCGGTTGATTTTTTCATTCACATGAACCGGGACACGGATATTACGGCTGGCAATGCAGTTTGTGGAACCGGCAGATTGCCTGCCCAAAGTAGCCGAGCCGG
>JAJQEO010000048.1 GCA_021201665.1 Lachnospiraceae bacterium | reverse complement strand
CTTGTCGTGGCTTTCAAGAAGGTTTTCCCTGGCCGGGGTGTGACCTGTAACTTCTTATAGGGCTTGTTCACCCATTTTTTATTTTAAAGATGGCTAATTCTAATTCATTGTGTTATACTTGAGAAAAGCGAAATTATGCATTATGTTATAGTATAGAGCATACAAGGAGATGATTTCTATGTTAGTAAGTGCCGATAAAAAATGGGACTATGCGCTTGGCATGATAAAGATAGATGGCCTGGAGCCTACGGCAGAAATGAAGATGCTTATTGAAAAAGAAAAACATGGAGAGATGTCCATGGATGATGTAAAAAAAGCATTGGATCGCAAATATAAGATGAAACAATAGGAGATAAAATGCGAGATCCTTATCTTTATCCGAACTCGGAGGTTTTGAAAAATCTTGCTGATCTGCGAGATCAGAAGATGTTGGACGACATGGAAGCAGATTATACTGCCCTCAGACTTTCTGAGATTGTTACAGATATCAATTGGCTGGATTTTAATTTTAAGTCTTTGTGTTACATGCATTATTTGATTTTCCAGGATGTGTATGAATGGGCTGGAAAGCCTCGTATCATAAATATAGAAAAAGCAGAGGCAGTATTGGGCGATCTTTCTGTTGAATATTCGGATTGTTTTGATATTGAAAAAGATTCTGAAACTGTCTTGTCGGATATGAATGCTATTGACTGGAAAACGCTTGATCCAGAGTGCGTAACAAAACAGTTTTCTGATTCTATGTCAAAACTATGGAAAGTTCATCCCTTCCGGGAGGGCAACACACGTACAGTTGTTACGTTCTGTTGCCTGTTTATTGAAGCTCAGGGTATTTATATTGACAGTAATTTGTTTAAGGATAATGCAGCATATATGCGGAATGCACTGGTAGCGTCTAACGCGATATTTCATGACCTTGGCGATTTGCGTAAGCCTGAGTATCTTGAAAGAATTGTAAGGAATGCACTTGATGAAGGAAGTCGTATGCGAAATCGAGTTGAGACACAAATTCAGAAAGCAGGAATTCGTGTATCTGAAAATTCGGTCAGGACAATTGTGTTCTGGAATCGGAAGACTGAACAGGAACATACTTCTCAGGAAATCAAGGAGTATTTGAAACTATAGATCATAGCAAACATTACAATTTTTTGTCCCTAATGGAACCCTGGCAGAAGGCCAGGTCTTCGGCATCGGCTGTAAAATTTTTACAATCGCCGGACCGGTGATCCTGTATGGGCTGTTCACCAGCTGGGTGCTGGGGCTGATCTACTGGGTGTTTAAGGCGGTTGGGGTATGAGGGTGGGACTCTATATATAATTGAAAGAGTCAATTTCAGCTTGCCTAAGTGAAAAGAATTTTCATGGAAAGTTGCCCTTCCCATTGAAAAAGTTGAAATTGTGCTTGTGAGACGTGAAGCTGTGTGTTAAACTGCTTCTATAGGCTTTAAAATGCTTTTGTTATAGCGTTTCCTGATCTAGACAATCTTTGGCTTGGTGAGCTGAATAGGTTCATTTTTATTTGACCAGATGGGGGATTTTATTTATGAAAAAAAAATATAAGGCAAAAATATCTGAGGTACTAAAATTTGCCCAAAATAATAAAAATGCTATCAGCTATAATGTTGTCGTAGACATATTAAAAGAAAAAACAGAAGGGGTAACGGATGCCGATATTACGAGTGTAATAGAGGAACTCAGTGTAAATGGAATATCTATTACGCCTGAAGAAGATGAAGGGTATATTACGGAGGAAACTGACCCTGCAAGCTTTATACCTGCTGAAGTTAATATAGGTCAAAGGCCGGTGAATGTATACAATTTAATGGAGCGTTTGGAAAATAATGAGATTGATTTAAATCCAAGCTTCCAGAGAAATGGAAACCTATGGTCTTTGACTCAGCAAAGTCGACTGATAGAGTCTTTGATGCTGAAAATTCCAATTCCTGCATTTTATTTTAATGCGGCAGATGAAGACAATTGGATTGTAATTGATGGGTTACAGAGGTTGACGGCGTTTCAAAACTTTCTGGTTGGCACTGAAAATAGGAAAGCTGAAAATCGAAAAAAGAAAAAACTTGAAAATCTCCAGTATCTAACAGATTTCAATGATCATACATTTGATGAACTTCCAAGACAGTATATGCGGCGTATTAAAGAAACACCTGTTATCGCATATACTGTCGAAAAGGGGCTCCTGAGGAAATAGTATATAATATTTTCCAAAGGATCAATACTGGTGGAATTGGGCTTAATGATCAGGAAATCAGACAGGCACTTTATCAGGGTAATGTGACGGATTTAATAGAAGAACTTGCAAGAGCGGATGAATTTCTGACAGTTACTGAAAATAGTATTAGAACCGACCGGATGTTGGATCGAGAATATGTAACACGTTTTCTTGCATTTACTGAGTTAGATTACAGAAAAGAATATAATGGAAATATAGATAGTTATCTAATTAAAGTAATGAAACTTGTTAATACATATCAGGAAAAAGATATTGATCGTATTAAAATAAGTTTTAGAAAAATAATGAAATATTGTTATCAAATATTTGGAAGATATGCTTTTAGAAAATACAGTCAGACAGGAAGAAGAGGATCAATTAATAAAGCCTTATTTGAAATATGGTCATTTTGCTTTTCAAAATTATCTGATGAAGACTTAGAACAGCTCATAATATACAAGGATATTTTCTCAAAAAGTTTGAAGAGTTGCAAAATAATTCGGATTTTATAAAATATATAAAAAGTGGGGATCAATATTCAACTGGACACAGAATTGATATGGCACAGAATCTAATAAAGGAGATTATATGTTAAAGGATATTTATGTGAAAAACTTCAAGTGCTTGGTCAAGTACTTCTATCCCAAGCTGCAGCCGGACGAACAGGAGTTTTTCGCCGAGTGTTACTTCCAATGCGTAAAGCCTGCCGAAGCTGCGAGAGAGGCGCCGGAAGACATTCAGAAAGTTATTCTGGAGGATGCAGCAAGGATTTTGAGAAAATATCGGTGATAAGAAAGTGCCGTCCGGGAGGACGGCACTTTTGACATATTTGATGTGCCCAAGCGAACTCAATTGCCAGGCGCAAAATGGATATCAGAATTACCGAGTGCGTCTTCCATCAGCTGCTCATCCTCTTTACTTGCGGCAACAGTTTTATGCAGTGTGACGGACGGATTAACGGTAGGCTTTTCGCTCTTGTAGTTACGCAGCTTTGAGTTTTTGCTGAGCCTTACCGTAAGCTCGCTCCATTTTTTCTTCGCAGCCTTTGGAGTCATTTTCTCCATACTCTCAAGATCCTGGCAAAACGTAAGCTTATGGAGACTCGGAAGACATACCGCAGAGGTCGTCGCTATCGCAAGACAAGATACCGCAGAGCAAAATTCAAGTCTAAACGCAAGCGTGTCTATTCGGCTGAACCGGATAAGAAAGGACGCCACTGGCATACAGTCAAAAAGTCTTATTTGACAAATCGGCATGAAGGGTGGCTCCCGCCATCTATTCAGTCTAAAGTAGACCACCATATCAATTGGATCACAAAATTCCAGAAAGCAGCCCATCTTTTACAATCCGAACAGCGAGGACGGGTTTCTTGCAAATGGTGAAATCAACGTATTTCAGATTAACATCGTCTCCAGCTGATACAAGGTCATTCTCCTCGTACCATGTTGTCGATGCCTCCTTTACCTCGCCGTCTTCCGTTTCAAACGAAACAATATATTGCTTCTTCTGCTTCTCTTCCCGTTCTCCGATGACTCTTCCAAACGCAGTCTTGGTCTTTTTGCCTCCAAAATAGACATCGGCTTTTAAAAAGTAAACGAAGTAGAAGCATACGAGAGCGACAACGATAAAAATGATCCCGAACACTGTATTGGCCATTGCTAATCACCTCCGATTGGAATATGAGAGATTTGCGAAAGTACCGTCACCTCGCAGATATTTCGAAAATGAAGGAACAATGTTCCGCGTTGGACAAGCCTTCTGCTCAACTGCGTAAAATTCTGTGGTAAATTCTCTCCATATGTGCTATTATCAGACCAAATCACCCGAAAATGACAACAATCCAGAAAAAATCAGGAGGACGAAGATGAAAAAGAAAATGACTACACTACTGGCTATGGCACTGGCAGCATCGATGGTATTGGGATTGCCGATGTGTACAGCACAGGCGGAAGAAACAGAAATTCAGTTCGTGGAGGACACGGAGTATGCTCAGGAGTGGCTGGAAGACAACGAGTACCAGATGTGCCCTGGGTGGGCAGTGGACGCGCTCAGCAGTCTGTATACAGAAAATGAGGCGAAGTTTGAGCTGACCTATACCGACCAGCGATACGCTATAACAGGCGCAGTTGTCTCCATCGAATCTGATCATGCTATGCTGATCAGTGCAGATGCTTATGGACTCTCTATGTCGTACTACTACTATGTGGATGTATATCTGCCAAAGGAGCAATTGGCGGAGCTGACGAAGGGATATTGTATTACTGTTGTCGGAGATTTTGTTGCAGCCGAGGTGGATGAGTCGGCAGATGATGGATTTTTAGGTGCATTTTCCGAACCAATTCTCCAAATCCAGAATGCAGAGATATATGTTCCGGAAGCAGATACGGAATGTGTAGTTGGAGATACGGCTGTTTCAGACAACTTCGAGGTGACACTTGAGACTGCGGAATATGTATATGGAGCCTCCCTCGATACCGCATCTGATGATTTTGCTCTGCCGCTGACGGAGGAGGAATACGAGGATGTGGAAAAGGGATTGCGGGTGACAGATGAGGACTATTCGCTCATGTCGATCACACTCACATACAAGTATGTAGGCGATGAAGATGTTGATGACTTCGTGTCGACTCCTATCCTTTATTCCGACTACTACGCTCTTACATCGGATGCTATCATGTTCGAGCAGTGCGATGATGGTTCGTGGACAAAGCTGGGGACTTCGATGACAAACTCTTATCAGAGCGAGATGGGATATAGGGATATTAATTTTTCACTCCAGTCATTTGAGGCGGGGACAGAGAGCGACGAAGTCACGGTACGTGGATTGATCATTGTACCGAACGATGTTGCGGAGGACGATGATCCGTTGTCGCTGTATCTGACTGGGCTGGATGTGGCGTTTAAACTACAATGAGAAGCCTTTCCCGCACACATCATCATTAACTGTGAAACGCCACCTGAGCTCGTCTTGGGTGGTGTTTCTTTTGTACACATATCAGCGCCATCGCCCTCTTCTTTCGGTGCTTTCCAGCTATCACTCTATCTTCTGCTATTGTTTCGTCTTCCTCTCATTTTAAATGCAGACATATTTCTGGAAGGAGCTTATTGCACAGCTCATTGTGCTGACAGATACGCATTTCTTTTTGCTCACGGTAGAGAGAACGCCGCTCAGATTCAAGCTGGCAGTACCGCTTGCTTTTGACCCACTTACGCTTGCCATGCTTCGTGAGCTTGTCAGCAGGCAACCGGTTAATCGGGATGATCTGGCCGTCCTTATCAAACATACCGGGGTTCATCGCCCTGCTGGAACGATCCATTGCCCGATTCAGGATGCGGAGTTCCCGGTCGATACCTTTCACCCTGTCGGCAAGCTCATACAGGCTGACATTGTTGTCTCCGCAGGAAGCCATCGTTTGAGTGCCAATGTCATGACCGACCTTGCCCTTGCCCAACGGGTGCAGCAGTTCTCCGTCATAGTAGTGCTTCACGGGTGCCGGACCGTCCAACAGCAGCGTTGCAAAATAACGCCAGCCATCTGGATACCAGCGTCGAGTGACGCCCGCATAAATGACCCGACGGCTCAATGCCTCCTGCTGATAGCCATATACGTCCTTCTTAGGGGGATCAATGTTCAGCGAGATCCGCATATCGTTGATAATGATATATGACTCCCAGTAGCGGCTCTCATCCATCCCGTTTCCCATCAGTTCCTTCGTGAACATCTCAGCCAGACGCTTATGGATGGTCAGATAGGTCGCTGCATCACGGTTCATTTCAGCGATGAATTCCTGTTTTGCTTCCTCATCCTTTCCAATCTTTTCCGGTATGACGTAGTGGAAGTCTTCCATCTTGTCGTACTGGTGTTCGCACTGGAATCCGTTTCTTCTTCGGTCGTTTCTTCCGTTAATGTTTCGGTATTTGTTTCGTCCGTTGTTGTTTCAGTGCTTGCTTCGGTGGTTACGTCCTCGCTCTGTTCTGTACTCTCAGAAGTAGGTGTATCTGTTGTAGTTGTGGTGGAGGTTGTCTCAATGATCGGGGGCTCTTCGGAATTGATTGCACTGCTTGCGGTCTCTTCCGAGCTATCATAAGACAGCGTTACTACATACACGCCGGTTCCATCACCGCCTGTGGTGTCCAGATCGTAGCCTTCCGAAGCCGTTGTCTCCTTCACGTAATGCGTACCGAGAGGGAGATTGCTGGAAGTGCCAACTCCTGTTGAGTCTGTGGTGATCGAGGTCACTTCCGTTTCGCAGTCAGCATCAGCATAGACTGTATACACCGCGCCTTCCAGAGAGTAGTCATCGTTATCTTTCGTGACGCTCTCGTTGGCAGATGTCTTGTTGACGGTGATTGTACCATACTGAGGCATCTCCTCGGATGTGATTGACGCAGTTGCAACTTCAACCGAGCTGTCAGCTTCCAGAACAACCTCATGCAAGACTTCATCCAATTCAACACGAAGAATGTACTATTTATTTGCGGCGGTGCATTTGAGGGGATGGGGAAGGCGAAGCAGAACATCCGGTAGACGGCCTTGTGGTTGTATTTGAGGATACTGCTTATGCCAAGTCTTTCACCACGACTGGGCATCACGACAATGGTGCAGGCATGGCCTACAAATGGCCAGACACAACTGCTGATACGATGCTCAGATGCATTGACTGGTCTTGCGGAGCCACCTGCGTCACTCCTGTTGCAGTGTTTGACCCCGTCCAGTTGGAAGGAACCACTGTCCGCCGTGCTTCCCTGCATAATGTCAGCGAAGCGAAACGGCTCGGAATCGGAGCAGATGGGAAGACGACGCTAAAAGTGTTTAAGGCCAATCTCATCATCCCCCAGGTTGCTTCCGCTGACGCTCACGGCACCGAGTTTGAGATCCCCGATTTCTGTCCGGTATGTGGCGGAGTAACAGAGATTTATGTTCGGGAAGCGGGCGCACCCGAGATTCTGAGATGCACCAATCCGAACTGTGCGGCGAAGCAGCTGAAGAAATTCGCTCGCTTCGTTAGTAAGGATGGCTTGGACATCGACGGTCTTTCCGAGAATCGTGTAGCTGACCTGATTTCCGGCAACTATGTCTACACGCCTGCCGGTCTGCTCCGGCTTTGTTTGTGCTAATATTCCACTATCGAAGAGATAGGAGGCTTGAATGGATGTTAACAGAAAAGAAGAAAGAACTTCTTCGAAAACTTAATGCACTGGCTGAACGGGGTGTCGGAGGAGAAAAGGAGACTGCGAAGAAGAAGCTGGAGAAGATGCTGGCAGAAAACGGGATCTCATCAATTGAAGAGTTGGACGAAGAAAAGAAAGAATATTTCCTGTTTTCCTACAATGGAAAGCACGAAATCAAGCTGCTCAAACAGTGCGTATATAAAGTGCTGGGAGCAGGAGATGAAATAATCGCGTATCATTCGAAAGGAACAAAGCAGAAAATTGGATACTATTGTACCAAAGCTCAGAAAATAGAGATAGATTTGGAGTTCGATTTTTATCGGAAAGCTTTCTACGAAGAACTGGAAACCTTCATGGAAGCATTCATCCAGAAACAGCAAATCTTCCCTCCGGATGCACCGCTTATGGATACAGAGAAGTTGACTGAAGAGGAGTTACGGAGGTACGAGAAAATAGTTGAGATGAAGGGGGCTATTGAGAGAAAGACGAGGGTGAGGATGGTGGAGAAGAAGGATTAACGCAAATGTCTTGTCTGAGAAAAAAGATTATGTTATAATCCGATTTGGTGTAATATGAATTTAGCAATGGAAAGGATATAGAAAAAATAAAACGATGAGCAAGGGTGAAAACGAAACGCCATTTGGCTATATAGATCTAGACCAAATAGATACGACAGCTCAAGCGCCTGCCGATGAACCTGCCAGACAATGCTTTTTTATGGCAAAATGTAGGCAAATTGTACAAGAAAGAGAGCTGGAAATGGGCCGTAAACAGCAATGTTTTTTGAGAACGTTCGGATGCCAGATGAACGCTAAGGACTCGGAGAAGCTGCGCGGCATCCTCCGGGAAACCGGTTTTTCCCTGACGGAGAGCGAGGATGCGGATCTGGTACTTTACAACACCTGCACGGTGCGCGAGAATGCAAACCTGAAGGTATACGGACACCTTGGCTATCTTTCCAATCTGAAAAAGAAAAACCCGCGCATGATCATCGCCCTTTGCGGCTGCATGATGCAGGAGCCGGATGTGGTGGCGAAGCTGCAAAAAAGCTACCGTTTTGTCAATCTCATTTTCGGCACCCATAATATTTTCAAATTTGCTGAACTGCTTTACGCGGTGCTTGAAGGGCAGAGAAAAGCAGAGCAGATGATGCTGCCTGAGCCTTCGGGTGCCGCCGCTGCTGCTGAGGAAACGCCCCCGATTTCCCAAAGACATACTGTCGTGAAAACACCGATGATCGTTGACATCTGGAAGGATACGAATCAGGTAGTGGAGGATCTCCCGGCGGACCGTACTTATTCGTTTAAGAGCGGTGTGAACATTATGTATGGCTGCAATAATTTCTGTACCTACTGTATTGTCCCCTACGTGCGCGGGAGGGAGAGAAGCCGCCGTCCGGAGGACATCATCCGTGAAATAGAACAGCTCTCTGCGGATGGTGTGATCGAGGTCATGCTGCTCGGGCAGAATGTGAATTCTTATGGAAAAACGCTGAGCAATTCGGTCTCCTTTGCCCATCTGCTGGAGATGGTCGAGCAGGTGCCAGGGATCCGGCGCATCCGCTTCATGACCTCTCATCCAAAGGATCTTTCGGATGAGCTGATTGAAGTGATGAAGCGTTCGCAGAAGGTCTGCCGCCATCTTCATCTGCCACTGCAGTCCGGTTCTAGCCGCATCCTGGAAAAGATGAACCGGCGGTATACAAAGGAGCAGTATCTGGAACTGGCGGCAAAGCTGCGCAGGGAGATCCCGGACATCTCGCTTACGACCGATATTATTGTCGGCTTTCCTGGTGAGACGGAGGAGGATTTTCAGGAAACACTCGATGTAGTGCGCCAGGTGCGCTATGACAGCGCATTTACTTTTATTTATTCCAAACGCACCGGCACCCCGGCGGCAGCAATGGAGGAGCAGGTGCCTGACGATATTGTAAAAGACCGCTTCCAGCGTCTCCTTGGGCTGGTGCAGGAGATTTCGCAGAAAATGGCAAAGCGTGTAGAAGGGCAGACGCTTCCCGCATTAGTTGAGTCCCTCGATGATCACGATCCGGCACTGATGACCGGGCGCCTTTCTAATAATCTGCTGGTACATTTCCCGGGAACAGAGGATCTGATCGGACAGATTGTGGATGTTCGTCTGACTACCTGCAAGGGGTTTTATTATCTGGGAGAGATGGCATGATTCTGACTTTTTTATTTTTAGCAAATAGTCTAAACAGAGCAAAAATAGTTTGAACATGACAAAAATAGTCGGAACAGAAAAATTGTCAGAACAGAACAAATCCTGTCTTACATGAAACCAGGTCTTTCATAAATGGAAGATCAGACGAACGGAGGATACATAGTATGAAAAAAAACACAATTTTGCGGATGCTCGGACTGACCGTGATATTTGCTCTTACCAGCAGCTGCCTCACATCTGGCAATGACGCGCAGATTGCCGCCCTGATCGCCCATGCGGAAGAGGATGACGCGGAAGATGAAGACAGTCTTGCCTCCATTACCCCGTCGGATTATCTGATAGATAATGTAGAGGAGTATATCTCTGTGGGTTCTCTGGAAGGACTTTCGGCTACTCAGTATACCTATGAAATCACAGATGAGATGGTGCAGGAGACGATCGAGGAGGAATTGAGCGGGTCAACGATTGAGACAGAGGTCGACCGTGCTGCCGCGATGGGTGATGTAGTGAATCTGGATCTGGCCTATACAGTCGAAAGTACGGGAGAATCCGGTTCTATGAACACTTATTTTTGCCTCGGGGATGCGGACTATGGAGAGGAATTTGATGAAGCACTGGTTGGCGTGTCGGCGAAGGATGTTGTGTCGTTTTCGATTACGTTTTCTGAGAGTGACCTGGAAGAGACCCTGATTGAAGAGGAATGGGCCGGAGAGACTGTTTCGTTCCAGGCGTTTATCGGAAGCGTCTGCGAAGTCTCCGAGCCGGAGTATACGGATGAATATGTTTCTGATTATACCGATTACTCTACGAAAGAGGAATACGAGGCTTCTGTCAGGGAAGACCTGGAGGCGGAATATGAAGAATACAGCTATTCAGATGTGATGGAAGAGCTGCTGGAGAGGGCACTGGACGAGAGCGATATCCTTGAAATCCCGGAGGAGCTTTATGATCTCTGCTATGAGGAAACTGTCAGCGATTATGTGAATTTCCTGGGAACGGACGATCTGGAAGAGATTTTTGAGGACGAGGAATATGACATTACCCAGGAGGATCTGGAAGACGAAGCAATGGAAATGGCGGAACGCCGCCTGCTGATCAGCTATATCTGCGAAATCAACGATGTTTCGGTCACGGAGGATGATTATGTCTCTTTTGTGACAGAATACGCCGAACTTTATCAGTATGACTCTGCTCTGGAATTTGAGACGGATATGATCCGCTCCTATCTTGTCTGGTATCTCTATGAGAGCGAGGCCTGTGAGATCCTTTACGAAAGCGCCGATATTACGATAGAAGTATTCGATGAAGAATACTGACAACGCAAAAGCAGCAGAAAATTCGATGGAGAATACTGACAACGAAACGGGTCAATTACGATATTTTAAGGAAATTCAAGCGAGGACAATAGGATGAACGGAAACATGATCTACCAGATGATCGAGCAGTTTGCGAAGGAATATACACGGAAGGATGACGGCCTTACGGTTTACCACATTCTCTACGGATGTGCCAGGCTTCTGTGCATGGATCAGAATACGCTCAACGCAATATTTTCTGATGAGGCGCAGCAGCAGGAGCTGAAGAAAATTCTGGAGCTGTTTGACGCGAATGACATTGATTATACATTAATGAGGGATGGCATGCCGATTCTTCTGCTGTGCCGCAAGGCTACGGAGCAGGAACAGGCGGATGCGAAGCAGCTCCTCAGAAGGCAGGAGGTGTCTTCTGAAGGGGAGTACGCGTTTGGAATAATGAAGGCCATTATCAGTGAAGAGATTCCTGAGATGACGCTGATGAAGAAAAACCATACTCTGGAGAGCATCATTGCGTATGCGGACAGGCTTACCGGCAGGCAGCCTGCTCCCGCACAGGAAAGCTCCCGACAGTCGGAAGACGGCACGGAAAAACCCTCTGCCGCGGAACCGTCCGGCAGCACATCGGAAACGGCAGCAATGACAGAATCCGGGATCCCTGAAAAAGAGTCTGACGAAGCTTCCTCTGCAGACAGAGATAAGGATCCTGCGAAGGAACCTGCCGACCCGCTTTCACAGGTTATGGCAGCTCTGGCCGGCAAGCCATCGAAGGCTGACGATGCGGACGGTCAGTCGGCTCCGAAGCAGCCCTCTGATACGGATCCAAAGCGGCCAGAACAACAGCCGTCGGGGTCTGAACCGCAGCAGCAGGAACCGGCGTCACTTCTGGAAGGTCTTCAGATTTCCGCAGATGAAGTAGCTGCTGTTCAATCGGCCCTGATGGGGACTTCTGCGGCTGTCGGGCGCCAGGGAACAACGGCGTCGGCTCAGACGCAGGAGACGGTGACCGGGCAGGAGCCGGCCTCTGAAGCTGTGCAGATGTCACCTGAGGATAACAGGGACAATTTCCAGATCCTGATTTCCCGCACGAAAAAGCTTTATTCGGATTTGCTTGGCAAGGTGAAGGGGCAGGATGAGGCGATCCGTATTTTTGTGGAAGGATATTTTCAGGCGGAGGTCTTCAAAGCGGGCAAAAGGGATGCGGGAAAGCCGAGTGCGACCTTCCTTTTCGCAGGACCTCCGGGAGTCGGCAAAACCTATCTGTCTGAGACGGCCGCCAGCCTGCTGGGACTGCCCTTTGCACGCTTTGATATGAGCGAATATACGGATCCGACCTCTACACAGATTTTCGCCGGATCCGACCGCAACTATAAGAGCGCGAAGCCTGGCAAGGTTACGACATTTGTCAGGGAACATCCGAAGTGTGTAGTCCTTTTCGATGAGATCGAGAAAGCGAATATCAGCGTGATTTACCTTTTCCTGCAGATCCTTGACGCCGGTACACTGACAGACAGCTATGATGAGAAGGCAGTATCTTTTAAAGACACGATTCTGATTTTTACAACCAATGTCGGCAGGGCACTTTATGAATCGGACAGAGATACCAACCTTTCTGTACTGCCCAGATCGGTAATCATGGACGCCCTCAGCACGGAAAAGGATCAATATGGGCGTGAACGTTTCCCGGCGGCGATCTGCTCCCGGTTCTCTGCGGGGAATGTCGTAATGCTCAACCATCTTGGTGTTCATTTCCTGGTTGATATCGTGAATGACCGTTTCCGCTGGTGTGCCGAACAGCTGAAGGAGGAGTATGGGTATCAGCTGGTGATTGACCCGATGGTGGCGCTGGTGCTGCTCTTCAACCAGAGCTCCGGGCTGGACGCGAGAACGGCATCCTCCCAGAGCGTGATTATGATTAAAAATGAGCTCTATGAATTCGGACGCCATGTGGAGAATTCTGACAACATTTTCCGGCAGCTGGAGAAGATTCACTTTAAGGTGCAGGTACCCAAAGACAAGCAGGACATCCGCGACCTTCTGATCAATAAGTCGCATCTGAATATCCTGATCCTGACGGATGATGCGCCGGAGGCATTCGGTTCTGTGAAGGAAAAAGAATATGAGCTGCATTTTGCAGCGGACATGGATTCGGCAATGGAGACGATCCGCAGTCAGGAAATCGACTTCATCGTGATTGATCCGGCCTGCGGCCGGAGAGATCTGGCCTGCAGCTACCTGAGCATGGATGACTGGGACACCGAGGGAATCCGTTTCTTTGAGGAAATCCGCCATAAACTCCCGCAGATGCCGGTCTATCTGATTGAAAAGGAGAAGGTAGATACGGAGGATAAGAGTACCTTCCTGCAAAGAGGTGCGAGAGGCTTTATTCCCGCCGCAGAAAAGATTCTGTTCGTCAAGGAGTTGAAAAGACTCTGTGATATCCTGTATCTGCAGCAGCGGGCGAATGAGTTATCCTCGCGCGGAAGGGTGCTTTCTTACAATACGGCGCAGACCCTTTCCGAGGATGGGAAAAGCGCGGAGATCATTTTCTACGATTTCCGGATCCGGACAGCGGTAAAGGCTGGCGAACAGGGCAACATGATCGCTGAAAATGAGCGCCCCACGGAAAAATTTGCTGACGTGATCGGGGCAGAAAACGCAAAGGACGAGCTGATGCATTTTGTCAGCTACCTGAAGGATCCGAAGAGCTTCGCCCTGAACGGAGAGAAGCCGCCTAAGGGCATCCTGCTTTACGGTCCTCCCGGCACGGGCAAGACGATGCTGGCGCGCGCCATGGCCGGAGAGTCAGACGTGTCATTTTTCCCGGCGACAGCTTCCGGTTTCCAACGAAGTCTGGTAGGGGAAGGTGAAAAAGCGATCCGCGATCTGTTTGCGATGGCAAAGCGTTACGCGCCGTCCATCATTTTTATTGATGAAATCGACGCGATCGGCAAGGAGCGCGTAGGCAGCACCTCCACACATTATACGGAGGGCCTGCTCAATACCCTGCTGACTGAGATGGATGGGTTTGAAACCAATGTCAAAAAGCCGGTATTTGTTCTGGCGGCTACCAATTATGACCTTGACGGGACGCAGTCCGGCAAACAGTCCGCCATTGACCCGGCTCTGCTGCGGCGGTTTGATAACCGTATTCTGGTGGATCTTCCCAAAGAGGAGGAGCGCAAAAAGTATCTGACTCTGTGTCTGGAAAAGAAAAAGATTACCACAGTCTCCGATGCCGCTGTTTCGAATGTTGCTGCCCGCACGACGGGTGAGAGCCTGGCCATTCTGCAGAATGTGCTGGGGCTGGCGATCCGCAATGCTTCGAAAAAGCAGGTTCCTCTGGATGACAGTCTGCTGCTGAACGCTTTGGAGGAATATATGTACGGCGAAAAGCACGACTGGAATGAGGAATATTACAGGGAGGTTGCGACACATGAATCTGGACATGCCTATATCAGCTGGCTCTCCGGCGTGAAGCCCTCCTTTGTGACGATCGTTTCCAGAGGTGATTTCGGCGGCTATATGCAGTCAGCCAACTCCGAGAAGACGCCTAACTATACGAAAAGGGACCTGCTCTGGCGCATCCGTACAAGCCTGGCCGGGCGTGCCAGTGAGATTGTATTTTTTGGAGAGGAAAAGGGCGTCAATACCGGTGTGTCCTCCGACCTGCAGCATGCGACCAATTACGCGATGAACATGATCTGCCGTTATGGCATGGGAAGCAGCTTCTTTGTAAGCATGGATCCGAAGACTCTGCTGAACTCTCCGATGGGTGCTTCTCTGATGAAGGATACAGAAGAGATTCTGACGCGGGAGATGGAAACCACACAGAAGCTGATTGCCGAGGGAAAGTCTTATATAGAGAAGCTATCAAACTTCCTTCTGAAGAATAATCAGGCGATGGAAAATGAGATTGAAGAGATTTTTGAATCTGTAAAGAAAGAGAGCAATGCTCAGTAGTATATAAACAGTACAGATACAGAACCTATAGATACAGAAACGAGAGGAAGTCTTCATGACTGAAGAAAAGATACGGGAGCTGATGCCCCAGCTGACGCCGATGATGCAGCAGTATCTGCAGACGAAGCTGCAGTACCTGGACTGTATCCTTTTTTACCGCCTGGGCGATTTTTACGAGATGTTTTTTGACGATGCGCAGATCGTCTCGAAGGAGCTGGAGCTGACGCTGACAGGGAAGGACTGCGGGATGGCGGAGCGTGCCCCGATGTGCGGGGTGCCTTATCACGCAGTGGACGGTTATCTGAACCGGCTGGTTTCCAGAGGCTACAAGGTCGCGATCGGAGAGCAGATGGAGGATCCGAAGCTCGCGAAGGGCCTGGTAAAACGGGAAGTCATCCGTGTTGTCACGCCGGGGACTAATCTGGACGCGCAGGCGCTTGATGAGACGCGTAATAATTATCTGATGTGCGTGGTATATTTATCAGACCGTTATGGCGTGTCGGTCACCGACATCACGACCGGCGAGTATCTGATGACCGAGCTGGACTCTGAGCGAAAGTTGTTCGACGAAATTGTAAAGTTTTCGCCTTCCGAGCTGATCTGCAATCAGGCCTTTTACATCAGCGGCATTGATGTGGAGGATATGAGAGAACGGCTTGGCATTACCGTGTTTTCCCTGGAATCCTGGTATTTTGATGACGAGATGTGTTCCCGGGTGCTGAAGGAGCATTTTCATGTATCTGCTTTGGAGGGACTGGGCATCGCGGATTATGACTGCGGTGTGATTGCGGCCGGCGCTCTGCTAAAATATCTGATGGAGACGCAGAAAACCTCTATCGCCAATCTGACCAGACTTGTCCCGTATTCCATCGGAAAATATATGGTGCTGGACAGTTCGACGCGGCGCAATCTGGAGCTGTGCGAGACGCTGCGCGAGAAGAAAAAGCGCGGTTCCCTGCTCTGGGTGCTGGACAAAACGAAGACGGCCATGGGTGCGCGACTGCTGCGCAGATACGTGGAACAGCCGCTGATTGAGAAGGATGAGATCAACGCCCGTCTGGACGCGGTCGAGGAGCTCAAAGATAATGCCATTACACGCGAAGAACTGCGGGAGTACTTAAACCCCGTCTACGACCTGGAGCGGCTGATCAGCCGGGTCAGCTATCAGACAGCCAATCCGCGGGATATGATCGCCTTTAAAACCTCCCTCGCGATGCTGCCGCATATCAAATATATCATGAAAAGTCTCGCTTCCCCGCTGCTGCATGCCCTGGAGGAGCAGATTGACGAGCTGACGGATGTACATGATCTGATTGAGTCCTCAATCATCGACGAGCCGCCGATCATCATCCGCGAGGGTGGTATCATCAAGGATGGCTACAATGAGGAAGTGGACCGTCTGCGCAGTGCGAAAAACGACGGCAAAAGCTGGCTGGCAAAGCTGGAAGCCGAAGAACGCGAAAAGACCGGCATTAAAAATCTGAGAGTGAAATATAATAAGGTCTTTGGTTATTATCTGGAGGTGACCAACTCCTATAAGGATCAGGTGCCGGATTACTTTATGCGAAAGCAGACCCTGACCAATGCGGAGCGCTATATCACCCCGGAGCTAAAAGAACTGGAGGATACCATTTTAGGCGCGGAGGATCGCCTGGTTTCTCTGGAATACGGACTTTATGTCGAGGTGCGCAGCCAGGTCGCGGAGCAGATTGTGCGCATTCAGGAGACTGCAAAGGCGATCGCGGGGCTGGACGTATTTGCATCGCTGGCTCTTGTCGCGGAGCGGAACAATTATGTCAAGCCGTCGGTCAATGAGCGCGGCGTTATTGAGATCAAAAACGGCCGCCATCCAGTGGTGGAGAAAATGATCCCGAATGATATGTTTATCCCCAATGATACCAGTCTGGATAATAAAGAAAAGCTGATTTCCGTCATTACGGGTCCCAATATGGCCGGCAAGTCCACCTATATGCGTCAGAGTGCGCTGATTGTCCTGCTGGCACAGATCGGCAGCTTTGTGCCTGCCGAGAGCGCGAAAATCGGCCTGGTGGATCGTATTTTTACCCGCGTGGGCGCTTCTGACGATCTGGCGAGCGGCCAGAGTACCTTTATGGTAGAAATGACAGAGGTCGCAAATATTTTGCGCAACGCGACCAGAAACAGCCTGCTGGTATTAGACGAGATCGGGCGCGGTACCAGCACCTTTGACGGCCTGAGCATCGCCTGGGCGGTCATCGAGCATATCAGCAATCCGAAGCTGCTCGGCGCAAAGACCCTTTTCGCAACCCATTACCATGAGCTGACCGAGCTGGAGGGCAAGATTCCGGGCGTCAATAATTACTGCATCGCGGTCAAGGAGCAGGGCGACGACATTGTGTTTCTGCGGAAAATCATCCCTGGAGGTGCTGACAAGAGCTACGGCATCCAGGTCGCCCGCCTGGCCGGAGTTCCCGAGAGCGTTACTGAGCGAGCGAAGGAGCTCGCGGAAGAGCTCGCGAATTCTGATATCACGGTGCATGTACAGGAAACCTCATCAGATAAAAAGGCCAGAAAGAACAAAGTGAAAAAGCCTGAACCGGTCGAACTCGACCAGATGACGCTCTACGACACGGCCAGTGACGCGGATATCCTGAAAGAGCTGCAGGAGCTCGACGTGCCGAATATGACGCCGATGGACGCGATGAATACGCTGTACCGGCTGCAGAGCAGGCTGAAGAACAGGTGGCAGGTTTAGATAGAAAGGTTGCACTTGTTATGAACAGGATTTCGTTACTTAGTCAGGATACGATCGATAAAATCGCTGCAGGTGAGGTGGTGGAGCGTCCGGCCTCTGTTGTAAAGGAGCTGGTCGAGAATGCGGTTGACGCCGGTGCGAATGCGGTGACAGTCGAAATTAAAGAGGGCGGGATTTCCCTGATCCGTATCACGGACAATGGGTGCGGCATCCCAAAGGATGAGGTGCGCTCTGCGTTCCTGCGGCACGCGACCAGCAAAATCCGCACCGTGGATGACCTGCAGACGGCCGGAACGCTGGGGTTCAGGGGTGAGGCATTATCAAGCGTCGCCGCAGTCTGCCAGGTGGAAATGATCACCAAGACTCCGGGCAGCCTGCTGGGTGTGCGTTATTGTATCGAGGGCGGCGTGGAGCAGTCCCTGGAGGAGATCGGGGCGCCGGAAGGAACCACGCTGCTTGTGCGCAATTTGTTCTACCATACGCCCGCGCGCCGGAAATTTTTAAAGAGCGCGACGACAGAAGCTGGATATGTCAGCGACCTGATGGAGCGCCTGGCACTGTCCCACCCGAACATCGCCTTTAAATTTATTAACAATCAGGACACGAAGCTTCACACCTCCGGAAATGGGAAAATGAAGGATATCATTTATGGCGTCTATGGCCGTGAGATCGCCGCCAATGTTGTACAGATTGACTCCGAAGATGCATCCAAAGACGAAGAGCAGGGGATGCATATCGGCGGTTTCATCGGCAAGCCCTCCATCTCCAGAGGAAACCGCAATTATGAAAACTATTTTGTCAACGGCAGGTATGTCCGCAGCGCCATCATTGCCAGGGCGATCGAGGACGCGTACAAGCCGTTCCTGATGAACCACCGCTATCCGCTCACCGTTCTGATGCTGGATGTCGATCCGGAGCAGGTAGATGTCAACGTACATCCGACTAAGATGGAAGTACGCTTTGCCAATCAGCAAATGATTTATGACAGAGTTTATAACGCTGTTAAGGATGGCCTGGTGCAGAGGGAGCTGATCCCGGAATTCACAATCGCCGAGCAGACAAAGGGAAAGGATAGAAGGGATGCGGCGCCAGAGATTTTCGAGAAGCGTAAAGAAAAATCTCCCGTGCGCTATCCGGAACCATTTGAAAAGGTACGCAGCCAGCTGCTGGCAGAGTCGACCAGCCCTTACGAGCCCAAATACCCGGATCACCAGCGAGGGGGTGCTTCTTCGGCAGCGTCTGCCAGCCGCGAAGCGGTTTTAAAACCTGTCAGCGGAGTTATCATTCGGCCGGAGGAGCCGGCTGCACAGGAGCAGACACGGGCAATGCCTTCCTGTCAAAGGCCGGAGCCAGAGTCTTTGCAGAATCAGGAACCAGACAAGTCCGATAAAGATTTCATGCAATCCCAGAGGCCCCGGCTTGCTGACGGACATTCTCACTTTCCAGGCGAGACACCAGCTGAGCGTCAGCGAGAGGGTGTTACCTCTGCAGTATCTGCCAACTACGAAGCAGTTGCAGAAGGTCAGACACGAGCAGGCCTCGCCGATGGGCAGCCTCGCCCTTCGGACGAGATATCCGCTGAATATTCTCGAGTGAGCGATACCCCTGTTCAGATGGAGCTGTTTGATGAGAAGCTTCTGAGCGAGCAGAACGTAAAACGCCACAAGCTCATCGGGCAGATTTTCGACACCTACTGGATCGTGGAATTTCAGGATAAGATGTATATCATCGACCAGCATGCTGCGCATGAAAAGGTGCTCTATGAGCGGTTTATGAAAAATCTCGCAGAAAAGAAGCAGACTTCCCAGATGATCGCGCCGCCCATCATCGTCTCTCTTTCTATGGCAGAGGAGGAGCTCCTGAAAAAACACATGGATCGCTTTACGGAGGTCGGATTTGAGATCGAGCCATTTGGAGGCAGAGAGTATTCCATCCGGGCAGTGCCGGGGAATCTCTATAGTATCGCTTCGGAAACGCTTTTTACCGAAATGCTGGACGGGCTGAATGACTTAACCGAGCGCGTTTCGGATGAGAGCATCCGCGAACGTATCGCTTCGATGTCCTGCAAAGCGGCAGTAAAAGGCAACCATCGCCTGTCCGTGCAGGAGGTAGACGCGCTGATCACGGAGCTTCTGACACTGGAGAATCCTTATAACTGCCCGCACGGCAGACCGACGATTGTCGCGATGACAAAATATGAGCTGGAGAAAAAATTCAAGCGGGTGCTCTGAACGTTTTCTACAGGGAATCATTCGCCTGGATATGTTTCCTGCGGTGCGGATGACAGGTCACCTTTTGTGCTGGGTATTCTTCAATCTTCGATTGCCGTGAAAAGATATTCTTCAATCTTCGATTGCAGTGATGAGGGGATTTCTCTCTAATCTTCGATTGCGTGCGGTACGAGAATATCTCCGCCTTCCGTTCAGCGTATTTTTTGCACAAAGGTAAGGCAATATTTTCACAAAAGGGAGACGACATCATGCAGAAAAAGCAGCCAATGGTGATCCTCACCGGTCCTACGGCGGTCGGCAAGACCCGTTTATCAGTAGATCTGGCACAACGTATCGGAGGAGAAATTATTTCCGCAGATTCCATGCAGGTCTATAAAGGAATGAATATCGGCTCCGCTAAGGTGACACCGGAGGAAATGAGAGGAGTGCCGCACTACCTGATTGACGAGCTGGAGCCCTGGGAGGAGTTTCATGTTGTGAAATTTCAGGAGATGGCAGAGCGGTACATTCGCGATATTTACTCGCACGGCTATATTCCGATTCTCGTTGGCGGCACCGGATTTTATATTCAGGCAGTCTTGTACGGCATTGATTTTACAGAGCATGGTTCTGATCCCTCTTACCGGGCGTCACTGGAAACGCTGGCGGCAGAACAGAATCCGCAGGTGCTTCACGATATGCTCCGCGCGGTCGATTCTGACTCAGCGGAAGCCATTCACGCGAATAATGTGAAACGGGTTATCCGGGCACTGGAATTTTATCATGCGACGGGAGAACAGATTTCAAAGCATAACGCCGAAGAGCGGCAGAAAGAATCCCCCTACAATTTTGTCTATCTTGTTTTAAACGACGACCGCGCGGCTCTCTATAAGCGGATTGACCGCCGTGTGGATGAGATGATGTCAGCAGGACTGCTTGAGGAGGTAAAAAAGCTTCAGGAAGCCGGCTGTACCCGCGATATGGGTTCCATGCAGGGTCTTGGATACAAAGAAATGCTGGATTATCTCTCAGGAAAATATTCGCTTGAAGAGGCGGTTCGCATTTTAAAGCGTGACACCCGGCATTTCGCGAAGCGGCAGCTCACGTGGTTCCGCAGAGAGAGGGGCGTGATCTGGATCAATAAAAGGGACTTTGATTATGATGAGGAGAGGCTGCTGGGGGCTATTCTGGATGTTCTTTATGAAAAAGGGATTTTGATGTAAATTTATTTGCATGATTGACAATAAACATGATTGACAATAAATCAATAAACACGATCGTAATAAACATAATCATAACAAGCTTTATTTATAGCTATTCAGAACAGGTTTTTGTATTTGCTGCGAAGACCACATAAAATTATGCGGATACTGAACAGCAGGAATACAGAAACACGGAGGCGTCAGGTAAATAATGACAGACATGTATGAGTCAATGGGCATCAGCCGCGAGGTGGCTGATTTTTCAGAAGAGATTCTGGAAGGATTAAAGAGCCGTTTCGAGGAGATAGATAAAAGGGCGGAATACAACCAGCTGAAGGTGATTAAGGCCATGCAGGACGCGCGGGTGAGCGCGGAATGCTTTGAGACCTCCAGCGGATATGGCTACAACGACCGCGGCAGAGATACCTTAGAAGAGGTGTACGCGAATGTATTTCATACGGAGGCAGCTCTGGTGCGCCCGCAGATCACCTGCGGCACACACGCGCTTGCCATTGCACTTTCTGCTAATCTGCGGCCGGGCGATGAGCTGCTTTCCATCTCGGGCAAGCCTTACGATACACTGGAGGAGGTCATTGGCATCCGTCCGTCCCGCGGTTCCCTCGCAGAGTATGGCGTGACCTACGCACAGGTGGAGCTTCTTCCGGATGGGAGCTTTGATTTTGACGGTATCCGTCAGGCAATCCGTCCGCAGACAAAGCTGATTGAAATACAGCGCTCCAAGGGCTATCAGACCAGACCGACGCTCTCTGTCGCACAGATCGGAGAGGCTATCTCGTTTGTCAAAAGCATTCGCCCGGACATTCTCTGCATGGTAGATAACTGTTATGGAGAATTCGTTGAATGTACGGAGCCGGGAGAGGCCGGAGCAGACATGGTTGTTGGCTCCCTGATTAAAAACCCGGGAGGAGGCCTCGCTCCGGCGGGAGGCTACGTTGCCGGGACGACCGCCTGCGTCGAACAGTGCGCGTTCCGGCTGACCTCGCCGGGACTTGGACGAGAGGTCGGGGCAAATTTTGGTGTCATGCAGTCCTTTTATCAGGGATTCTTCCTCGCGCCGACCGTGACCGCTGCGGCACTCAAGGGCGCCATCTTTGCGGCAAATCTGTACGAACGTCTTGGCTTTCCGGTGGTGCCGGATGGCAGGGAAGAACGGCACGACATCATCCAGGCCATTGAATTTGGAACCCCGGAGGGTCTGATCGCATTCTGCGAGGGAATCCAGGCGGCTGCCCCCGTAGACAGCTATGTGACGCCGGAGCCATGGGCGATGCCCGGCTATGACAGTGATGTGATCATGGCCGCCGGCGCGTTTGTTCAGGGCTCCTCCATAGAGCTGAGCGCAGACGGCCCCCTGAAGCCGCCTTACGCGGCATACTTTCAGGGCGGCCTTACCTGGCCGCACGCGAAGCTGGGAATCATAAAATCCGCTCAAAAATTATATGAAAAAGGACTTATAAAAATACCGCAGCTGCAGAGCGGTTTTGAAGCAGACGCACGAGGATAAGCCCTTCGCCAGGATATGCCCCCAATCTCCGATTGTGGGGCGCGGTTTGCCCGCAATCTACGTTTGTGGATGTGGGCATACCGCACTTCATGTGGAATATTCACTGACCGAAGCGAAGCGGAGAACGTTTTCACAGAGCCCCTCAGCTTATAAACAGCATATAAGGAGGAACGAACCATGCCTTCGAACGTGATAGTCATAGGCGCCGGGGCATCCGGCTTAATGGCGGCCATATCAGCGGCCCGCGCAGGAGCGGAGGTGACCGTACTGGAAACGCAGGAAAAAGCGGGAAGAAAGCTTCTGGTTACCGGAAACGGCCGGTGCAATCTTACCAGTACAGATCCTGCGCTGCCAGAGCAGTACCACGGAAGCGGAGCCAGGCTTGCAAGGATGCTTACAGCTGAAAAAATGGATGTTGCCGCTACACTCGCGTTTTTTCATGACCTCGGTCTGTTGACTACAGAAAAAAACGGAGGCATTTATCCCTATACCATGCAGGCTTCCTCGGTTCTTGATGTTCTGCTCGCGGAAACCAGGCGGCTTCGGGTAAAAATGAAATTTTCTCAGGAAATCACCGGCATCCGTCCGCCGCATGAGGAAAACTCTGCCGAATCCTGTTATCAGATTGTTACCCCGGCCTGGACCTACAGGGCGGACGCTGTCATTCTCGCCTGCGGGTCATTAGCGTCAGCTTCTGATAAAGTGCGGGCGTTTTCAGGCGCCTGCCGGCCACAAAGCGGTTCTGCAAAAGCAGACGAGGCCTGCCCTCGCCGGGATAAACCCTTCGCCAGGGAGGCATCCTCGCCCTTCGGGCGGGATATTCGCGGAGCTTCGGCGAGCGAGCGTTTCCATTCCGGGCTGCAGCTTGCCCAATCTCTGGGACATTCGATTGTGGAACCGCGTCCTGCACTGGTTCCCCTTGTCTGCATGGGAGATTTTTCGGAACGTTCCTGTGCCGGCGTACGCTGCCATGCGAAGGTTACATTGCTTCATAGTACCTCCAGGTTCTGGAGCGTCTGCCAACCGCGAAGCGGTTCTCAAAATGCAGACGCGACCTGCCGTCGAGCGAAGGCGAGGGGGCGTTTCCAAACAGACACGACCACAGAAGTACTGGCCAGCGAGACAGGAGAGCTGCAGTGGACGAATTACGGCCTCTCCGGCATTGTGATTTTTCAGCTTTCCCGTTTTATGTATTCCGCCAAAGCGCAGAAAGAGGATGCAAAGAAAGAGACTGGCTACCGCAAATTACCGCCTCAAGCACAGCAGCATCCGATTGTAAACTACGTTGTCAATATTGATTTTTTCCCGGAATATGAAGATTCAGAATTGGAAACTTTGCTTAAAAAGAGGGCTGGAGAGCTTTCCGGGGAGCCTGCGTCTGTACTGCTGCGCGGATTTTTAAACGAAAAGCTGATTCCTCTGGTTCTTCGCCGGGCCGGGATGGGGCATTCGCCGGCGTATTGTTCTGAAATCACAGACGCATATTTAAAGGAACTGATCATTACAGTGAAAAATTACCGAATGCCTTTGGACGGAACAAAATCCTTCGACCAGGCACAGATCTGCGCCGGGGGTGTAAACTGCGCCGAAATTACAGACCAACTGGAATCACGCAATCACAGAAAGCTCTATTTCGCGGGAGAAATGCTTGATGTGGACGGCCCCTGCGGGGGATATAACCTGCAATGGGCATGGACCAGCGGCTATCTCGCAGGAAAATACGCTGCAGAGTAAAAGGGCAGTGAAATCCAGTGTAATACAGGAGAAGAGAATGAGCCGAAAAGAATTTATTGAAAGCACGATTTTAGATTACCCTATCTGCGAATACTATTTCGGAACGAAAAAGGACCTGATTTTTTCAGAAAAGGTCTGGAAAATCTGCGAGCGCGACTGCGAGCGGTACGGTCATTGCTGGACCTGTCCGCCCTACTGCGGTACGATTGAGGAGAAGATTGGCAAATGTCAGGAATATGATTATTTCTGTCTGTATTCTACCGTAACGGAAACTCCGAACGCCTGGGATCGGGATGCCAATCTGAAGGTGAAACGGCAGCACGATGACCTGACACTGAAAATCCGGGACGACCTGGCAAAAGAATTTGAGGATTTTTACATTCTCTCGACCGGCTGCACGGAATGTGCCGTCTGCACCTGCCCTGACGCTCCCTGTCGTTTTCCGGAAAAACGCTTTTTCTCCATGGAGAGCCATGGTATCATTCTCATGGAAATGCTCGATCAAATGAGCATCTGCAGCAATTATGGAGGGGACACCGTCGTTTATTTTAGCATGATTTTGTATAACGAGAGCCGCGCAACGTAATTTCTACTATTGACGGCGCAACACGATTGGGCGTTTCCATATAAACACATAAAACACAAGCAGGAGGGCCAGATGAGCACTGCCACAGTCAGAATCAGTGAATTGAAGCTTCCAATTGAACACAGCCTTAAGGATCTGGAGCGGGAAATCTGCCGGATTTTGCGTCTTCATACAAATGCACTTCCAGAATATGAGATCATTCGTCGTTCGATTGACGCGCGGAAAAAGCCAGATTTATATTATGTTTATACGGTCGATGTCTCTGCAGCGCATGCGGACACTCTGGTAAAAAAGCTGAGAAACCGCCGTGTGACGATTTCAAATTCAAAAAGGTTCACATTCCCCGGTGTTTCCTCTTTTCCTGAATCGTCGTCTCGTAATCAGGAGCAGTTTCGGCCGGTCATCGTCGGCAGCGGGCCAGCCGGCCTTTTTTGTGCTCTGATGCTCGCGAGAGCCGGTCTGCGTCCTGTTATCCTGGAGCGCGGGGAGGATGTGGATACGCGTACGGCCAGTGTCGCGCGGTTCTGGGATACGGGTGTTTTAAATCCGTCTTCTAACGTCCAGTTCGGGGAGGGAGGCGCGGGTACTTTTTCCGACGGGAAGCTGAATACCCTGATCCGGGATCCGGACGGAAGGATCCGTTTTGTGCTGAACGAATTTGTAAAAGCAGGGGCGGATCCCTCCATTTTATGGGATCATAAGCCGCATATTGGAACAGATGTACTTGTCCGGGTCGTCACGTATATCCGGGAGGAAATCATCGCGCTCGGAGGCGAGGTACTCTTTAACTCCTGTCTGACAGATATCCGGGTCCCGGACAGCTCCCTTGAGCCGGATCCGCCGACCGCCCGGCCAGAGCTGTCCATTGGCATGAGTGAAAATGCTTTTCTGGTGGAAAACAATTCGGGTCATGGCAAAGATGCCGGGCTAAGGAGACGCTGTAATAGTAAGCCCAATAATAAGCCCGAGTATATTCTGGACATTAACGGCGGAGAAAAACAGCTTGTGACTGACACGCTTGTCCTCGCAGTCGGCCATAGCGCGCGCGACACCTTTCGTATGCTGCAGAAGAACGGATTTGCTATGGAGGCAAAGGCGTTTGCGGTCGGTCTGCGTGTCGAACACAGCCAGCGCCTGATTAATCATGCAATGTATGGCAGGGAAGATGCCGGAAGCCTTGGAGCGGCTCCCTATAAGCTGACTCATAAATGTGAAAATGGGCGCGGCGTGTATTCCTTTTGCATGTGTCCGGGAGGCTATGTGGTCAATGCATCCTCATCTCCCGGTATGACAGCCGTAAATGGAATGAGCTTCCACGGCCGAAACAGCCGCAATGCCAACAGTGCCATTGTTGTGACTGTCACCCCTGCGGATTATCTGCGCTATTCCCCTCTGGAAGCTACAAGACCCGGGGAGGAGATTGCTTTTCGCTGTAGTAAAAAGGATCCATCAGGCACAATATCAGGCGATGGAAAAGCGGTCGGCCGCTCTGCCGGGAAAACGATCGATCCGCTCGCCGGGATTGCCTTCCAGCAGGCTCTTGAAAAAGCGGCATACGCGTGCGCCGACGGGCAAATCCCGGTACAGCGTTTTGAAGATTTTTGCCAAAGCCGACCCTCTACGGCACCGGGCAGTCTTTATCCGGAAAACAAGGGTTTGTGGAGAATGACAAATCTGCGGGGAATCCTTCCGGAAGAACTCAATACATCTATCATAGAAGGAATGCATTCCTTCGGACGCAGAATCCCGGGATTTGATGAGCCGGATGTGCTGATGTCCGGCGTGGAAAGCCGTACCTCCTCGCCGGTTCGGATATTGCGCGATGAAACATGCCAGAGTATTTCTTATGCGGGAATTTTTCCCTGCGGGGAGGGCGCCGGATATGCGGGCGGGATCACGTCGGCAGCGGTTGACGGTATCCGGGTCGCAGAGGCGATATGCGCGCTGGAAAGTTTTTAAAAAAATTCATAGTTGCGGTGTGTACTTTGCCAGACTTTTGTGCTAGAATATTTGAGCGTTCGGTTTTTTTTATCCACTTTTCAGAATCCGGACGCCTGGGAAACGCATAATAGCGTATATGGAAATTAAAAAATCAGACACTGCAGTGTCCACTGCAAATCATACGATGAAAAGCATGCCGACAAAAGAGCGGCCGTATGAAAAATGTCTGGAGAACGGGGCAGAGAGCCTTTCAGACGCCGAGCTTTTATCAGTCATTCTGCGCACCGGCTCCAGAGGGGAATCCGCGCTTGAGCTTTCAAGGAAGATCCTTTCCCTCGGCGGAGAGAAAAACGGGCTTCTTGGCATTTATCATATGTCAGTCGCGGAGCTGACAAAGGTGCGCGGACTTGGCATGGTCAAGGCCGTCCAGCTAAAGTGTATCGCGGAATTATCCAGGCGCATTTCCCGCAGCCGGTTTTCAGAGGGAATTTCTTTTCAGGATCCGGTGACGGTGGCTGAGTATTACATGGAAGATCTTCGCCATCTCGAACAGGAGACGGCGATTCTGGTCATGCTTAACAGCAAGGGGAGGCTGATCAAGGACATGGTTCTCTCAAAAGGAACCGTCAGGGCTTCCATGATATCTCCGCGAGAAATTTTTATTGAGGCTGTGAGAAATCAGGCGGTCAGCATTATTCTGTTACACAATCATCCGAGCGGCATCCCGGATCCCAGTGAGGAGGACATCCGCCTTACCGAGCGGGTTCGGCGTTCCGGCGCGATGCTTGGCATTGAGCTGCTGGATCACATTATCATCGGGGACTGTCAGGCGGTCAGCATGAGGGAGCAGGGCGTCTGGCAGGATGGAGGTGCGGCAGGCAGATAGGGGAGAGAGGGCAAAGCCGCTAATTTTCTTTCGCGACCGTGTGCATAATAAGGGGTAAAGACATGTTGTTTCAACGTTCATGCGGACTGGATCTTGGAACGGACACCATCAAAATCAGGGATAAAAACGGCAAAAAATTTCTGTACAGCAGAAATGTGATTGCTCTGCGCGCCAATGGCAGCGTCCTCGCGTATGGGGACGCGGCCTATGGCGTGTATGAGAAGCAGCCGGGCAATGTCGACGTCATCTGGCCAATGTCCAACGGGGTAATCGCGAATCTTACCGAAATGGACCTTTTGCTGGAGGATCTGTTCCGACAATTTGGCGGTGCGTCCTCCCTGCTGATCGCCGTGCCGACTCAGATCACACAAGTGGAAAAACGAGCCTTTTTTCAGGTTATGAAGGGACAGTTCGGCGCAGGCAAGATCCGGCTCGTCGACAAAGGAATCACAGATGCTGTCAGTGCCGCCCTGCCGGTTCTGTCAGGCCGCGGACATATGGCGGTAAATATCGGCGCGGATACAACGGAAATTTCTGTGATCTCGTCCGGAAAGGTCATTCTCGGGCAGACGCTTAAAACAGGCGGGAGGCAGATGGACGCGGACATCGCTACGATGGTGCGCCGGAAGTTTAACCTTGCCATCGGGCAGAAGACTGCTGAGTCGCTGAAGAATAATCTCGCGTTTATGATTAACGGTCCCAGACTGGAGCAAAAGGTCTTTGGCATCCATACGCTTTCCGGACTGCCGAAATCCGAAGTCATCCCTTCACTGGCGGTCAGTGTGGCGATCATTGATACCGTGGATTCCATCGTAGAGTGTATTAATTCCATCTACAACCGGCTTCCGCCGCAGATGATGAAGGACATTTCAAAGGAAGGCATTTACTTAAGCGGAGGAGTCTCCATGATTTTAAATCTCCCGGAGTACATACGTAAGGAGATCGGCATTCCGCTCCATCACATTCAGGATCCGAAATACAGCACGATCCGGGGGCTGATCGAAATTATGAATAACAAAGAGCTGAAGCCTGTCACCTACACACTGAATGATCTGGCCACGATGCGATAGTTTGCATTTGTCACATTCAAGGATACTATATTACGATGAAAAAGAAATCAGATGATAATTTAAAAAATAAATACCTGCTGACAGGGCTTTCCGTATTTTGCGTGCTGCTGATCATCCTGTCTTTTGTAAACAGTGACCTGGTCGCCCCGGTGAAACAGATCAGCGGTTATGTGGTCACTCCTGTCCAGAAGGGCATTAACAGCTTTGGCTCATGGCTGTCAGGAGTGACTGAAAATTTTGAGGATGTGGAGGCTCTGCGCGAGGAGAATGAGTCGCTCAAGGAACAGGTTGCCACGCTCACCGAGGAAAACAGTCTGCTGATCCAGGACCACGAGGAGCTGGAGCGCCTGCGGGAGCTCTATGATCTGGATGAGCAGTATTCCGAATATGAAAAGGTCGCCGCGACTATTATCGCCAAGGAATCCGGCAACTGGTTTAATCTGTTTACCATAGACAAGGGATCCAACGATGGGATTCAGAAGGACATGAATGTCATTGCGGACGGCGGTCTGGTAGGGATTGTCACCGAGGTCGGTTCCAACTGGGCTACAGTCCGGGCGATTATCGATGATGAAAGTAATGTCAGCGCCATGGTTTCTACGACCTCTGACCAGTGCATGGTCGGAGGCGATCTGACGCTGATTGATGATGGCTCCCTGACCCTGTCGCGACTGACGGACGCGGACAATGCCGTGCATGTAGGAGATAAGATCGTAACCTCTTACATCAGCGAAAACTATCTGCCCGGTATCCTGATTGGCTATATCAGTGAGCTGAACAATGACTCAAACAATCTGACCAAATCCGGGTATATTACGCCGGTTGTCGACTTCCGGCATCTCCAGGAGGTGCTTGTGATTCTCGAGCTGAAGGAATATGTTGCTTCGGGTTCTGACTCGGAGGAGTCCCAGAGTGAGGACTCAGCTTCCGAAGCAGGAACAGCTGTAGCTGTCGAGGGCAGCTCTGAGGCAGAGACGGAATCATCTGATTCTGACACGGATGGCTTGCAGGAGTAAATTTTATGAAGCGAAGACTTATCATGGCACTGCTGGTTCTGGTTTGTGTCCTTTTACAGGCGACTGTCTGCCCTATGATCGCCATCGGTGAAATCAAACCCAACCTGCTGATCATTCTTACAGTTTCCTTTGGTCTGATGCGCGGCAGAAGAGAAGGGATGCTGATCGGCTTTTTCTGCGGCCTGCTCACGGATATCTTTTTTGAAAGTACACTCGGGTTTAACGCTCTGATTTACCTGTGGGTCGGCTATTTTGGAGGATATTTTTACAGAATCTTTTATGACGATGATATTAAGACTCCGATCCTGCTGATTTCCATCTGTGATCTTGGCTATGGGATCGTTCAGTATATTTTTCGTTTCCTGCTGCGCGGAAGATTTGCTTTCCCGTTTTATCTGGGACGGATCATTCTGCCGGAGGTCATTTACACCCTGGTGCTGACGATTGTATGCTACCAGATTTTTTACAGAATTAACCGCGGACTCTCCCCGTCTGATATCTAAGGAGCTGTCTCGAAATAACATGTAACATGTGCATGAGTTATTTCAGAACAGATCCGCACCACTCAGATGTGAGGAAAGAAGGAGGAATCGACTGTTTTGTTAAAGCTTTTTCGGAAAAAAACAACTGCACCGTCCATTGGCTCACGCGTAATTGTACTGATTGTCGTAGCAGTGCTGCTCGTGGCACTGGTCATACAGCGGCTTTTTTACCTGCAGATTGTGATGGGGGAGTCTTATCAGGAGAACTTCTCGCTCTCTATTCTGAAGGAAAAAACAATCAGCAGTGCGCGCGGAAATATTTACGACCGAAATGGCGTCCCTCTTGCTTATAATGAAATTTCCAACTGCGTCACGTTCGAGGATAATCAGACCTACGATACGACAAAGGAGAAAAATCTGTCCATCAACAGTACTCTCTACCATATTATCAAGCTGATTGAGGAGGAAGGGGACTCTGTAGATTCGGTTGTGGAGGATTTTAAGATTTCGCTCGCCGAGGACGGGACCTGGTATTATAATTCAAGCGGATATACGCTGAACCGGTTTAAGGCGGATATTTTCGGAGAATCGAATATCAGCGATCTTACTGCGGATCAGCTGAATATCGAGGCGTCCGAGCTGATGGAGATTCTTTCCGCCTCCGGAAGTAATGACTACGGAATCAGCGGTTACGGAATTCTGGATGATTCGATTACGGAGGAGGAGCGCGAGGAATATGATCTGCCGATGACATACACGGACGAGGAGCTGCTCCAGCTTGTGGCACTCCGGGCCAGCATCGCCACCTACAGCTACCAGCGGTATCAGGCGGTCACGATTGCGGAGGGTGTCAGCGACCAGACCGTTTCCCGTATTCTGGAAAATATATCGGACTATCCGGGAATAGACATTTCAGAAGAATACATCCGTGTCTATGACTACGCAGAATGCATGTCCCTGCTGATCGGTTATACCGGACAGATTTCTTCGGAGGAGCTCGAGGAGCTGCAGGAAATCAACAGTGAATACACAGCCACTGATATCGTAGGAAAATCAGGCCTGGAGAGTGTCTATGAGACCACTCTGCAGGGGACAAAGGGCTACGAACAGCTCTATGTCAACAATGTCGGACAGACCCAGGAGATTATTTCCCATGTGGACGCGCAGGCCGGCAATGATCTTTACCTGACGATCGATGTGGAGCTGCAGCAGGCCGCCTACCAGATGCTGGAGCAGGAGATTGCCGGTATTCTTTATACCAAGGTGATTCCCGTTGAAGAATACAATACAGAAAATCTGACGTCTGCTGACGAAGTATATATTGCCTATTATGATCTGTATTATGCTTTGTTTGAGAATAATATCTTAAGTGTCAGCCACCTGAAATCTTCAGACGCGACAGAAAACGAGCAGACGGTCTATCAGGCCTTCCTGACAAAGGCCTCAGAAATTTTCTCTGTAATCCGGCAGGAATTACTTTCTGATGATCCGGCCGTGTATACGGATCTCGATGAAGAATATCAGGTTTATGTCTCTTATATCGTGAATGATATGCTGATGGATGACACCGGCATTCTGAACGAGGAAGCCATTGACAAGACCGATGCCACGTATATTGCCTGGACAGATGACTCTTCCATCAGCCTGAAGGAGTATCTGACCTACGCGATCTCGCAGAACTGGATTGATGTGTCGAAGCTGAATGTAGACAGCGAATATCTGGACTCTGACGAGATGTATTCCGCCATCGCGGATTATATAGCCGACTATCTTTATGAAGACGATGATTTCTGCCGTCTGGTGTACCGTTACATGCTGAAGGATCAGCGTATCACCGGCGAACAGATCTGTATGCTGCTTTTTGACCAGGGTGTCCTGGATATGAATACCAGCCAGTACGAGCGGCTCGAGAGCGGGGCATTGAGCGGATATACCTTCCTGATGGACAAGATCTATAATCTGGAAATTACGCCCTCCCAGCTCGGCCTGACGCCGTGTTCGGGAGCAGTGGTGATTACAGATGTGAATTCCGGCGAGGTGCTGGCCTGTGTCAGCTATCCCGGCTATGACAATAACCGTCTGGCGAACGACATGGACGATGATTATTACTATTCGCTGATCAATAACAGCTCCTCGCCGTTCTACAGCCGCGCGACACAGGAGGCCATCGCGCCCGGTTCTACGTTTAAGATTGTTTCTGCTGCGGCCGGTGTCACCGAAGGAGTGGTTACCATCAGCGAGGGGATTACCTGTACGGGTACCTTTGACCTGGTTGACCCGGTAATCAATTGCTGGAATGAATACGGACACGGCACGATCACCTTGCAGACAGCCATTACGGAGTCCTGCAACTATTACTTTAACACCGTCGGATACCGCCTCAGCGCAATGACGGGAACCTACAGTGATGACGCAGGTATTGAACTGCTTAAAAAGTATGCCGCCATGTTCGGCCTTACGGAAAAATCCGGCGTCGAGGTTTCCGAGACCTCCCCGCACTTTGCGACCAGCGCGTCTCCGCAGGCAGCGATGGGGCAGTCAGACCATACCTATACAGCGACCCAGCTGGCACGCTATGTCAGCACGATTGCCAACGGCGGCACCAGCTATTACCTGACGCTGGTTAAATATACCTCCGATTCTTCAGGGAGCGTTCTGGAAGAGAATGAGCCGGAAGTGGGAAGCACTGTAAGCTTAAGCAGCGATCTCTGGGACGCGATCCACGCCGGCATGCGCGGGATGGTAAAAAATCACGATTCGTTTTCAGGCTTTACCGGCGTGGAGGTTGCAGGCAAGACAGGTACAACGCAGGTCACGACCAGCCAGCCGAACCATGCGACCTTTATGGGATATGCCCCCTATGACGATCCTGAAATCGGTATCGTCGTGAGGATCGCGAACGGATATACCTCCGCCAACGCGGCGACTCTTGCGCGGAATGTCATTTCGTATTATTATGGAATTGATGATGAGGATACCCTGATCACAGGACATGCCTATACGGTGGATACCGATACCGAGTGGGAAGACTGACAGGAGAAATTCGTACCCGAACATCACATAATTTCATCTGTACCTGTGCTTCATATGTGCCTGCTTTTCTGCGCTATGCCCGTGATTCAGGTATATGCATTGTAAAAAAGAGAAAGCACTGAAAACGGTTTACAGATGGTGACAGCTCCGGTCAGTTTCATGATAGAAAGAAGGAAGCGTATGAAAAGCAGCGCAGTCATATTAAAAAGCAACCCGCATGGGCTTATCGTGAATCTCTCTCCTGATCTGCCTTTTGAGGAGCTGCTTGCTGCCGTGGAAGATAAGTTTCGCACATCTGCTGACTTTTTTAAACACGCGAAGCTGGCTTTGACCTTCCGGGGACGGTCTCTTACGAAAGAGCAGGAATTACAGCTGGTTGAGGCTATTGCACAGAATTCCACCATACAGGTTCTCTGCATCGTTGACGAGGACAGGGAATCAGCGGAATACTACAGGGAGGCTGTTCTGCATTCTCTGGAAAAAAAGAAAGAGGAAGAAGAGCTTTTTTACCGGGGAACATTAACTGCCGGGCATTCTCTGGAGGTTGAGACCAGTATTGTGATTTTAGGTGATGTCAACCCAGGGGCATCCGTGGTCTCGAAGGGAAATATTGTAATTCTTGGCTGCTGCATGGGAAATGTCAGTGCCGGAGCCGGCGGCGACGCGAACTGCTTTATTGCCGCCATGACCATGAAGCCCGCGCTTGTCAGGATCGGCGGATTTTCCGCCAGAAGTGCAATTGTGAAAAAAAAGGATCCGGGGGACTATCCGATTGATCCGAAAATCGTATTTGCCAAAGATAACCATCTTCAGATGAAATCAATTACGAATGAAACGATGTGCGAGTACCTCGCGCAGCCGTGATGATTCAGCGCAGCAGGCCACGGTCCGCCGTTCAGCTTCCATGCTGCCCTGATTGTTTCGCAAATCTTGAATGGGAGGCCCTGTTATGAGCGAAGTGATCGTAATTACATCTGGAAAAGGAGGGGTTGGAAAGACAACCTCTACAGCAAATATCGGAGCCGGACTTGCCCGCCTCAACAAGAAGGTCGTGCTGGTCGACACGGACATCGGCCTGAGAAACCTTGATGTCGTGATGGGACTTGAAAACCGGATTATCTACAACCTTGTGGACGTGATTGAGGGCAACTGCCGGGTAAAGCAGGCCTTGATCCGTGACCGCCATTATTCGGGACTTTACCTGCTGCCTTCTGCGCAGACGCGGGATAAAAGCGCGGTCTCTCCGGAGCAGATGATTAAGCTTTCCGATACCCTGCGGCAAAGCTTTGATTATATTATTATGGACTGTCCTGCCGGGATTGAGCAGGGCTTCCGCAACGCAATCGCCGCTGCAGACAGAGCAATCGTCGTGACTACGCCTGAGGTTTCCGCAATCAGAGATGCGGACCGGATTATCGGGCTTCTGGAATCCGCCGGAATCCGCAGAACGGATCTGATTATCAACCGGATTCGTATGGATATGGTCAGACGGGGAGAGATGATGTCAGTAGAAGACGTGCTGGATATTCTTTCCGTCAGTCTGATAGGGGCGGTTCCCGATGAAGAAAGTGTTGTTATCGCCGCCAACCATGGGGAGCCGGTTCTTGGCAGCAGTTCTCTGGCGGGAAGTGCATATATGAATATTTCCCGGAGAATTCTTGGCGAAACCGTTCCTCTGCTGCACATGCCCGAGCATGTCGGCCTCTTTCACAGGATCGCGGAAGCACTGGCCAGAAAGCAGGGATAGCAGCAGCGGACTGCTATTTTATGGGAAAATTCATTCAATATCAGTCATCGCTGCCTGTGCCGTACATGCTTTTGAAGCGGTGCGGGGAAGCGACAGAAGCGGCAGGAGACGTAAATGAAAAAATATCCGGACAGGAATTTGCTTACGTCAGGAGAAATCGCAAAGGCACGCACACGGCTTGCCGTGTCATCTGACCGTCTGGAACGAAATCCGGCTCTGATTGCCGAGATGCGCAAGGAGCTGGCGGATGTGCTTTCAAAGTATTTTCACATGGATGACGAAATGGAAGTACGTCTCTCTTTTCTATATTTGAAACGGGGAATGTCGGATGTTAAGACAATACAAATTAAGTAATTATAATTTTCGCCTGATATTATGGGTTCTGATCCTCTCAATTCTGGGCATCCTGGTGGTGGGAAGCGCAGAGTCGGATTACATGTCCAGACAGATCCTTGGGCTCATCCTTGGCATGGTTCTGATGATTGTGCTCTCCCTGATGGATTATACCTGGATTCTAAATTTTAACTGGTTTATTTATCTGGGGGCAATCGTCCTTCTTTTGCTGGTGATTGTCAGCAGCCTGGGTTCCTCCGGCGGCGGAGCGACCAGATGGCTGACCATCGGAGGATTCCGGTTTCAGCCTTCGGATATCGCGAAGATTATGCTGATCCTGTTTTTTGCGCGATTTTTTGAAGACCGGGAGGAAAAGATTAATACCGTACGCACAATCTTAACATCCGTGGTTCTGATTGGAATTCCGCTTTTTCTGATACTGCGGGAGCCGGATCTCTCCACAACGGTTGTTCTTGCTCTGGTGTTCTGCGCGATTATCTTTACTGCGGGGCTGAGCTACAAAATTATTTTTGCCATCCTGGTCGTATGCATACCGGTCGGCGTTATTTTTATCAGTCTCGTCATGCAGCCGGAACAGTCACTGATCCAGGATTATCAGCTGACAAGAATCTATGCCTGGCTGTATCCGGATGAATATCCGTCCGACTCGATGCAGCAGCAGAATTCCATCAAAGCCATTGCCTCCGGGCAGCTTTATGGCAAAGGGCTGGATAATGATGATGTGGAATCTGTTAAAAACGGAGGCTTTGTCTCTCAGGATCAGACGGACTTTATATTCGCGGTGGCCGGCGAAGAGCTGGGCTTTATCGGCTGCTGCATCATTGTCCTTCTGGAATTACTGATCTCGCTCGAATGCTTTCTGATTGCCCGGAAGGCCAGAGATCTCTCCGGGACGCTGATCGCGTGCGGAGTCGGATTCCTTGTATCTATTCAGAGCTTTGTAAATATTGCGGTGGCAACGGGACTGCTGCCGAACACCGGCCTGACGCTTCCCTTTGTCAGCTATGGCCTGACCTCGCTGGTCAGCTTTTGCATCGGGATCGGGTTTGTCCTGAATGTCGGGCTTCAGACGAAGAAATATTAGTGAGCGGCGGGTAGAGGATAGTGGTTAGTGAACAGTGAGCAGTGGGCAGTGGTTATTGGGCAGTGATTAGGCAGCAGTATTTCAGCCGGTAATATTCGGGAACCGGAATGCAGCAGCTGATTATAATAGTTAGCCGACGCTGCCAGGTTTATATATGCGCAGGGGGCAAGCCTCCCTACTCGATTAAAAAAAGGGGGAAACAAACATGAATGTAGCTTTTATCGCACACGACGCAAAGAAAAAACTGATGCAGAATCTGTGTATTGCTTACCGCGGTATTCTCGCCAAAAACCAGCTTTACGCGACCGGTACTACGGGAAGGCTGATTGAAGAGGCAACGGGGCTGAACATCCATAAGCTTCTTGCCGGACATATCGGGGGAGAAGAGCAGCTCGGTGCGATGATCGAGCAGGGACAGATCGACCTGATGATTTTCTTCCGGGACCCGCTGGGAGCAAGACCGAACGAGCCGGATATCAACAAGGTGATCCGTCTTTGCGATATCCACAATGTACCTCTGGCTACCAACATCGCGTCGGCCGAGATGCTTTTAAAATCACTGGAAAAAGGAGACCTTGAGTGGCGTGAAATGTACAGATAATGAGGAGGCCCGCGTAAAGCTTGGCTATACAAAGCGCGAATGGGCGAGAATACTTGAGCAGGAAAGGCAGGAAAAAATGCGCAACCGCCGGCTGGCGGCTGCCCTCGCGCTGCTTCTTTTGCTGACCGCGAGTATGGCATTTCTTGTCTATTATATGGTTTTCCGCTCTCATGATTATACGCTGTCTTATGCTTACAGCAGTACAGATTCTGTATATGGACTGGGCACCATACTGGAGGAGCTTGACACGGAAGACGGATACGCATCCGATTTGTGCGTGCTGACGGAGGATGTCAATACTTCAGCAGCCTCGCTGGACGCTTATTCCGCCGCTCTTTTTGACATCAATGATCAGCAGACTCTCTATGCGAAGGATGTGTTCACAAAGCGTTCTCCGGCCAGTATTACAAAGGTGATGACCGCGCTTGTCACCTTGAAGTACGGAAATCTCGATGACCAGGTGACTGTCACAAGCACGGCTCTGGATATTGAGGAAGGCTCTTCCGTCGCAGATCTGAAGGTAGGAGATGTCCTTTCTCTGCGGCAACTGCTCTACGGAATGATGGTCGTGTCCGGAAACGACGCTGCCATGGTAATTGCCGAACACGTTGCCGGCAGCGTGGACGCTTTTGTAGAGCTTATGAACGAAGAGGCAGCAGCATTGGGCGCAACGGGGACGCACTTTACAAACCCGCATGGCCTGACGGATTCTGACCATTACACGACTGTCTATGATATCTATCTGATTTTTAATGCAGCCATGCAATATGATACCTTCATGGACATTATTAACCGCGAAAATTATTATGCGGAATATACAGATGCGGATGGGAATGCGGTAGCAGTCACCTGGGATTCCACAAATCAGTATTTTACCGGAACTGCCACTGCTCCTGACGGTGTCATCGTTTACGGCGGGAAGACTGGTACGACAAATGATGCCGGCGCCTGCCTGGCTCTGCTGGCAAAGGATCTGTATGGCAACCCCTATCTGGCGATTATTCTGCATTCTGAGTCTAAGGATACGTTGTATCCGGAGATGAACAATCTTCTTGAATTGATTGTCTCCTGAAACCAGATTTTTACAAGGATGAAATGGGAGCGTGAAAACAGCTTTATAACAGCCTGCACTACTGCCTTTATAACAGTCCCTTACAGCAGACCTTAACAACAGACGAAAATTAATGTTGTATTTTTGAGTCAAATAGTCTATAATGAGTCCACGAAAGAAAATTTATCCGCTATCAAAAGGAGGAGATGCCCATGATACAGTTAATCTTAGGCAATAAAGGGAAAGGCAAGACGAAGGTATTGCTTGATAAGGCAAATACCGAGATTAAAGTAGCACATGGCAGTATCGTGTATCTTGACAAAAATGCAAAGCATATGTACGAGCTGAATAATAAGGTTAGGCTCATTGACATTTCTGGTTTTGATTTGAAATCCAGCGAAGAATTTACAGGTTTTATATATGGAATAATCTCACAGGATCATGACCTTGAGCAGATGTATCTGGACAGCTTCCTTACCATCTCGAAAGCTGAAACTCCTGAGAAGGCAAACGCGATTCTGAAAACACTGCTTGAGATCGGAAAGAAATATGAAGTATCCTTTATTATCAGTATTTCACTGCAGGCTGATGATATCGATGCGGAGCTTAAAGGGAATATTATTGCGGAGCTGTAAATGAACAGATGATATTCGGCTATTCGCGTAATTTTTCGCGAAAATCTGTATTACAGCTTCATAGAAATTTATAGAAAAATGTAGTCTTACTATTGAATGCTACATAGAATGCGGCGGTCAGAAAATTCGTTCTCTGACCGCCGCACACGCCTTATATAGCTCTAAGGAACCATTTGGGGATTACCTATTGCCTGACAGACGGGAATCGAAAACCCCCTCTCTTGCCAGAAGCAGATTATTCGCTTTTTCCGAATGAGGTGACGCGCCCATAGAGACTTAACAGATACAGTCCGGCCAGGCCGACTATCGCGTAAATCAGTCTCGAAAGCCATGTCATATTGCCGAAAATCAGGTTTACCAGATCCAGACGGAAAAATCCGATCAATCCCCAGTTTACTGCCCCTATAATAACCAAAGTGATCGCCGTATAATCAAAGCCTTTACTCATAATAATTTGTCCGCTCCTTTCCTTATTGATACGCATGGTAAACGAGCTTGTCTCGTTCACGGATGTCCATCATAGCATAACCATTTCTCATTTTTTTATACAAAATTGCTTGTGTCTGCATCCGGAACATGGTAAAATAATGAGAATCGCGCATTATAGAATCGCTTCGCGATTGGCGCGGTCTTCGTCCAGACTCGCAAGCGAGTATGGACATATAAGTGCGCATTATAAAATCGAAATAAACATAAAGAGCATTTAAGAGAAAGGAACACTTTCTTGAGGAAACATAGAAAAAAGAAAATCACCAGATTCAGGCGCTATCCCTATTTTAATATTGGGACGCTGCTTTTTGGCCTTGTGTTTGTCTACATGATCATTATGATGGTGATGTATGCCACGGAAACACACGTCATTTCCTATGAAGTAAAGAAAGGAACTATTTCCGGCAATTACAGGTATGAAGCGCTTGCTCTCAGGGAGGAGACAATTGTCACGGCTACGCAGTCCGGCAGCGTGCGATATTTTGAACGTGAAGGAGCCAAAGCGTCAGCGGGCAGTACGGTCTGCGCGATTGATGAGACGGGCAGCAGTGTAGTTCAGTCCGTCAGTGATTTTTCTATGACATCGGACGATGAGACCCGGCTAAGGGAGCTGCTCTCCAGCTTTACAATTAATTTTTCAGCGGATAACTTCCAGAAAACCTATGATCTGAAATCAAGTGTGGAAGGTCTGATTTCGGAAGTGATTGAAGAGAATTCTGACACTTCCTCTACTACACGCAATGCCTGTTACGCATCGGTGTCAGGATTTGTCTTATATAAAATAGATGGTTTTGAGGATACGGAAGAGTCTGAGCTGACTTCCTCTATGTTTTTACAGAGCAATTATTCCGTGACAAACCTTCGGGGACAGGATTCGGTTTCTGCGGGAGACGCGCTCTTTAAGCTTGTCACCAGCGAGGATTGGGCAATTTATTTCCCCATTGACGACAGTCTTGCCACGGAGCTGGCGGATTCTGCCACCATTAAATTCCGTTTTCTGAAGGATAATGTCACATTTACCTCTTCCTTTTCAATTATTACCAACGGTGATGAATCGTTTGGCAAAATCACTCTGGATAATTCTCTGGTGCGTTATGTGACAGACCGTTATCTGGAAATTGAACTGGTAATGAATAAAAAGTCCGGCCTGAAGGTTCCGATTTCCGCGATTTCTACCCGTTCTTTTTATAAAATTCCGGAGGAATATGTGATCGTAAATGAGGACACGGATGATGAAATCACACTGATGGTGGAGAGCTTTTCGGAGGATGGATCATCGACAATCCGATATGTGACGGCCACCGTCTATAGCCATTCAGATGGATATTACTGGGTGGATCAGGAGCTGCTTTCTGAAGATGACTATTTGCGGATAGAGGGTACCACGACAAGAAAGAGGATTTCGGATAGTGATGTTGAGACTCTTTACGGCGTCTACAACATCAACAAGGGATACGCTGTATTTCGCGAGATTACAATCATCGACCAGAATGAGGAATATTGCATTGTCGAGAGCAATAACACATATGGTCTGGCTGCGTATGACTATATCGCGCTGGACGCTTCTCAGGTGACAGATGACCAGATTGTTTATTAGGGTCGATTATCTAAATAAGAGGTGATTACTGGATGATTAAAGAAAATTTGCAGGAAATAGAGGAACGCATCTCAAAAGCATGTGCCCGTGCCGGGCGCAGAAGGGAGGAGGTGCAGCTGGTCGCGGTCAGCAAATACAAGCCTGTCGAAATGATCCGGGAGGCTTACGAGGAGGGAATCCGTGACTTCGGTGAAAACCATCCGCAGGAGATCCGTGAAAAATATCCGTCCCTTCCGGAGGATACTCACTGGCACATGATCGGTCATTTGCAGACCAACAAAATTAAATACATTATTGAACGCGCATGCATGGTGCATTCACTGGATTCTCTTCATCTTGCGGAGGAGCTCAGCCGCGCGGCAGTTAAATGTGGTCGGATCATGCCTGTACTTATCGAAGTAAATATGGCGAAAGAGGCTTCCAAATATGGTATCATGCCGGAGGATGCTGAAAACTTTATCAGGCAGGCTGCCCTGCTTGAGGGAATCCGCATAGAGGGTTTGATGACGATTGCTCCATATACGGAACAGGCCGAAAGTAATCGCGGATACTTTCGGGATATGAAAAAATTATTTGTTGACATTCAGGATAAAAACATTGATAATGTGAATATGTGCAGTCTCAGCATGGGCATGACCGGAGATTTCGAAGTGGCCATAGAAGAGGGGGCTACGATGGTACGCGTGGGTACCGGCATATTCGGCGCACGTATTTATTGAAGCTTAATGTGGGGAGACAATAAAATGAGTGTTATTGACAAGTTTCTTAATGTAATGAAGATGAACGACGATGTCCTCGAAGAAGAGTTTCTGGACGATCCGGAAGAGGAAGAAGATTACGATGAGCCGGAGGAAGTTCGTCCGAAGAAACGGATTAAGAAAAAGGCAAAGGACAGAGGCAGTGATTTTGACCTGGGGGCTCAGGAAGCTGACAGGGCCGGGCAGATTGCCAGGGAGGAGGCCGCGCCTGCGCAGTCTCAGTCCGTAAAACAGAGCAGGCAGCGTTCCACTACGCGCAGCAGTAAGATTTCTCCCATGCGCACAGGCAGCAGTATGGGCAGACGCTCCGGCAGTATGGAGGTCTGTGTCATTAAGCCTAAAAACATTGAGGATTCCCGCGAAGTAACGGAAACCCTTCTTGATGAATGCACCGTCATTTTAAATATGGAAGGGATTGATTTTGAACTCGCCCAGCGGATTATCGACTTTGCATGCGGTTCATGCTATGCGATCCACGGCAAGCTCCAGAAGGTCAGCAATTATATTTTTATTATCACCCCTCCGAATGTCGATATCTCTGGAGATTTTCAGGAGATGGTAGGGACTTCCTATGATGTTCCTTCCTTTGGAACATCCTTTTAACCGGCTGCCATGGAAAAAGAGGACTTAATTGTAAAGAGATTCCAGGATCTTGCGGCAGCCGCTCAGAAGAGAGACTGCGTAACATATTCTGATTTTCTGAATCTGAATGAACAGAGCATTTTTCATCAGACATTAAATAAGTTTCCCGGGATCCGTGGAGAAACATTTGGCGGATATCCGGATGCGGAGCGACGTGTGGCCGCATTTATTCCGGATACACCGCAATGGGATGGAACGAATGCGGATGATTGCTGTACCGTATCTCCATCAGGGATCGTTTATCCGATTCACTGTATCCATATTCGCCCGCGCAGCCTGAAATTTGCCGAGACCTTCAGCCACCGGGACGTACTGGGTGCCTTGATGCATCTTGGCATTGATCGTGCGACTACAGGAGATATTGCGGTCACAGACAGGGAGGCCTGGCTGTTCTGTTCTTCACGCTTTTCCGAGCTGATATGCCAGGAGCTGACACAGGTCAGACATACTCAGATTACCTGCTCTGTCAGCAAAATGGAGCAATTTTCCCATACGCCGTCCACACAGCTGGTTCGCGGAAGTGTTGCCTCGATCCGTCTTGATGCAGTGATCGCTCTTGCGTTCGGGGAATCACGGAACAGCCTTCTTTCTCTGATTGAGCATGGGGGCGTATTTGTCAACGGCAAAGTGATTACTTCAAATGCCTGCGTTCTAAAGGAAGGAGATATTGTCTCCGTGCATGGGAAGGGTCGTTTTCGCTACAAGGGTACCGGCGGACAGAGCCGAAAAGGTCGCATTTATGCAGAATTAGAAAGATTTGTATAGCTGCAATAGTCGCTATAAAAGATGCATGGCGATACAAATTGGAAAAGGAGAGAGCTTGCATCATGAATACAGGAAAATACAGGACTGGTATGGAAATTACTGTTCAGACGGAGGGGAATGTGCCTTATAAAATCTGTCTGCAGGATTCTTTCCAAAAGCTGGGCAATTATTTAAAGACGCTTGGCTGTGAAGGGCACCGAATTTGCATTGTGACAGATTCGAATGTTGGTCCATTGTATCTGGAAGCAGTAAAGCAGAACATAAAGGACTGCTGCACCGTCCTGATCTCCTATGAGCTTCCCGCCGGCGAGGCTAACAAAACACTGGATCATGTGAGAGAATTGTATGAAGTCCTGATCCAGGCTGGTTTTGACCGCCATGATTATCTGCTTACCCTCGGAGGAGGGGTTGTGGGCGATTTGACTGGCTTTGCTGCCGCGACCTATCTGCGCGGAATCCGTTTTATCCAGGTGCCTACCACCTTGCTTTCCCAGATCGACAGCAGCATCGGCGGCAAGACTGGTGTAGATTTTGACTGCTATAAAAATATGGTGGGAGCGTTTCATCAGCCCGCACTGGTTTATATTAACATCAAAACGCTGCATTCCCTCCCGGATGATCAGTTCGCGAGCGGGATGGGAGAATTACTGAAGCACGGCTTGATTCTTGATGCCGACTATTATGAGTGGACTCTTGACCACATGAGTGATATAGAGGACCGCAAATTTTCCATTTTGCTGATTATGGTAGCCAGAAGCTGTGAACTAAAAAAATATGTTGTGGAGAAAGATCCAAAGGAGACAACGGGAGACCGCGCTCTTCTTAATTTTGGACATACGATCGGACACGCCATTGAAAAGCTGAAAAGCTTTGAACTCCTCCACGGTGAATGTGTCGCGCTCGGCACAGTCGCCGCCGCCTACATTTCCTGGAAACGTGGGATGATAGAAGAGGACGAGTTCTATGAAATAAGAGATATGAATGTAGGCTTTTACCTGCCTATCTCCTTCGAAGGACCCACTGCGGAGGAAATCATTGCCGCTACCAAAAAGGATAAGAAGATGGATGCCGGCAAGATCCGGTTTGTGCTGCTGGAAAAACTCGGTCACGCGGTCGTCGTTTCTGATGTGACAGACGCGGAGATGGAGGAGGCCATCAATTTCATCCGCTACGACGGTGACTCCATGGGGACGGGATATGGGAAATAATAAAGCTAACGTTGTTCTGGTGACAGGCGGTATTTGCACCGTACTGTTACTGGCTGTGGATCAGATTTCAAAATTTCTTGCTCACAGGTACCTGGCCGGTAACTCTGGTATTTCACTGATCCAGGGAGCTTTTGAATTATTTTATCTTGAAAACCGCGGTGCTGCATTCGGGATTCTCAATAATTGCCAGATCCTTTTTGTAATCATTGCCCTGCTCATCGCAGCTTTAGCCATTTATGTATATGTCAGACTCCCGCTTGACAGAGTCTTTTATCCGCTGCGCTTCGTTTGTATCCTTATTACAGCGGGCGCTGTGGGAAATATGATCGACCGGCTTGCGCGAGGATATGTCATTGATTTTCTGTATTTTTCTCTGATTGACTTCCCGATATTTAATATAGCGGATTGTTATGTATGCATTGGCGCAGGCCTGGCGATTGTGCTGTTATTTACCGTTTATCGTTCAGAAGAATTTGATTTTCTGAAATTTCGGGGTTAGGAACTTAAAAAACGTGTGCCAGTGGCACACGTTTTATGTCCCGATTTTCGCAGAAAATCGAGGACGCAGGGGCAGACCGGAACGAAGTGTAGATGCCACTGGCACTCAGTGCGCTTATGACTCCGGCTACCTGGCTCGTTGCTTCACGGAAATAGATGATTTTCAGCAAATTTCAGCAAATGTGCGAAAATGCGGCCATGCAAAGGAAGGATCGTGTGTCAATGGAAAATTTCAGCGTTACGGCGATGGAAAGCGGAAAGCGTCTGGATAGCTTGCTTTCTGCCCATTATGAAAACTACTCACGATCTGCCTTCCAGGGGCTGATCAGGGATGGCGCTGTGACCGTAAACGAAAAAACAGCCAAACCGGGGCAAAAGCTGTCCGAATCAGATCAAATATCCATACATTTCCCTCCGGAGCGGGAGCTTGATGTGATTCCTGAAGATATTCCTCTGGACATCCTCTACGAGGACGAGGATCTGATTATCGTAAACAAGCCGAAGGGGATGGTTGTCCATCCTGCTGCAGGCCATTATAGCGGCACACTGGTAAACGCTCTCTTATATCATTGCAAGGACAGCCTTTCCGGGATCAATGGTGTCCTGCGTCCCGGGATTGTCCATCGTATCGACCAGGACACCACTGGCTCTCTGGTAATCTGTAAAAATGATTTTGCTCATCGGGCAGTGGCAGCGCAGCTCAAAGAGCATTCTATTACCCGAAAATACCGCGCAATTGTTCATGGCCAGCTTAAGGAAGACGGAACGATCCGCACAACGATCGGACGGCATCCTCAGCGAAGAAAGGAAATGGCAGTGAATGTGCCTAATGGGAAAATTGCTGTCACGCATTTCCATGTTCTGGAACAGTTTCCTTCCTATACTTATATCGAATGCCAGCTGGAGACCGGACGTACCCACCAGATTCGGGTGCATATGAAGAGTATTGGGCATCCGATCCTTGGCGATTCACTTTATGGGCCGGCAAAATGCCCGTTTCCGGAACTCCAGGGCCAGACATTGCATGCCATGACCCTTGGCCTTATTCATCCGAGAACTGGGGCATATATCGAGGTTGAGGCTCCGCTTCCGGAATACTTCCAGGCACTGCTGAAAAGGTTGGAAGCTTCCTCCTAATAACCGGAGAACCTGAAGACAATTAACTGCTCGGGACAGTGTATCGCACTTGCTGCGAAGTATGTATGAAAACGTATATTTATATTTAACCGTGATAAGCCAGCCCTCGCCGGATTTTGCCCCTCGCCGGGGTGGCATCCTCGTCCTTCGGACGGGATAAGCCCCAATCTCCGATTGTGGGGCGTGGGCATCCCACACGAAGTGTGGGATATACCCTCGCCGGGTGGCATCCCACACGAAGTGTGGGATATACCTCGTAATGGTGAGGAAGGTACTGAACAGTTTGTGCGCCAATTGCTTTTAGAAAGGGGCAGAAGAGAATAATGAAATTTGTAATTCAGAGAGTCACCCGTGCATCGGTGGAGGTTGATGGTGACATCATAGGAGCAATCGAAAAGGGGTATCTGGTTCTGATCGGCGTCGGACAGAATGACACACGCGCGGATGCGGACAAACTGATTAAAAAGCTGATTGGACTGCGTATTTTTACTGATGATAATGGCAAAATCAATTTATCATTAAAGGATGTAAATGGCGCATTGCTTCTGGTGTCTCAGTTTACCCTCTACGCAAACTGCGTAAAGGGCAACCGTCCATCCTTTATAGAAGCAGGCGCCCCCCAATTGGCAGAAGAGTTGTACGAGTACATTATTGCAGAGTGCAGAAAATCCGTTCCAAATGTAGAAACAGGTGTTTTCGGCGCAAAAATGAATGTCAGCCTTTGCAATGACGGACCGTTTACCATTCTTCTGGAAAGCTGATGCTTATACGATATGCGATTTCCTGATGCATATACGATTTTATGATACTTTTTATGATACTTAAACGCTTTTATGAAACTTTTTGTGATACTTAAAGACTTTTATGAAACTTTGTAAATAATTACATGGTCTTTAATGCTTTGCCATTTTAGTATAATATCATATATTTACGAAAACTATTTATGTTAACCTCGAATGTATCATATTTACGAAAAATAATTACGTTAACTTCATGCATATAATATTTACGAAATATAATTATGTTAACTCCATGCATGAAAAGCCTACCAAATGTAGTTTATAGCAATTTACGCATATAAAAATCACGGAATGTAATTATCTCAGTTTCACTCACTCAACACATACAGACTTTGCAGAGCGTTACTCATGCTTTACGAAGCTTTACTGCGCTGGCAGCCGTGCGGCGGCGGTCGTCGCCCATCGCTGCGTAATGCTTGCGAGTCGTATTGACATCCTTGTGTCCGAGAACATCCGCGACCAGATAGATATCTCCGGTTTCCCGGTATAATGTCGTGCCATAAGTACTGCGAAGCTTATGCGGTGTGATTTTCTTGGTCGTAGTAATTTCTCTGGCATATTTTTTAACCATGTTTTCAACCGCCTGAACACCGATCCTGCGCCGCTGTGTGGAATAGAAGAGAGCATTCTCATGACCGGCGACAGGTGTAATCGCTTTCCGCGCCTCCAGGTACTTACGCAACGCCTCCTCAACCTCCTCGCCAAAGTAAACCATCATTTCCGATCCGCCTTTTCGTACGACACGAATCCCATTATTTTTAAAATCAATATCATTTACGTCCAGTCCGACACATTCTGAAACACGAATCCCCGTCCCCAGCAGCAGCGTCACGATTGCCAGATCCCGAACCTTTGTTTTTTCATAGTAAACCTTCTTCTGGCCAGTCAGTGAATCCCCACAATGCTCGATATAATCCAGCAGGCTGGCCGTCTCATCCGGATCCAGACGGATAATTTCTTTCTCATGAAGCTTAGGCATGTCAACAAGAAGCGTCGGATTTGTATGAATCATTTCCCGCTTATAATAATATGCGTAAAAGCTGCGCAGAGCTGACATTTTGCGTTTCAGTCCACGTTCGCCATTTGTGACAATATGGTTCTCCGGATCTGAATACACCTTCAGATATTCCTGATATTCCTCAATATCCACAGCCTGCAGCTGATCCAGCACGTCAACCGGCAGCGTCGTGATATCCTTATCTCTAAAAAGCGGATTCTCCGCGACAAGAAACTGAAAAAAAATCCGGATGTCATATGCATAGGAAATCCTCGTTCTGGTAGACGTCGTCGGCTCAATCGCGCGAAAATAATCCTTAGCAAAACCCGGCAAAGTCTTCAAAACCTCCCGAAGGCGAAGCACATTGTCAATCTTAACCTGCTCGCTGTATGTCAGATTCTTCTCCATAAAAACCTCCCTTTACATGAAAACCCCCATGTTTTTCAAATTAGATCGGATCCTCATATAACCATGGCTTTTTGCGGATCAAACGCATACGATCTATTAATTATGAAAACCTCCATGTTTTTCAAATTAGATCGAATGCTCATAATAACCATGGCTTTTTGTGAAATAAACGCATCCGATCTATTTGAAAAACATGTGTTTGTCGTATAGATCTATTTTTGTGTTTATTATACTCCCTCCCTTTTCTTCCTGTCAAGCCCGTAATTTATATACTTCAACATAATTTTAACCTGATTTTAAAATCCGTTTTTTAATAGGAAATCTGATTTTCTGATTTGAATTTGAAAAACATGGGAAAATAGAAAACCCGTGAGGCAGGCAAAAAACCGCCATGGCATATCTGAAGATAATCAAACAGATAACCAGGCGGTTTTTCATGTTTCATGGTTTAGCTTTAAGGCATATTAAGCAACGTTTATATAAGATATGCCCTGATCAGTAAGTATTATTTTCAATCATCGACATTCACTGTACAATCACTTCGCATGTCGCCTCATTTACAAAGTTCAGCGTGTCTGCAGAATCATAATAAGATACATGAATCACAGTTTCACCACTCTGGCCGAATATCAATTCGAAGGTATTAACGCTTTCAGTAAACGCGATATAATTTTCTTCGATCAGAGTTTCTACACCGTCTACTGTAACACTATCGATCACAGCATAGGTGGATACTGTGGTATCCATATAAAGACTTCCTGTCACGGTATCACCAGCTGTCACGCCGTCCACCGTTTCATCCAGACCGATACCATAGCTGAGTGTATTGAAGCTCCAGCTGATCTGGCTGTCGAGTGATGTCACCAGGGAAGCCATCCCGTCCGCAGTTGTAAACGCGTCATCACTGAGCATGATATAATAGGAAGAATTCGGAGCCAGCGGACTTTCCAGATAAACGTAGAACCGTATGCCTTCCGTCCAGTCTCCAAGCTCTGAGAGCTCATCTGAATCGGTAATTAGTTCTGAAATCACTTTGGTTGTATCAGCAAGCTCAACGCTCTCCACCAGCGAACCGTCAGAGGCATTGTATACGGATAAAGTACCGGAACCTGCGACGAGATCTGCCTGCGATGAAGAAATGGTCAGGCAATTCAATCCTGCTTCTATGGATGCTGTCTCAGTCGCGTCGGAGTCGGTATTTGGCTCAAGTACCAGCTCGGTGATTGAGATTGCTTCTGTTTCGTCAGATTCAATTACAATGTCATCCCCACCTGCTGCGGCCGTTTCAGACTCAGAGTCATCAGAACCTTCCATATCCGCGCTGCCCTCTTCTGTTTCCTCAGGTACAATACTTGAATCGGAGGATTCGCTCTCACTCGTGTCAGAGGATGTATCGGATGTTCCATCCTCGTCTGCGGAGGAATCACTGTAGGAATCTGAAATGGTAATATCAAAACCAATATTTTCGTCCGAGCTTTCATCCGAAGCTTCTGTCGCTGCTTCCTCCGTCTGGGAAGCTTCCGTTGCCGCCTCTGTCTCTATGGTGATATCGGCTTCTGTCTCCGACGTGCTTTCTGTTTCGGATGTGCTTTCGGTTTCAGTCGTGCCTTCTGTCTCAGCGAGTGCTGATTCATCTGTCGCATCAAAGACGACATCGGATCCAAGCGCGGAATCATCTGTATTCAGGAGAATACTGTCCTCAGATAAGGACGAGGAGTCTGAACTGGAGTCCGAATCGGAACTCGAATCCGAGCTTGCGTCCGCATCTGACGAGGAATCCGAACTGGAGTCCGAGTCTGAGCTGGAATCTGAGCTTGAGGAGGAATCATTATTAATTTCAATCGTGATGTCTACCGAAGAGGAGCCAGAATCAGAAGAATCCGAGCTCTGAGACTCTTTGATTTCTGCCAGGTTTTCCTCGACTCGCTCCAGTGTTTCACTCATCTCTTCATAATTATAATCCTGTTCGGCAATCTTTTCGAGCAGTTCTACAAGCAGTGCGCGGTCTTCCTCGGACAGGGTCACTTCCTCCTCTTCCGCAACCGTGTCAACGATCACTTCGATATCGCCGGTGCTGACCACATCCCCTTCAATGACCTGTATTTTCGTCTCATTGACAATTTGTGTGGCTTCCACCTGGCCGACACTCTCCGAGAGCGTTGTTGTCGTGACAAGCTCCTGTGTAGCTGTCTCTTTTTTGTTCTCATCCAGCGCCTCGCCGGAGGCTGTCTCGTAGGCCATCAGAATACCGGTGAGCGCACCCGTTCCGGACACGGCAAATGGAGCGGCTGCAAGAACATCACAGTTTACAACTCCTGATGTAGATAAGGTCGAAGCAATCATGTTGCTTGTTACATAAGTGAGGTTCGCGGTCTTGACCTGAATTCCGCCTGAGGTAGTCGGGCTCACCAGTGCACAGCTGTAGGTTCTTGTGCCAATCTGCTCCAGTGGAATATAGGAGCCAAGATGTTCTCTCTCGTCAGCGTTCGTGATCGTCAGAGTCTCGATATTAGTCTCTCCGTACACGCCGAAATACTGGAGTATCATCGTTTTCTGCTCTTCTGACAAATCTGCGCCAAGAGTGACTACCATCTGGCTGTCCGCCATCGCGGGAACGGATGGGATCGCTGCGGCAAGACAGATTGCGCTCATCATAACAGCGGCAAGTTTCTTTTTCATCATACTGTCATACTCTCCTTTTTTGTATTTGTAATTGATTTTGCACGTCTCGAAGACGTTAATAACAGGCTGCGGACACAGGAACGTGGGAATATAATTGCGTCGGCAATGTTTTTCCCGTAAACAATGCAGTTTGTTTATCTCTGTGTCACTGTTGCTAACAGTATAACATTACTGTATTCGGAAAACAAGAAAGCTTTTGCGACAGATTTATTAAGGTTTCATAAATAAATATCATCGAAAAAGAAAATGTCTAAAGGAAACATTTGTTTGCTATTTTAAAATGGATGTGCTATACTTAAGAAAACATATGTACGGGAGGTTATTAATCATGCCTGGAACTATCACACCGAAACAGCAGGAAATACTCGATTATATAAAAAGTGAGATTCTGAAACGGGGATTTCCGCCTGCGGTCCGGGAGATCTGTGAAGCGGTTCACCTGAAGTCTACCTCTTCTGTCCACTCCCATCTGGAGTCACTGGAAAAGAACGGCTATATCCGAAGGGATCCTACCAAGCCGCGCGCGATTGAAATTCTGGATGATTCCTTCCAGATGGTGCGCCGGGAGATGGTAAATGTCCCGATTGTCGGTACGGTGGCCGCCGGTGTCCCGATTCTTGCAGAACAGAATATTGACAGTTATTTTCCAATTCCGGCTGAATACATGCCGAATGAGCAGTCTTTTATATTGCGTGTAAAGGGCGATAGCATGATCAACGCAGGTATTCTCGATGGAGACTGTGTGCTGGTACGTCAGCAGCAGACAGCGGCCAACGGTGATATCGTTGTCGCACTGATAGAGGATTCCGCCACTGTCAAGACCTTTTATAAGGAAGACGGGCATTTCCGCCTGCAGCCGGAAAACGATACCATGGATCCGATTATTGTTACGGAATTGGCGATTCTCGGAAAGGTTTTTGGCGTATTTCGTTTCTTCTAAAGAGACTATCAGTGGTAAAGAAAACTTTTACAGAGGAGAATATTGAGAAGAATTGAGGCAAAGCTTCCTGCCACAGAGAACATCTATAAGAATGATGCCAGAGTACGCTGCCAGGACAGAAAATGGACATCTATAAGAATGGCGCAGTACGCTGCCAGGACAGAAAAGGTCGGACAGAACGAAATAGCTTTCGCTGTCCGACTCGCTTTTTAAACCGGTTCAATGAGACCCTTCTTTTTTAGTGAACTACTACCCACTGTCTAAAATCTAAAGCTAATGGGATTGCGACCACATTCTTTCAAGAATAATGTTCAGATGTCAAAAGTCCTTAAAGCTCAAATCGGTTCTTCAGCCCTTCGATCAGCTCTTTCGGCATCGCCAGATGAAATCCGCCCGGATTCAGCAGGAAGCCTTTTGCATTTTTGATCAATATCCCAGACAGGTTGTCAAATGGGACAACGATCGCCCGGAATTTGTTCTCCTTATTAAATTTCATGAATTCTGTAGAGTCTGTAAACAGTGGCTGCAGGATCTCGTCATTCTTATTTTTCAGGATTGGAAGGCGATACTTGCGCTGCTTCAGCTTTTCCGCATCATTTTCAGGACCTTCCAGAAGCTCGATCGGTACTACGTAACGGGCCTTCATCAGGTTCACCGCAAGCTCCTCCTCCAGCTCCTGCAGCTGTGTTTTCTGCTCATTTGGAATCGGGCGCGACGCCTCCTGCATAAAGTAAAGGCCTGTCAGCTGCAGCCCGGGATTCTGTATCGGCTGCTTTTCCTTTGGCAGTTTGGAAAAATCAGGCTGCTTTACCATGTCCTCCAGGGCAAGTGTTTCCTTTCCTCTGCTGTTTACAAAAACCATCTCATTGATCCCGATTGTAAAAAGGGAGCCGAAAAAGCTTAAAAACTTTTTATTGGGATATTTGATCCCCTTCAGAGCAATTTTCTGCTCTGTATAGGGCTTTGCAAACTCCTGCAGCTGTTCCTCTGAATCAAACAGCCACACCTGATCATTATAGGTGTCCGGATCACAGACAACAAACGGCATGTTGGTAAATGCACAATATGCCACGATCAGACTTTGCTTTTTTTGAATGCTTCTTGCCAGAAATTTTTTATCTACAGCCATCTCACTTCTCTCCTGCCTGTTTTTAGTAAGTAGTTTCCGTTACCGCTCCGGTCGGTGCTAAACGGACATCCACTGGGGATATCCAGCACCCTGACAACATTCGGAATCCGATCATTTTGGCTAATATATTAGCCAAAATGGCTACTTCCATATCATAACTACAAAGGTACTCATCTGTTACGGATAATCTCATCCATCAGTCTGCGCAAGTTCTTCGACCGAGGTCTCCGTACCGTCCCTCCATATCCGTTCCAGGTCATAAAAGAGGCGGTTTTCCGTATCAAATACGTGTATGATAATATCACCGTAATCAATCAGAATCCAGTTCGCGGTGCGGTAGCCTTCCGTCTGCCTGGGATGGTATCCCGCTTTATACAGAACCTCTTCCACATTGTCCGCCATAGCCTGCACCTGATTGCGGTTCGTCCCGGACGCAATGATAAAATAATCTGCCAGCACCGAAACCTTTTCTATGTTGATAATTTTAATATCTTCGGCCTTTTTATCCGCAAGGGCATGGTATGCCAGCCTTGCCATCTCTTTTGCAGCGAACTCTGCCATGAAAATCAATCCTCCGTTTCACCAATGAAATTTTTGTAATAATTATAAGCGATCAGCGACTGATTATCAAGAGGTGCTTTTTTTTCTTTCAAATAAGCCAGCGTATCCCGGAGCGTCATGTAGACGGCCAGATCCAGATCAGAAAAAGCCAGATGACGGATACGAGAAAGATTTGGCGCTTTTGCTCGTCCCGGTTCAATATAATCTGCTACAAAAATAATCTTTTCCAAAAGCGTCATGTCAGGCTTTCCGGTCGTATGGCAGCTGATCGCGCTTAAAATTTCAGAATCCTCTACGCCATATTTATCTTTCGCAATACAGGCTCCCAGCTTTGCGTGCAGAAGATGCGGAGCATCTCGTTCGACTGGCGAAATGTGAATTTTGTAGCTTTCACAGAGCCGGAGCTTCTGCGCGTTTGAATAACATTTTGCGCAGTCGTGCAAAAGCCCGGCCACACAGGCCCGTTCCACGTCTCCGTCATGGCACATCGCCAGAGACGCCGCCGTATACATAACGCCTTCCGTGTGGATAAAGCGCTCTTCATCCAGCTCTTTTTTTAATTTTTTCTGCATTTTGAGGATATTATAGCTGCTCATTTTGTCCATGGCCTCCATAGATACCATATTTTTCTATATAATCGGCAACAGCTGCAGGCACATAAGCACGGATGGACTTTCCCTGCTGACAGAGCTCCCGCAGCATGGTTGAAGAAATATCCATCTTTGGAATATCAAGCAAAACAACAGATGCCTGAATGCTTTTTTTTAATTCCTCAGATTTCTTTTGAAGAACCTCACGTGGAAAATCATCCCGGACGGCAGCCGCAAGATGGCAGCAACCGCAAATGATTTCCGGATGATACCAGGTGTCAAAAGACATCAGGGAATCTGCACCGATAATAAAAAAGAATTCTGTCTCAGGCTCACTTTTTTTCAGTCGAAGGATTGTATCCTTCGTGTAAGACACACCGCCGCGATGCATTTCCTCCTGATCAAGAGAAAAACGTGGATCATCCAGAATCGCCAGCCTGGTCATGTGCATTCTCTGCGAAGGAGTCGCGCCATCTGAACGATTTTGTTTATGCGGCGGGATACCTGCGGGAAGAAACAGGATATTGTCCAATGCCAGCTGACGATAAGCGGCATCAGCCAACGCAAGATGCCCATTATGAATGGGATCAAAGGTTCCTCCCATAATACCGGTTCTGCGAACCCCCGGTTTCCAACTTGCATCCATCTGCGGCACCTCTATCTACCTGCTGGGAAGCTCTATTTTTTTCTTTTCATCCTTTCCCGGACGGTAAAGAACAATTTTTTTCCCGATTACCTGCACGACCTGGGAACGGGTCCTCTCCGCCAATATTTGAGCAAGCTCATGAGGATCGTCCGCGCAATTGCGCAAAACACTCAGCTTAATCAATTCCCTCGCAGCCAGAGCTTCATCGATTGCTGCTGTAAGCTCTGGTGTTAATGAAGATTTTCCAACCTGAAAAGTCGCTTCCATAGTCATAGCAAGGCTTTTCAGGTACGCTCTTTGTTTACTGGTCATCTGTCAATTACTCCTTATAATAGTCAAACTGAAGGCCATACATGCGTACAGTGTCACCGTCTTGAATCCCCAGTGCTTCCAGCTGTTCCAGTATGCCATTCTCACGCAAAAAGTTCTGAAAGAATTGGAATCCTTTTTCGGAATCGAGATTTGTGTATCCCAGCATTCTCTCGATACGCGGGCCTTCCACCAGGAAGGTTCTCGTCTCTTCTGTTGATTTTTCAACCGTAAACGGCAGATTTTTCCCAACAAAGGATGCTTCCGGGTCATACTCCGGTTCAAACACGGTAGTTTCCCGGGGAACCTCTTTCAGCATAAGCTGCACCTGCCGCAGAAGGTCTTTTACCCCCTGCCCGCTGACGGCAGATATGCCAAATACAGGGATACCCTTTGGCTCGAATTCTTTTTTCAGTCTGGTGAGCGGATGCTCTCCTTCACTCTCATCCTCTGCGGCAAGAGCGTCCAGCTTATTCGCCGCGATCACCTGCGGCCTGTCGGCTAGATCCCCGCGATAGGCTTTCAGCTCGCGGTTAATCGCGTAAATATCTTCAACCGGATCGCGCCCTTCAATCGAAGCAGCGTCTACCATGTGGATAAAAACCTTTGTCCGTTCCACATGCCGGAGAAATTCGTGTCCCAGTCCGGCACCTTCAGAAGCACCTTCAATCAATCCTGGAATATCCGCGATTACAAATCCGCCATCATCAATGTCCACTACTCCGAGATTCGGTGAAAGTGTCGTAAAGGGATAATTGGCAATTTTAGGATTCGCGTTAGTAACGCGCGAAAGGAAGGTGGACTTGCCGACATTTGGAAAACCGATCAGCCCTACATCCGCAATCACCTTCAGTTCCAGCAAAACCTCCAGTTCCTTTGCTTCCTGTCCGGGCTGTGCGTATTTCGGAGCCTGCATCGTCGGCGTCGCATAATGCATATTGCCAAATCCGCCCCTGCCTCCGCGCAAAATCATCTGCGAGCGATTTTCACCGGACATGTCCGCAATCACTTCGCCCGTATCCGCCTTTTTAATCACCGTACCAGCAGGAACCTTCAAAACGAGACTTGCCCCATTTGAACCATGGCAGCGGCGCTTGCCGCCGGGCTGTCCGTCTTGGGCGGAAAACTTTCTTCTGTGACGAAACTGGATGAGAGTCGTCTCCCCCTCATCAACCTCAAAAATAACATCTCCGCCTTTTCCGCCATCTCCGCCGTCCGGTCCGCCGTCTGGAATATATTTTTCCCTGCGAAAACTAACATGTCCGTCCCCGCCCTTGCCGGAACGAATCACAATCCTTGCTCTGTCTGCAAACATAAAAATCCTTTCAAAAAAGGCTTCAAACCAAAATCTGATTTGAAGCCTTCCGTAAACTATTTTGCTGCAACCGGATGAACGGAAACCTGCTTTTTGTCACGACCAAGTCTCTCAAAACGTACGACTCCATCCGCCGTCGCAAACAGCGTATCATCACCGCCGCGTCCTACATTAACGCCCGGATGAATTTTGGTACCACGCTGTCTGTAAAGAATATTTCCGGCTTTTACAAACTGTCCGTCTGCTCTCTTCGCGCCAAGTCTTTTGGCCTCGGAATCTCTGCCGTTCTTAGTAGAACCGACTCCCTTTTTGTGAGCGAAGAACTGAAGGTTCATCTTTAACATTCATTACACCTCCTCATATGTCAGGGTAATATATTCATTTCCATATTCCGCCTGGATATTTGTTATCCCAAGCAAAAGGCTGTCCATCAGCAAAGAAGTCTTTTCTGAAACATTTTCCTGAAAAGTTATCCGAAGATAGCCGCCATCCTCGGAGAATTCCTGTTCAAAGAAATCATCTGTGAACGACTCAATCGAATTCACTGTATTCAGAGCAAGCGCGGAAACTGCCGCACAGACAATGTCTTCACCCTCCGGTGCGTATCCAGCATGCCCCTGAAAAGAGAAGCCTCTATACTGATTTCCTGATTTCCACACAGTAAAAATAATCATTTTGTTAACCTGAGGATTAAGCGTTGATCTTCTCGATTTTCACCTGCGTGTACTGCTGTCTGTGACCGTTCTTTTTGTGGTAACCGGTTTTTCTCTTGTACTTGTAAACGATTACTTTCTTCGCCTTTGCGTTGCGAAGTACGGTAGCGGTAACATTTACGCTGGCAACATCCTCGCCGACCTTCAGCCCGCTGTCATCACTGACTGCAAGAACCTGGTCAAACGTTACAGATTCGCCTTCTTCCACGCCAAGCTTTTCAACTCTAATGATATCGCCTTCGGCTACTTTGTACTGTTTACCACCTGTTGCAATAACTGCGTACATATGGCACACCTCCTGTCTATCATTACTCGCCAAATATGGTGACCGTAAAATTACAGTTCTTAAACCTCTTTGCGCGGCACACTCAGATATAATATCACATGAGAATGTCTGAGTCAATTGTTTTTTGCCTCTGTTATTTTATATTTTTTGCAGCTATATTTTTTGCGCAGTTATTTTGTTTTATAGACTTTTGTTTTACAGTGTATTATATCTGTATTACGATCTGTGTTATGATCCGTATTATGGTCTGTTTTACAGTCTGTTTTATGGATCTGCCTGCTCTATGATCCTGCTTTATGGTCTTCGGTCAGTAATGAAATCTGCTCCTTTAGCGGCCGCTCTTTTTTCATGCGGGTAATTTCCACCAGGGACAGCTTTGTCATATCCACAAGTGTGGTTCGAATCGGATCCCTCCGCAGCTCCTCATCCAGATTCTGCAGCAATTCTTCTTCATCCTCCTTCGATTCCATATTGATAAAATCAATCAGAATAATGCCGCTCATATTCCGCAGCCGGATCTGTCTGGCAGCTTCCAGTGCGGCTTCTTTGTTGATTTTGAAAAATGCTTTCTGTCTGTTTTTAACACTTCCTTCAAACTTACCCGTATTCACATCAATCACGGTAAGTGCTTCCGTATACTGAATCACCAGATATCCACCCGATTTGAGCCAGACACGGTCATTTATCGCGTCTTCGAGCTGCTTTTCCAAAGAATACCGCTTATATAACGGCTGCATGTCATCATGAAGGAGCATAAGCTTTGAAAGATCCTCTGGCTGATAAAGGGACAAATATTCCCGGGCGTCCTCCCAGATATTTTTATCATCTGTAATAAACTGATCGGCTGCCTGCTCGTACAAATCCGACAGGCGTGAAATCCATGTATGAGGGCCGGAAAACAGGCAGCTGCAGCATACCCTGTGTTTCCCATCTGTCACCAGCGAACAGTATAGAGTATACAACCGATTCATATCCTTTAGCAGGGTGTCTCTGGCAGCGCCATCCGCATTGGTACGAATCAGCCAGCCAAACGCACGTGCACCCGGAGTCTGCCACTTGTTCTCTGCTTCGATTTCTTTTATCAGTCCAATCAGGCGCTGCTTTTCCTCACGATTCAGTTTTGCGGACGCACTGACCTGTTTTTTCCCAATAGTCAGCAGGATATATTTTCCGTGAAGCGTCAGATTTGTCGTGACAGACGGGTATTTGGTTTTGATGGCTTCTCTTGATACCTGTACCAGCAGCTCATCCCCCTGCTGCGGCTTAGATGAAGCACCTTTTTTCGTGTAGATTGCCTGGTCCAGCTCGTTAATCGGAATATAACAGATCTTTTTCGGCGCGATTTCGATAAAAGCAGCGCCGATCGTACCGGAGATATCCCGGATTCTTCCTGTATAAATATTACCGAGGATTGATTCACTGCCCTCACTGTCGCAGTGAATTTCGACTGCACGTCCATTTTCCAGCAGAAATGAAAAAATAGCTCCGTGCATCTTGCAAATAACATATTGGTTCATAAGGATGCTCCAGACTCTTAGCTGCTAAAAATACCATTCTGGCTGCTTCCAGAAAAATGTTCAGCACTCCTGAAATGCAATACAAGGCATTCCAGGTAAGTGAAAGATCATACATGCAGCCGGATTTGCCCGAACCTTCATTACAAAATTTCGTTCCCAAGCTCGTAAAGAGATCTCAGACACCGGATGTCCTCCGTCCCGACATTCGCATAAATCTCGCAGCGGTTGATTTCGTACGCAAACGGATCGCAGGTAATGTTTTGCGTACTCAGATAAGTATCCATCACCAGCTCCGGTTTCAGATTCGCCACGCTTCCCGCGGAGAGCTTCAGAAACAGGATGTCTTTCTCAAATGACCATTCGTAAATCATTGGGCGGATGTCCACTTCCTTTTCCGAGCGTTTTGTTTTTTTCATGGCAGGAATCTGTTCCTGATTAAAAAAGGAAGGGAAACCGCTCTCCCACTCAGTCCCCGGTTCATGTCCTTTTCGGAAACGCAGAGTATAATCCGCGGCTGCGACAAGTGTCATGGCTTTGTTTGCCTTTCCCTCCGGGACGCGCACAAAGCCTGTCACCGGCATTTCCTCCGTCCCGGCCTGGTTCAGCCGCTCAATGGCCTCCCGGGATGAAATCGGGGTCTTTAGTTCAATATCCATGTATTCTGCGTCGCTGGTCAGGCCGGTGCCGAGCGGGGATGCGAAGGACATAATTATATGGGGGCTGAAGCCTTCCGTATACGCGACATCAATCCCGGCCCGGCGCAATGTCTTCTGAAAGTAGCGCATGACATCCAGATGTCCGATAAATTTCATGCTGCCTTTTTTGGAAAATCTAACCCTTACTTTCAACACAGACACCTCCTCCATAGCAGATAGCGCCGCATCCGGAGCACTTCTGGCGGCAATTTGGCGTAATGGAAGCTTCTTTTGCCTTATGCCACTCGTTTTTCAGGAATTGTTTCGTCACGCCGATATGAATAAAGTCCCAGGGGAAGATTTCATCCTCACTGCGTTCCCTCGTCGTATAAAAGTCCATGTCAACCCCTGTATGCCTAAATGCTGCCAGATAGCGGTCGTAATTCCAGCACTCTGTCCATGCGTCAAACAGGGCTCCGTTCCGGTACGCGTCAAGGATGACCTCTGCCACCCGACGGTCTCCTCTTGCGAACACTCCTTCCAGAAGTGTGACATCCGCCTGGTGCCAGTTATAGCGGATACTCTTATGATTGAGCATCTCTTTTATTTCATGATTAACCGTCTTCGCAAAGCCAAGATAATCGCCTTCAGGATGCATAGATGCCCACTGGAACGGCGTGAACGGCTTTGGCACAAAGAAGGATGTACTCACGGTAATCTGGCATTTCCCGTTCCGCTCCTCTTTGGGAATCTCATAATAGCACCTGGCAATCTGATCCGCCAGATGCGCGATTGCAAGCCTGTCATCATCCGTCTCATAGGGGAGTCCGAGCATAAAATAAAGCTTCACCTTGTTCCAGCCGCCACGAAAGGCTTCGCTGGCTCCCTGTAAAATCACCTCTTCTGTCAAGCCTTTGTTGATGACGTCGCGCATGCGCTGCGACCCGGCCTCCGGAGCGAAGGTCAGACTACTCTTGCGGACGTCCTGCACCTTGCCCATTACATCCAGCGAGAATGAATCGATGCGCAGCGACGGCAGGGAAATATTCACCTTCCGCTCCTGACACTCATCAATCAGATACATTACAATCCCGTTCAGGTCACTGTAATCGCTGGAGCTTAAGGAGCTCAGGGAAATTTCCTCCTGCCCGGTCGTCTCCAGCATCTTTGTGGCATATTCCTTTAAGAAATCCAGAGACCGCTCCCTTGTAGGGCGGTAAATCATCCCCGCCTGGCAGAAACGGCAGCCCCTGATACAGCCGCGCTGAATCTCCAGCACAACCCGGTCCTGAGTTATCTTCATATAAGGAACGACCGGTTTTTCCGGATACGGCGCATGGCTCAGATCCATAACGACCTGTTTTTCAATCACAGTCGGTATGTCCGACTCCTTCGGAAGAAAAGAGGCAATCGTCCCGTCCTCCTTATAAGTCACCTCGTAAAGGGAAGGGACATAAATACCTGGAATTTTTGCGGCTCTGTGCAAAAAATCATTCCGTGAGATGCCATCCGCGCGGCAGTCCTTATATAAATCGAATAATTCATCGTAGACTGTCTCGCCCTCGCCAATGTAAAACATATCAAAGAAAGGTGCAAGCGGCTCCGGATTGTACGCACAGGGGCCTCCGCCGATCACCAGCGGATCTGATTCGGAGCGTTCGGCGGCAAACAGCGGAATCTGCGCCAGATCAAGAATCTGCAGGACATTCGTGTAACACATTTCATACTGCAGCGTGATCCCGATAAAGTCAAAATCCCGGATCGCGTCCTGCGATTCCAGCGCAAACAGAGGAATCTTCTGCTCTCGCATGATCTTATCCAGATCCGTCCATGGAGAAAAGACACGCTCGCACCAGATATCCGGGCGGCGGTTAAACATGTCATAAAGTATTTGAGAACCCAAATGCGACATGCCGACGGTATATTCGTCTGGAAAGGCCATCGCAAATCGGATGTCCACAGAATTTGCGTCTTTCATTACAGAATTAATCTCTCCGCCGATATACCGTGCCGGTTTTTCGACAGAGAGTAAAATTTCATCACTAAGTGCCAGCTTTCTCATTCTATAGCCTGCCTTTATACAGTTTTGTAAGCATCATTTACATCATGTCCGAGCTCGGATATGTAACCTCAGTGGAAACGGATACAATCACGCTCATATAAAGCATCTACATGAATCTTATCATATCGTTCAGAAAAAGCAAGCGTTAATTAAACCGCCGCACTCTTCTCTTTTGAATGCGGCGGGCTGTGTTCTCATTGCTTATATGAATTTTTCTCCGAGAGTGCAAGTCAACAGCAGCATCTGTTTTTTCAATCTTTTATCGCTGCCACTTCGTCAAATTCCTTCAATACGGATTTCTCCGGCTCACCTGTCGCCAGGCTGACCACGATATCAATCACAATCGCGATCAGAAATGCGGGCAGCAGTTCGTAGATATCCAGCAGTCCGCCCATCGGACGCACGCCATATTTCCAGATGAAGACCATCGCGCCTCCAGCGATCATACCGGTCAGGGCACCCCATTTGTTGCTTTTTCTCCAGAACAATGCCAGCAGGACGACAGGGCCAAATGCCGCGCCGAATCCCGCCCAGGCAAAGGAGACGATCGTAAATACGGAGCCTTCGCTTCTTGCCTGGAACATGGCGATCACTGAAATCAGCACAACGGTACAGCGTGCAATGATGATGGATGTTTTATCTGAAAGACGGATCCCCAGTGTGTCGCGGACAATGTCCTGGGAAACGCTGGACGCTGCCGCAAGGAGCTGGGAATCAGCGGTGGACATGGTCGCTGCCATGATTCCGGCGAGGATGATGCCGGCTATAATCGCCGGAAGGATTCCTTTTGTACTGATCAGCTCCGCAATCTTGATGATGATCCGCTGAGAGTCCGATGAAGAGAGTTCTTCAATTGCTCCCGCGCTGATCATCGCGTTTCCGACAATACCGATCAGTACCGCCACTCCCATCGAAATCACAACCCAGATGCTTGCAACACGGCGGGATGTCGTCAGCTTCTTCGGATCCTTGATTGCCATAAAACGCAGAAGAATGTGCGGCATGCCGAAATATCCCAATCCCCATGCCAGGGTTGACACGATCGTCAGCGCATTATAGGAAGACGCCGTGCCCGTGGCGGCATCATACCCCTGTGTCAGATTCAGATATCCGGGCATGGACTGCGCGTTTGACACAACTGCTGACCAGCCGCCAGCCGCGTTGATTCCGAAGAAGATGACGATAATCAGAGCAATCGTCATCACGACAGACTGAATGAAGTCCGAGGTCGATGCGGCAAGAAATCCGCCAAGCGTGGTGTACAGTGTAATTACCAGAGCGGAGACAATCATGGCAGTGAAATAATCGACCCCAAACAGACTGGAAAACAGCGTGCCGCAGGCATTAAAGCCGGACGCCGTATATGGGATAAAAAATACGACGATCACCAGCGCGGCAATGAGGGACAGCAGATGCTTTTCATCATGATATCTTTTTGAAAAAAATTCAGGAACGGTCGTCGCATTAATATGGTTGGAATACTGACGGATTGGTCTTGCAACAAACAGCCAGTTCAGATAGGTGCCAACCGCCAGACCAATTGCGGTCCACACTGCTTCCGGCACGCCTGCCAGAAGCGCGACGCCTGGCAGGCCCATCAGCAGGTAGGCACTCATGTCCGATGCCTCCGCGCTCATTGCCGTTACCAGCGGACCCAGCTTGCGGCCGCCCAGATAAAAGTCACTTGTAGATTTGTTTGTGTTCGAGAATCTGATGCCGATTCCGATCATCCCGGCCAGATACAGCCCGATCGTTACCAGAATGATAATACTTCTTGATTCAGCCATAATTTTCCTCCTCTTTTGCGTTTGCTTTCTCAATAGCAAGCTTTTATGCGCAGGAGCGCATTTGGACGTTTTCCAGCTGTACCGGATCACCCTGCGCGGCGAGCAAGGGACAAGTCTCCCTGCTCGATTCTACATTTGCAGCGTCAATCGCGAAAGCGATTTTTAATCACGCCGTTTGCATTATACTCCGTTAAAAAATAGACTACAATACAGAATCAAGTTTAGACGAATATGAAGAAAAACAAGAACACTGATTCTACAACCATTTGCAGAAATCAGTGTTTTTAAACCAGAACGTAGTCTAAACTATTATTTGTATCTTCTGTAGACTTTTACTTATCTTTGAGATATCCCAACAGCAAGGGAAGCTGTGAAGAGGAATATTGACTCAATGAATAATTGCCGCCGCAAATGCACCAGTCATACATCAGCGCCCGTTCCTGGAGCGCATAGCTCCGAACCATTTCATTGACAGAAATATCTGAGCGCAGCTCGCCCTTTTGCTGCCCTTCCGTACAGATTTTGCGGAGCAGGCGAAAATAGTAACGGTTATGGTCCATCAGGTGCTTTTCGCTCGCGGTCGTCAGCTGTGTGGAAAGCAGCCTCGCGAGCAATTCCTGAGAAATAGAATTTTCGATCATAAAAAACAGCTCGTGGTTTAGATACATCAGCTGTTCAAAGCTGTTCTTATCATCAGGCATGTCCTTCTGCAGCTCCTCATATTTTTCGTCAAACAGAGTGGAAAGGGAAGAAAGCAATGCATCCTTGCCGGCAAAATAATGATAAAACGAACCCTTTGAGGTGCCTGAACGCTCCACAATCTCATCTACGGTAGTCGCGTCGTATCCATTTTCATAAAACAATTCCCAGGCTGCCTGGACAATCCGGCTGCGGGTATTGTGTGCATTGCGCTTCGCCATAATCTTCTTCCCTTTCATCTGCTGTTGTTTCTTTCAGGAACCATTATCTGCAAGTATAGCATTGCCATCTTCTGATTTCCACTATTTTCTGATAACATTTTACCGAGTGACCGCTATCAGCCATATTGTGATTACAATGACGGATTTTTCCGGCGAATCCCCTGTATATATTCCCAGGAAAAATGTTTTCGCATTATTGCCATTCGTCAGGCAGTGTTTCCGTCTTGTTTCCGTAAATTACCAGCGTTACCACGGAACCACAGGAATCGTCAGATGAATTACATGTAATAATTACTGTCCCTGCGGCGAGGCACGTTACCGTACCATTGCTGACTGTCGCGACAGAAGAATCCGAGGATAACCATGCCACACTGGAAACGTCATCGGCATCATACCCCAGTGTGAAGGTATCCCCGATATGAAATTCAGTATCAGTCGGAACCCCGGTGATAGAGAGCGGAGCATCTTCTGAAACGGCTGAGGCTTCATCTGCCCGGGTTTCCGTTTCTTCTGCAGTTTCAGAATCCGCCTGTTCAACTGTTTCCTTCTGGATGGATTCCGTCTGCGCTGCCTCTGTCTGCACTGTCTCCGTCTGTACCGTCTCTGTCTGCGTCGCCTCTGTTTGCGTTGCCTCCGTCTGTACTGTCTCTGTCTGCGCCGCCTCTGTTTGCATCGCCTCGCTTTGTACTGTTTCGCTTTGTGTTGTTTCGCTCTGCGTTGGCTCCTTCTGTTCAGCCTTTATGGATTCCGTCTCCGCTGCCTTTACAGTTATTTTTTTGCTGTATGTCTTCAGCAGCTTGTCCCCGACATATATCTTTACTGTGATTTTCGCGGAGCCGGATCCCTTTGCTGTAACTTTTCCAGACGAGCTTACTGAAGCAACAGAACCGTCCGAGCTGGAATATTTCACTGAGCATTTACCGGATACAGCTGCGGCCACACTCTTTGTTTCGCCGGCTGACATTACGATGGCCGAATTGTCAAAAGAGCAGGTAACAACAGTAATTTTCTTACTGTATGTCTTAACAAGTTTTTTTCCATTATAAACTTTGGCTTTAATGGTAGCTGTGCCGGTTTTTACAGCCGTAATTTTTCCGCTGCTGCTTACGGTCGCCACACTTTTTTTCGAACTGGAGTATTTTACCGTCAGGCCGGAAGCAACCGAAGCCCTGACTGTTTTCGTCTCCCCCTTTGTGAGTGCAAGTGCCGAATTGTCATACGAGTATTTTACGACTGACACGGTTCTTTTTAATGTCTTTACCAGCTTGTCTTTGTAATACACTTTCGCTGTTATTGTCGCTGCGCCGGTTTTTACAGCAGTAATTTTCCCCTTGCTGTTCACGGTCGCCACGCTTTTCTTCGAACTCGAATATTTGACCGTGCAGCCGGAAGGCACGGATGCCGCGGCCGTCTTTGTCTTGCCGACGACAAGCGTCAGCCTGGACGTGTCATAAGAAACTGACTCGCTGTCCGTTACAAGCAGGTAAATCTTCTTTTTGGCCGTCCCATTTGAATTGTAGCATGTCAGCGTGGCAGTTCCGGCTTTTATTGCCTTAATTTTATATTTACTGCCTGATTTCGTAGCCGTCGCAACCGAGGTCTTTGAGGATGTCACCCTGGAATACCCCGATATTGAATAAGACTTGCCGACCGCGAGGGTCTTTACTTCCGTGGAAGCGGCGGCGTTTGCACGCATCCCCACTCCGGCTACAGACAGCATAACAAGAAGGAAAAGGCATAACACACAAGCCAGGCGCACTGTTTTTTTTACCATATGGAACCCTCCTTACTCAGTCTCTGTTTTTTCGTCCTCTGCCTCTATCACGATAATATAATTACCGTCTTCATCAGTTTCCATTGTATATCCGTCGCCGTCGCCGATTTCAATCATGTATTCATCGTCATCAGCTTCATCCGCTTCTATTTCGATGCTTATCGCCATCAGGGCTTTGCCCGCCTGGTATTCATGAAAAACACTTCGGAAGGAATCCCCATAACCTGCGGTCTCCAGTTCTTCATACAGGACATCGCCGCTTTCATAACCATATATAGCCGCTTCTGTTTCCAGGTATTCGGCAAATGTCTCGTCAGAAACATCTACCCCTTCGGCTTTTATAAACGCCTCCACAATCTTTGTATATTCCAGCTCGTACTCAATTTCGTCATACAGGGCTTCCCGGAAAGCTTCCTCGTCCATGCCATAGTAATACTCCAGGTAATCGGCGAACTCCATCTCCTCGTATTCCGCGTCTTCCTCATAGAGAGGAAGACGTTCCTCATATTCGGCTTCTATTTCGTCTTCCGTAACTTTCGCGCTGCTGGCACTTACCAGGTCTTCCAGGAGGCTGTAAATAGCTGAGGAATCCGCCTCCTCTTCTGCCTGCAGCATAAGGGAGGCTTCAAGGTATTCCATAAATTCCGCGACGGTGGAATAATTCGTGTTCTCCTGTACCCATTCGTCCGTCAGCTCCGGCGCGTCCGCGCGCCCTGTGACGGTGACTGTAATGATGGCTGTTTTGCCTGCCAGGTCTTCCTGCCAGTAATCATCCGGGAAGCTGACCTCCAGGTCAGCCGCCTCACCGACAGTAAGTCCGGGAAGCTGTGCCTCAAGGTCCTCCGTATATGTTCCGTCACCGACAATGACCTCGGAATCCGTTTCGGCGATCCCTTCCACTTCTTCCCCGTCAACTGTACCCGTCATGGACAATATGACCGCGTCGCCATCTGCGACCGTCCCGGTTTCCTCATATTCGATTACTGTTTCGGACAATGCGGATTCTGCGGCGTCTTCCACATCAGCCTCTGTTGGGGCCGTATAGCTGCGCGAATATGTAAAGCCTGTATAGTCGCCAAGAATAACGGCACCCATTTCTTCCGTATTTTCCTCTTCCGCATTCTCTTCTTCTGCGATTTCTTCTTCTGTGATTTCTTCTTCTATACTTCCTTCTTCTGCAGTTTCCGGTACAATTTTCTCCGTACCTGTTTCAGTTACTATCTCTTCTGTTCCCGCCCTTTCCTCCGAAAAGCATGTCATGAAAATGGCTGCCACAAGCACCGCTGCCGCGGCACATCCAATAAACATTTTTTTCTTATACATAAAAGTCCTCCTGGGAAATACTGCCCACCCCGGAGGAAAGCCTCCTCCGGGGCTGATCATATAAGGTTTACTTTACTGTTACTTTTACCCTGGTGTATCTGCCGTTCTGCGCCACGACATAAATGTAGCACGTGCCGGCTTTCTTTGCGGTGATCTTGCCGGTTGTATAATTTACCGTGGCGATCGTAGTATTCGAAGAGTAATAACGTACGGACGAGCAGTGGAAATCAACCGTCTTGTCCTGCACCAGCGTGGCGGCTACTGTTTTTGTCTTGCTCTTCTTAATGCTGACGCTGGTCTTGCTCGCGGTAATCTTCGTGTTGTTCCCGTTTGTGCCCCCGGTCGTGGTGCTGTGGATTTCTTCCGAAGTCGCCATCTTTTTGCTCCCGCAGTACGCGACTACGTAATACTTATAATAAGTACCCGGCTCGAGGTTCTTGACCAATACAGAGGTGCTTGTGGTCGATTTTAGCTTCGTGAATTCAATATCTCCACAGATGGTGCCGTACACGACATATTTGGTCGCGCCCGTAACTTTATTCCAGGTAATTTTCTGTTTTGTATTAGAATTTTCGCTGACAACCGGAAGGAGCTTGGCGATCACTGTCAAGCTGCCTGCTTTACCGCATACCGAGCAAAGCTTATGCATGGTGCCGTTTGTTTTTGCCGTGCCAGCCTTGTCAATGACCCAGGAATATGTATGTCCCAGCTTCGCGGTATAAGTATCCTTATAGCTGTAACTGCAGTACTTGCATGTATGGAGCGTGTACCCCTGTTTCGTGCAGGTCGGCGCCACCACTTTTTTGGTATACGTGCAATTGGACGTGAGCACCTTGCCGCAGTTCTGGCAGGTCTTCGTGTGCGTGCCGTTCTTATTTGACTTGTACACGTAATCATGGCCGAGGGCCGCCGTATAATTGTCCTTGTAGCTGTAGCCGCAGACCGTGCAGGTGTGCAGGGTGTAGCCCTTCGCCGTACAGGTCGGGGCGACAACCTTGGTCACTTCCGTATGCTTCTCGATAACGGTGTGGCTGGAATCGTTCGAGCAGACACCCTTGTGCGTGGCGGCGTCCACCGACGTGTACACGTAGCTGTGCCCGAGCGCCGCGACGTACTGGTCGTCGTAGTAAGCCCCGCACTTCTGGCACGTATGGCGCGTATAACCCTTCGACGTGCAGGTCGCGTTCACTTTGCTGGCCGTGTAAGTGCAGTTCTCGATATAATTGATACTGGAGTCGTTATTGTCGGTAACGCGGTGCGTCCCGTTCCCGAGGTCCGTATAGACATAATCATGGCCGAGCGGCGCGGTATAGCCGTCGATATAGGAATAGCCGCAGACGCTGCATACGTGGGTCGTGAAGCCGGAGCTCGTGGCTGTCGCCGCGGTCGTGGTGGAAATATAATTGCACTGCTCGCGTACGACGTGGCTCGGGTCGTTTGTGCACGTGCCCACGTGAGTGCCGTCATTGGCCGTCACCCAGACATAGTCATGGCCCGTGGCCACGACATAATTGCCCTTGTAGGAATAACCGCACTCCGTGCACTTGTAAAGCGTGTATCCGGCGGACTCGCAGGTCGGCGCGATCACGGTCTCAGTATAGGAGCATTTCTCGCGGTAGTTCTCCGACGGGTCGTTCTCGCACTGCACGTAGTGGTACCCGTCATTGGTCGTGGTGTAGACATGTGAATGGCCGAGTGCCGCCGTATAATTGTCCTTGTAGGAATAACCGCAGACCGTGCACGTATGGAGCGTGTATCCCTGGTCCTCGCAGGTCGCCGCCACGACGGTAGTCTCGTATGAGCAGTTCTCTATAACGGAATGGGCGCTGTTGTTCTGGCAGATCCCGGTATGGGTGCCGTTCCCGTTTGACGTGTAAGCGTAGTCATGGCCGGTCGCCGCCACGTAGTCGTCATCCACCTCGTAACCGCAGTTTTCGCAGACATGCGCGGTATAGCCGCGGGTCGTGCAGGTCGCGTCCACGACGGTGGTCGTGTAACTGTGGGACTGCGTCTTCGTATGGGAGCTGTCCCTCGTGCAGATGCCGGTGCACGTCCCGTCACCGTTGTTCGTCCATACATAATTGTGTCCGAGCGGGTCGACATAGGTATCGACCAGCACGTACCCGCACTGTTCGCAGATATGGGATGTATAACCTTTTTCTTCGCAGGTCGGCGATGTCACGTAGTCCTTGTAATACTCGACGCAGTATTCCGTCGTCTGTTTGCCGCAGCGGGTACATGTGCCTGTATGGGTCCCGTTGTTGTTTGCCTTCCACTCGTAGTCATGCCCGAGCGCGTTCACATAGTCTTCCGTCTTCGTCTCGCCGCAGATGGAACAGGTATAGAGCGTATAGCCGTAGTCGTTACACGTGGCATCGACCTTCTGGGAGTATACCCAGCTGTGTTCGCAGTCATCGTCTGCAAGTGCCGTCATCGACCCGAAGAGCATCAATGCCGAAAGTACTGCAAGGATAAAATACTTAACCTTTCTACTCATAATTTTTTTTTTGCGGGGGTTCCCGCGCCTCCTTTCAAAAATAGCTATGTTTAAATATGTCTGTTTTCTTCTTTCGTGGAAAATTTTGCCCCATATTCGCCCCTGACCCCCTTTCTGAGGGCGGTGTGTTTTTAGTGGAATCCTCGTTCAAGCAAAATTTTATTGGAATCCCTGTTTAAGCAAAAGCGGAAGCTTTTGCCCTTTTTGCCACATTTGCTATCCGATTGACACGGGCACGGTTGCCGTGGACACCGTGGTGACAGCCTGGATCGTGATGGTCACGTTGATATAGATGGTCGACCGCCCGTCACTCCTCGCGGTCCCGTCGACCAGGACTTCCGTCGTGAACAGGCTGTACCCGGACGGTGCGACGAGTTCCTTCACCGTATACCAGCCGAACGGCAGGTCGCCGGAGAATGCCGCGATCCCGTCGGTCCCGGTGATTGCCGTCTCGACCAGCGTGCCGGCATGGACGACCACGAGCCCGGATTCCGTACAGATGTCGTACTTCGCGTACAGGCCATATACCGCGCCGGACAATGCCTCGCCGGTCGAAACCGCCTTCCTGGTCACGGAAATGCGGACATCCTGCCTTGTCGCCGTGTATTCGATCATCCCGTCGTCATTCTGGATGATGGAGCTTACGTAATCCTTCTGCGTGATCCTTGTGGTCACTTCTTTCGTGTTTACCGCGTACCCGTCCAGCGTGCCCGTCTGTTTCACGGTATAGCTGCCGGGGTACATACCGCCAAAGTAAGCGTATCCTTCCGCATTCGTCTCCTGGACCGCCTCGGAGGAAAGCGTGCGCACCCAGGTCGTGACCACGTCGCCCTCGCTGTAGATCAGGCCGGTCACGCCGTCCGGATGGTAAATGTCCTCCGCCGCGTAAACGGTAAATTCCACGCCTTCGATGCTCTTTGTCACATAGTTGAACTCCGGCATCGTCCAGGTAAGGTAAGTCCCGTCGATTTCCACATCCCAGTAATCCTGGGTCATGGAGCTGAGGACTTCGCCCGTTTCCTGTACGAGGATGCTGCCGACCACGAAGGAGTTCGTAATCCTGATGTCGACGGTGCCCGTAGCCGGGACCGTGAACTGTACTTTGTTGTACGTGGACGTAGCCGAGACGGTGTCCGCCATCACGTCCGGTATGCCGATGACGGCCAGGTAGCCGTCCCTCGGGGTTACCTCCGTGATCGTGTAAGTCTCTCCCTGGTCGAGGCCGTAAATGACGGTCTCCTCCAGGCCGGTCGTCACGGTTTCCACTACGGCGCCGCTGCTGTCGCTGATAGTCAGCACCGCGCCCGCGAGCATGTTTCCGGTCAGGTCGTCCGTGACGGAGATCGTGGCCGTCGACATGCTGCTTGTCACGCTCCCGCCCGCTCGTACGATCCAGACGCTGTCGTCCTCGTAATAAGTGGAAAGGTCAAGGTCAATGGTGTCGTAAGTCATCTCGTAACCTTCCGCTTTTGTTACCTGTTTCGCGTAATATTCGCCTGCCGGGATGTCAATCAGGAAGCGCACCCTGCCGTTCAGGTTGCTGGACGCCGTCGTGATCAGCGACCCTGCCGGGATAATGACGTTCCCGTACACGTCGATGATATCCGTCTTCGCATACAGGCCGAATTCCGCGCCGTATACGAGGCTTACCTGCCCGTCGTCACGCATGCCGAACACGAGGACGCCCGTGGAGCCGTAAAGTTCCTGGTCAGGGTCCTTTGCGAGGGACAGCGTTGCCAGGTCCCTGCCGATATCCGTCTGCTGCCGTTCGTTCATGAAGGAGACGGACAGCCTGTCAATATCGTCCGTATAATCGCCTTCCTTATAGTAAGCTTCCTCGTAGTAGCTTTCCAGGTCGGCCAGCTTCACGGCCGAGTTTGAATCCAGGATGTAGCCGTACGCGGCCCTCGTCTCCGTCACGCGGTATGTACCGAGCGGCAGGTCCGTCACGGCCGCCACGCCGTTCTCGTCGGCGGTGAGTTCCGCGACCACCGTCCCCGCTTCAAGCATCACGCCGCTGTAGCCGTCCGGGTAATAGATGTCCGACACGACCGTCACGGTGAAGCTGGTATGCGCCAGCCCGCCCTTGGCGTACGTGATGGACGAATAGTCGCCCACCGTCTCCAGCACCGGGACTTCGCCGGTTGCCGTGACGGAGATGCCCGTTGTCACGGATTTGTTGAACAGGCTGATGATCTGCACGTCGGCGGTATCGGTGATCTTGAATTCGGCGACGTTCCGGTAAAGCTTCGTGATGCCGTTGTTTTCCGCGTCAAACGCGCTGTACTCCAGGTAGTAGCCGTCTTCCGAATACGGGGATTCGTACGTGTCCTTCATATAAAGCGTGTCTTCATATCCGGACTTCGGGAATTCCTCGACCAGCTGGTATACCGTGTTCGGTTCCAGCCCGCGGATGATCGTGTTTGCCCCGTGGATGCCTGCCTGTGTCACGATAAGGTTGCCGTCCAGGTCGTAAATCGAATAATTCACGCCGTCCAGCTCCACCTCCGTGTCATAGTCCATCAGGCTGAACACGGTCCTGGTCCGTCCGGATGTGAACAGTGCCGTAAACTTGATTACCGCATCCCCCGTCGTGTTCACGGACAGGTCGAGGTACACTGCCTGGTCGGAGGAGGCATAGCCGTAAGCCGACGCCAGCTCCTTGATGTAATAGCTCCCAAGCGGCAGATCCGATTCGAACTGCGCCATGCCGTTCTCATCCGTCATTACGGATTCGATCAGCGTACCGGCCGAGATCAGCAGTCCTCCGTCAGCGGCGCAGATATTCTCCGCCGTATAGAGGCCGTAAACCGCGCCCTCCGGAGTCAGGGAACTGTCTTCCGCATCCTGGACAAGCAGGTAAACCTCAATCTCCTGGCGGGTGTTCGCGACGTCCACGTCGGAAGCGGTAACCTCCTGCGTCACGTAATCCACATAGGCAAGCGTCACGTCAAACGTGTCATTGTTGCGGGCATAACCGCTTAAGAAGCTGGTTTCCTTCACGGTATAGGTGCCAAGGTACATCTGGCTGAATGTTGCCAGCCCGTCATCGTCCGTGACAAGCACCGCCTCGCCGTTCACGGTACGCACGTAGGTGCACACGAGGTCGCCCTCGCTGTAGACCAGCCCCGTCGTACCGTCCGGATGGCAGATGTCTGCCGCCGCGTAGACGCTGAACTCGACCCCGGAGAGCCTGGTTGAACTGTCGTACGTGAAATTGGACTTCATCCAGCTGTATACCTTATAGGAAGCACGCTGTTCTTCCAGTGTCTGGTAAAGTTCCGTCAGGCCGTCCCCCGTCTTCACCACCGTGAAACTTCCTGTTACGAACTCGTTCGTGATCTCGATCGTGACTGTCTCTGCGGTTTCCCCTGCGGACGCGTCAGGCGACTGCTCCGGGATGACGAACGATACCACGTTGCCGGAAACCTGCGTCAGGAAATCTTCCATGGATTCCGGGATTCCGATGTAGTACGTATAGCCGTTCCTCGGGATCAGCTCGGTAAGGTAATAGGTCTTCCCGGGCTCGAACCCCTTGATGACGTTCACGCCGCCGTTCGTCACGATGGTCGCGGCGACATTGCCGTCCTCGTCCGTGATGACGAAGGTCGCGCCTTCAAGGCCGTTCCCGGTCAGGTCGTCCGTCAGGTACAGGACGGTCTCCGTCTGGTAATCCGTCACGGTCGCGGAGAGACGGACGATCGCGACTTCGTCGTCGTCGTCCCGGAACGTCGTGTCGAAGGTGACCTCTTCGCTGGTACTGTAATATCCCTTCGGTGCCTCGTCCTCGACCGCGTAGTATACGCCGAGCGGGAGGTCCGTTGTGAACTTCGCCCTGCCGGAAGCGTCTGTCGTCGCGGTCTCGATATAGGTCCCTGCCGGGATCACGACATTGCCGTTCACGTCAACGATGTCTTTTTTTGCATACAGGCTGAATACGGCACCTTCCACGCTGTTCCCGTCCGCGTCGACTTTCAGGATGCCGGTACTGCCGTACAGGCCGCGGTCCGGATCCGTCCCGTCTTCCACTACATCCAGGTCAGAGCCAAGGTCCGATTCCTGCCGCGTGTTCTCGAACGTAGCGGTGTAGGTGAACGTGTCACCCGTGTAGGATCCTTCCGAATAGTAGGTTTCATTGTAGTAGGCCGCCAGGTCGATGATGGTGTCTTCCGCGAAATAATCCCTCGCGTAACCCGCCGGGGCCTGTGTCTCCACAATCCGGTAAACGCCGAGCGCGAGCCCTTCCAGCGTGATATTGCCGTCCGTGTCCGTCTCGTAGCTGCCTACCAGGTCGCCTGCCGCGTAGAGCACGGTCTGCCCGTCCGCGGATACGATGCCCTCGTACGCGTAGACGTCGAATGCCGCGCCGTAGAGGCCTGCCGTCTCATAGGTCAGTGCCAGGAGGTTCCCGTCCTTTACGGACGTCACCGGGACTTCGCCTTCCTTATGGATGACGAGCGTCACTTCGACGGCCTTGTTGAACAGGCTCACCACCTGCACGCCTGACACGTCGTTCAGGACGAAGGTCGCCTTGTTGCCCGTGTTCGACCTTGTCTCAAGGTCTACCGCGGTATAGGTTGTCAGGTTCCTCGTGATGCCAGTCTCCACGTACGGGGACGAATAGCCGTCCTTCACGTAGATGGTGTTGCTGTAGCCGACTGACGGCTGGGATTCCACGATTGTGTATACCTCGTTCAATGACAGGCCGTACAGGATCGCGTTTCCTTCCTCGTCCGTCACGACTTCGGCCACAAGGTTCCCGTCCTCGTCATAGACGAGCAGCGTTGCGCCGTAGAGTTCTTCCTCCGTGTCATCATCGCTTACCGTGATCATGACTTTTGTCTGCTCATTGTAGAAGTTCTCGTTGTATTCCACCTCGTCACGGCAGTCCACGCTGGTGGACGCATCCACTTCGATGACCGCGTCGCTGGTCGTATAGCCGTCCGGGGCAACAAGCTCCTTAATATAGTACATGCCGACAGGCAGGTCTGACGTAAACGTGGCCACGCCCGTCTCGTCAGTCTCGGCCGTTTCGATCAGGTCATCCTTCGCCACGATCGCCTCGCCAAGATAATTGTAGATATCTTCCGCCGCATACAGGCCGAAGACGGCGCCGGCAACCGTGATGGTATTGTCATCCGCGTCGCGTTTCGTCACCGTTATCGTGATATTCTGCCGCACGTTGATATATTCCACGAGGTCCTCGAGGACGACGTCTTCCGTCGTGTAGTCTTCCCACGTGAGGGTGACTTCCTCGTAATTCGTGTTCCTCGCGTAACCGTTCGGGACGCCCGTCTCCTTCACGACATAGGTGCCGAGGTACAGGTGTCAGAACTCCGAACGCCCGTTGCTGCCGGTAGTCACGACGGCAGGGTTGATGCCGGTCTGTGGTGCGAACGATTTCACGTCCATGTCTGCCAGGTCGCCCTCATAGTAAAGGATGCCCTGGATGCCGTCCGGGTAATAGATGTCTTCTGCCGCGTAAACGGAGAATTCCGCGCCGGACTGGTTCATCTGCAGGTATGTGAACCTGGTTGTGCGCCACTGCACGTAAGTCCCGAGGTAATACTTGTCCTCGTCCGTGATCCGCACGCAGTTCAGCTGCTCCGCTTCCTTGTCCACTGCGAATGAGCCTGTCACGAACGTGTTCTCGATCGTGATCTCAAGGCCGTCCTCTGCCACGAACGAAACGTCCGTCTTGCTCTCCTGCGTCAGGATGTCCGCCATGTCGTCCGGGATGATGATCCTGGTCACGTAGCCTTCGCGCGGGCTGAATTCCACGATATGGTATGTCGTGCCGGGCGTCAGGCCCTTGATGACATGTCCCGCGCCTTCCGTGTCTTCCGTCGAGAAGGTCCCGTATACGGTGCCGTAATCATCGACGATCTGGAGCACGGCGCCCGCAAGCTCGTTCTTCGTGTAAGTGTCCACCAGGAACACCTTCATGGAAGTGACCGTGTTCGTGATTATCCCCTGCATGCGGATGATTTGCACGGACTCGTCCTCCGCATAGGAAACCGTGTCAAAGTAAATGATTTCGTCCGACAGCGTGTAGCCGGCAGGCGCGGATTCTTCCTTCGCGTAATACTTCCCGACAGGCAGGTCCGTGGTGAATGCCGCGCGGCCGTCTACATCGGAAACAGCCTTGTCGACCAGCGTCCCGGCCGGGATAATGACATTCCCGTAAACGTCAAGGATGTCTTCTTCCGCGTAAAGTCCGAATGTCGCGCCCGCGACATAGGCCTCCGTCCTGCCGTCCACGCCGATCTTGTAGATACCGGTCTGCAGGTACAGGTCGGATTCCGGGTCACGGTATGCCACGTTGTCGTCAAGCAGGTCCGGGTCGGAGCCGAGGTCCACGATCTGCCGCTCGTTATAGAAGCTTACCGTGGATTCCTGCGTGTCCGTCGTGTAATCTTCCTCGTCATAGAGGTCCGCCTCGTATGCCGCCCACAGGTCGATCTGCTGCGTGCAGTCGTCCGAGTCACGCATGTAGCCGGACGGCGCTGCGGTCTCCTTTACCGTATAGACGCCGAGCGGCAGGCCTTCCGCCACCGCGTAGCCGTCGTCATCCGTCGTGACGGATGACACGACCGTACCTTTCGTATAGATGTCGTCGCTGTAGCCGTCTGGATGCTCGATATCCTCGGCCGCGATGATGTCGTACTCCGCGCCGGGCAGGCCCTTTACGGAATAGGTGATGCTCTTCAGGATGCCGTTCTTTACGGATGTCCTTGCGGCCTCGCCGCTCTTTGTCACGGTCAGGTCCGCCGTCACGGGCTTCGCGAACAGGCTGATCACCTGCACGTCGCCGGTGTCCTCGATGACGAACGTCGCCGTATTGTTTTTCACGGTCTGTGTCTCAAGGTCAACCGCGTCGTAGTAGCGTTTATTCACCATGTACCCGCTCTCCGCGTATTCCGACGTGTAGCCGTCCTTTGCGTAAAACGCGGTGGTGTAGCCGCTCCTCGGAATGGTTTCCACTATGGTGTATACCGTGTCAAGCCCGAGTCCGCGGATCACGGTGTTCGCGCCGTTGGCCGACGCAAATTCCGCGACCACGTCCCCTTCTTCGTCCAGGATCTGGAACATGGCGCCATCCAGCTCGACTTCCGTGTCATAGTCCATCAGGTTTACCACGACCCTGGTGATATAGTTGTCCACCGTTGCCGCGACCCTCAGGATCTCGACCCGTTCGTCATCCAGGCACTTCGTGCCGTCAAGGATGATGATCTCGTCGTTTGTCTGGTAGCCGACCGGCGACTGGGTTTCTACCGCATAATAGATCCCGAGCGGCAGGTCCACGTCGAACGCGACACGCCCGTTCTCGTCGGAAACCGCCACGGCGACGAGGGTATCCTTCGGGATGATCACGTTACCGTATATGTCCGTGATATCCTCGTACGCGTACAGGGAGAATTCCGCACCTTCCACCGGTTCCTCCGTCATCCCGTCCACGCTGATCTTCGTGATTCCGCTAATCCCGTAAAGGGCGGAATATGGATCTGCAAGCGGGTCGTCAGAAACATCCGGGTCGGTACCGATATCCAGTACCTGGCGTTCGTTGTAGAAGCTTACGCCGACTTCGACGAGCGCCGTCGAGTAATCCCCCGCGTCATAGCACTGCTCCAGGTACGCCTCGTAAAGGTCGACCGTCTGGCTGCAGTCGTCCGCCTCCCGGACATACCCTTCCGGTGCGGAATCCTCGGTGACGGTATATTTCCCGAGGTACAGCCCTTCGATGAGTGTCTCGCCGTTCTCGTCCGTCTCCACGCTGGCCACCGTGTCACCCTTGTTATAAATGTTTTCCGAATAGCCGTCCGGGTTCTCGATGTCCTCCGCCGCGGTAACGGTGTATTCCGTACCGGGCAGTCCTTTGACCGAATACGTAATCCCCTTCAGCTCGTTATCGTAAACCGATACCTCCGGGACCTCTCCGGTCTTCGTGATAAGGAGGTCCGCGAGCACAGGCTTCAGGAACACGGTGACAACCTGGATTTCTTCCGTCTCGGACACCGTGAACATTACCGTATTGTTCCTTACGGAATCAAGCGCCACGTCCTCGCCGTCCTCCGGTTCGTATCCGTCCTTGTCATAAGCCGTATCCGTATAACCGTCCCGCGGTGTCTCAATCGTCACGGTATAGGTCTTGCCGACCGTAAGACCCTGGATTTCCACGTTGCTGCCGTTTTCACTAGCAATTCTCGCGATCTCATTCCCATCAGAATCCGTGATAACAAATGCCACGCCGTCCAGTTCCACTTCGGTATCCAGATCACGGACGGAGACAGTCGTCTTCGTCAGGATATCGGTGACTGAGGCCGTCATACGCACGATCGCGACCGCATCGTCGTAGACCAGGCTTTCCGCATCGAACTCGATGATGTCGGTTACAGCAAGGTATCCGCTCGGTGCCTTTGTCTCCTTCGCGTAGTAATATCCGATCGGAAGTTCTACGTCAAACGCCGCGCGGCCGTCCTCGTCCGACACGGCCACAGCCACAGCCGTCCCTTCCGGTATTACGATATTCCCGTCCACGTCGAGGATGTCCTTGCCCGCATAAAGCGTGAACTCCGCGTCCGCTACCGGGTTGCCGTCTCCGTTGTACTTATAGATACCGGTTCTGCCGTACAGACCGCCATATGGGTCTTCGGACGGATCGCCATACGGATCCTCGTCGCTGCCGACATCCAGCCTGCGGAGCGCGTTCTCATACTCCAGGCTGATGCTGACGGACGCGGTAAGATACCCACCCGCGTCATACGCTTTCTGGTATGCCTCTGCCAGATCCGCGTCATGAGACGCGTCTGCGGCATTTAATACATAGCCATTCGGTGCTTCCGTCTCCGTCACGGTATATTTGCCGATATACAGATCCGAAACGGATGCCTCGCCGTTTTCGTCCGTTGTCAGTGCCGCGACTTTCTCGCCCGCCTCAAACAGGACCGTCCCGGAGCCGTCCGGATAAACAATATCCTCCTTCGCGGTGACCGAATACTTCGTATCAGGAAGGCCGCCTGTCACGTAGCTGATCGTCACCAGGACGCCGTCCTGGATATAAGCTACCGCCGAATCGCCGGTCTTTGTAATCGTGATACTTCCGGTCACGACTTTGTTGTACAGGTTCACAACCTGTACTTCGTCCGTGTCGGTCACCGTAAATTTCGCCGTGTTCTGGTATACGTTGTCGACCGGGATCCCGTCCCCGTCTTTGTCATAAATCTCGCGGGAATAATATTCCTTTGGCACATTTTCGACTACCGTGCAGGTCTCCCCTGCGGTAAGCCCGGTGATCACTATGTTCGAGCCGCTGCTCGACGTATACGTGCCGACCAGTTCCCCTTCGGAGTCATATACGGAATAGGAAATCCCGTCCAGCTCGTAATCCGTGTCGTAATCTGAGAATACGATCCGGGTGCGGGTAATCAGCGTGTTCGTAAACGACACACTCACTTCCGCGTTGGAATAAACTGTCACTTCCTGTTCGTCATCCTCACAGGTCCAGTAATCGTTATCAAAGGTCTCTTTAATAGTATACGTGCCGATCGGGACGCCCTCGAACACATAAGAGCCTGCTCCCGTTATCGTACCGGTAAGCTCCACCCAGCTGCCCGCCTCCGATTCACCGGACAAGGTGAACGTGAAGGTATTACTGCCTGCGTTGCTGCCGACCGTCTCTTTCGTCACCTTCACGGAGCCGGTCTTGTACGTATTTGTCACGGATACGGACATATCGCCTGTTACCGTAATCTCCTGTGATTTACCGGATACGGACCACCAGGACGGGATAGAATCCGAATCCGAAGTGGATGTCTCTGTCACGGTATAGATGCCTGCCGGGACTTCGGTGAATTCCGCAACACCGTTTTCATTTGTCTCTGCCGTCTTTAAAATGACAATTCCGCTCATGGATATCCCTTCCAGAGTAAAGATAAACCCGGAGGCATCCGCGACCGTGCCGCTTTCGTCCACGACGGTCTTATTGACCGTTACCGTATAAGTATTCAGCCTGTTGGTAAAATCAAGCTCGGAAGTAATCCCTCTTGTCACGGTCACTTCTTTGCTTTCATCACCCACGTTTGTCCAGAGTCCTTCGCTGATCGCGCCCATGCTCTCGGTGACCGTATAAGTCCCTGCCGGGATGTCGGTAAAGGTGACAGACGCGATGCCTTCCGCGAAATCGGAAGCCGAGACGTGTTTTGTCTGGCTGACCACGATCCCGCTGTCCGAAGTGCCGGAAAGCGTGAAGATAAAATAACTGTAATCATACAGGTCGTCCGGGTTGTAATATCCCGTGTCGATCTTCTTCGTGACGGTCACGCTGCCGGTGTTCAGCACGTTTGTGAAATATGCCGTGTTGGTAACCCCGGAAACCACCGTCACCTCCTGCACCGCGCTTACAGAAACGGACCAGGAAGCCCCTTCCCCTTCCACGGATTCCGTAAGGAGATAAGAGCCTGCCGGGATGCCTGTAAATGTCGCCATGGCCGTACCGTTCGAAAAGTCCGGAGCGGACACGGAAACGGACTCGTTCACGCTGATCCCAGCGTAAGAGGTACCGGTGAGGGTAAAGATAAATTCCACCCCTGACAGCGTGCTCAGGTCATAATTTCCCGCATCAAGCGTCTTGATGACCGTCAGCTCCCCGGTCAGGAGTTTGTTGGTAAAGCTGACTTCGGCCGAATCGGAATCCAGTGTTACCGTTTTGGACAGGCTGCTTGTGCATTCCCATGCGGCTGCGCAATCGTCAGAAATATATTCCGTTACGGTATAAGTCCCATAGGGCACGTTGTCAAAAGCAGCGGCTGCTTTCCCATCCGAAAAATCTTCCGACCCGACGGTTACCGTCTTGTTAATGGTAATCCCCGTCGCGGATGTGCCGGACAGGGTAAACAGGAACGTAGCGCTCTTCAGGCTTTCCACGCTGTAGCCTGACAGCGAGATGTTCTTTGTCACCTTTACCGACCCGGTGTTCAGCGTATTCGTAAAGCTGGTTTCCGTAACGCCGCCATTTGTCACGGACAGTCCGCTTACCGATGCATCCCCGGACGCCGTCCAATAAATGCCGCATACGTTGCCCATCGTTTCCGTGACCGTATAGTCTGTCCCGACGGGGATGCCTTCAAACGTGACGGCAGCCTGCCCGTTCGCAAAATCCGATGCGTTTACAGAAAGGGACCTGCTCACCTCAATGCCGGTCTTTGATGTTCCTGTCAGATCAAACCTGATATAACAGTAGCTGCCGACCTCGCTTGCGTCATAATTACCTGCATCCAGGATCTTGGTAACATTGATACTTCCTGTTCTCAGCCGGTTTTCAAATTCCGCCGTTGCTGTTTCCCCGGTATTAATTGTCACGGTCCGTGATGTGGAACCCACGGTCATCCAGCACCCGCCGGCGTTTGACGACATAGTTTCCACAACGATGTATGCCCCGGTCGGCAGATTCAATATTGTCACCGTATTGTTCCCGGATAAAATGTCGCTCAGGGTAAGCGTCCCGCTTGCGACAGGTTCGTCATCGTCGTCAGCATCCGCTTCGTACACACTGAACGTGAATTTCGTGTATTTGCCGTACGTATCCGTATCGTCACCCAGGTCGCTTGCGTCATAATCACCCATATCAAGAACTTTTGTGACAGCCAGATCCCCTGTATCTTTTGTAAAGGATGCGTAAAGGCGCATGCTTGCCGTCATCGCCGTCTCGCCGGCGTACTGTGTGCCGGAGTAGGACGATGTCGTGTACCACCCGTTAAAAATATAGCCTGAAGCCGCCGCCTTTGCCGTCAGGTCCGGGTAAAGGACGGATGCCGCAGTCCCGCCCGTCGTGTTCACGTAGCGGCCGACATAGTTGTGCGCGGAGCTCCCGTCCTCGTATATCCCGGTGTTTTCCAGAAGCGCCAGGATTTCATCCGGCATGGAAATGCTGTTCCCCGAGCTGTCATATGTTTTCGCAGTGTACGCGTAGTAATAAGCGCTGCCTCCGATGCCGCTGCCATGTTTCCGCGCCACGTAATACAGCGTCAGCGGCGTGTCCGAGGTTGACGTGAACGCAAGGGAGACATTGACTTCATCATCGTTATCGGTTGTCCCGCACAGGAAATTGGACGCGCTGTAGGTAGGCACCATGTCCGAAAGGGAGCTTCCCCACGCCAGGTTTGTGTCACTGGTAGTCTGGGCATCATATTCTTTCAGGTTATAAAAGTACGCCCCTCCCTGGACCGCGTAATATCCCTCGCCCTCGTCGAGATCGGTGAATGTCGCTGTCCCGGAAACATCCACGGCGGTCCCGTAGTTGGTGCCGGACTCGTAAAAATAAAACCTTGCGGCAATGTATGCTTCGATTTCGTCCTTATCCGGCACGTCCTCGCCACTGGCCCCCAGCAGCCGGTCATAGGACGAAAGCATGAAGTTGCCGTTCCCATTGATGTAAACGACTCCCTTGTCCCCGCCCACGCCGCTGTACGGCTGCCAGAAGTAAACCTTGACATCGCAGGTGTGCTTCGTTCCGCTTGAGTCAATATAAACAAAGGCCTCATCGAATTTGATATAGGCCGAAGCCGTATAAGACGATGGCAGGAAATACACGGTGACTGTGGCACCGGTACTATCAAGACAGGTTGTCGTGCGCCCCGAAGTATTCCAATATGTCCCGTAACCACTGATTTCGTCATCACTAAGGCGGCCTGTGAACGCGCCGTTATAGGTATAAGGCACGCTGTCCACCAGCCGGTAGGAAAGATTCGACGCGAGCATGATCCCGTCATCCACGCTGCCCGTGCTCCCGGAATCCTCGTCCTCTTCCGCATCATCCGACACGGCGCAGAAGGAAGCCGTCACCGTGAGTTCGGAATCCGCGACCGGCGAGAAGGAAATATCCGCGGATGATTCCCCGTTACCATTGCAGGAGGCAATAACCTCTCCGGACTCGTCCGTGACCGTTATGGCGTCAACGGCATACCCGGAGTCTGCGGAGGCCGTGGCGGTAATGGTACCCGTGGTCTCGTATTGCGCCTCCCACGGGCCGTATTCCATGATGTCGTACGTATATGTCCCCTCGTCGTAGGTCTCCCCGTCGTACTCGAACGAGATGCTCAAGGAGCCGCCCTCGCCTGTCACAAATTCAACCCACCCGTAAGATTCCTCTTCCACTTCCGCTATGGACATGAGCGCAGCCGTGGCAGCGGAACTGTCAGTACTGTCCGTTTCTGCCTCAGTTTCAATACTATCCGTTTCTTCACCTGCCCATTCCAGGTTCAGTCCGCAGAGTATTCCTTCCATATCGTCAGATATAGATACTGCTTCTATTACCACATCCGCAGTGCTGTATCCATCCCCAAGGGACAGCACAATTTGCGCGTCCATCGAACTGCCGGCCGGAAGCGTGAATTCCAGGCATACGGATTCAAGCTCCCCATAATCATCGTACTCTTCCTTGTATCTGGCATCCGTGCTATTTGCACCGGAGGCCGTTACCGGGAGTTCGATGGTTTGGGAATCTTCTTCTGTCCCATCCTTATTGATGCCGTCAATTTCCGCGTATTCAAATGGCACTGTAAGCAGGGAAGTCCATAACGTGTCATCAGAAGGAAGTTCGTCTGCGTAATCCCAGAAATACAGGCGAACCTCGGTATCCTTATCCGATGCGCCGTCAGCCTGAATGCGCACAGCTTTTGCATCCTCATCGATATCTGAACGTTCCGTCTCGGAAAGCGTGACAGATGCCGCAGCAGCCGCTTCGGCATCGGATTCAGTAATATCTGCCTCAGATTCTGCAGCAATCACTTCAGTCTCTGCACCCGCAGCAATGGTTTCTGCCTCGGCAATGGTATCTGCCTCAGCTGCGGTTGTTTCCGTTTCTGCTGCAGACGTCTCTGATTCTGCTGCAATTGTCTGTAATTCCGTTTCAACAGTAGTCTCCGCTTCAGTTTCCACGACAGCCCCGGATGCAGCGGTCTCTGCTCCTGTTTCAGCTGCAGCCTCAGTTGCAGCGTCCACATCCTCGGTCGCGGCCGCCTCCGTTTCCGTCTGCGCGGCGGCAGTCTCGGATTCAGCCACTGCAGCTTCTGTCGCTGCGGTTGTCTGCGCCTCCGTTTCCACAACTACGGAAGCTTCCATCTCATCCACGGTCACTTCCGCTGTATACGCTTCTGTTGCCGCCTCTGTCCCGCCCTCGGACGCATAACCCGGGACGCTCGAAAAGCACATGGATGCCGCAAGCATCAGCGAAAGCACACGTTTAAAAGTATTATTCATATGAACCTCCCTTTATGACCACTCGTCTGGCAGCATCTCTGAATCACCGCTGTAAATTGCAATCATGACATCAGAACCTTTTTCTTTCGCTGCCAGCTTTCTCAATCTCTCTTCAAATATAGCCACAGGATATTAACCCTCACTTTCCGCAGGCAGACCCTGCCATAAAATATATCCTTGCACGACCTCCCTGGACGAATAATGATTGCTGCAGGTCGAGAGCGTCATCACGCGGCTGCCCTCCGGCACCGCATCCACGCCCGTATCAATGTCCGAACCGGCAAGCATATCGGAAACCCAGTCCGCATATGCCCCGCTGTCCTCAAACGTAATCAGGTACGCGTTCCCCGTGGCTGACACCACGTGGACGGAGAAAATACGAAGGAGGTAATCCTGTTCCGGGGTGTAGTACCAGAAATACGGGCACGATCCCAGGACATCGGTGTCGTTGTATTTCTTCAGCTTCCCGAACATCGATCCGTTCCGCATGTTATGCCCGTACACCACCGTATTCAGGTTTGAAATATCCTTGCCGCAGGAACAATCCATAAAGATACTGCCCGCATACAGAGAATCACCTGCCGGATCCCTGTGCATGTAATAGTCATTATCCTCCGCCTGCATGACCGGATAGGAAATCTCCGCAGCAGGCAGTGTCAGCCACCCGATAATCCCGGGATACTGTGTTTCAAGCCTGTCCCAGTCGATCGAGAGTCGTTCCGGCGCGTCCTCCGGCAGTTCCTGCCCGTCCGCTTCCTGCGGATCCGCGGTATCCGTAAACCCGTCGGCGATATCCGCATATTCATCCAGGCCTTTCTTATACCCCGCGTAAATCCAGAGAGCGATAAAGATGGCAGCAATGATCAGGATCCATCCGAGGAGGGCGGTCAGCGCCTCTTCCAGACGCACATGCCTCATATGCTTCCGCCTTCCCCGGCAAACGCCATCAGTCTGCCGATCACCTCCGCGCCGATCCCCGGCAAGGAAGCCGCCTGTTCCAGAAATTCTGATATTTGTGGGACGCTGTGCATCCCTTCCATGTACGCTTTTTCCCGCTCACCCTCGATATAGGCGACCAGCTGCTCGTCCGTCATCTTACGGATACGAACCGCCTGCCCGTGTATGTCATTCTCCTGCTTCGTTCTCCTGCAGCTCCGCTTTTTTGCCATCCTGTATAAACTCCTTGTTTTTATTCCCGCGGGGACGCGCTCCCCTCGTCCCCATTTCCGTCTTCTATCCTGGATTCCGCCTTCCTTATCCCACGCGAAGCCTTCTCCTGTGCCATATCAGGAGCAGGATGCCCAGCACTGCTGTTACGATCGGTACCGCGTATCGGAACCAGTCACCTGTCTTCGGCACGGAAGCGGTGCCGGTTGTTGTATCCTCCGGCGAATCATACATCACGACGGAGGTCAGGGCCTCGCCGTCCTTGATCTCGAACGTGATGGTCTCGGCCACTTCGTAGCCGTCCGGGGCCGTAATCTCAGTCAGGGTGTAGGTGCCGGTCGGGAGGCGGAAGGTATGCGGCTCGTCCGTGGATACCCACTGCTCGATCTCGTTCCCGCCTTCATCCTTCACAATCAGCGTCGCTCCCGGGAGTTCCTCGCCGGTCGTGACATCCTGCTTGCTGATCTCGGCCTGCGGCGCCAGGATCGTTACCGTCTGTGCCTCGTCCGTGATATCCGCGTGAACGAATACCGCCGTGCCGTTCCGGCTTACCGTCTCGAACGCCACCAGGGTCTTGCCCGCGAGCCTCAATCCGGAGAACGTGAACGTCAGTGCCACGGTTCCGCTCACGGAGTCGTCATAGCTTCCGCCGGTCGTGAATTCCGCTGCTGCTGTGATCTCGTTGCCGTCGTCAGCCGCTGCCACCTCCCATGCGGTCGGCACGCCTTCGGAATCGACTGCCGTAACCACCTGGAGGGTCCCTGTTACCGTGTATGCCGTATTCCCGTGCAGGTTCTCATACGCGACAAGATCCGTTATGGTCATGCTGCTGCCTGCCTCGGCCTCATGCTCGGCAGCAGACTCCCCTGCATGCTCTTCGTTCAGTGCGTTAACCACGTCTTCCGTATAAGCCGTGCCGGACACGCCATCTGTCGCGTGCGTGCGCCCGTCCGGGATCCGGATGTCCTGCTCCACGTCGTCGATGTCATGGTGTTCTGCTACATGTTTTTCTTCCGTCGCTTCGTCTTCCGTTGCCGCAAGGTACAGATCCTCGTAAACCACGAGAGTCGCACCTGCGAGCAGGATCCCGCCGTCCTCATCCAGAAAGTCTCCGGCGTTGATGACGAATTTCACATCATAACTCCCGTCCTCAGATTCCGGTGTGAACGCTTCGGAATATACCGTATACGTGTTGCCGCTGCTGTTAACAAGTGCTTCGCCCGTCGCCTTATCCATCAGCACGCCTTTCAGCATGTATGCCGCATCTTCGGATACCGTATAGATCGCGCTATCCTGCGTGCGGTATGTGCCGTCCAGATACTCGATGTATTTCGCCTGTTCCGCCATGGAAGCGAGTTCCTCTGCCGTCCACAGGTTTTCATACATAACCGTATCAGTGATCATGATGTCGATAAAATTACCATTCATGTCATAGATCGCCGCTTCATCCAGGTCAAGCACGTTAGCAGTTGTCCCGATCGCCGGGATCTTGATGGTCTGCGGCAGGTCATTCAAATCATCGTGCGTGAAGATATCCGCGCCGTCATGGCTGAAGATCTCGAACGCCGCCAGGGACGCCCCCGCCAGCTTCGACGCATCTACCGTGAAGCTGATGGAAACATAGCCGCTCACCACGGTCTGACCGTCCATCATCACGGTCGCCGTTACGGAATCCACAGCAGCTTCTCTGCCATCCGCATACGATGCCGACGCAAGATCCTCAGACGCCGTGAAGGATACCGCAACAGCCTCCGTCACAGCCTCGCCTGCCGCATGGCTGACACCGTCCGCATCTGCAAATGCTTCCTTGTAAACCAGCTGCCCGGTGATCGTGTATTCCTGCCCGACAAGGAGGTTCTCGAAGTACACGCGGTCCACAATCGTCCGGTTCTCGTCTGCCAGTGACATATGCTCATCCGTCGTAGTGTCCGTCGCGTTCGTCTTTCCTGCCGGGTAATAAACGGTCTGTTCTGCCAGGAACTCCTCGTCCCAGCCATCGCCGTCCCCTGTCGGATGCGAGCTGATCAGCGTGTCATTGTGATAAATATTCTCAAATACTGTAAGGCTCCTTCCCTGTACCTTGTCGGAACTAATCGCAAAGTTCAGGTAGTAAGTCTCCGTTGTCTCTTCGGCTGTGAACGTCAGGGTCTCCGTGTAAGCTTCCTCCCTGTCATCCGTCAGGGTGCCGTCCGCTTTCAGGTAATAAATCTCGCCTGTGGACAGGTCGGAATCCCCGAGAGATACCAGCACGCCGTCGACGGTGTATTCCATACCGGAAACCAGTCCGGCGAGGTTTACCTCATCATGGATGGATGTAATGCTTGTCCCATCCGGCACGGCTCCCACATGGTTGCCTGTCGTAGTGTCTACAGCGGTCGTACGGATGGAGATTTCGCTTACGCTCTGGCCTTCGTCCTCAATATCCGAATGCTCATTTACCAGATCCTCCTCCGGGACTTCCTCCGGGTTGGTTTCAGACGTATAAGACGCATCCTGATAGAGCTTCTCGAACACAACCACTTCGATACCCTGGATTTTCGAACCGTCAAGCGTGTAAACCAGATCGACAGTTCCGTCTACGGAATTCAGATCCTCGTTGTAAGCTGTCACGGATGTCGCGGAGCCGTCCGCAGCTGTGATGTTCTTCCCGTCCTCCGCTACCGTAATGGTAACCGCCCGCGTGATTTCCTCGCCGTCAATGACAAGCGGGGTGTCTTCACCAGTTGTCAGGCTTTCGGTCGCGTTATAGAGCTTGCCGGATACGACATAGGTCTGACCAGGTACCAGGTTTCCAAGTGCCACGGTATCCGTAATCACCTGTTTCGCGTCCTCTTCTGTCTCCTGTCCGAAGAGACTTCTTGCGAAATTAATCAATGCGCCCCAGATCGTCCCTACGTGGTCGCCGGTGTTGGTATCCACCGCCGTCGTATGGATGTCCGGATAATAGACGGACTGATTATCATCGCTGATGTCTGCATGGACGGTTACTTCAACGCCATTGTGATACAGGCTCTCAAACACTACGACCGTTTTCCCGGCCAGAAGGCTGGAATCCAGTGTGAATGTAAGGAGGTAAGTACCGTCAACGGAATTGTTATCCTCGTGATACTCCGTCACGGTATAATCGCCGCTGCTTTCCGTTTCCGCCGTGAAAGTCACGGATGCGGTAATTTCCGCGCCATCCCCGTCAAGGAGCGGCAGCCCGGTCCTGCGGTTCATGAGCGTGCCTGTAAGGGTGTACTCTTTTCCGGCAACCAGGTTCGTGAAATACACAACATCGTTGATAACGGCTTCCTCTTCCACTGTCCCGACATGGCCGGAGGTATCGAGGTCGGTCGCTGTCGTGTGGATCTCAGGGAAGTGGGCGGACTGTCCAAGGTCCTTGATATCCGCATGGCTTGCCACAATCACATCATTGTGGTACAGATCCTCAAAGACGACTGTTGTCACGCCCGCGAGTGTGGAAGCATCCAGCTTGTAAACCAGATCAACCGTACAATCTACGGAATTCATAACCTCGTCATATACCACGTTTCCGATATTTTCGCCGTTTTCAGCTGCCACGGTGCCGTCTTCGTTTACTGTGACAGTCGCGCTCTGGGTAACGGTCTCACCGTTGACAAGCAGCGCTTCCCCGGTATCCTTATCCATCAGCACACCGCTGACTGTGTAGGTCATGCCCGGCACAAGGTTCCAGAGGGAAACGGTATCGACGATCACGGTCTCGCCTGTGTTGCCAACCTCATCGCCAACAGTTGTATCAATTGCTGATGTTTGAACCTTCGGGAAATGGATGGTTTCGTCTTCATCATTGATATCGCAGTGCGTGGCAACAGTAATGCTGTTATGCTCCAGACTTTCAAATGCAACTACAGTCGTGCCTTCCAGCAGGGATGCGTTAAAAATAAAGGTCAGATCAACGGTTCCGCTGACAGAGTTTGCAGCTTCATCAATATCTGCTGTAATACCCTCTTCTGTTGCTCCGGCCGTAAACGTTCGCTCTGCTGTTACAGCCCGATTGTCCGCGTCTGCCAGCTCCCACCCGGTATCTTTATTTACAAGAATACCGCTGACGGTATATTCTTTCCCTGGAACAAGGTTTGAATAAATCACTGTATCCACCAGCACTGCTTCACTGGATACTGCGGCAACACTATCCGCTGTAAGGCCGTCAGCTGCCAATGTGTGGATCTCCGGGAAATGGACAGTCTGGCTTTCGTCCGTGATATCCGCGTGAGTCGCCACGGTTACGCCGTTGTAGATCAGATCTTCAAATACCACTACGGTCTCACCGGCGAGTCCGCTCGCGTCGAAGTTAAAAGTCAGGTCAACCGTTCCGCTGACAATGCTGTAATCAGCATCGTAAGCGGTAGCAGTCGTCTTTTCTCCGTTTGAAGCTGTAATGGTTCCGTCACCGACTGTGATGGTCACGCTCTGCGTCACGATCTCGCCATTCACTGTAAGAACGCTTCCGTCAGACTGGTTTACAAGCTTTCCAGTAACCGTGTAAGCCCTCCCCGGCACAAGGTTCGTCAGGATTACAGTATCCGTAATTGATGCATTTACCTGTACATTCCCTGCCTCATCCAGAGTTGAGTCATCCACTGCGGAAGTCTTCACTTCCGGATAATGGACAGACTGACCTTCGTCCGTGAGGTCTGCGTGGCTGGCGACCTTCACCTTTTCGTGATACAGGTCTTCAAACACGACAGCCGTGCCGCCCTCCAGTTTGGAAGAATCCATCAGGTAAACCAGTTCCACGGTGATGGTTGCGACTGCAGCTGTGGAATCAGTCACATAACTGTTGTCTTCCTCGTCTCCCCCTATGGTCTTTGCAGCATTCCTGCCGTAGCCGGTAATGGTTACTTTGCCATTAGCCGTTGTGCCGTCCGCGCAGATAAATGTTGCATTGCCCGCCGCGTCAGAGGTAATGGTCACGGTGTCGATGGTGCCGTCCAGCGTTTCAACAGCTTCTCCGGCCTTATGGCTTACACCGTCCGCATCCATGAAATCCTGCTGGTAAACCAGCGTGCCTGTCACGGTATACGTGTACTGGCCGTCCAGGTCGTTGTTGTCAAAAACAACGTTCTCAATGACTACTTCGTCATAAACAACCGCTGTTTCGGAAGACATGCCGACATTGTCAAGGGTCAGGCTGTCGCTTGCGGAAGTATGGACTTCCGGATAGCGGATCGTCTCATCCTCGTCCAGGATGCTGGTCGCCTCAATAACCGGATCGCCGTAAGGGTTGTCATCCTCGTCCGCCAGGTACAGGGTCTCAATTACAACAAGCGTTTTCCCTGAATATTCGGAGGAGTCAATGTAGTAATACGGCATGGTCTTTGTCCCGGAAATCATGGCTGCTGTGGAATTGCTCATAATGCGGGCTTTTACCGTGTACGGCGTGCCATCCGCATTTGTCACAACCGCCTCGCCTGTTTCCGCGTCAGCCACATACATTAAAAGTACATAGTTGGTCTTTGATGCCAGGTTCGTATAAGTAACCGTGTCAATGATATAGTCGCCTTCATCCGCAGCGCCTGCACGGCTCCCGGTCAGCCCGTCCGCCGCGTTCGTGTGGATATCCGGCACGTAAAGCATCTGGTCTTCGTCAGTGTAATCCTCATGGACCGCCACAAGTACCCAGTATCCGGTCGTGCTGTCGATGTTCACATACTGGTACAGGTAATCGACCGCGACAATCGTGTGGCCGTACAGACCGGATGTGTCCAGTAAAGCCGACATAGTAATATCGCCATAGGTATTATTCGTCCCGGACTGTTTCTCTGGCTGGAATTCCTTCGTCACCCACAGCCCGTCGTCGCTGACGGCCGCGTCTTCATCGTTCGTGCCGATGATCGCAAGGACTTTATTCCCTGCCGTGATGTCAACAAACTGCGTCTCCATCCGGTACGTATGATCAGCCGACACATGCGTAAAGGATACGGCGTCGGTTACTTCCACGGATTCATTGGCACTTACAACCTGTGTGCCGGACTGCACATCCAAAGCATCGCTCGTAAGCACGATCTCCGTATCCACCAGCGGGTGGTACATGTACATCTGTGCGTTATCCGAAAGCAGCTCTGTCAGGTCTCCGGTGTCGTTATACAGGTAGATCAGGCCGGAGTTCAGGAGATTCTCCGACAGGCCGGAATTATTTTCGCACTGCAGCTCCGTAATCCGGTAATAACAGGTATAGAGCGCGCCATAGCTGTCTGTCACGGTCATATCCGCCGTGTCCATGGTGCCGTTCCCCTGGAACCAGATGCCCCAGGCAGAGGCTTCCTCGAGGAGCGCTTCGCCCTCAGCGGTCACGGCACCGTCCACCACGTACTGGTCAAAACCGTTCGTGTTGGCGGAATGCGTGCGGGACGTATCCACATAGCCGTTCGCGTCTGATACGATCACGTGGCTCTCCAGCTCTGTCTCGTTTCCTTCCCCATCAACGGCGACTGCCGTGATCAGGAACGGGATGCAGGATTTATAGTTGCCGTCGATATCCACTTTAATAAAGCTTAAATCTTTCCTTCTCACCTGCTGGTCTGCAGAAGACGCCAGGTTTGATTCCGTATCGTTGATATCAATAAAATAGCTGAGTCCCGATTCGGACGTGCTGCCGAGCGCAAGGTTCAGGCTATCCTCACGGATCACCGCAAGCCCGATGAAATCCTCGTCAATCCAATATCCGCAGGAGGATTTGGTCTCAATGACATAATACGTGCCGTAAGGCAGGTCATTGATACCGGTCGCTGCCTGTCCGTTCTCATCGGTCGTAATGACCTGCACAGTGTAAGAACCGTCATCAGCCAGAGCGCGCAGCTCGTCATAGGCTGGCGAATCGGATACCAGGCTCTTCGCGCTCGGGATCTCAGTCCCGTCCGCATTCATCACAAGTGTGTCGGACACGTTGATGATGGTAAATTCCGCGCCTTCAAAGCATGCCTCTCCCTGTGCCGTGCCATCCTGCATCTCAAGATCTGCCTTTATCAGGCTGATCCCGCTGCGGTAAATCTGCTGAGCCGTTGTCTCCTGCCCGGATTTAGAATCCTGAATGGTCTGCGCGGCGTAAATAACACCGCCCTCGCGCACTTCAACTCGCCCTGCCCAGGTCTCGTTCAGGAAATATCCGGTCGCAGCCTTTGTCTCAATTACGTAGTAAGTTCCGTAGGGAAGATCACTTGTCCCGGTCGAAGCGGAACCATCTGCACCTGTCGTAATCGTCTGCATCGCACAGCCCGACTCGATTGCTGCTTCCACGTCTGCGCGTGTTACTTCCGAACCTGAAAGGCCGGATGTCGGGATTTCGTTCCCGTCTTTATTCACTGCCACCGCGTCGGATGCGTTAATAATTGTAAATTCAGCACCCGAGAGATCCGTATCACCATGATCCGCACTCTCATCGAGCATATAATCATATTTCTGTACGGACAGGCCGCCCTTAAGCACATAATTTGTTACTTCGCAGGAAATGATCTCCTCATTTTTACTAATTTCGATTTCCTTACTCGTGTTTATTCCTGTGCCTGAATAGCCATCTCCCTGGCCGCTCTCCACAACTGTATAGAAACCAGCCTGGAGAAGGTTCCCAGATTCCGCATGACCATTCTCATCTGTCGTGATTGTCAGAACAACCTCGCCCTTCGAGTAGCTCTTGTTCTCACCATCGTTAACAGTTACCGCATAGTCGTTCTGGCTGATGATGTCAAACGTGAAGCCTTCAAGGGAGCTGTCGCCCTGCGCGCTTCCATCCGAAGCTTCTGCGTCCATTTTATCAACTGACACGCCGCCAAACGCCAGTATGTTATTAATAAAGCCGGCTTCCTGCACCTTGTCATTATCAATCGTCGTTGTATCTGTCGTCGATGCCGTACCGCTTACTTCCTCTGTGCCATTGCTGATGGTCCAGCCGGTGCCTGTAAGCGTATATGTCACGGTATCGCTCGTTTTTACAAATCCTGTTGGTGCCTCGACCTCGGTGATCACAAGATAGCCGATGGGGAGACAAATGTTATTGCCTGAATCATAGTAAAAACTACTGCTCGTATAATCGGTTGCTAAATAATTCCTGTTAAACTTTACATCTCCGTTTGCATCACTTGTCAGATACCAGGTCTTTGTCGCGCTTCCGCCCGCGCCGGTCGCGCCCGCGTAAAACTGAACTTCAAACACAGCGCCTTCAAGGGACGCATTTGTATTAGCCTCGGTTGTTTTTTTGAGAATCAGGTTCGCAGTATATATAATCGGGACTTCTGTGGAAGTAATCTCCGCACATTTATCATTCTCCACGGAAACAGTTTTGACTGATGTATCCAGTAAATATCCCGGTGAAGACTTGGTTTCCTTTACATAATAGGTTCCTTCCGTCAGCGTTACCGTATTTGTAGAGCCATCGGCAATAGTTGTCAGAGCAGCGGTTTTGCCGGTATCTATATCTGTAGCTTCCTCCGTGCAGTCAATGTCCGTGTAGATCGTATAGACGGCTCCTGCAAGCGAATAGGCCGGATGATCTTCCACGACAGACTGATACGCAGAAGTGCAGGTCTTAATCAGTGTAGCTTCTCCGATTTTCTTCTTATTTGTTTTATAGTAAACATTCGATCCGTTTGTCGTCTTTGTTCCGTCAAAGTAAGAATAGCTAACTCCATCCGACAGTATTTTGATGACACCGGAGATATCCTTATCAAAATTACTGGAGTATTTGGAGTTTGAAACCTGATAATTGTCTGGTGTGGACAGTTCCGTGATTACCACATAGCCGAATGGCAGGCCATAAGCTCCATCCAGGCTGTAAAGACTGTCTCCGGATACTTTATGAGATGCATCGTATATTACATAGCCATCGCTGTCCGTTTTTAAAACCCAGGAGCGCGTCGGAGCTTCCATAGCGGCTGCCTTAGCCGCAGTGGAAACGCCTGCATAAAAGTCTGCCTGATATGTCACAGTACCGTCTATTGGTTCCAGTGAATCTTCATCCAGCTTCAGAAACTGAAAGGATTGAATGACGGGATCATCTGTCACAGAGAGCGTTTTTTCATCCCCTTCTGTAAGCGTGACGGAGTAAACCTCGGTGCTTTTTATATATCCGGAATTTTCCGGGACACTATATTCTTTGATATAATAGGTCCCCGGATCCAGGCTGACAGTATTTGACACTCCGTCCGCGTCAAGTGTCAGATCCGCTTCCGATACTCTCCCACTGACCTTATTTGTGGAAGAATCATAGGAAGTGTATACTCGGTAGACAATGCCTTCCATTGTATACAGGTCATTATTATTTGTTACAGAAGTCTTGGAAGACGACTTCTTCAATGTCAGGGTTCCGTATTCCGGCCAGTCTACTGAAATCGTTAAATAGCTGTCTGTCGTATAGTAGCCAAATCCAATATCCTGTGTATCCGAACTCGAGGACACTAAAGCCACCGCGTGAAAATCCAGGGGATAGCTGCAAGTGACCTGATAAGAGCCGGATAAGGTATTTGTATTTCCGGTCGCCAGAAAATAAAACTGATCTCCGCCGTAAACAGTTCCCTCATCAGTGTAGGTTTTCCCTGTAGTCGTATTAACCAGAGACACTCCGTCCTCCAGCTCAATGGTAAATTTCCATGCAGAGTAGCTGGAACTGCCAATCTTCGTCGTCTCTGACTTTGGCCCTTCATCAGTCAGACTGGCCGTCAGACTCTGGCTGGTTGTGATGGAATCCGCCGCAGGATCCGGCATCGATGCTAAAGTACTCTTAATAGCAGAAAGCATGGAAAGAGCGTTTGAAGAGAGTCCCGCCGTCCAGTCTGAGCCTTCAGAATAGAGATGATCTATCAGATAATGCATCATCAGCTTATATTCAGTTGAAGAACATCCATAATCATCAAAAATACTTTTGATATTATAACCATTGATCGTCGTTCCCCATGCCGGGCCGCCATAGCCGTAAAACATAGCCTTGCGCAGGTACTTGTCGTCACCGCTTCCGTCAAGATCTGTATAGGTGGTAAAGGTGGTACCGCTGGTCGGCGCGTGAAGAGCGTGCTGCATACAGTAAGCAGATACCGTATAGGTAGTCCCATTGACCTTATATCTTACGTATTTGTAGGTATCTCCCGTACCGGTTCCCATCGCGGATCCGGAAGCTAACAGGTGTACTGTTCCGTCAGAATAATAATAAAAGTAGCCTGCCTCTATTTCCACTTCTGAATCAAGGTCTTCTTCATCAGCAAGCATGATGCCTGCGTTAATGTCTTCAGACTCCGTTTCTTCCAAAGAGTCCGTGAGTTCCGTTTCGGTAATGTCTGTCTGATCTGTCTCAGTTTCACTGATTTCTGTTTGAATTGCCTCTGTTTCGCTGATTTCTGTTTCGACTGCGTCTGTTTCGCTGTCTCCTGTTTCCGTGATTTCGGATTCATCGATTCCTGCTTCTGTAAATTCCGTATCCGATTCACTTTCTGTCTCATCATTCACAGAAAAGACAGCCAGAATAACAGTACGGTACTCTTCGCTTGGAATAATGGATACCTTGAGAGTACCAGTCGAGCCAGTCAGAGATCCATTCACATCTGTCAGGACTGATGCATCAAGCGCATTTCCGTCTCCATCCGTAATCGCTGCAGGTGTCAGCACGTTTCCGGCGTCATCTGTGACAGAGATTGTTTCAAGTACGCAGCCTTCATCAGCCACAGTGGTAACAGTTACTACACCTCCAGTCTCATACTGCGCTTCCCATGGACCGTATTCCATCATGTCATAGGTATATGTCCCTTCGTCATAGACCTCACCTTCATATTCAAATTCTGCGCGTAAGCTTCCGCCTTCCGTGGTAACATATTCCACCCATCCATATACATCAGAGGCAGAATCCTCTGTGGAATCTGAATCGTCGGTCATTTCTGAATGATCGTCCGATGTGCCGGAGGCTTCCGCTTCTGTCCCGGATGCCGTTGCTGATGTGTCAGATACCTGAGTTTCACTCTCGTCCGCCGTGCTTTCTGACTCAATATCGGATCCGGAATTTTCTGAAACGGCGGCATCCGTCTGTTCTTCAATAATTTCTTCTGTAATTTTTTCTGTAATTTCTTCTGCATTTTTCTCTGTAGTTTCTTCAGTAATTTTCTCTGTATTTTCCTCTGTAATCACTGATTCCGCAGCGGCAGTATTCTCTGTCGCGCGAATAGACAGATGATCCGGAAATACAGCGGAAACTGTGAGTGCTGCCGCCAGGACAGCGGCGGTTATGGTTCGTAATATCTTTTTGTTATGCATCAGCTTCTCCTTTCCTTGATGGCTGTCCCTGAGCCTGTAAAAAAATAAAGAATGAAAGCAGGCATAAATTAACACATACCGGTATTCACAGCTGTAAAACGAAAACAGGTCAGAGACAAAACTATTTTGTTATCAGTCAGATAATGTCAATCCTTAAAATCTGGAATGCGGCGACAGAACGTCGCCATGAGAGTATCTCCCCGACGGAGTGCGCAGATTATGATCGTACATAACAGATATTTATTTGATGCACAGAGTATATCACGACATTTATGAGATGTCACGTACTTATTTATTAAATCTTTATAAATTAATTTTGAATTTATTCTAGTCAATCAAAATAATATGCTATGTGAGTCTCGCCCATTTTGTATAAGAGAAAAAATAAAACAAAAAAAGACACAGGCTCCTGTCAGATATTTTGCCAATCATGAATCATCAAAATCAGCAAAATGCTTTCACATGAGTCTGTGCCTCGTGTTTTGCCTATCGTTTTGCCAGTTCTCTGGTAATGTCCTCCCAGGTAAGACCGCGTTCCGACATCAGCACCATGACATGATAAAGAAAGTCCGAAATCTCGTAGACCACTTCCTCCGGATCCGGGTTCTTCGCGGCAATAATGATTTCCGCGGCCTCTTCCCCGACTTTTTTCAGGATTTTGTCAATGCCTTTATCAAACAGATAGTTAGTATACGAGCCCTCTTTTGGATGCACTTTTCGGTCCTCGATGACAGCAAAAACCTCCTCAAAAACCTTCATAGGATTTGTGGAATCATACTCCTTCTGCAAAATCGGTCGATAAAAGCAGCTTCTGTGGCCGGTATGGCAGGCTGCCCCGATCTGAGCAACCTTCGCTAAAAGCGTATCATTATCGCAGTCAATTGCCAGCTCCTTTACATATTGGAAATGTCCGGAGGTAAGGCCTTTGACCCATAGTTCCCTGCGGCTGCGGCTCCAGTATGTCATGCGTCCGGTACGGATTGTTGTCCGATAAGCTTCCTCGTTCATATATGCGACCATCAGAACCTCCAGAGTGCGGTAATCCTGGACAACGACCGGAAGCAATCCGTCACTGCCGGTTTTGATATCCTCCCAGGCAAGGGAGGACTCGAAAATATTCGTGGAAATCCCTCTTTGCACAAGCGCGTATTTTTCTTCCATGAAGGGAAATTCTTTTCCGGAAAAGGTTTTGCAGAAAATCCCGGTAGCCGCGCCTTCCAAAAGAGCTGCGGCGGCGGCATCGGTTTCATATTCATCCATTTCCAGATAAATATCTTCCCAGATGTCCGCGGGAGCAGAAACAGCTGAGTCCATGTCACTTCCAGTTCGCTGCCGGAATCCGGCATCAATTTCGGACATATTATTGCCGACTGACCTATGATCGGATAACATGCAGCCTCGTACCAGAAGCCCTTCCAGATACGCGGCATGAGAAACAGCCAGCGCGTACTCCTCATCTGTCTCGACACAGGCCATCAGGCGGCCGCGGCCGAAGCGGTCAGACGCCTCTTTGGCCAGCATCACATTTGATTCCTTTGAAAAATTCAAAAAGACCTTTTTGCATCCGGCATAAAGCAGCTTTTTCACATCCTCCATACGCCGGATATTTCCGCCGCCGTACAGAGGAAGATCCGTCGCCCTGCTGATTTTTTTGATAAGGCCAATGGACTGATCATGCTCTGCGTCAAAATTTGACAAATCAAAGATCAAAAACGCGTCTGCCCCGAAATTTTCACAGGATGAGGCAAAGGATGACACGTCAGTAATTGCCTCTTCCGTCTCTTCTGTCACTTCCGGGGTGTGCAGAACCTTACCATCCTTCAAAAAAACCGGAGCGATTAATTCTCTGTTCTTCATAGTGATTTCTCCATTTATCCATCTGCTTGTTAACATTTACCGTGCTTTTCATTTTCCATCAATCTCCATCAATCTGGAGATGGCTGTCCTGTTTGCCGTGTCCGGCCTTGAAAGCGTTTTATCCAGTCCGGAAGAAAAATATCATACGAAAAATCAGACATAGAACTTTTTTGCGCCATTCGTTCCTCTTAACCCTCTAATGTTCCTTTTGTAGAAAGGACACCGGTAATGCGCGTGTCCTGACCGCAGGCCTGATCGAGTGCTTTCGCAAAAGCCTTAAACATTCCTTCTGCCATATGATGACTGTTGCCGCCGCGCAGCATGCAAAAATGAAGGTTCATTGCGGCAGAATAGGAAACAGCATAAAAGAACTCCCGGACCAGTTCAGTATCAAGCTCACCGATTCGCTCTGTCTTAAAATCTGCATCCGAACAGAAATATGGGCGTCCGCTTAAATCCAGGGCGCACAGAACCAGCACCTCATCCATCGGCAGCGTACAGTCTCCATAACGGCGGATTCCCTTTTTGTCGCCAAGCGCCTGGCGGATTGCTTCGCCCAGAACGATACCTGTATCCTCCACCGTGTGGTGGCCGTCTACGTGCAGGTCTCCGTCCACCTTCAGGTCGAGATCAAAAAATCCATGTCTGGCGAAGCCCTCCAGCATATGGTCAAAAAATCCGATACCGGTATGGACACAGGCGTTCCCTGCCCCGTCCAGATTTAATTTTAGACGAATCTGCGTTTCCTTTGTGTTCCGCTCTATCTGCGCAATCCTGTCCATAGAAGGCCTCCTTGTATAATAAAATAAGTCCGAAGCTTACTGCTGCTCCTTCTCAAAACGCACACGAATAGAATTTGCGTGCGCGGTCAGTGTCTCCGCGTTCGCAAAGGCAATGATATCATCCTTTGCCCGGGCCAGCGCGTCTTTTGAATAGTAAATGACACTCGATTTTTTGATAAAATCATCCACAGATAAAGGAGAGAAAAATCTGGCTGTGCTGTTCGTCGGAAGCACGTGGTTCGGGCCGGCGAAATAATCGCCCAACGGCTCTGAGGAGTACTCTCCGATAAAAATCGCTCCCGCGTTTTTTATTTTCATCATGACCTCGAACGGATTTTCTGTCACAATTTCCAGATGCTCGGAGGCGATCTGGTTGGCCGCATCGATGGCATCCTCCATCGAATCTGAGAGCAGGATAAATCCATAGTCATCCAGAGACTTACGGATAATCTCGGCGCGGGACAGCGTCTTCAGATACTCCTCAATCTCCTCCAGAACCTTCCTCGCAAGTACCTCGCTGGTTGTTATCAGTATCGCGGAAGCCATCGGATCATGCTCAGCCTGCGATAACAGATCCGCCGCTACATAATGAGCATTTGCTGTCTCATCAGCCAGTACAAGTATCTCACTGGGCCCGGCGATGGAATCAATCCCGACCGTGCCATAGACCGCTTTTTTTGCAAGAGCGACATAGATATTGCCAGGGCCGACAATTTTATCTACCTTAGGAATGGACTCTGTCCCATAGGCAAAAGCAGCAATCGCCTGTACGCCTCCGACCTTGTAAATTTCATCCGCACCGGCTTCGCAGGCAGCCACCAGGGAAGTGACTGGCACCCGTCCGTCCTTTGCAGGCGGCGTCGCCATAACAATTCGATCTACCCCGGCCACCTTTGCGGGGACGATGTTCATCAATACCGAGGAAGCCAGCGGCGCGCTCCCGCCAGGCACATATACGCCGACCGTGCCAATCGCGGTAACCTTCTGTCCGAGCATGGTACCGTCCGGCGTACTGTCAAACCAGCTGTAACGACGCTGCTTTTCATGATAGCTGCGGATATTCGCACAGGATCTGCGTATCACATCAAGCAGCTTCTGATCAATGGCTGCATAGGCCTCCTTCACCTCTTCTGAAGAGACGCGGACGGTATTCGCGTTGATATCCACATGGTCGAACTGCTTTGTATAATCGAAAACGGCCTCATCCCGGCGCGTCCTCACATCCTGGATGATTTCCCTTACACGCTCTTCATATCCCTGGTAGCTGTCCGGGCTTCTTTTGAGAAGCCGAGCAGTAATGTTCCGTCTGGTTTCACTGGATAGTGGAATCATTTTCATGGCTATATTCCCTCCTTTTTATTGCAGTATATGTCCGTACTCGCAAAGCGGGTATGGACGAAATTTCAATATGACCAAAACTTTCATTACGAATTTTGGGCGACAGCATCACTCATAAGCTGCAGGATCCGGGTGATTCGCTCGTTTTCCATACGCATGCTGACGGGATTTACGGTCACGCGGGCAGAAAGCGGGCAAATCTCTTCGAGAACCACCAGACCATTTTCCCGCAGGGTCGATCCGGTCTCCACAATGTCTACAATCACCTCTGAGAGGCCTACGATAGGAGCCAGTTCAATAGAACCGTTCAGCTTAATGATCTCGACGGTCTGATTTCTCTGGTTATAAAAATAATCCCTGGCGATATTCGGGTATTTGGTCGCCACGCGGATACGCTCCTGGCTTTTCAAAAATTCTCCGGCCGAGGGCGGCCCGCAGACGCACATCCTGCATCTGCCAAATCCGAGATCAAGCACTTCATAAATTTTGCGATGCTCCTCCAGGATCGTGTCCTTGCCGACAATCCCGATATCCGCCGCCCCATATTCTACATACGTGGGCACATCCGGCCCTTTTGCCAGAAAGAAGCGCAGTTTTAAGTCTTCATTTACAAAAATCAGCCTGCGCGTGTCAGGATCATTGATCTCTTCGCAAGTAATTCCAACCCTTTCCAGAAGCGCCAGGGTCTGTCTGGCCAACCGGCCCTTTGTAAGAGCAAATGTCAGATATCTGTTTTCTCCCATATCATTACTCCTGATTCCGTTCATCCAACTACTGCCTGTGCTATTATTTGCTGCAGACAGTGTTTTTTCTGCGAAATTTTATAGCCTGCAGCTGCTGTGATTATCTGTCTTGTTATCGTTCCAAATCGAAAACACCGTCAGATATCATTTCGCAACTGTTCAGTACCTTCACAGTTACGAGACTTATCCCGCACAGAGTGCGGGATGCCGCCCCGGCGAGGGCAATATATATACTTTCATACAGTACCTCGCAGCAAATGCAAGGTAACTGTCCTGAATAGTTGCATCCTTTCAGGATAAAAACGCATTCCGCTATAATTCCACAACAGAATCACATCCTGCTGCTTTCGCGTATTCCAGGCATTCTTCCTTTGTCCGCTGTTCTGTGATGCGGACAAGCTCCACATTTTTCCCGTGAACGCGCATTTCGCGGGCACACTCGATCGCTTCCGGCAGTTTTGCGCTTTCATACAAAATCATACAATGATTTTCCGGCAGCTCCGGGGAAATCCTCTGCCTTTGCAGAGCCGAGAGCAGCTGGTCAATCTCAGCCACAAATCCGACTGCGGGAGCATCCTTGCCAAAATGCCGCAGCAGGCCGTCGTAGCGTCCGCCCTTCAGGATGGCCGTGCCAACGCCAAAGGTATAGCCGCGAAAAAGAATTCCCGTGTAGTACATATACCGGCTGCGCATCCCGAGGTCAAAGGAAACATAGGATTCGACTCCATAGAGCTTCAGAATTTCCCAGATTTCTCTCAGGCGCGCCACTGCGCCAAGAGCCTCCGGATTATCTGTCAAAGCTTCCGCGCGGTCCAACACTTCTGCTGTACCAAACAGTCCAGGCAGGGCGGCAAAGGTTTTTTTCAGAGAATCGCTGATATTCTTCTGCTCGAGCAGCTTTTGGGCGCCAAATGTATTTTTATTGGAAATCAGCTCTTTTAATTCATCGGTACTCCCTTCATCAAGACCCGCTTCCGAAACCAGCGCATTGAAAAAACCACAGTGTCCCAGGCTGACCTGAAATTCTGAAAGGCCGGATGATTGCAGCATCTGGACCGCGAGCGCAATCACCTCAGCGTCGGAATCCGCGCTGTCATCCCCGATCATCTCGGCGCCGATCTGGGTTGTCTCTTTAAGCCGTCCCTGATAGCTGGAGTTATTGATAAAGGTATTGCCCAGGTACGTAAGACGCAGCGTCCGGTTATCATTTAAAAAGTATTTGGAAGCAGCGCGGGCCACAGGAGGCGTAAAATCCGGCCGCAGCACGAGGGTATTGCCCTCGCGGTCAAAAAATTTATAAAGCTCTCTGGATGGGATCGTGCCGACTTCTCTGCTGAACACATCGAAAAACTCAAAGGTCGGCGTCTCGATATCCCGATATCCATAGGATTTGATCACGGAATGGAGCGCGTCCTGCAGTGCCAGCTTCTGCTCGCATTCCTGGCTGTAAATATCTCTCACGCCGTCCGGCGTGTGCAAAATTTTTATCATAAATAATATCTCCTCGTGCCAGGTCATTTCAGCAGGCAGCTCAAATAGAGGCCTGTCAGCATGGGCGGCCTGCTGCATCCTTTACGGGATGAACAGCTCTGGCTTATTTACCTTTGTTATCATACACAAAACCGGAGCAGATGTCCAGAAAATTATGCTTCGCGTTCATCAAGATCAGTCTGCAGCGCGTCCAGATAAGGAACCAGAAGACCTCCTCTTGGATGAATATAATAATTCTGGTCAAGCTCCATGTAGCGAAAGCTTTTCCGTCCGCCTTCCTGCGCCCGCTCCCAGAATTTCATCATATCCCGGTAGGGAAGATAAAAGAGCTCATTTCGTTCGCTGAAAAACAGAATCAGGAACGAGATACCTCCCTGCTTTTCAAACTGAGTCATAAAATCCACCTGATGCGGATGAATATTCTGAAGGGCAAAGGTATCCACATGGCATTCCTTCGCGTCAAAGCAGACAGGGATCCCCTGAACGATCCCGATATAATCTACCGTACTCTTCTGCTCAAAATAAGCCAGCGTGATGTGCCGCTCGTCTTTATCTATTTTCAGCGGCGTAATGGGAGTCGGTATTTTCTGGATCAGGGCAAGATTTTTCTCCCGGTAGATCTCATTCGTCCGGTTGATTAACTCTTCCAGTGTAGATCCGCGCAGGCCGCGCGTATTCCAGGTAGCCATTTGGTGCCTCCTATATGCATATAAAGTCCATGAGAGCAGGTTTACACCAGACCGTAATGGGCAACCGTACACAAAGCTTATCAGGCAGGCCAGAGCCTTTACCTGCCATGTGTGTGGAGAAGCTGCCCTGTACCCGCCTCTCGGAGCAGATGTACCCTCAGGAGCATAAGATACCTGTCAATCTATGTGCATGAATACTCGTCCGAAGATTTCCGGTTCGGGAGCAGTAAATTGTTTCCCGGACAGATAGGAAAGCCGGCCTTCTACCTGGGGAAATTCCATGCGGTATGCGTGCAGCAGCTGGCTTCGGACGCCGTGTGAACGCAGAAACGCTTTGTTTAACGCGGGATCGCCATATTTGGGATCGCCGAGGATCGGGTGACCGATAGACGCCAGGTGTGCGCGAATCTGATGGCTTCGGCCAGTGATCAGATGCACTTCAAGCAAAGAAAGATCATGGGCGGAGGAAAGGACTCGATATGCTGTCTCAATCGGCTTTGCGCCTTCTGCAGTGTTTGCGCTGATCTTTACAGTATTTGTCCGTGTGTTTTTGGTCAGAAAACCATATAGATGGCCTTCTCCGGTCATGGCGCCGCAGACAATGCAGTGGTAAAATTTCCGCACAGAACGCTCCTTAAACAGGCGGTTCAGCGTCTGCAGTCCGGCCAGGCTGATCCCGGCCGCCAGAAGACCGCTCGTATTGCGGTCCAGCCGGTTGCAGATCGATGGGCGTACCAGCCGCATTTGCTCCTCATTCAGGTATCCTGCCGAAAGCAGATATGCCTCAAGATATTCCATCACAGAGACATCATCCGCGCCCGCTTTCTGCGAAAGCATGCCTGATGGTTTATTAAATAAAATCAAGTGTTCATCCTGATAAATAATATTCGGAGGATGGACGCCTGGCACCAGAACCGGAACCTTTGAGCCTTCCACAATGGAAATCGGCGCCATGTGATGCGGCTGGGGCTGTGAACCGCACAAGTCCGCACTCTCTTCCACGCAATGCCGGGAAGGCGTCATACACTGTATACGCTGTTCAAAATGCTCTGTATAATGCCCGGAGTCTGTCTGAGGATGTTCAGAAAAAGCAGATGATATCCCGCCAAATTTTTCCCATGTTTCATCGGAAATAAATAATTTTATCTGATCTCCCGGATGCAGCAACTCATTTCCCTGCGCTTTTTTCCCATTCAGAACGATATTCTTTTTCCGGAGCATTTTATACAAAAAGCTTTTCGGAGCATTCCGCATAAATCTGGAAAGCAGCTTGTCCAGCCGCTGTCCCGAATTGTCCTCTGTTATGAAAATCTGCTTCATAGCCATCATCCTTCACTCCTGCAAAGCAGAATGCGGTTTTTTGCCTCCTGCCAATCCACAAAATTCCTTATATACATCTGTGTTCAGGCAACCGGCAGCTTTTCGGTTCCAGACTCGTCAATACAGACTGTGCCTTATGCTGGAAGAAAAAATTCAATCGAATACCAGTGACACTCATCCAATCAGAGCGAGATCGCCAGCAGAATATGATAAATCACCTCGTCCCGGCTAAGAGACGGATAGCGTTCGTCTGGTGTAAAGGGGAGACCCTCCCGGTACTTTTCCGCGTTCGCGGCGAGTACAGAGACTCTCTGCAAAAATTGCTTCCAGTTCTTCATGACCTTAACCTGCGCCTCGGTATATCCATTTGAGGAAAGAATCTGGCGAATATGCTTTTCCAGATAGGGCGGATTCGTCTTCTCATCCGGCGTGTAGCACACAATCTGGTCGCCGCATACGACGGCAGCCTCCACCAGCGAGGTATGCTCGTACGCGGTGATGATCAGTTCATAGCCTGTGACCAGACTCCCAGCCGCTTTTTTTACCTCTTCATAACGCTCCGCAGGCATCGGCTTCTGCATCAGCATCATGATCAGCCCCACGGCCGATCTGCACGCGGGCAGACAGCCCAGAATCGCGATCACGGTAAACAGATTCAGTCTTGATTTTACCGTGAGGTAGCCGATGATGTAAATCCCCAGGGGCAGAAGAAACATAAAGAAAGTGATCAGAAACCGTTTCTTTTTTTCATATTTGATGTAACCCCAGTTCCCCTTTGCTGTTTTTTTCAAAAAACTTCATCTCCTCTTCTTTTTCCCGGCCTGCGGCGGCCGTATGAGACATTTCGGCCCATATCCGATAAGATCCATCCTCCCGGCCTCCTTAAGGGCTTCCGCAACCAGTTCATAATTCTCCGGCCTGCGGTACTGCATCAGTGCCCTCTGCAGCTTTTTGCGGTGCGGATTTTTCTCCACATAGACCGGCTTCATCGTCCTCGGATTCAGACCGGTATAATACATGCAGGTCGAAATCGTGGAGGGCGTCGGATAGAAATCCTGCACCTGCTCCGGCGTGTGGTGAATATCCCGCAGGTAGCACGCCAGCTCTACGGCTTCCTTCATAGAGCAGCCCGGATGAGAGGACATCAGATATGGAACCAAGTACTGATCCATGCCGCAGGATCGGTTCATCTTCCGGTAAGCATCCGTAAATTTCTCATAGACGCTATGCCTCGGTTTCCCCATCATATCCAGCACCCGGTTCGACACATGCTCCGGGGCAACCTTAAGCTGACCGCTGATATGATACCGCACCAGCTCCCGAAAAAACTCATCCGAGGAGTCCGCCATCAGGTAGTCAAAGCGGATGCCTGAACGGATAAAAACCTTTTTTACCTTCGGAAGCGTCCTGAGGCGGCGCAGCAGCCTGACATAATCGCTGTGGTCCGCATCCAGATTTTTGCAGGGCTCCGGGAAAAGGCACTGCCGGTTTTTACAGACGCCATGCTCCAGCTGCTTTTTGCATGCCGGGTGGCGGAAATTTGCTGTCGGGCCGCCCACATCGTGGATGTATCCCTTAAAATCCGGATCCTCCGTCATCAGCTTTGCTTCATTTACGATCGAATCATGGCTGCGCACCTGCACGATCCGTCCCTGGTGAAAGGTCAGCGCGCAGAAGCTGCAGCCGCCGAAACAGCCCCGGTTGCTGATCAGGCTGAATTTCACCTCCTCAAGTGCCGGGATCCCGCCCTCAGCCTCGTAGAAAGGATGCGCGGCCCGGCAGTACGGAAGATCATAGACATCGTCCATCTCCTGGGTGGAAAGAGGCTTCGCCGGCGGATTCTGCACCACGTAAACGGTTCCGTAAGGCTCGACCAGCCTCTTTGCCGTAAAAGGATCCGTGTTCAGATACTGCGTATAAAAGCTCTGCGCATACCGGTGCTTGTCCATCTTTAGTTCTTCATAGGATGGCAGAAGCTCATAATCGTAGACATCCTCCAGTCTCTTTGTCTTATAGCAGGTGCCGTCGATAAAGGTGATATCCCTGATGGAAAGCCCGGAATCCAGTGCTTCCGCAATTTCCACGATCGAGCGTTCCCCCATCCCATAGGAGATCAGATCCGCTCCTGAATCCATCAGCACAGACCGCTTAAGGGAATCCGACCAGTAATCATAATGCGCTAACCTGCGCAGACTGGCCTCAATCCCCCCGGCGATGATCGGCACGTCACGGTAGGCCTGCCGGATGAGGTTGCAATATACCACAGCCGCATAATCCGGGCGTCTGCCGGTCTTCCCGCCAGGCGTGTATGCGTCGGTGGAACGCCGCTTTTTCGAGACCGTATAATGGTTTACCATGGAATCCATATTCCCGGCGCTGACCAGAAAGCCGAGCCTCGGACGACCCAAAGCCATCACGCTCTCTTTTCGACGCCAGTCTGGCTGCGAAAGAATGCCGACCGAATATCCGCGGGACTGCAGCACCCGGCTGATAATCGCGCATCCGAAGGAGGGATGGTCTACATAGGCGTCCCCACAGACATAAACAAAATCCAGGACCTCTATATTCTGCTGTTTCATCTCCAAAACTGTTGTTGGCAGAAACTCCATTTTGGCTCCTATCTTCCGCGTTTTTTACAGTCAAAGCCGCATATCATCCTAAAAATGCATGATCCTGACCCGGATAAACCGGAATAGAAATTTTGCCATTTTGCTCATCCCAGAATTTCATAAGAGCCGTCCAATACTTCATCATAGCTGCGGATATAATAGTCCGCAAGAGAGCGGATTTCCCTTCTCCTTGCAGCAGAAAAATCATCCTCCATCGCGCAGACCCGCATGCCGGCACTTTTCCCCGCAAGAACGCCCATCGGCACATCCTCAAAGACCAGGCACTTATCCGCAGGTACCCCCAGTTTGTCCGCCGCGAGCAGATAGACGTCCGGTGACGGCTTGCCTCTGGCAACCTCGCAGGATGTGACAACCTGATCAAAATACGACTCTACATGATTGTTTGTCAGAGAGGCGAGGATCAGCTCCCGGCTGTTGCTGCTGGCGATCGCGGCAGGGATCCGCCGTTCTTTCAGGTAACTTAGAAAATGCTGTGCGCCGGCCTTCAGCGGAACCTCACACGCATATTTCTGAAAGGCCATGCGGTTCCATTCCTGCTTGATTTCCTCCACCGGGCAGGGAAGAAAAAATCGTTCCTTAAAATACTGCGCAGTTTCCGTAAAACCCATGCCCTCAATCGCGACGGCAAGATCCTCCGGCGGCTCCTGGCCATATCGGCTTAGAAATTCAATATCAATATCGGTCCACATCCACATCGAATCCATCAGGGTACCGTCCAGATCAAAAATCACTGCCTCTGTCTGTTTCAGCATATGTATGAAAGCATCCTTTCTTCATCTTTATGCAAATTTGTTCTTTTGTTTAAGGCTTTCATCCCTCTCATCCTTTTCCGCCAGGGTCGGGTTTTTTTTCTGAAGCCTTAACTTCCTTTTCGCGCAGGCTGAAGTATACTTCTTTATTCACTGGAGCCTCCAGCCTGGATAATATTTGTTTTTCAAACCGCTGCCGCCGATTCTGCCCCAGCCAAGGCCGTAACCGTCCACACATACAAGCACCCAGTCCGACGAACGGCCGCCTTTTTCCTGTCGCGCAGCGTCAGCTTCCGCATCCGTCAGTGCCAACGTTTCTCCCTTCAGGTATCGAATCACGCGTTCGTCCTCCAGAGAAAGACTCAGGCTGCTAAACATCCTGGGCGCGTCAGGCAGCATTGCCAGAGCCTGCGACGGCTCAAACCGACCATTTTTCAGTGTGCCAAGCAGAAGCCCCGTGCGAAGATAACGAATCCCGCTCGGCAGAGAACAGGGCGGCACCAGCAGGCATTTTTCACCAATCTGTTCATAATGCCAGGCCGGCAGCAGGAAAATAGCTTCTGCTCTCATGTCCCGTGCTGACGCAGCGGAAAAAAAGTCTATGACGGATTTCGGAATCTGTTTTCGCCCGGACTGGGATTCCCAAAATCTGGCCTTTCTGTCATCTGGTGCAGCATCGACGGCAGTTCTGTTTTCTGGTACATGATTCCGGACCTTCCTGTCGTTAGACACACCAGTGCCAACTGCTCCGCCATCAAAGAAACCGCTACCGGCCGCCCTGCCGCCAGAAGCAGCATTGCTGACTTTCCTGTCATCTGATACAGGTACATCATTACGAGTCTTCACATCATCCGATATATCATTTCCGACGTCTCCGCAGCCCCATGTGCGATCCGTTTCGTTTATTTTATGAAACAGCGCGACGAAGTGCCCTTCCCCGCGAATTCTGTGCGGGTAGAGCCGCACGCATCGGGAAAGGCAATCTGGGTATGGCCCGATACCTTCTGCGGATGTAAACCCCTGCCGGAATCCGTCCAGAAACGGAACGGACACCAGCTCCAGTTCCGGGGTCTTTTGCAATACATCAAAAACTACCTCTTCGTCCTCCAAAGTCGAAAACGTACAGGTCGAATATAGAAGCATCCCACCCGGCTTCAGCATTTTTACAGCGCAGGAAAGGATTTCTTTTTGCAGCGGCGCATAATAAGACGGTCCCTTTTCCTTCCAGGAAGAGATCAGATGACTGTCTTTCCGGAACATCCCTTCCCCGGAGCAGGGCGCGTCAACCAGAATTTTGTCAAAATAGCATCCAAACGACTCGTACAAACGCTGCGGTGTCTCCACTGTGATACAGACATTAGGCATGCCCCAGATGGTCAGATTTTTAAGTAAAGCCCCCGCGCGTCCGGCACTCACATCGTTCGCGACCAGCAGACCGTTTTCCGAAAGGCGGGAAGCAAGCTCCGTGGCCTTCCCTCCCGGAGCCGCACACAGGTCCAGCACCCGGTCATCCGGGCAGACCGGCAGTAAGGAGGCGGGAAGCATCGCGCTCGGCTCCTGCAGATAGTAAAGTCCTGCATAATAGTAAGGATGCCTGGACGCTGATGCGTCTGCGTCCCGATCCAGATAAAATCCATTTTCCGTCCAGGGAATCTCCTGCAGCGAAAAGGGAAGCTCCTTTTTCGCTTCTGAGACGGAAAGCTTGCCGATATTTACACGGATACCTGCACAGGCTTCCGCCTCGTATGAGTTCAGAAATGCTTCCGTCTCTTCCCTCAGCTGTCCGCTCATGCGCCGGATAAAATCCTCCGGCAGTCTGTCTTTTAAGGGCATGTATCTTCGGATCCTCCCTGCTCTACGGATTGTACGCGGTATCCTTCCGCGATCACATCCAGCTCCCTGGCGAAACGCCGGAGCTGGTCAATATCGTCCAGCTCGTATATACGGTAAAATTCATCCTGAATCTTCTGGACTTCCCGCTTCGTCGTAACCCGATACAGATTCTGGATCGTTGTCAGAATGTCTGAGACGAGGCCAGACCTTATATGCGATGAAATCTGGGCGTCCATGATCTCGCTTCGAACGGAGGACATTTCATTATCCAGAGAAATAATCGCGTTGGCCACGTTTGTCAGCTTCTGGCTGATATGGTCCGGTATATTTTCTTTATATTTGTATTGCAGAGAATGCTCGATCGTCGACCAGAAATTCATGGCCAGCGTACGGATCTGAATCTCCGCGTGGAGCTTTTTCGCCCCATTTACCGTATGTACCTCATAAAGGACAATAATATGGTAGCTGCGGTAACCGCTTTCCTTCATGTGGCTGACATAATCCCGCTCGCTGACAATCTCCATATCCGTGCGCTCGCGGATGATCTCCACGACCTTCTGAATATCCTCCACAAACTGGCAGATAATCCGGACCCCGGCGATATCGGTAATACGCTCCTCAATTTCGTCAGCAGCGACACCTTTTTTCTGCGCCTTATCTAAAATGCTGGAGACTGTTTTTACCCGGCCGGTCACCTGCTCGATCGGGGAATACAATCCCTGCTCCCTGTATTCATGCATCAGATGTTCAAACTTAATGATCAGCTCTTTCACTGCCAGATCATACGGGCTTAGGATTTCCCGCCACAGCTGTATTTTCATATCATTTTCACCTCGACCGGCCCACAGCCGTCCTGCGTATCATATGTCCGTACTTGCGCAGCAAGTATGGACGCAGGCAATGTTCCGATTTTCGGAGAAAATCGAGAACGGAACCGCGCCCCCTCGCCGGGGCGGCATCCTCGCCCTTCGGGCGGGATATCCCTCGCCGGGGCGGCATCCTCGCCCTTCGGGCGGGATATACAATCGCGAAGCGATTTTAATTGCGCGGCTTTCATTGTAACATATAAAACGAAAAGTTGCAATGCCCTGAGTTTTTCCTGGGTGTAGATATAAAACTTTGGTAAAAACACTTTACAATCATCTCATATTGTG
>JAJQEO010000085.1 GCA_021201665.1 Lachnospiraceae bacterium | reverse complement strand
GGAGGATTCATGCCTCCGCGCCTGTCCATGCCTCCCGGGCCGCCGGGATTTGTCCTGCCGCTTCCCGGGGCGCCGGCACTTCCGGTTCCTCTGCTGCCGCTCATTCCGAATCCGCCGGCGGAATGCCCTCCGCCGGCACGACCGCTGCCGAAGGAACTGCCCCCTGCGCGTCCGGAGCTGCCGCCTGACCGGCTAAAACCGGAACTGGAATGCCCTCCGCCCGAGCGCGTTCCGCCTCCGCTCGAATGTCCGCCTCCTGAGCGGCCACCGCCGCCACCGCCTGCTCTGCCCATATGTACCTCCTGTAATAAAACAGCTCTGAATAGTTTTTTCTGCGTTTCTTCATTATAAACGAACAGTGCTGAAAAAACAACCGGAAAAGTATTTCAGACGGTATTGAGAAATACTCCCCAAATGGCTCAAAAAATGGCGCCCTGTTACTCTTGCTTTTTCGAAGCTTTATGCTTATACTATTGTCCATAAGAATTATGAAACGTATTTATGGAGGAATCTGTTTTATGGACTACACAATTAAAAATGAATATCTGACAGTGACTGCAAGCGGCGAGGGCGCCCAACTGCAGTCGATCAAAAGCGCAGATGGGACCGAATATTTGTGGCAGGCGGATCCGGCCATATGGTCTGGAAAGGCGCCGAATATTTTCCCATATGTAGCGCGGCTGACAGAGGGAGCTTACACGCTGGATGGGAACACCTATAATATGAAAATACACGGTCTGGTCAGATACCATACGCTTGCGCCGGAAGCACCTGCAGATGGTGAGGCTTCCAGTATCACATTCCGGCTCGACAGCACGGAACAGACAAAAGCACAGTATCCGTTTGATTTTATTTATCGGATCACTTATGCGCTTAGTGGGAAAACGCTGGTTATCACTTCCACGGTAGAGAATACGGGGGAGCGCCGGATGTATTTTGGCCTGGGCGGACATCCGGGATTCTGCGTTCCGCTGGAGGAAGGGCTGACATTCGAGGATTATTATCTGGAGTTTGACCGTGTGTCTCATCCGTACCGGGTCGGATTTACCGATTCATGTTTTCTGACCGGGCATGAAGAGCCGTATCCTCTGGAAAATGACAGAAGGATCCCGCTCCGCCACGATTTGTTTGATCACGATGCGATCGTGCTGAAGCACGCGCCGAAGACGGTAAGAATTGCCAGTGATAAAGGAAAACGCAGCGTTACGGTGCGGTATCCGGATTTCATGTACATCGGATTCTGGCACGCGGTAAAAAAGAAGGCACCGTATGTCTGCGTGGAACCGTGGACTTCCCTGCCTTCCCGCGACGGGATCATCGAGGATTTTTCCTGCCAGTCAGATCTGATCGGGCTGGATGGCGGAAAAACATACACGAATACCTGGACAGTTGAAATGGAATAGTCAGAAACTGCGGGAAAGATTAGGCACTTACAAACGATTTTTTGCGCAAAATGGCAAAATTTCGGCTCCGGTTGATCCGGGTTAGGGAATACAGAATGGACAGAGATAAGCTTCGAAAGGGAATATACGCGATCGCCGGCATCTATCTCCTGTACACAGCCTGGCAGCTGTTTGGGGGGATGGATGGGGCGGAAAATACAATGCTCATGACAGTCTTCGCAATTCTGTTTGCGATCATGGGCGCGGCGCTGGTCATGTGGAGCGCGTGGAGCATGTATAAAGAGCACTCTCAGGGAAGTGCATCGGAAAGCGACAGAGGAGAGGAAAACAGCGTGAAGATGGACAGTGTGTCAGAAGAACACATGCCGGAAGGCAATGTGCCAAAAGATAATATGCCGGGAGATGAGATACCGACAGACAGAGTACCGGAGGATGAAGGAAGATGAAATGCCGGAGGATAACAGGCCGGAAGACAGCATGACATAGTACAAAGCAGATGAAACGGCAGCCTCGAAAAGAAAAGTCGAAAAGAAAGCTTCGAAAAGAAAGCTTCAAAAAGAAAATGGCTTCGAAAAGAAAAAGCTTTCGAAAAGAAAATGCTGAAAATTAAAAAAAACGCTTGACATTTTGAAAACGATATAGTACTATATGCGTTGTGAGTTGCGAGACTCATCAATCCAACCGCGGAGGTGGCGGAATTGGCAGACGCGCAGGCTTCAGGTGCCTGTGGTAGCAATATCGTGTGGGTTCAAGTCCCATCCTCCGCATGAAAGCTTCCCATTAGTGGGAAGCTTTTTTCATGTATTTGGCCGTGAAAAATATTTCCGAAAATATTTCCGGCATGGATCCCATTTTTACTATGTAAACGAAACAGGAGAACAGCGTATGAACCTTAAAAAAGCTTTTTTAATCAGTCTGTGCATCGTTCTGGGCGTAGTGCTTATCAGCGGCGGCGTTGTATATAAGCTTGGGCACGACCTGTACAGCAGCGTGAATTATGTATCCGATGATTCGGTCACCGTGGAAGAGACGATCCCTGAAGAAGCGGAAGAAGAGACGGATGAACGGACCGGTGACCTTGTGAGTGACGAGGAGTTGGCCGCAATCCAGGAATCTATGGATACTTCGAAAAGTGTTCTTTCCGATGAAGACATCTATAATGTTCTCCTGATTGGCGTGGACAGACAGGAAAGGACCTGGAATGGAAATTCGGACTGTATGATTCTGGTATCCATTAATCAGGCTGACAACCGTGTCACGATGGTATCACTGATGCGCGACACTTACGTAAACATTCCGGGAGTTGGCTATAAAAAGCTGAACGCGGCTTACGCTTATGGAGCCGGTCCTTTGCTGTGTGAGACGATTACAGAGACCTATAAGATAGAGGTTGACCGTTATGTCGCGGTTGATTTCTGGGATCTGGTTGATATTATTGACATTATCGGCGGCGTCTGGCTGGAGGTTTCCGCTGAAGAGGTGGAAGTGGCGAACGGATACATTCTGGACATGTGTGAACGTCTTATGAATATTGACCCGTCTGAGCATTATTTTCCGACGGGAGGCGGTACCGTATATGCTGACGGTGTGCAGGCGGTGGCGTACGCGCGCAACCGCTATGTCGGGAATTCGGATTTTGAGAGGACAGAGCGCCAGCGTTATGTCCTTACACAGCTTCTGGAGGAAGTAAAGAAGATGTCGCTCGCTGATATGACTTCTGCCATGCAGCTTATCCTGGAATATGTCACGACAAATATCTCAGAATCAGAGATTTGGAGCCTGGTGACAGAATTGCCGGAAATGCTCGAATACACTTTTGAGACGAGCAGAGTTCCCTATGACGGCATGTACAGCACGATTTATGTAAATGGTCAGGATATGCTCGTGCCGGACTGGGAAGAGACCCTTGAGCTGTTACACGATTTTATTTATGGCAGCGATGAGGAAAGTGAAACAGATGCTGATTCCTGAAATGAAGCCTGAAAAAATTTTTTTCACAGATCTGGACGGGACTCTGTTAAATGATCAGAAGGAGATCACGCCAGGCAATCAGCAGGCCATTGATCAGGCTCTGCTTATGGGTCACAAAATTGTGATCGCTACAGGGCGTCCTCTGGCAAGCGCGCTGATTCAGGCCGACAGACTTGGCCTGATGAGGAAGGATTGTTATGTGATTGCATTCAACGGCGGTGAGATCTACGACTGCCATTCCGGGGAAATCATTTTCAGGAAGACGATACCGCTGCCGCTCGTTGCGAAATTGTTTGAGATGGCCCACCGGATGGGGATACATATCCAGACATTTTCAGAGACGGAGGTGTTCGCGCAGGAGGACCGGCCGGAAATACACGAGTACGCCGCACACACTCTTCAGAGCTTCCGCATTGTTCCGTCTGTTTTAGATGCTCTTAAACAGGAGCCGTGTAAGCTGCTTGCAATTGAAAATGACCGCAGAGAACTGATAAAAAGATTCCGGCTGCAGATTCTTCTTACCTATGAGGGAGTTCTGGACTGCTATTTTTCCAACGATGCGTATCTGGAAATAGTTCCTGACCAGGTATCGAAGGGGAGGGCGGTCCGATGGCTGTGTTCTTACCTTGGAATTCCTGTCGGAAATTCAGTCGCTGCCGGTGACGCACCCAATGATATTGATATGATAGAAGCTGCTCATATCGGAGTCGCGATGCGAAACTCGTATCCGGGAGTCGCCGCGCATGCGGACTACATTACTACAGCGGATAATAACCATGACGGCGCTGCCGAAATTATCCACAAGTTTCTTCTGTAAGAGCTATGTTTTGTAAGAACTATGACGGCTGATTCCGGTACACACTGGGCGGCGGCGGGGTTTTTAGGACATGAAGAAATTGCTCTTAACTGGCTGAACACACCCGGAGGGGAGAGGCGGGGGACTGCCTCGCCTCTCCGGGAAAAAGAAGGTTATTCGTATCTGCTGCAGTCCTTTTCGCAGTTGGACTCCTTCTCATACCCATTCTTTTCGGACGTGCTGTTTTTGGAAGAGTTGCTCGTCTTGTTCTGCTGGTTGGTGTTTTTGGAGCAGTTCTGCTCTCTTTCCGTGTTTGACGTGGTGTTTTCTGCATTGTTCTTTGCCATTTGTTCATACCTCCTGGTTTTTGATTGAAACGGCAGTCCGGGATAAAACAAAGCGTTTGATTGATGCGCCCCATCCTGTGCCTGATCCTGCCTGCCAGCAGGATTTGGGAAACGCTGTAATCGGGTTTATCGCGGCTGCACGATAGTTACAGTCTGTAGTATCCCGAAAATTTTTGAAATTATGTATATCCCGAAAATTTTAAAAATAAGTATTGCTTTTTTTTGGAAACTATATTATAATCATTTTCGTAAAAAGAATTTACCCTTCAAACAATTTTTTTTACAAACCCCTTATTAATTATTTATACTCCCCTCGAGACACCCGGTAGCTCCCCTACCGGGTGTCTCACTGTCTGAACAGCTGGTGCGGGAAACGAAAGACTGTATCCTGCCTGATCAGAGAACCGTACGCGGCATTTTGCGGTGTACAGGTGGGAGCCGCCCTTCCGCCCGAATATTGAGGGCATTTTCCTGTCGGCTTCATATATTATATAGTGAGCGGCAAAATTTTTTGTCATTCACTATAACAGATACACACGGACGCACGAGGAATGGCTGCTTCGCAGCCCTGCGTCCGGCGCAAAGTAAAACGACTTACGTCGTTTACTATAATAAATGTATGAGACAGATCCTTAACTGGGGCGAGGTGCTTGTATGGAGACAATTTCAGCAAAAGAGCTGGACTGGTACATCGGCAGACGCGGCTATCTGCTGATTGATTTGAGGACACGCGAGGAGTTTATGAAAGAACATATCCGGGGAGCGGTGAACGCGCCGGATGGGGAGAAGGGGGAGATGCACACCTGTCTGGACGGCCATATCGGGGATACCCTGATTCTTTATTGCGACCGGGGAGCGAAGAGCTTGTCTGTCGCGCGTGAACTGGAAGAAAAAGGATGGCGCACGAAAAGTGTCGTGGGAGGACTTCGTGCCTATCGCGGCCGAAACCTGATAACCTGACCGCGAAAAAGAACCTGAAATTTCAAAACGAAAGCGGCAACCTATTGACAGAGCGGCAGGCGGGCTTTAATATAACTTGCAAGAAGTTCGCCGCGCTTGCGGGAGCGAACTTCGCAAGTTAACGAGCAGCTGCTTTTGCTGCGAGTAATATAACTTGCAAGAAGTTCGCCGCGCTTGCGGGAGCGAACTTCGCAAGTTAA
>JAJQEO010000076.1:12667-42412 GCA_021201665.1 Lachnospiraceae bacterium | reverse complement strand
ATATACGCACTATGATAAACCCAATTTTATTATTTCTTCATGAAACAACCCTGATGATTTTTTCGTCGGTTTCGGGCGTACGTAAATCCGCACATCCGTAATACAATCTAACTCGATTCTAATTCATTTCTAATTCGTTTCTAACTCGTTTGCTGATTGAGTTAAATCAAACATATTCCTACGCCGCATTCGCCTGCTTCAAAAAGCGGTATATTTTCGTCCCATCCGTTCTTCCAAAACGTTTCAGGGAGCCAAGATACAGATCTCTGGGCTTTTTCTCCGCTTCCGTCAGCTCAAAGATCTTCGCAACCTCATCCTCGTATTCCGTACCCGCAAAAAGAGTCTCGATCTTCTTTTTCAGGCGTTCCCTCTCCTGATATTTCGCATATTCTTTCCCGATACTGAGCTGTGAAGCCCCCGCAGAAATCATCCTCCGCCGGGCGCTGTTTTCATTTGACGCAAGAATGCCGTCTTTTACAGTCGCTTTCAGCAAAATCCGTTCACTCTGGATTCCCTGCTCCATCCAGTAATCCTTCATCGCAATATATCCTTTGTCCTTGCTCACCACAACCACTTTTCCCGCAAAGCCTGCTCCAAAAAATGCACCAATCATGGAGACAATGTAAAAATCCAAAGCATTCTTTCCCGTTCTCTTTAACCGTACTGCCTGAAAGCTGCACCCAGACTGCAAAATGAAATCCATAGATCTTTTGGAAATCTTCTCACAGGCAGCACTGTAAAAAATCGTAATCTTGTCTGTATCGTAAAGATGCTCCAGCCCCTCCAGGCCTGCTTCGCGGACATTTTCATAATCAATCAGAAAATGCAGCTTATCTTTTTCTCCCATAAGATAACGTCACCCCTCTTCATCATTCCGTCTTATGTCAAAATTCATTTTAAACACAATCTGAGCCAAACCCGCTAAATCCGCTATTCTTCAAGTGAGCCTTACACATTCAATTGTAATCTGAATTTAAACCGAAACCACCGGACAGCATGTGCTTGTTCTATTTGGTATATATTATATATTATTAATATATGTTTTTCAAGCTATATCAGGAAATAATTTTGTATACATTATCTGCTGTTACTTTGTTAGAGTGAAGGGGAAGACCCGGAAATTCCTGAAAGAGAAAAAAACACGAATGATCCGCCATCCAACAAGAGGCGAATCATTCTCTGTGCATCGCATTCTTTGTGTATCGAAAATCTGTCTCATAGCCGGATTGGATCTCTTATGTATGGCTCAATCGGGATCAAGGTCAGCTGTGTCTTCTTCTTCCATCAGCGTTTTCAGCCGCTCCAGCACATGCCCCAGCACATAATAGGTCGTCTCGTACCGCAGAAAATCCAGTGTATTTTCATCCCACATAAACTTCAGACTCGCAGGAAATTCATCATCTGACTCCCAGAACTGCAGCATCAGCGGAAGAAATGAAAACGGATGCAGAAGATAAGACACGTCTCCAATCTTCTGCCTTTCTCCGCCAAGAGTCTCGCAGGCCCTTCTAAGCGCCGGCAGGCGTCCGTCGAAATACTCCGCGTATTTTCCATACAGGTCATTTCCAAGACCGGATGAGCGAACTGTCCCTTTCAAATCATTGACCTTCACAAACTGTCCCGACAGGCGGCAGTTCTTTTTCGAGTCACACAGCACATCAAAGATTGCAAGCACTTCGTTGAATCCCGCGTGCTCTGCATGGGCGAATCCATCCGTTGTCCACTCCGTCCGTCCCGAGTGACGGCCAATTCGATAATCCCGTCCCACAAACTCTATGTACAGATATTGCTCATCGTGTTTCAGCTGAAATTTGTCAATCATGTTTTCCTGATTATAATTCAGGAATCGCTGCTCCGCACTGTCTCTTGTAATGTCATAATTGGATGCTGCCATCTTTACCAGCCTTTCCCTTCTAAACAAATTATGCCTTTTTCGCTCTACAGCAGGTCATGCTTCTCGCTGTTTCCTTTCGATTTTTCCAGCGGATATTTCGCCTCATTTTGTGACATTTTCATGTTCACAATTTCTCACGAAACTGTCTCCGAAATGCTTCATAATTTTCCGTATTTCTGGGCGAACAGAACACCGCAAACTCAATCGTCCGGAAGTCTCTTCTGTGCTGCTTCACCGCTTCATAAATGCCGGCCACCACGACCGGAGCAGGATTCTGAAAGGCTCCGCATCCAAAGGCTCCAAGTATTACGGTATCATTGCCGTTAGCCTTTGCAATATCCAGGATACGGTTCGCCCTTTTCTCATGAAGCTTTTTCAGCTCGGAATCTTTGATCCTTACCGCCTGGCTGCCCGAACCGGGATTCATGGCGTTACTTGGCTTTGCCCGCAGATTCGGCGCGGCACAGGTGATCACATCTACCGTGTACCAGTCCTTTTCTGGCATGATCTGCGGCATGGATGTATCTGACTTAAAAACAACCACTCCAGGAGTATAGATGCAGTCATCATTATAAAGCGCGTCTAATTTCCCATCGGAAAGCATCTCTTTATGCCTGTCATGGAAACTGGCTCTCACGGAAGCCTTACTGATACATGGATAAAGGGTGCTGCACCTGCACAGACATTCCTCCTGTGCAGAAGAGCCCCTCTTTACTCCGCCTCCCGGATTTGTGGCAGATGCAAAATTCAGCAGACATACCTTCCGGTCTTTGTAAACAGACGCAGCCTCAAAGCTTCGCTTCTTCGAAACCACAATCTGCGCGTCCTGCTCACAAGCGGCGCCATTTGCAGCACCATTAAGTGTCTCTCCTTCCAGATATACCCTCTGCGCCGCCAATGATTTTTGAACAGCATTCTTTAATCGTGCATGATTTCTGCACTGCACCATGGTATCGTTAAATACCTGAATCATATCCTCTCTGTTGTTCCAGCCCATTTTATTCCCCTTCATTTTCACTTCATAAAATTCAGATAAACAGTTATTATTTTCCTCGCAGACCATATCCCCTAAGTGCCTGATGAAACGCACTTCTGCGCGAATATTTCGCACGATACTGTTCCATCACTTTCTGTTTGCCTCCGGGCTCTCCGGCAGGTTCTTTTACTTCTCCAAGCGCGGCTATGTAAGCAGCACACTCGTGCCCGCCTCTCGTACTCGTATCACAGACTGGTATAAAGGCTCCCGCTTTTTTTCGCGTTCATGTACATGTCTTTAAGAGAGCGCGCTATATTCCCGCCAATCATAACGGGATACATCATATGAAGACCGTCCGATATAATTACATCCCTGAACGGTATCAGAGTCGTATCAATCAAAATCGGAGGCTTCCGGTAATAAAATATTTCCTCCCAGCTGCTTATAATCCCGCTCACCCGATATACACTTTCATCATCCAGGCAAATAAGAATCGAACCACTTTTCAGATGCCTCTCAATAATAAACCTGCCCTTAACACATCTCTTCCAGCCGCAAACAATCGCCCGTTCATCTTCGGATAATTCGCTGCCTTTTTCCGACAGGTAATCGTCAATCACCGTCACATTATTCCAAAGCTTATTTGCAATTTCCTTGATTTCTTCTGGATTCAGACTCGGCGCATGTACGATATCTTTCACGTGTTCCTTCACATGATACCGCTCATTCGTATAATCCAGCAACGGTTTCCATAAATCATAGTACAATTTTGCATCTGATTCCGATAATGTCTGCATATCTTTTCCGCCTCGTGTAATCATGTATTATAAATGCTTCAGGCTCTTCTTGAAAATTCCGCTTATTCTGCATTAATAAATTCATACATTGATGCTTTACCCTGTTCTATCTCCAAAATACAGGCCTTGCATAAATACTGATCTGTTTCCAGGTACAACCCTGTCTCAATATCATTCAGCCGTTCAAAAAAATCTGTATCTACCAGTTTTTTATAGGCTTCTTCATGTGAAATGGAAAAGTAGTTCATCAAATATTTTGTTATTTCCACAACCGAAAGTCCCACCGCAACACGCGCTTTTTCCTCCGTCATACATTTTCACCGCCAATCAATTTCTCGAATACTCTTAATAACCGCATCTGCAACTTCTTGCTTCCCAATATAATACTGAACGCCAAGGTTTTCAACTTCCAGATTATTCAACTAAATGTGCTTCGCCTGATCACTGCCTTTTTCTCCATAGGCACCTTCCTCGTACACTTTCAGACACAGAGCCGTGTCATCATCGGCTGTCGCCCCAATCACCATATCATAATTATGCGGCATACCGCCTTTATTTCTACACATCAGAACAAAATCCAGCCATTCGATATCAGCATCCTGAAATAGCTTAATATTCAGAGTATCAAGAATCTGTGTGTCCAGCTCAATCTCATAAAGACGTTCCTGAAATGAACAGTTTTTTCTATTGGCATTACGCCTGATCGACTCTCGATATTTTTTATGCATCATTCCCATCGCCTGTTTTTTCGTGACAGCCATATAAAAACCTTTTCCAAAATCTTTCTTACTTCTTCCAGCACTCACATCTACCGTCACAATTTCAGAAATCGTGCCATGATAAAGTGTAGTCTTAAGATTACGAAACATATTGGTCAACCTCCTCTACCATCTCGTGATCTGTCATGCTGTCAAATATATCCGGACATTCTGAAACATAGTTCAATATGTCGTATTTTCTGTCAAGACTCAAAAACTCTCTGGCAGTAATGTTATGTGCTTTGCAATAATTGCTGGTAACAAGAAACATCAAAAATATCGTATTATTTAGTCTTTTTTCAGCCACTACTTCACCCCATTTCACACTATATCTATTAGATACCGTTTGGATACCATATGTATTATTCTTCTACAGAGTCCGTATGTCCCGGTGCAGGTACAAATTCTATGACATCCGTAATCTGGCAGTGAAGCTCTGTGCATATCCGGTCGATATATTTCAAATGGATCGGGATATCCTTCCCCATGCTTGCAAGAGTACCCCGGCTGATGTCAGCCACGTCCAGCAAGTCCATCTTCTTCATCTTTCTGTCATTCAGAGTCTTCCAAAGCGGTTTGTATGAAATCATAATCATTTACTCCTCTTGTATCATGCCACATACGGATAATAATTACAGCGGTTGTCAGTCAAACAATCATTCTAACGGTGTAAAGAATATTGTTTGACATATTTCTCCCTCCGTTCTTGATGAGGATATTATAACAGTTCAGTTCTATTTTATCTACATTAATTCTAAAATTTTGAAACAATTTCAAAGCGCAATTATAAATCCACATAATTAACGATAAACATTAAAAAAGTATTGACAAACATTATTATCAGGTATATACTACAGCATAGATTAACGATAAACATTAATTTTTTAACGAAAAGGAGTAATATGCCATGAACACGAATACTGAGCGTACAAGCACCGAGCTGGGAAAAATGAAAAAATGGGGTCATGCGCTGGACAAGATAACTCAAATCGTTGGCAAGGTAATGTATGTGTTATGTATCCTTGGAGGAGTACTGATCTTAGTAAATATGTTCGGCTTTCTTAATACTACGGGGCTAACTGTAGACCTGACCTGTTTTGGCCATACCATCCATTTTCAAGAGCTTTCACATCCCTTGCAAATAACAGTAAGCTTATTAATGATTACCATGCTGGCTATAACATGTATCATGGTTCGGGCATTGGTTCATGCACTGGGAAGCGTATTTCAATCAATAGCAAATGGCAGGCCCTTTGAGAATAGCGTTATTACAGGTTTTCGCAAAGCAGCTCTTTGGATTGCAATTATTAGTGTCGGCAATGGAAAAATCTGGGGACTTATTATTGCCGCGCTATGTCTGTTTCTCTCATATGTATTTCATTATGGAATGCTTTTGCAGCAAGAATCAGATGAAACATTATAAGGAGCCTGACACAATAGGGAGATGATTTACACATGGGGAAAATAATATTGCGGCTGGACCGCGTTATGGCGGGCAGAAAAATGTCTTTAAAAGAATTATCATCGATCGTTGGAGTATCGAATGTGAACTTATCCAAGATAAAAACAGGTAAAATAAGTGCCATACGATTTTCGACATTAGAAGCTATCTGCGAAGCGTTAGACTGTCAGCCAGGAGATATCCTGGAATATAAGAAAGACGAGGAACAGGCATGAAGCGAGTTTTAAAAATAGCGCTGCAGATTTTGGCAATTCTATTATTTGTGATACTCTGTCAATTACCAGGCGGCATTTGGGTAGACTCCTGGGAGATAAATAAGATTGCTCTTCCGCTGCACTACCTTGTTGCCTCAATCGTATATTTTGTATTGTTTTTCTTTGGTTTTAAATATATCCGGAATCATTTTTTCAAGGATATTGAAATTTATGGGCTGAATGAAGTAAAAATACACAGGAGCTATCTGCTATACGGTACAGCAGAATTAGTTTTGTTCTATGCAGGTGCTATGATGATTGAAGGTCACTTTGTTTTCCCTGAAATGGATCCTTATCTGTTCGCGCAAAATGCGGCGAGTTTTCTCGGAACATTTTTAGTTGCTCCTATCATAGAAGAACTGGTTTTCAGAGGACTTATTCAAGGTGTCATTTCAAAAAATTATAACAGATACGCGGGAGGTATCGTGTCTTCTCTTATTTTTGGAGCTGTGCATCTCATGAATGGAAGCTTGAGCCTTATCAGTGCCTTTCAGCTTATTATCAGTGGGACTCTGGCAGGCATCATGTTCAGCTGTATTTATTTATCGACTGGTTCCATTTGGGCAAGCGTTTCTGTTCATGCGTTGTATAATGGCATCGGGACATTAGTTCCAGTAGATATCGCAAGCACAAACGACTGGCCTGTCGTTTTCGTCTTAAATAGCAAAAGTCAGTTACTGACCGGAGGAGATTATGGGTTTGACTGCGCGCTTACAACTGTTATCGGATTTATTATAATAACTGTTTTCATTCTGCATAGGAACGAGTCTCGCAAACTATGTCGGTGAGTACCCGCGTTAACCGGATGACCGTGAAAAATATTCTTTCTTAATAAGGTCAATTACCTTCTTATGATTTTCCTCTAAAACCTTATATACGTATCTTCGTTCTATTTCCTCCACTTTATCCTCATATTCTTTTTTCAAAATCATATGAGTTCTCTCATCTTCATCCGTACACGCCTCCAGCATTTCCTGCCAGAGATGACTAAAAACCTCTTCATGAGAAAAAGTTCTTCCCTCTTCAATATCCTTTTTCCCTTCCTCCAGGCGTTCATACAAGTCCTGTATATTCTTTTCTCTGGATTCGTCTGAATATCCAAACTCGAAAAATTCATACAAAATTTTTGCACAGCAGGCTGTAATGCCCAGATTCTCAACACTTTCCCCTGCTATATGGCATCCAGCAATCTCTTCCATCCTGCTCATGCTGATCCCATAATGATTAATACGATGTTCCTCGTCACCAGACCAAGCAGAAAAATCTCCCTGTACTTTTCGTCTGGCTTCACTATCATCTACTAAAAACAGGGTCAGCTCTGTATCTCCCTTATCTTCATAGTTCTCACAGGGAAGTTCGATTATAAAAATTGTCTGTGGTTCTTTAATATTTATATCGCAGGCAGAAAAGCGGCTGATATACTCCCGAATGTATCCCTTTATCCGAATCGTCGCATCAATTTTTTTATCCAAAGAAAACTTCTCATAAGGATAGAAAATCGTATGCATTAAAAAATATGCTTCTTCTACCCGGCCAGAATCCGCCTGCTGAAATAATTCCTGTACAATCATGTTAAACTTCTCCTTGCATAATCATACGCAAAAAATGCTTCTGGCTTTGTCTGCCAGCATTTCATTTCTCTCAAATTTATCGTCAAAAATGTGCAGACATTCGCGCTTCATAATCTCCACATTTTCATCTGTAACTGCTGCCCCGGCATTTTCCAATGCAATCTCCAGATCCTCGTCAGCCCAGATCTCTTCATACCAACACTCATCTTTTGTTGCCCTGCTACTATCCATTCTTTCCGGCTTTTTCGTTTCCCACGCACTCTGAATTCCGTCCATCATATTCAGGATTCCCTCCGGCATAGCAAAAGCTTCGGCTCCATACCATTTTTCCAGATAACACAGTAGGGAATACAGCCATTCCTTCTGTTTTAAAAACAGCTTCCAGTCCAGTTCATCCGCATAAATTTTGCAGACAAAATACAGCCACTCATTTTTAGTTCATCTCGAATGTCTGTCAGGAAAATCACCGGTTTGGGAACTCACTTAGAGTCATCGCCGGTGGTTTGCCAATTAAGCTCTGCCATCTACTTCTTCTTATAGACTAAGTTATTTGTATTTCCTGTTTTAACAACAAATCCTGTAGATACTAATAACTGTAAATATCTCCACGTTGTAGTTTCTGATTTTCCGCAGACTTCTTTTGCTTTCATCGGCGTAATTTCACCATCTCTATCAATTATTTCAATAATAGAAACCACTTTATTAAAATCCGTTTTTTTCAAAACTTCTTTCAAAACTTCTTTCAAACTATTTTCATTTTGAACACAGTTATCATTTTCTTCTTCTAAAAACGCCGGATGTATCGGTATACGAATCCGCATTGCCCGCCTGTCATCATCTGTAAAGAATTCCGCTCTTGGAGAACCATTTTTCTCAAGCTCATCCTGTATGGTAGGAATCCCCGATGAATGACCTTCTGACAAATCCAGTTCTTTTAAAAACTCTCCCAGACGCCGATTTCGATAATACCGTGATACAAATCTACGTCCCTCCGCAATCGTAGCACTTGAAATCGACCGGTCTATTCCCGGAAAATTCATAATATTGATACAATCCGGCTCAATTTCAATCGTCACTGGTTCATTGGACATATAATCTCGGTGATAAAATGCATTTACAACAGCCTCCTCGATAGCCTGATACGGATAATTCATAATCCGAAGCGACTCCATCTGATTCGGCACCTTGATGACCTTTTCTCGGATAAAAAGATTGCGAAAGCGTTCCATCGTCGCCTGTATCATCTGCGGAACAGAACCGGTGATGTTCGGATAATCCTCACTCAGGCTCGGATTTTTAATGCTTCCCTCGGGAAATACAGTCATCTGCACATAGGTATAGCGGAAAAATTTCTCAGGATGTTCACAAAACATCATCAGCGCTACATTCTGGATATAGCGAAGCTCTGGCGGCCCCTCAAGCAGTTGCATTTCTTCTAAGATCGCCTCTACTCCTCGTTCTCTTACCTGCTTTGCCAATTTGCTTCTGGTCTTCCGCAAATGGTCCTCCAAAAGAACCGGCGAAATGTCAGCAAATGTCGCCTTATGATTTGCTTTACAGTCAAACGGCGTCTGATCTGTCATGGCAATCAGTTCCCGTTCCTGCTCCAAATTTGCTCTAACGGAACTCGTGCCATAACGAATGTAATAATAATACTTTTTGTCCTTTTTGCCAGTGACATAATCCGGTGCCTTATATGGTCTCTGCTGCCCGGTTCGGACAACAATTACCAGTATCCATCTGCCATCCACTTCCAAAGGAACGAGCCGCGGAAAATATGCCGGTGAGATGACATTATTATATCCAACCATTTCTTTTTGGATGTCATCCAGCATATATTCTGGAAGTCCCTTTACCGGCCGCACTGCTACTCCATTTTTCTCCTCAACGCCAACAAGAATGTATCCGCCGCCATCGTTATTGTAATCATTGGCATAGGCACAGATACTGTGATAAATATCATCTGGATTCCAACCAGCCTTAAACTCAACGCGTGAGGACTCTACTCTGGATTTTCGCAGCAAATCCTCAATGCCAATTTCCAGTTCCATAAGTGCAAATCCTTTCTGTTACTAACCAATAACCGTCCGAAACCATATTTTCCCCTCAAATCTACGTTTGATTTTCTCAATGTTTTCTTTCATAATTTCTATCAGAATACAATTCCGCTTCATCATCAACGCGGCTTCTCCCACGACACCGCTTCCTGCGAATGAATCCAGCACAACCTCTCCTTCATAAGTGACATAATCTAGTATCTGCTCGCACAAAGCAATCGGCAATTCGCTCTGGTGTATCCTGTCCTTTTTTGATACTGCCTGCACATCGAACTCAGTAGGAAGCATCCCCTTGCAGCCGCTCATGTAGCACTTCTCACCGATCTCATCTGATTTTTTCTTGTCATAACGCATATTTCTGGCTTTTCCCTTCGAAAAAATCATGACATCCTGCGTATTCTTAGCTTTGCGGCCGGTGTTGCTTACAAAAGTGCCCTTCTTCCACGGCACTTTGGAGTAATAAAGAAATCCCGCTTTTTTCGCAAATTGCTTGATCTGATATAAATATTCGTAATTATTTTCATTCTCTGCCGGTAAAATCTCAACCAGAAAGCATCCTGGCTTCAAAATCCTGGCCTTCTCTTCAAAGTCTTTTTGAGTATATTGAAAGCAGTCATACTGCGCAAACTTTCTGGTTCCGCCTCTGTTGGACTTCAGATCCAGCCAGGGATGATCGGTTAAAATGCAATCAATACTTTCGTCCTGAATCATAGACAAGTCTCTCCCATCGCCTTCTATGACAACGCAGGCTTCTTCCGAATCAATGGTTCTGTAAACCCCTTTTGCAATGCGTTCAAATTTAATATTCAGATTATCATAAATACGGGCACGAACGGTTTCATGCGGTTTGTCCGCATTCTCCCGGTAGGCCTCGTGCAGCGTAAATGAATCTTGATCCTTAAAACACTCAAATAATCTTTCTGCCAGTGCCATTCCCAAATCTCCTCACATTCACATATGCTTAACGAAAACTGCTTCCCATTATTTTCTATTTTTTCTCTAACTCTAACGCGATTTCAATTTTTCCCAGTATACTACACGTTCAGTCAGTTTTCAATAGCTTTTTAGAACAAATGTTCTGATTTGTGCATTTTTACTATAGCATAAAATTATTTTAAGGAGATCATCTCTAAGTATGTTAAACAAAATTTTAGCTTTGCAAAAGATGTTCTTTTATAAGGGTTTGCTTTGATTTAAGTTGTTTTTATCAATATATTTTAACATATACTCATTTCACTTTTTTACCGGCAATACAACAAAAACAGTTTATTCATAAACTTTGCACTTCCACAATGTCTTCGCAAATATGTGAAGACTTCATCTGAATAACTGGCAGATTTCATTCATATAACCCGCTCATATTTTTTGCTTTCATTTGCGTACTGGTTAACCAGGCTGTCATAAGCGACAAATTCCACCAGCGAACGAATCGGATTATAAATAGAGGACTTCATTACATCATCGAACTGACGGTGCCGTTCCTCATCCGCGACTATCACAAATCTGGCTCTGAAGTCCTGCAATTCGAAAAATTTATTAAGTGAATTCTTGATATCCGTCGAATGCTCTACCTCGTAGAACGCACAGGGCATTTTTCTTTCATTGAACCAGATCACGTCGACTGTTCTTGCTCTTTTTAAAAGATCCGGATATGTAAACTCATAGATATGATCAATCGACGTTACCTCTGAAAGCTTCCGCTCCAGAAACAGCTTGTTTTTGTCCTGCGGAGGAACGTAAGTATCCTTATTCCGGATATTTCCGATCTCTGCTATAATCCCCTGATAATATGAATGAGTAAAAGTATCTACACTGTTTTTGTTGTTCTTAATGATGTTAAATTTTCGCAGAACATCCTGCTCGCATTCCTTCAACGCCCAGAGGCCTGGTTGTATTTTAAAAAATTCGTCATTGACCTGAACGATGCGTCTTATAGACGCAAACGGTGTTTTAGTCCCCCAGGTTGAAACATCAACCAAATAATTTAGTTGGCGCAAAGTAGCATATCCGCCATTTTTTCGCATTGCATCTATTACGTAATCCTTCTGTTTCATAAGTGAATCATCCATCTTTCGTACACAAGTGAGAGGCATCTCTCTCTTGCCTGCAGCATGTTTTATGCATTATTTCTTTGTTTTTACCTTCCTCAATTATCTCCGTAATATTTTAAAATATTGTCAGGAAGACTGCTTCATACATGGGCAGAGGTGTTTTACCTCTGCCCATAACACTGGATGCATATAATCGTATTGCCTATTCATTATATATTATTGCATTTGCAACCTATTCGAATTCTATCGTCGCCGGCGGCTTCCCCGTGCAGTCATACAGAACTCTGTTTACGTGCTTCACTTCATTGACAATCCGGTTCGTTGTCTTCTCGATGACTTCCCACGATACCTGGGCGCTCTCGGCGGTCATGAAGTCGGTGGTGGTGACGGCGCGGAGGGCGATGGCGTAATCGTATGTACGTCCGTCGCCCATAACGCCGACAGAGTGCATGTTGGTGAGGGCGGCGAAGTACTGGCTGATGGTCTTGTCGAGACCGGCAGCGGCGATTTCTTCGCGCCAGATGGCGTCTGCCTCCTGCACCATGGCTACCTTTTCGGCGGTCACGTCGCCGATGATGCGGATGCCGAGGCCGGGGCCGGGGAAGGGCTGGCGGTCGACGAGGTAATCGGGGATGCCAAGCTCGCGGCCGGCGCGGCGGACTTCGTCTTTGAAAAGGTCGCGCAGGGGTTCGATGATTTCCTTGAAGTCTACATGCTCGGGCAGACCGCCGACGTTGTGGTGGGATTTGATGACGGTGGACTCGCCGCCGACGCCGCTCTCTACTACGTCCGGGTAGATGGTGCCCTGTACGAGGAAGTCGACTGCGCCGATCTTTTTGGCTTCTTCTTCGAAGACGCGGATGAATTCTTCGCCGATGATTTTGCGCTTGCTCTCGGGCTCGGTGACTCCGGCGAGTTTGGAGTAGAAACGTTCCTGCGCGTTGACGCGGATGAAGTTCAGCTTGTAGGGGCCGTCCGGGCCGAAGACGGCTTCGACCTCGTCGCCTTCGTTTTTGCGCAGGAGGCCGTGGTCTACGAAGACGCAGGTGAGCTGTTCGCCGACTGCCTTGGAGAGCAGGACGGCGGCCACGGAGGAATCCACGCCGCCGGAAAGAGCGCAGAGGACTTTGCCGTCGCCGACTTTTTCACGGATGGCGGTGATGGACTGCTCTACGAAGGAGTCCATGCGCCAGTCTCCGGCGCAGCCGCAGACATTAAACACGAAATTGGAGAGCATTTTCTGCCCTTCCTGGGTATGCAGCACTTCCGGGTGGAACTGGGTCGCGTAGAGTTTTCTCTGAGTATTTTCCATCGCGGCGTAGGGGCAGTTATCAGAATGTGCGATGGCGGTAAAGCCCGGCGCCATCTCGGAGACATAGTCGTTGTGGCTCATCCAGCAAATGGTCTTTTCGGACACATCGGTAAAAAGCTTGGAATTCCGGTCTACCGTCACTTCGATTTTGCCATATTCGCGTACCGGTGCTTTGCTGATTTTTCCGCCCAGCAGATGCATCATGAGCTGGGAGCCGTAGCAGATCCCCAGAATCGGAGCGCCAATGTCAAAGATTTCCGGCGTATAGGTCGGTGCGCCTGGCTCGTAGCAGCTGTTCGGGCCGCCGGTAAAGATGATGCCTTTGGGCTGCAGGGCTTTGATTTTTTCAAATTCTGTTTTGTACGAGTAAATCTCACAGTACACGCCGCACTCGCGTACGCGTCTCGCGATTAACTGATTATACTGTCCCCCGAAATCCAGAACTACGACTGTCTCTCTTTTCATTGGTCTCTCCATTTCTGTATCTGTCTTTTGTCTGTCTTTTGTCTGTCTTTTGTCTGTCTTTTATCTATCTTTTCCTGTTTCATTTACTTGCGGTTTTGTATTTGCGGCTTCGTTTTGCGGTTTTATTTTTGCGGTTTTGATTTTTCAGTTTTAGTTTTTGGGTTATGATTTTTAGGTTTATTTTTTAAAATTTAATTTTTTAGTATTAGTTTTGCGGTTTTGCTTTTGCGGCTTCGTTTAGGGGTTTTGCTTTTGCGGTTTTATTTTTGCGTTTTTGTTTTTTGCGGTTTTGCTTTTGCGGTTCTGTTTTTTTGCAGTTTTGTTCTCTGCCACGTTTTTAGCTTAAGCGCTTAAAAAAGATTTTTTGCGCAGAATCGCATAATTTCGATTCCGGCTTATCCGGGTCAGGTTCTGTTTCTAACAGGATGTTTTCACGCTTCTGCTCCTTACAGGAAGCGAAATTTTACGCTTATTCTTACTCTTCCCCATGAATCAAATTGAGCAGTGCTTCTTTTCCGACAAGCCCGACGCTTCTCTCCTCGCACACCCCGCCACGGAAAACCAGGATTGTCGGGATGGAGATCACGCGGTACTGCTGCGCGAGCTCGGGAAGTTCATCTACATTTACTTTTGCCACGAGATAGCCGTCCGCCTCCTGATCCAGCTCCTCAATCAGAGGCGCGAGTGCCTTGCATGGACCGCACCAGTCGGCAAAAAAGTCCACCATCACCGGCTTGTCTGCCTTGAGTACTTCTAAATCAAACTGTTCCTGCGTATTAATAATAATCATATCCGATCGTCCTTTCTATTTTTGTCATAGATTCGCTTAGCGAATCCGTGATGCAGGCAATGTCCTGATTTTTTCCGAAAATCAAGGACGGTGCCGCCGCATCTCCCCCAGGACGGTCTTGCATGCGGCGGTTCACCGATTTTCTAAAAGTATTTCCGCTATGTCTGATCTCTATTCTGATTTTATATCGTTTTTCGTAACTATTCAGTACAGTACCTCGCACTCGCAGCGAGGTACGTATGAAGTTTTAAATTTTACAAGGGAAAATCCTTCGCCAGGACGGCATCCCGCACTTTGTGCGGGATAAGCCTCGTAACTGTGAAGGTACTGTACAGTTACATATCGTTTTTCCTGCGATCAGGTCCTCATAGCTCCGTCTACGGACAGGATTTCGCCTGTTACATAGGATGCCATGTCGCTGGCAAGGAATAAAAATGCGTTGGCGATGTCTTCCGGCTCGCCGATGCGTCGAAGCGGTACCGCGGAAATCAGCGGCTGAATCATCTGCTCCGGGAGGGCAGCTACCATATCGGTTTTGATGATTCCCGGTGCCACGGCGTTGACGCGGATATGGCTTGGCCCGAGCTCCCGCGCAAGGGAAAGGGTCAGACCATTGACTGCGAATTTGCTGGTCGGATAAGCTACGCCGCTCGGCTGTCCGCAGATGCTTACCATGGAGCTGGTATTTAAAATACAGCCGCCGCCCTGCTCTCTCATGATCTCTGTCACAGGCTGAACCGCATTGAAGATCGCGTTTACGTTCAGCTTCATGATCTTTTCGAACTGCCCTTCCGCGTAATTTTCGATCTTTGTGCTGTCTGACACTCCCGCATTGTTGATGAGAATATCAATTCTTCCGTAGGTCTCTTTTACTTTCAGAATCGCGGCCTTTACCGCTTCAGCATCGGAAAGATCCGGGCAGTCTCCTGACACTTCCCAGTCCGGGTTCATCTCTTTTAAAGAGTTCAGTGCCTTCTCCACGGTCTCCGTTCTGGATCCGAAAAGTACAACCTTCGCTCCGTTTTCCAGAAATTTTTTTACTGTCGCAAATCCAATTCCTCTCGTGCCGCCGGTAATCACAGCGACTTTTCCTTCTAACATCATGATCCTCTCTCCTCATTTCTGCTGCAGGCCGCAGCTGTTTTTTTACTTTTCTTAAATGCGCGGTGCTTCCATAACATGTCCGTACTCGCATAGCGAGTATGGACGAAGGCCGCGCCCCTCGCCGGGGTATGCCCCCTCGCCGGGGTGGCATCCTCGTCCTTCGGACGGGATAAGCCCCAATCTTCGATTGTGGGGCGCGGTATGTCCACAATCTCTGATTGTGGATGCGGGCATCCCGCACTTCGTATGGGATATACCATCGCGCAGAATGTTCCGATTTGCGCAGCAAATCGAGAACGGTACCGATTCTTATTTGCGCGGCTTCCATGGCATGTCCGTACTCGCGCAGCGAGTATGGACGAAAGCCGCGCCCCTCGCCGGGGTGGCATCCCGCACTTCGTACGGGATATGCAATCGCGCAGCGATTTCAATTGCGCGGCTCTCAACGCTTCTTTATCTTACAGGAAACAGCACAGAATTACAAGGCACATTTCTTTATATGGGTGTAGAAAATTTTTCGTTTCTGTTTTATAATGATGGCACCCTGTAATGATGCGGCGATAAATCGATCCAGCGGCCATCCTGCGGAAACTCGACGGTACATTCATCCGCCGTCTTCCGCAAAGGCGCCGCGACAAACCCATCTGCCACTTCCTGCAAAAACGCAGCGGTAAACCCATCCGCTGCTTCCTGCAAAGACTCAACCGTAAACCCATCCGCCGCCTCTCGCAAAGGCACAGCGGTAAACCGCCGCTATCCCGCACGGGCGCAGCGATACAGGGCAATGATATATACGAAAGGAATCCGTCATCATGAGTGAAAGCATTTTATATCTGGAATGTAGTTCAGGGATCAGCGGCGATATGACTGTGGCCGCTCTTCTGGATCTCGGCGCGGACCGGCAGGTGCTGCTTGACGCGCTGAAAAGTCTGCCGCTTTCCGGGTATTCGATTGAAATTAAGGATGTATATAAATCCGGCATCCGGGCCTGCGATTTCCATGTGGTTTTAGATAAGGAGCATGAAAATCATGATCACGACATGGAGTATCTGCACGGAAGCGGACACGTAGATAAAACGCACGCACACGAATACGACACGGATGGTGCTTCGGCTGATGTATACCCAGAGAGCATCCATGCAAGCGCGGGCAGTTCTTCGATTAGCTCATCGATTCATACGCATAAAGACAGCATCGACCAGCATCATGACGAAATGCATGACCACACGTACGCGAAGACTGCTTGTCAGCACACATATGAGACACATACACATACTCACTCGCACACGGAAGATGAACATGCACACGCTCCTTCAAATACAGCGGATAAATATGCACCTACTTGCAACCATCCACATACAGAGGATAATCACACTCATTCCCACCAGTCCCGCAATTTGCAGGATATCATCGAAATCATCCGGGCCGGGGATTTAAGTGCCGCGGCTGCGGATCTGGCGATCCGTATCTTTGAAATTGTGGCAAGGGCAGAAGCTAAGGTGCATGGAAAAGAGATCAATGAAGTGCATTTTCACGAGGTAGGCGCGGTGGACTCGATTGTTGACATCGTGGCCGCAGCGGTCTGCCTGGATAATCTTCATCCGAATCAGGTAGTGGTGTCCGCTCTCACAGAGGGCTGCGGGCAGATTCGCTGCCAGCATGGACTGATCCCGGTTCCCGTCCCGGCGGTCGCCGCGATTGCTGAGCAGGAGGGGCTGGTGCTTCGCCTGACGGATATCCAGGGGGAGCTGGTGACACCGACGGGTGCTGCCATTGCCGCCGCTGTACGCACGAAAGAAAAGCTGCCGGAACAGTTCCGTATCCGCAGGGTCGGCCTCGGCGCAGGGAAGCGTGCTTACGCGACTGCCGGGGTATTGCGGGCGATGCTGATTGAACCTGTAGTGAAAATGCTGCCATCCGACTCTGCAAGCCAGGCAGACAACGGCATGCAGACACGCGCTCTCACGTCATCGATCTGGAGCCGCCCGAAAAGTACAGCCGTTCAGGCTGGCTCTGATTGCCGGAAAAGTCCGGCCGTTCAGGCCGGTTCCGATTGCAGGAAAAATGCGAACATTCAGGCTGGTTCCGATTGCAGGAAAAATGCGGCCGTTCTGGCTGGTTCCGATTGCAGGAAAAATGCGGCCGCTCAACCAGGTTCAGATACTGATGTAATGAATTCAAGTGTTAATACCATGCATCCAGACGCTGATGAATCTTCCGATACCATCCTTGTCCTTGAGACCAATATTGACGACTGCACCGGTGAGGCAGTTGCCTTTACGATGCAGCAGCTCCTTGAAGCCGGGGCTCTGGATGTATTTTTTATCCCGATTTACATGAAAAAGAACCGCCCGGCCTGGCTGCTGAAAACGATCTGCGAGCAGAAGGACCGGGAGAGGATGGAAATGATTATTTTTCAAAATACAACCACGATCGGCATCCGCAGGCAGACTATGCAGCGCACAAAGCTTCCTCGCAGAATCGTGACCCTGGAAACAGAATGGGGCGTCGCGGATATTAAGTGCTGTGATTATGGACAGAGCCTGCGGTATTTTCCGGAAAACGACAGTGTCAGCAGGCTGGCGTCGGAAAATGGAATCGGCTTTTCTGAAATGTACCGGCTTTTGCGAGAATTTGCGCAGAAGCATCTCTCGGAGTCAGTAATTTTCTCCTGAAAATACCAATGATACTGAACAGAAAAGCTTCGTCCTCAAAAATTCCCGCCTACAATTTTACAGGCGGCCTGGCAAATGCCTTCAGAGGCTTTCCCACAGTACCGCCTGGCAAATACCTTCAGGTGCTTTAACGAAGTGCTTTCAGATGTTTTACCGAGGCATCTTCTGACATGCGCTTTCAAAGGTTTTCCCTCAACGCCGCACGCCAGCTCTCCTGCAGCTGATTAACGGACCAGGCGGCGTTGGCGGGGCTGGTCGAGGGCAGGCCGACCGAGTCCCGGCCAAGACGCGGCTTCTGATATCTGGCAAACAGCTTTGTGGCAGTGCCGCCGTTCGTGTAAATCTGCCGGATCCCGGCACATTCCAGAATGTGGCTCAGATCGGTAGGCACCACGTTGCGGATGGAGCTGTCGCTCGAACCGATGATATCGCATTCCGCGATGACGTCCCACAAAGCAATCCGGTTTTGCAGCAGCATGGTTTTTTTCTCTTCGATCGTCTGCGGAACAGGCACCTCCAGAACGCCCGCGACCACCTTCCAGAATCGGTTCTGCGGATGGCCGTAAAAGAACTGCTGTTCCCTCGATTTTACGGAGGGAAAGCTTCCCAGAATCAATAGTTTGCTGTTTTCATCATAAAGAGGACCAAACGGGTGTGTGATCCTCTGATATTCCTGCATGCTTTTGCGGTCCTCGCTTTCTCATATCGTTTTTCTTTGTCGGGTTTTTCTTCCTCAGTTCTTTCTTTATAGGATTTCTTCGGCTTTCTTTACTGCCCTGCATATCTGTCATCCACAATTTCCCGTTACAGCATAAATTTCGTCCCGACCGACTTATCTCACTGTTCTCAGCCGTCCTCAGCGTTCTCAGTTATTCTCAACCGTTCCAAGCTATCTCAGCCGACCCCACTTTTCTCTCCGTCCTCATCCTCATCTTCCTCCACATCGACCTCAATCCCCAGCTCCCGCGGGAGAAATCGCGGGCATACGTTTTCATTCGAGATAATCACGGACGCGGACAGCCGGGTCCCGATCTCGCAGGATTGCTGCAGGGTTTTCCCATAGGTCAGGCCGACGACCAGGCCGGAGCAAAAGGCATCTCCCGCCCCGGTCGTGTCTTTTACCTGCACCTTCATCGCCGGGCAGAAGCCCTTCTGTCCTGTCTTGTCGGCGTAAACGCTGCCCTTGCTGCCCATGGTAATAACCATTGCCTGATACTGGGCGTTCGGCAGCTGCTCCGCCAGTAAATCCGCCATCTCTTCCGGCTCTTTGTCCGAATAGTCGGCGGCAAACAGAAGACCAGCCTCCTGCTGGTTGCACACGAAGCAGTCCAGCTGTTTGATAAAGTCGCGCCTTTTCAGAGCGATACTCATATTCGATACGACTGCGTAAACCTTTTTGTCGTATTTCCCGGCCAGTTCAAATACTTTTTTGATTATTTCTTTGTTGATGTCGATCTCTACCACGATGGAATCCGCTCCGGCAAAAATCTCATCTCCGCACTCTTCCAGTGTCTGCAGAATCGGCATCAGATCCGGGCGTTTGGAAATGGAGCCTGCTACATCGCCGGTGCTGTCAAAGACTGCCAGCCAGGTTCCCATCCCGTCCGGCACCGTACGGACATAGTCCAGCTTTACCTTATGGCGGCGCAGCTTCTGCACGACCTCTGTCCCCATGGCACTGTCATCCACTAAACTGATGAAGGTCGGCCGCAGCTCCAGATTTGCAATATTTTCCACTACATTTCTGCTCACGCCTCCGTGGATATATTCGATTGTTCCCGCATTCCGTCCATTTGGAAGGTAGGTATCCTCCGGGAATCCCTTAATGTCCACAAAGACAGCTCCTATTACAACAATCCCCATATTTTTTCGCGTGTCTTTTTCCATGTCTTTATTCATGTCTTTTTCCATATATTTTTGCCTGTCTCTTCGAAGCCGTCTTTTATTTTCTCTTCAATCGTCCCGGCAAGCTTCGTTCTTCAACACATCAACGATCCGCCTCATGAATGCGGCTTTCGTGCTTTTCGTAATATCCGATCAATTTCGCGTCTTCGTCTCTTAATGCGATCATGTAGACATCACTGTCCGCGCCGTCCCAGTTTTTTGAATACGTATAAATCCTGTTCAGGTCAGGATTGGCATAAAATTGCGCAACTACAGATAAAATAATTTCTTTTGAATGCGCATTGTGGCAGTCAAAAATGGATTTTCCAAGAAGCTTTTCCCCGCCGCTCTTTGCGTATCTCTTTACAGCCACGGGATTCATATAGACGATGGTATGCTCCGTGTCGCAAATCACAATCGGCTCCTCGTCCACATCCACAACTGCCTTAAAAATTTCGTTCATCACAAGTCCCTCCACCATTTCACATGAGTTTCCTCTATACCGCAATCCGCCTTCACACGAGTTTCCTCTGTACCGCAATCGCCTTCACATGAGTTTCCTCTGTACCGCAATCCGCCTTCACATGAGTTTTCTCTGTACCACAAACCGCTTTCACATGAGTTTTCTTTGTACCGTAATCCGACATGGCCGAAGGTCCGTGTTTTTGTGAATTACCATTATCTATAGCAAATAGGATTGCGGTCGGCTTATTTCAAAAGTATAATGGAACAATTAAAGGAAATCAAGCAAATATTCGATGCTTTTTTCTTATTTTCGCAAGCTTAATTACAAGTCACACCTTGACCAGATTTACGATGTTTTTTCAGGTCTGCAGATGTGACTTATAACTATCACTTCTTTTCCCGGATGAAATCCCGGCTGCGGGATTCGTGGCGTGGGAATGATCCAGGAGCAGATACTTCTTCCTCGTTGCCATCCCGCCCCGGATGTGACGCTCCCGTTTGTTCACATCCAGCACCTTGCGCACATCCCTGGCAAGAGATGGGTTGAGTTTCGGCAAAAGTGATACCATGTCCTTATGTACTGTGCTTTTGCTTACCCCGTATCGTCTGGCCGCCTCCCGCACAGTCGCGCTGTTTTCCGAAATATAAGCGGCAATTGTCAACACACGTTCTTCTATATAATCCTTCACAGGGAACTCCCCCGAACTGACTGTTTTTACAGTCTATGAAAAGTTCCTGCAGATATATGATAGAATTCTGCGTCAGCAGAATTTTCGCACCGCTGCATGGTTGCATAAGCAACCTTCCTCTCATGCAGTAAGCAGCCTTCCTTTCTGCCGACGCTGCAGCTACTTGTTTTCTTCCGCATCCGCCAGATACTTTCCAAATGAAAGCAAGCTTCTCTGTCCGCCCTGATCCAGCTTCTTCCAAATTTCCAGCAGGAGCTCACGTGGGTCATTGGAGGATACTTTTTCCTGTCCCGGCATATTTTCAAAAAATTCTGAAAGAGTGATATCAAAGCCAAAACACAATTTTGCAATCGTCTCGATCGTTGGGATCCGGCTGCCATCGACATAACGTGAAATATTACCGTCAGTCACACCGGAACGCAGTGCCAGGCGATATTTCGAAATGCCCTTTTTCGCGCAGAGTTCTTCGATTCTTGGCCCTATGTAAGCAAGAAGAGGTTCGAAATCATATAGGACATCTGCCTCTTTCCCGTCGCTGCAGTTTGCTGCCGCGCGCTCTTTTGTACTCATTACGGTCACACCTCACTTATTTTTTGAGACTATTGTAACTGTAATGAAATAATTTTAGCAGACCGCACGCTGACCGTGAATAGCTGTCAGCTGACAGCTATTTTTTCAAAAAAATAAAATGTAGCTCCTGCCCAGGCGATAACTGTCCACAGGCAGGCGGTCTCTGACCGGATTCTTTTCGTCTCTTATTAGTTATTCAGGATTGCGTCTGATATTCCTTTCTTATTTCAGTGTAGAATGGATAAATGAAAGTAAACTCAATCATGCCATCCGCTGCAGGCAGAACACTGATGCTCTCAGATTCCTCAATCAAAGCCGCGAAATCCGTGCGCATAAAGACAGGCGACGATTCCATGATCATCAGACTGTCGGCCGTCATCACAATGCGTCCAAACAGCGTTTCCGTCTCCACAATGATATCCATTGGCGCCTGCTCTGCCAGAACCAGCGCCTTTTCCCCCAAAATTTTAAAGCGCTCCACGCGCTGACGGTATATTATCTGGTAGCTGTCCTTTTGAGCCTCCTGCATCTTATTGATTATTTTTTCCGCCTCAATATGGGAAAGGAGGTCTCTTTGCGCCTTCTCGCCTTCTGTCGCGCTCTTCTCCCACCGTTGTTCCTTCTCCTCGGCTTTCCTCCATAATCTGGTCTCTTCAGTATAATACTTTTTTTCAATTCTCATAGTGTTTTCCTTTCCGTGAGCAAATCCTTCTGTTTCACTGTTCCATGGCACTGATTACGCAGCCATAGAATCATTTTACACTTCCACGATCACATTTTTTGTAATCATTCGCTCGTTACACGGTTCCATAATTCCGTTTTTGTAATCATTCGCTCGTTACACAGTTCCATAGTTCCGTTTTTGTAATCATTCTCTCCTTTCGCAGTTCGCAGCCTCACGGCTCCGTTTTTGTAATCACATACTTCTTTCGCATCTCTGTGGTCTGGCTTTCGAACTTCGCATGATCGCAAATAATGCGAATACGGCATCAGCCAGCGTAAGCTACAGGCTTACACTTTGTAGTCTACCAGAATATTCCGAAAACTACAATCGTAATGTATGCTGAAAGTATACATCATGTTACCGAAAGTGACTCAAACCACACCCATGCCGAATTTATATCTATATTGCCTCAGCCTGTGCAGGTGTGAATCAATGTCAATATTGTTGAGTGTAGCGTATGGCTGTGACAGGGATGTGAACAGAAAATTTCTTCTGTGCAATTATAGTTAAACAGAATCTTAGCATGTCAGGTAGGCCAGCCTGTCTGGGGGGAGAAAAATGAAAGCAAAGCCATCCGGCAAACCGAAGCGCAGACAACCCATATCAGAAAGTACTGCCGAATTACAGCCTCGCGGTTTGCTCGATTTTAGCTGTCTCGGACAGCGAATCAGGGAAATCCGGCAAAGTATGGGGCTCAGCGGAGAAAAGCTGGCGGAGCAGTTAAACATAAGTGCAGAATATCTCAGGCAGATTGAATCCGGTAAAAGCGGCAAGGTGATAAGCCTTTCGCTTTTTGTGTCCATCTGCAATACGCTGCAGATCTCCCCGGACTACCTTTTGCAGGATCTGCTGGTCGAAAATGAACTCACAGATATTCAGGAACTCGGAATGTTATGGAGCAATCTGCCTCCCGCGAAGCAGCATCTGGCAGTTGCCATGATCAGGGCAGCCGTCGACTGCGAAAATCTGCATTCCTGAAGGTTTCGTCATATAGAAAATGCGGACGACTCTCCTGATATATAATGATTTATGCGGCAAACGGATAATTGGGCAGGGAAACTTGTCCCCTATACGCCCGCGTCGGCCGCGTATGGCGCAAGCCATAAAACTCCCTCGCCGGGTGGCATCCCACGCTTCGCATGGGATATGCCTTATGCGGCTGTGTGCGTAAAAAACAGCGGGGCAAATCCTGCCCCGCGCTTCTCTTCCTATAACCATATCCGTGTATGCCCTTTGCCCGAAATCAATGGTTCTTCAGATAAGGCAGCTCCTCGGCCTCCCGCATAAGCCGCAGACCCAGCGAAAGACCATATCTGAACATTTCTTTATTCTGAATATCCTGCACAAGAGCCAACAGGTCGCACACCTTTTCCACAAGATCGTAATCCTCATTATCAAGCTTTCCCTCGAGTTTCTCCATCAGCTTTTCTATCTCCCGATTTGTCTTCACATAATTTGGATCGGAAGATACTGCCTGCTCCGCCGGATAAATTTTTCCGTTGAAGAGCGAATCCATGATACTCATCCACTTTCCTCCTCTGACCGTGCCAAAATCAAGCAGCAGACAAAATAGCTTTTTTCACCCGCTGCGAGGAAAGCCTGCCCGTCAGTTCAATCACCAGCACCAATATATCATAACTTGCTATTTGTATCAAGTTCTTTTAATAAACTGCTCTTTTTATTTTAGTTGCGTATTCTGATTGAGGCTCATTATCTTCCTTCTTAAATAGAACGATTCCTGTTTTCTCTTATGAAAGCCATATTTTACTCAATTCTTACTGTTATTTTTTCTTATTTGTGATAAAATATTCGTGAAAAGTTCAGAACAGCATCGGGGTCTTAAAAATTCCAATATTCACAGACCGTTCAGAAAAATGAAAAATCTATACAGAATCGAGGAAACTGCCTATGCCCGCCGTTTATGCCCATGACCGCTTCGGGATTAATGTACGTGAAAATATGAACGCAGAGCTTTGCGCGATTGCCACCCGTTATAATTATGCCTACCGTGTTGGTCTCCAGGGGCCTGACATTTTTTTCTTCTATCACCCCTGGTGTGTGAATCGTGTGCAAAAGTACGGCACACATCTGCACGATGCAGATGCCGCTTCTTTTTTTGCTCACGCAAGAAAGGTCGTCCGAAAATACGGGCGCAGCAGCAGCCAGTATGCTTACCTGCTCGGCTTTATCTGTCATTTTACTCTGGACAGTGAGTGCCATCCTTATATTGAAAAACAGATTACACGCAGCGGCGTCGCGCATCTGGAGATAGAGGCTGAGTTTGAAAAATTCCTGCTCCGCGCGGATCACCTGGATCCGGTGGGGTATCATGCTTCGGATCTTGTCTATGCGGACGAGGACACCGCGGCAGCCATCCGTCCTTTTTATCCTTCCATGGATCAGAAAAAGGTGCTTGCTTCACTGAAGGGAATGAAGTTTGTAAAGGATCTGTTCCGTGCGCCCGGCCCCGTAAAGCAGGGTCTGATCAATTCAGCCATGAAGCTGCTCCATGTTCACCACAGGATGAATGGCCTGATGAACCAGCGAAGGGACAACCCGCTCTGCCGCGAGAGCAATCTGAAGCTGTGGAACCTGTATGATAATGCAATCCCACTGGCTGTATCGCTGCAGGAGCAGTTTGATGAATGTCTGCGAACAGGGGCAGACCTGCCGGAGAGGTTCCATCGGAACTTCGAGTAAATATCTATTGTAGCTTCGGGTAAACAATTCGAAAGAAACACTTTGTTTTTTTAACAGGAGTTCTGCACAATCATCCGGTTTTTCGTTTTGAGAGCGTTCCGGATGATAACAACATAATCAGGTCATGACGGAGAGAGGTTATGAATAATAAATTAACAAAACTGGAGCTTTACTGGGTTCTCTATGATGTGGGCAACTCTGCCTTTGTCCTGTTGGTTGCCACGATTCTCCCGATCTATTTCAACCACCTGGCGGATACGGCTGGTTTAAGCGAGGTAGACTATCTGGCTTACTGGGGATACGCGGCCTCTGTCGCGACCGTAATAGTTGCGCTGCTGGGACCGGTGCTCGGCAGCATCGCGGACATGCAGAATTATAAGAAGCCCCTGTTTACCGCCTGCATGATGGTGGGCGTGATTGGCTGCGCGGCGCTGTCCGTCCCGACCTCGTGGATTGTTTTTCTGGCGGTTTATGTAATCGCGAAGGTCGGCTTTAACGCCAGCCTGATTTTCTATGATTCCATGCTTACGGATGTCACGACGGAGGAACGCTTTGATATGGTCTCCTCGAACGGCTATGCCTGGGGGTATATCGGCAGCTGTATTCCGTTTGTCATTTCCCTGGCCTTCGTGCTGCTCTATGACTCGATCGGCATCACCTTCCGGACGGCGATGACCATCGCGTTTTCCCTGAACGCGGCGTGGTGGCTGGTTGTGACACTGCCTCTTTTGAGAAACTATAAGCAGACGCATTTCGTATCCGGCACGGATTCCGGGACAGGTACAGAAGCGCGCAATCACACAAATTCCAGGGCAGCTTCCGATTCACCAGAATACAAAATTTCGCAGGATACAAAAAGGAATACAACGAGACAACCCCAAGCACAAAGCAATACGGCGGGACAACCCCAGGCGGAGAAGGGTTCCTCTCTGATCCGTAGCAGCTTTTCGCGTCTTGGGCATACGTTTGTGGAGATCAGCCACCAGAAGAATATTTTCTTTTATCTGCTTGCATTCTTTTTCTTTATTGACGGGGTGTATACCATTATCGACATGGCGACTGCCTACGGAAGCGCCCTGGGACTCGATACGACCGGGCTGCTGCTCGCGCTTCTGGTGACGCAGATTGTCGCGTTTCCGTTCGCGCTGATCTTCGGCAGGCTTTCCAGACAATTCCGGACGGAACAGCTCATCCGCTTCTGCATTGGAGCTTACACCTTCATCGCGCTGTTCGCGATCCAGCTGGACAAGCAGTGGGAGTTCTGGCTGCTGGCCGTCTGTGTCGGCATGTTCCAGGGCGCGATCCAGGCGCTGTCCCGCTCCTATTTCGCCAAAATCATTCCCCCGGAAAAGTCCGGCGAGTATTTTGGCATCTACGACATTTTTGGCAAAGGGGCGTCCTTCATGGGGACCTTCCTGGTCGGTGTCATCGCGCAGATCACAGGCTCCACGAGTGCAGGCGTATCTGTGCTCGCGGTGATGTTCGTCATCGGGTTTGTATTGTTTGGAAAAGCGGCGAAGCTGAACCACCCGCAAAATTCAGGATCTGTTTAACCTGTTTTCGCGGCAAAAGATCGCCGCGCACACCATGCGCGTAAAGAAAGGAACGAGAGATCACACATGTATCATTCCAAAAAAATCGGTATTTTCATCTCCCACATTTTCGGAGATTATCAGAGAACCCTCTGCCAGGGCATCACTGACCGGGCCAGAGAATGCGGGTACGCCACGGAGGTTTTTGCCTCTGCGGACGGAGAAGATTTCGGCGCTTATGGAAATGGAGAAAAAAGCATTCTCAGGATTCCTCATTTTGAAGATTTCTGCGGCGTTATCTTCGCGTCCGGTACTTATCTGCAAAGGGAGCTGCGAAACCAGATCTCACAGGTTCTGCGCGGCAAATGCAGCTGTCCGGTGCTTGAGGTCGCGCAGCACGATGCCATTTTCCCACAGCTGAAGCTTGGCAATGGGCTGTGCGCGGCCAATCTCACGGTACATCTGATTGAAGAGCATCACTGCCGCCGCATCTGCTATCTCGGCTGCTCGCCGGAACTCGTTTCTTCGGATCCCAGGCGCGAGCTGTGCGCACAGGTCATGGCGCAGCACGGGCTGACCCTTCATAAGGAGGATGCCGCTGACTGTGAGTATACCCGGGACTCGGTGAACCGCGCGCTCGCGGCCTTCCTCGCAGGACCGGAAAAGCCGGACGCGATTCTCTGCTACAATGACCGGATGGCTGTGATCGCGATGGAGTATCTTCTGCGGCAGGGTCTGCGGATTCCGGAAGATATCTGCGTGACCGGGTTTGATGATATCACAGTCAGCAAAAACTGCTCTCCGGATCTGACTACGGTGACCTTTCCTGTCTATGAAATGGGCTGCAGGGCGTTTGAACTGCTGCATGAGGACATACTTGGAAAAGCATCGCTCCCGCCGGAGACGGTCGTCCCCTCAGAGCCCATCTACCGCGGATCCTGCTGCGCAAATAAAAAGCATGCCCTTCCCAATCCGCTTTTCTACGAAAATCACCTGCTGCGGAAAATAGAAAGCCGTGAAAGTGCCATGCTGACCGATATCAAGCTTTCCGCTGCTCTTCATTCGGTAAAAGACCTGGACGACGGAATGGATCTGCTGGAAGAATTTGTCGACTCGATCGAGGACTGCCGGGAATTCTACATATGCCTTTACCCCGGATGGGACCAGATTCCCGGAAGGATCCGGCAGATTGCTTCCATGCCGGACACCCGCGAAGATGCGGATCAGGTTCTCCTGAGCTTTGCTTACCGGGACGGTGTCCGTCTGCCGGAATGCCGCTTCCTCGGAAAAAGCATCCTGCCCGAGTATCTCTACCATGCGGCAAATCCTTCCACCATCTGTTTCCCGCTCTTTTATGGGGAACGAGAATTCGGATACGCCGCATTGACTTTTGACGACGGAAAAATATCCGCAAATTTTTCTCTGCTCCTGTTTCTGCGCAATATCAATGCCATGCTGGAGCGTATTTTTGACCAGCGTCAGACCGGTGTTCTCGTCCACCGGCTGGAGGATATCAGTAATCGGGATGAACTGACCGGACTTCCGGACCGCAATGGATTCCGCGCAGCGGCGACTGAGCTTATACACGAAGCAGCAAAAAAGGGAAGCAGCGTGACTGCCATGCAGTTTATGGTTTCTGATATGCAGTCGATCCGGGAACACTATGGGCGCACGGAGCGTGACTTTGCCATCTGCGTCGCGGGGCATGCGCTGGAAAATGCCATCTCGGCGGAAAACACATGCATTTCCCATCAGGGCGGCGGCGAATTTCTGATCCTGTTCCTGGCAGAAAAAGAAGAGAGTGGCAGACAGGCGGATCAGGTCGTGACACGTACAGAGAGCTATCTGGAGCACTATAATCGCCTGCACACAAAGCCATACGAGATTCATGTCACCTCATTCCGCCAGACCGTCCGTGTCACAGACTCCGTCACTCTTGAGGAGCTGTATCCATAGCGCAGCGAAGTGACATTTCCCGGGTGCCGTCCCCTCGCGGAGCGTTTTTTCAAGCCAAATATCCGTGCAAGCTATTCCATAAGGGGGACCGGCTTGCCAGTGGATACCTTATGTCTCCGGCTACCTGGCTCGTTGCTTCGCGGAAATAGACGGTGCTCATGTAAATCCCATATTTTTCCGGAATTCGGACGGCGACACTCCATAGGCGGCTTTGAACGTTTTCATAAAATGCTTTTCGTTCTCGTATCCGACCTTTTGACTGATTTCAATCACGCGAAGATCTGTTTCGATAAGCAGCCGTTTGGCCTCCTCCATCCGCAGCTCCTTCAGGAAGGTGACAAAATTTTTACCGGTGTACCGTTTGAATTCCTGAGAAAACACGGAGTAATTCATGGAAACATAATTGGAAACGACCGCCATATTCAAATCCTTGCTGAAATTCTCCTGAATATAGCGAACCGCCTGCAAAAGCTTCTGCTGATTGCGGTGTTCCTCCAGTCGGCCGTCCGTCCGAGAATGGATGCAGTCAATAAAAGTGTCCAGTGCGTCGGCATACACCTCAATATTCTGAAATCCATAAATTTTCTGAAGGCAGGTCATTTCGTCAGCCTGATCCTGCAGCACTCCGCCGTAAATTGTCCGAATCTGCTCCAGCAAAGTCCCCAGATACTGCTCCATCTGCGGCGGGGAGAAAATTCCTTTCTTTACCCTGCGAAGGAAGAGGGTCGTCTGATATTGGCAGTCCCTGTAGCGGTCTGTTCCGAGCAGCTGCACAAGCTTTTCGATTTCCGTATTTGTTGGGACATCTTCACTCGCACTTTCTGAAGCACAGCAGGACCGCGCTTCCATATTCGTCGGAGCTTCTTCGCCTGCGATTTCCGGCAGGTAATCTGCGACGTCCGCAGTCACAGCAGATGGCAGGCTGGTATTCTCCGATATGACTCCTGAAGTTGAGCGCAGATTGGCAGCTTCCGGTCTGGATCCTGAAGATAACGGCGGATTAGCGGCTTCCAGTCTGAGTCCTGAAGTCAACGGCATCTTGGGATCTTCCGGAAGGGG
>JAJQEO010000076.1:0-12657 GCA_021201665.1 Lachnospiraceae bacterium | reverse complement strand
TTTCCGGTCTTGCTCCCTCAGATTAGGGCCGTTTAGTTGTATCCTCTATGCCTCCTGAAGTATAGGGCAGATTGGCGGCTTCCGGTCTGGGTTCTGAAGATAACGGCAGATTAGCGGCTTCCGGTCTGAGTCTGGCGGTCGGTACTACCTCGCGATATTCATGCAGGCAGCGGCAGAAAGCAATTTTCCGCGCCCAGACCGCTTCCAGATAAGCCTCGCGCAGCCCGGCAAATCCGCTGTGCACACAGCTTACGCCTACGCAGGCGTCATTCAGCTCGTTTTTCAAAAGATACGGACTGTTTTCACTTTCTACAATGCAGACGCTGCCTCCAGGCAGCTCGCCCAGGAAAAGATATGCGGCATCATTCCCATTTTCAAAATCTCTCAGTGCCGCAAAACAGCAGACCTCATAGGAGGGAAACAAACGATGGCCGATCTGTTCTTCCATCAGCCGCAGCTCTGACGCGGAAATCTGATCGGATTCCATGACCTGGCGCAGTTGGTTACAGCCAAGCAGAAGTCTGCGTTCTTCTTCCTTGTGTGTATCAGCAACCTCCTGATCCAGCTTTTCCAGAATCTTCCGCAGGCTGTCCCGGTCTACCGGTTTGAGGAGATACTCCCTGACGCCTCCGCGCATCATCTCTACCGCGTAAGAAAAATCATCATACCCGCTGATAGCCACCGTGAGCGGCGGATGCGGAAGCTTCTGCATTTCCTTTACCAGCTCAATTCCATTCATTTTAGGCATACGGATGTCGGTAAGCATGACGTCCACACTCTGGTTTTTCAGCACCTCCAGTGCCATCTGTCCATTGCTGCACTCAATAATACTCTCTACAGGCACACCGCTGCGCTGGATCATTACCCGGATCCCCTGCCGGATCAGTTTTTCATCCTCTACAATCAACAAAGTCCGCATGGATTTTTTCCCCTTCTATTTCCAAACTCAGCGCAGTCCTGATGCGCAGCATTCTCTAAACAGTCGGCGCGGGTCCCCATCTGTGTTTGAAATCAGCGAATCTCTTTGAGTTTCGTTTAGGCACTTACAAACGATTTTTTGCGCAAAATGGCAAAATTTCTATTCCGGTTTATCCGGGTTGGGGTGTATAGAGTTTTTCCCTTTGTAAAACCTATGGATCAATTCAATCTCCCATGACCGGAATCCTTATTCGCACCTTGGTATAGCAGCCCTCCCGGGACGCAACCTGAATCCCATAGGAAGAGCCAAAGGTCAGGCGGATCCGATCCTGCACATTTTTCAGTCCGATGCCCGAATCGGAGGTTTTCGAGCCAACCACTCTGTCAGAAGCCGAGCCGGAGCCGTAGTCTCCTGATTGTTTCTTTTGAGAAATACCAGCATCCAGATTTTTCGTTTCTATCTTTTGAGAAATACCGGCATCAGGATTTTTCGCTTTTTTCTTTTCAACACACGCGTCAGAGATTTCCACATCTCCGGCAATTTTTTTCTGCAGCCAGGCAAGCCGCTCCTCGCTCATACCAGTTCCGGCATCCGTCAGCTCCAGGATGCAGTCCCCTTCCTGAATAAAGCCTTTTACATAAATATTGGTGTCCTCCGCCATCTGTTCAATCCCATGACAGATGGCGTTCTCAACAATCGGCTGCAGCGTCATTTTGGGAATCTTCTGCCGCAGCACAATCTCCGGCAGATTTTCAGAAAGATAAATCTCGTAATCGAAGCGGAGATTCATCAACGCGATATAGTTCCGGATATACTCGATCTCCTCGCGCACGGTCACGGTTCCAGAGATCCAATACATATTGTAGCGCAGCAGATGGCCGAGCCTGGTGATTGCATCTGAGATTTCATACTTTTCCTCAATCTCCGCCATCATTTTAATGGACTCGAGCACATTGTAGATAAAATGCGCATTAATCTGATTCTGCAATGAACGGATTTCCGCATTTTTCGCCAGGACCTCCCGGTGAATGTTCTCTTCCATCAGCTCGTTGATGTGGTCGAGCATCTTATTAATCTGCCAGGCCAGCTCCCCGGTCTCATCTAACGCTGCTGTATGCATGTCTGTCCCGGTCTCTGGTGACGAAACTGCCTTCTTTACTGCTAATTCCTCTTTCGCCACCGGAAACATCGTCTGCTTATCGGCTTTCTTTTCCTCAGCAGCAGACATTACCTGCCCATCTGCTTCCTCTTTCACCATCGAAAACGTTGTCTTTTTCCCTTCCCCAACAGCAGGCATCACCTGCTCATCTGCTTCTTCTTTCACCCCCGGTTGTTTCATTCGCGCGGAGCATTTCCTTTTCCGTTCCGATGCCGCCAGCGGCACACGCGCCTCCAGATTCCCTTTCTGCACCTCGCGTACCGTGCCTAAAACATTGTAAAAGCCCTTCAACAGGCCGTTCACCAGGCGGTTGATGATCCAGGTGAGCAGAAGCAGCAGTACGACAATCACGGAAAATACCAGATTCCGCCCCTGGTTCAGCTGGGCAGTCAGCGTACTTAAATCATAAATGGAATACCAGGTACCCGCCAGACCTTTTGAATAGAAGCTGCCGACCAGCACCGCGTCCCCGTCAAGGCGAATCGTGTTTACTGCCATCGAGCCGGTATCCTCCGGTGAAAGTACCTGACTGATCCGCTCCGCCTGCTCCTTGTGGGCGTCGTTTTCACCTTCTCCAAAATATACTGTACCGTCCTCATCCACATAACAGTGCCACTGATCCTCAGTCTGCTGATAAAGGCCGGAAAACAGCGTCTCCATGCTGATCGCCACCTCCAGAACGCCAATCTCACCGTAGCCGTAGGACTCAATTCTGGTGACGCAGGAGGCGATTTTCTCTCCGCTGCCGCTTGCGTTGGTATCAAATAATGTATCCTCATAATCAAAATGCCAGCCTTCCCATTCACTCTCCTCCGATGCCCAGGAAAGCTTTTCCATCCGGCTCATCCGGTACAGCACCGGCATCATTTCCTGCATCGTGTCGCTGTCCGCATAGACCCGGATCTGATAAAGATAGGGGTTATTATAAATCAGGCGCTCCAGCGAGGCAATCGTTTCCTTATAAAATGTGCGGATGTCCTCCGTCGTCATTTCTTCGTCCGCGCTGACACGCTCCAGAAAATCAACCAGCGAAGAATCGCTCAGAAAGAGCTGCGTCGACATATTTATGGAATCCACATAGGCGGCCAGCTGCGTACTCGTATCCTGCAGCTCCAGCTCCATGGCCTGGGAAGCGTCTTTGAGCAGGCTCTCCTGCATATTGTTGAAATAAAACAAAGCAAAGGCAATCACAGGCACCCAGACCAGACAGACGATCACGACTGTAAATTTTGCCTTCAGGCCAAGGCCCTGCCATTTTTTTTGCAAATTCATCTTAGATACCCTCGCCTCCCTCAGACAGTATTCAGATTCCTTCCTGCACAGGAGATATTCCAGCTGTCCAGGTTGTTTTCGTCTCTGCAGATTTTCCTCACTTTACACTCAGGCATTCTTTCGCAGCCTCTTTTTACTCCATGCCCAGTTGTCCTTTCGAGACCTCTTTTACTCCATACCCAGTCGTTCTTTCACAGCTCCTTTTACTCCATACCCAGTCGTTCTTTCGCGGCCCGGTATTTTTCCGTACAGGCGAGCACCACCTCATCATAGCCGAGCGCGTCTCTCTCTTCCACAAATGCAGCCAGAATTTCGTCAAATGCCTCCTCTGACTCTGCCAACAGCAGTTCCGGCAGCGTATCACCCCAGAGCTCCTGGATAGCGTTCCAGCTGTACCCCACATCCGTGTCCAGGGAAAAGCTGAGCTCATACTGTCCCAGATACTGCGTGTAAGGGTAGGTCCACTCTTCCATCGCCAGGCAGGGATCCTCCGAAGCGTCCGTTGACTGTTTCCACTTCAGCTGAAGGACATTATTCTGCAGCATCCAGTAGGCATTGTCCGCTCCGTACAGCCGGTCATATGCTGTCCGGTCAGTATTCAGAAGCTCCTGTACCTCTTCCCTGACCACACAGTCACCATCTGCCACATCATAAGTGACGCCTTCCACGCCCAGATAAGTTGTAAGCTGCCCCTCCTCGCTCATCAGATACGTGAGCAGTTCAATGGCGCGTTCCGGATCCTGGCAGTTTTTCGAAATCAGCGTCACCGTCCAGCCGTTCAGCCCCGCGCCGGGCAGCACCGGGTCGTCCCCCGCACTGTTTGCCGGACCGTCCACCGCAATATAGATACTGTCCGGATCATTGGCATACAGATATTTTTCCTGATCCTCCATATCCGTGCGCTGGTACAGCATGCAGAAATACCTCCCCTGCGCAATTTTTTCCTCCATCTGTGTCCGCTGGTCAATAAAAATATCTGTAGAGAGATAACCCTCCTCATTCAGCTGGCGGAAAACCTTCAGCCAGGTAATATATTCCTCATCCGTGTACCGGTCATAATAGATGCCATTTTCATCCTCATAGGGAATTGCCAGAAAATTCTGCAGGTAGAGGTCAAAGGAATTGCACCCTTCCGTGGTAAAAACATCCGCCCCGACCGGAATCAGCGGCTCCCCGTCTACCTCCGGAAACAGCTCCGCCGCCATCCGCACCGCCTCCATAAAGCCTTCCGGAGTGGACATGTCAGGACTTCCAATCGCCTCATAAATATCCTTCCTCACCAAAAACGTCTGATTGGAGCCGATCGTATCACACTCCTCGTAATCCGACGGTGTATAAGTAGAATTGGGATAACAGTAAAGATTTCCGTCTTCCTTCTGATACCAGGCGACCACCTCGTCGTCCGCCACTGTAAAGAAATAGGGTTCATACTCCTCGGCCAGCTCATTGAGCGCATAGACCAGATCCTTCGTGATCATCTCATCCAGCTGGGTTTCCCACCAGCCAAGGGTAATGATATCCGGCAGCGAATTCGCGGAAATCATCGCAGCCAGCTTTTCTGTCTCAGTACCGGCCGGTGTAACAAAATTTACGGTAACGCCAGTCTCTTCCGTAATCTTCTGCGATACCGCATTCTCTCCCCACCCGGTCGTAAACCAGGAGTAATTGATGTACCAGTTAAGGGTGACCGGCTCATCGGCATACGCGCTCCAACCCGGTAAAATCTCCGGAGACTCTGTGATATCGGTCTCCGCAACCTCTGCCGCCTCGACAGCTTCCAGTGCTTCTCCTCCGATCGCAGAAAACAGCATCCATCCCACGCAGGAAGCAGCACACAGCACAACTGTAAGTAACAGATGACGCTTCCATTGATGGCCGCCATTTATCCGCTCCATCCTGTCTCTGGATAAAATACTTTTCCACATGGATTGCTCTCCTTCCGATAATAAGTTATGTCACTCGCAACAAAAGCAGCTGCTCGTTAACATACATATCATTAATTTGCAAGAAGTTCGCTGCTGCAGGCGCCGCGAACTTCTTGCAAATGTGTTTTCCGTCACAACACTGTCTCCCGGATGATTTTCCCATCCATCTCAAATGTATGAGTACCAGTCAGTTTTTCCTTATTTTTATTAAAGCAAAAGCTGAGCAGCCAGCCGGCGGGAAGACTGTAGCGTTTCAGATAACCGCAAAGCTGCTCTCTCCCTGTCTGTTCATAACTCTCCCCATGCCAGACTTTCGCCTCAATAATATACTGGTGTCCCTGATAATCTACAACGATATCCGTTCTGGTCTTATCAAAAAGCTCCGGCTCCATGTAATAATTTCCACTTCCGTTAATGATCGGTTTCAGGAATGTAAGAAAAATCATTCTCGCCTCGTTTTCGAGAAAATCAGCAGTCCGGTCTGCATAAATGCTTTTATAATGCGCGGCGAAGCGGTCAATAATATCATCCATATTCAGCCCTGCCACCGTTTTCATCTGATTTTTTTCCAGATCGGCTGCCCGGTAGATCCTGCTCGTCGTCCGCTCCTGTAGAAGCTTATCACAGATGATCGTCTCAAATATGCGGTTGGATATGACCGCCATTCCATTGAGTTCTTTTAGCCATCCAAACATGTATCCAAGCTTTACAAGATTGTCATTCAGATTGAAAGGCACTGTTTTCCTGCAAACCACGATCTGGTATATCAGCTTCTTTAGTTTTTCGTCAGAATCCAGTTTTTTATTTAGATCATCAAAAAGCGTATTCTGTTCTTTCAAAATCAGCTTCACCGCTTTTAAAAATCCGGCTGGTGTCCAGGCCGCCTGTTTCGATCCAAAATCAGGATCTCTGGATACTTTCCCGTCCAGCAGCCAGCACAGTCTGGATACCAGAAACGGATATCCGGATGTATAGTCATAAATCTGACCCGCAAACCACGCCGTGTCAAAATCAAGCACATAGTCATCCCGATATTCCTCCAGCATTACCGCAATTTCGTCCGCATGAAATGACAGGTCAATATCAAAATCCGCAGTGATATTCCATGGTGAATTATACTGATGCTCCTCGTTCGGCCTCATCTTAATCTGAACATTTTTAATATCATATACACCCGCAAGAATCACACTCTTAAAAGTAATATCTTCCCCTTCGTTTGAACTGATATATTTTCTGCGCAGCATGCCCAGAAAATCTAAAAACAATTCATTGTTTGACGCTGCATCCACCTCGTCGATCATCAGAATAATTTCCCGGTCGCTCGCCGCGCATAGATCCGAAATCCGATTCCCCAGCGCTGCTAATGAAGCTGTCCCGGCAAAAGGTGCGCTCCAGTCCTCAAGAAGATCTTTATTAAGAGATGTCATTCCAAGCTGCTTTCTAACCTCATCCACAAAAATCTGCACCAGCCCGCTTTCGTATCTGGCCGTCTCACCCAATCCCTCAAATGAAAGCTTCGCCACATAGTACTCATTCTGCAGCGCGGCTTTCAACTGGTAAAGAATCGTTGTTTTCCCATATTGCCTGGCTCTGTTAATGGTAAAATATTTATTCTGCTCGACCAGTTCTTCCACAATCTGCCTGATACGGTCGGAGGTATCTACCATATAATGCTTTCCGGGGATACAAATAGCGGTCGTATTAAATTTCTTTGGCATTCGCAGTGCCTCCTCCCTGCCCTGCTGTTCGATATAAGCTTTGTTATAATTTTTTTCGTGTGTCATATCTCTTCGCCATTCACACGAATGTTCTGAAGTCCTTTGTTCTCTTTATTTTAAAATGTATCAACCGGAATGTCAACGGATAACTCCTTCTCCGCAAATTTCTCTATTGAGTCTATTGCATTTTCATGCTATGATGTAATCAGTTTTTTTCTGTAAAAATGCCATGCTTCACAATTAGCGCGGTACCACACCAAAATAAGGAGGAATTATGAGTACATTACAAGAAGCACTGGAAACGATCACATGGCTGACCAGCGCCTACCCGAAGGAGGCCATGGATGTGATACGTGCAAATAGGGATGAAGCGATCCCTTATCTTCGGGCAGCCCTGGAAAAAGCACTCCGAGAGCAGGACGAGTTGGATGGTACATATGAGTTACATTTTTATGCGCTGTTTCTGCTGGGAGAATTTCAGGACAGGGGAGCTTTTCCTCTTATCGCGAAGCTGGCAGTTCTTCCCGAGGAGACCCTGGAGCACCTGATCGGCGGCGCCATCACAGAAGGTCTGAACAACATTTTATATAATACTTATAACGGCAATCTACAGTTACTGAAGCAGGCAATCTGGAACAAGGATGCAGATGATTTTGCGAGAGCCGCTTTTCTCAGCGTAATGGGGCAACTGTATCTGGACGGGACTCTCTCAAAGGAAGAATTGCAGAATTTTCTTCGCCAGATTATTTACAGTGAAGAAGAAATCGGCGATTATATTTATTCAGAGATTGCCCTTGAAATCTGTGACTGCCACATACTGGATATGCTGCCCGATATCCGACGATTGTTTGAAGATAACCGTGTCGATATCTCCGTCCATGGTGAGTACTGTGATCATGTAGATGCAATGTTCGACTATGGCAAGCCTTATCGGCAGACTTTGTGTACTTCCCCCATGTCTGCGGATACTTTGAAGAACTGGGCAATGTATGAACAGCCGGCGCGGGAAAGGAAGACTGATCAGGATTGGGAAAAGCTTTTGGAGAAGGCAGCCAGAAACCTTAGCAAGCCCGAACCAAAAGTGAAAATCGGAAGGAATGATCCCTGTCCATGCGGCAGCGGGAAAAAATACAAATTCTGCTGTTTAAACAAGGCTCCATCCGGTCTGGATCTGATAGAGAGTGCGTCAGACAGGAAAAAGTGGCTGAAAGAATATCCTGAAACGGGCAAAACCCGGCAGGAGGGACGCCTCTATCTTGCAGACTACTATGACTCAGAAGCAATCGAGATTGACCAGATGATTTATCTCGCCCTCCATCGGCGTTCGGGACGTCCGATATGGGATCCGGAACCGAAATTTACGGAAAACAAGAGAAAGCGGCTGTACCTGACCACAGCATTTGAAAAATTCCTGGAAAAAGTAAAAAAGGAAGGAATCCAGACCCTGCAGGAATACGATAAAAAACACTCCATCCATTTTACCTGCGCCGAATGGCTGGATGTTCTGACAGATTTATCAGAAGAGAGCGGTGAGCCGGAGCTTTCCGAAGAAGTGAGGCACACGATGCGGACGATGAACGCCGCACTCTCTCATTGAATAGAAGGCACGGGGCGCGGGCAGCAAAGCTGCCAAAATGCTTTTCGCGCCCCTGCACATCATAACGGCAACAGAGCCGGAGCAATTCTGCATCCGGCTCATTTTTATGCACACGACCATTTTCACCCTTTCACGCTGCCCGCGGAAATACTTCCGATAATGTATTTCGAGCAGAAGCAGAACACGATAATGATCGGGATGACGGAGATCGCGACCGCCAGGTAGATCGCGCCCTGGTTCGCGTTGATGTCCGTGGAGGCCTTCAGTGTCGCCATCATGACCGGCAGGGTGAACTTTTCGTTCTTGTTCAGAATAATCATCGGAAGCAGGTAGCTGTTCCAGTTTCCGATGAAGCAGCCGATCGACATGGTCGCGATGCCCGGAGACATGATCGGGATCACGATCTTGTGGAACGAGTAGATTTCATTTGCCCCGTCGATTCTCGCTGCCTCGATCAGCTCAGGAGGGAGGGTCGAGAGGACATACTGCCTTAAGAAAAAGACGGTGCCGGGTGACGCGATCGCCGGTATGATCAGCGGAATATACGAGTTCACCAGATGCAGGGATGTACACAGATTGTAGAAACCGATCAGGCTGAGCTGTCCGGGGATCATCATGAAGATGAGGATGGTCATGAACAAAACCTTATTCCCCTTAAACTTGTACATCGCCAGCGCATAGGCCGTCAAAGACGAAAAGTACGCGCACAGCAGAGTTGCAGGTACTGCCACGAGTACGCTGTTGAACATACCCTTAAACAGGTTAAAATACGAAAATACCTGCTCCCAGTTTTCCCTCAGATGCGTACTGGGGATCAGCGTGAAGGAGCTCACAATCTCGCTGCCGCTTCTGGTGGCGTTGACCATCATCAGAAGAAACGGAATCAGGCAGGTGACTGCCAGGAGGATTAAAGCCGCATAAAGGATTCCTTTTTTAACATTGTCCCATGTTGACATATCATTAATCCTCCTTATTTAAGAATTTCAGCTGAAGAACTGAGAACACCAGAATAATCAGGAACAGAACATAGGCAATCGCGGATGCGTAGCCGATCTGGGTTGTCCCGGTTTCAAATCCGAATTTATAGAGGTACATGACCACTGTCTGCACGGACTGGTATGACGCACTGCTCTTTGACGACATCAGGTACGGCAGATCGAACATCTGCAGGCCGCCGATCAGAGAGGTGATCGTCACATACAGCATGATAGGGCGCAGCAGCGGGAGTGTGATTTTGCCAAAAGTTTTCCACCGGTTCGCTCCATCGATCGCAGCGGATTCAAAGTATTCCCTTGAAATGCCCTGTACACCGGCCATCAGCATAATAAAAGAATTGCCGAACCACATCCAGGCGCTGATGACCGCGATCACATAACCCGCCGTCGCGGAAGAACCGAGCCAGTCGATTGGCGTGTAGCTCGCGCCAAACAGCTTGTAAACCGCGTTAATGATCTGATTAAACGTACCATACCGCCAGTCCAGAAGCGTCTGGAACAGAAACGCAATCGAAGTCGCCGCGATAATGTTCGGCAGGTAATACAGGGCACGGAAAATGCCCAGGCCGCGCATTTTATACTTCACATCGCTGAACACAATCGTGAGCAGGAACGCGAGCCCGAGCTGCAGGACGATGTTCACGCCCCAGATCCGCACGGTATTTCCAAGCGCTTTCCAGAAAAACTTGTCGTTGACCACTCTTACGTAATTGGAAAGGCCGACAAAGCTCGAATTCAGCGTCGTCAGCTTGGCGTCTGTAAAACTGATGTACAATGTCCGAAGAACCGGATAGACCGAAAAAATCAGAAAGACAATCACAAATGGCGCGCAGAACAGGTAGCCCATCCGGTTATACCTTTCCAGAACATTCTTTCTCTTTATGGGTTTCTCTTTCATAAAATTTCCTCTTTTCACATTTTCAGAAAATTTACGGGAAAGTAAGTGTTGCAACCGGATAGGGGGGCTTCCCCTATCCGTCTGGCGCGGGGTGCAGGCAGCAAAGCTGCCAGAATTTCTTTCGCGCCCCTGTGCATCAAAATCGGCGCCAGGCACCCGCGCTGGATGCCTGGCGCCGCAAACATTCCTGATTTGTGTGAAGCAGGGAACGTCCTTTTTTACAGGAAACTGTCCGCTCTCTTCACGAGTCTGCCGCTACTCTCTCACAACCGTCAGCTCCGGATAGGTCGACTCGATGACGTCATAGAAGTTGCTGATCGCGTCCTCCTTTTCCATCTCGCCGGTCTTGATAGAGGAAATCGCGCTGCCCCACGCATCGCCGATCGCGGTGTCATAGGAGGTTACAAGTGAATAATCAATGCCTTCCGCCAGCTCCAGCCACAGAGCGTACAGCTTCTGGCCGCCGTAAACCTCGTTCTCATCATCTGCGTGTGCTTCCAGTACGGAAATCAGGGAAACAGCGTCGCCTTCAGAGTACTCGATCCACCACTCAGCCGTGTCCTCGTTCAGCGTACAGAATTTCACGAACTCCCAGGCCAGATCCTGCTTCTTGGACTGAGAAGAGATACCGATAAATGTGCCGCCGCCGAAGCCATAGCTCGGGCCTGCGCAAACGCCCCAGAGTCCAGAGGTCTCACCTACATTGTCTCTCATGGTCAGAACGCCCCAGCTCGGAAGACCGAACGCGAAAACTTCTGTCGTCTCATAATCAGCAGTCGCCTCTGCGAAGGATTCTGAATCCCATACGTTTACGGAGTCATCCGAATAGCTCTGGATATCAGCGGTCAGGATCGGCACCTCGCCTGCCATCGCCTGATACCACGGTGTCGACCACTGGTTCGCATATGCGGTCAGGTCTCCCTGATAAAGAGCAATGCAAAGATCCATGTAATCATATCTGGACTGCGCGACATTCAGAGTGCCGTCCACAACCCACGCCTCATCGCCTGAGAAATAATTCATCTCAGCGTCAGAAGCAAAAATGCGGTAGCCCGCGTCCTTCAGCGTCTGTGCGGTCTCAAGGATGGTGTCATAATCTGCGAACAGTTCAGCAATCTCATCCGGATCGTCCGTCCCGAACACTTCCAGAGCGATATCGCGGCGATAATACATACCGGCCGGTGTGATCTGATAGGAGATCGCTCTCTGTACGCCGTCCGAACTCTGGCCTGCCTGCCATACATAGTCTACAATCTCATCTGCGTAATCCTGTGCGCCAAACTGGTCCAGATCCGCGAAGAACCCCGCCTCATAGAAGCTCTCCAGCATCTGCGGCTCAGCCACGATGATGTCCGGCTCGCTCTCTCCGGCAAGCAGAGCGGTCTGTACCTTGGTCGGATAGTTTGCCGGCTCAATCACGACAACCTCAACATCTACGCCGTACGTCTCCGCAAATTTGTCGCCAAAGTCAATCAGGTCATTCGCCAGTGTCCAGACCACCAGGCTCTCGCCCTCATACCCTTCCGCAGACGCGGTGATGCCAACCGAAGCCATGGATACCGTCATCGCGCCCGCAAGCGCCAGTGCCATCAGTTTTCTAGCTTTCATTTCATATTCCTCCTTTAAATTTTTTTACTTCTGTTTCAAAGCTGTGTTCATTATAAAAATTCCGGAGGAGAAAAAAAGTGGTTTATTTTTTATGGAGGTGTCGTTTTTTTAATCGAGCAGGGAGACAGCCGGAAAAATCCTCTCGCAGTCCTGCGATCGGATAGGGGAACGTTCTTCTCCCCTATCCAGAGTTCTCGATTTGCTTCGCAAATCGGAACATAGCCTGCGCGGGCCGGGTGCGGCTTTAGCCGCAAAACTCCTTGCCCACCCTGCGCATAAAAAAAGCCCCGCGCTTTTTAGCACAGAGCTTTTTATACATTTTCGTACATCTCATTTAAATCTCATTTAAACGACTGCTTCTACCAGTATCTTATCGCCCAAAGCGATTTCGTTTATACCGACCTTTTTATTCTTATTAAAGCAGAAGCTCAGCATGTAGCCTTTCTTTAGATGAAAGTAATTCAGATAATCGACCAGCTAGTCTTCTCCCCGCTGGTTGTAAGCATTTCCCCGCCATGAAGTAAGCTGGCCCCGCTAGGAGCCAACTCCTTCCCGAACCGTACGGG
>JAJQEO010000029.1 GCA_021201665.1 Lachnospiraceae bacterium | reverse complement strand
CGAGTGCCGGGATATGCCCCCTCGCCTGCGGCTCGGCGGCAGGTCGCACTCGCATCTGAGAAAATGCTTCGCATTTTGAGCGAGTGCCGGGATATGCCCCCTCGCCTGCGGCTCGGCGGCAGGTCGCACTCGCATTTGAGAAAATGCTTCGCATTTTGGGCGAGTGCTGCGCAGGGGCGCGAATGGAATTTTGAGGAAGGGAACGAAATGATTCATGAAATTCAGGAGCTCTCCTGTGAAGAACGAGAACTCATTGAGAGCAGGTCTATGGGAATGCTGCTGGCGGAGTATCTGGCAAAATCTGCAAAAAACGAATCAGTGTGGGATGGCTTGTCAGCGAAGGACGACTTGTCAGCGAGGGACGACTTATCAGTGATGGGCGAATCAATGATGAACGATCTAACGAAAAGCGAATCTTCTACAGGCTGTTCTTCAACCGCCAAAGAATCCGATCGACCCGCGTACAGTCTGCGGGACTGTCTGTTTTTTGATATTGAAACTACCGGCCTTTCAGCCAGTACGGCATTTATCTTTCTGATCGGCTGCATAAGCTTTGATAACGACAAGTGGATTCTGCACCAGTTTTGTATTCGTATGGTTCAGGAGGAAAAGCTGCTGCTTGAAGCCTTTTTAGAGATGTCCAGGAAAAAACGGATTCTGATCCATTTTAATGGCAATACATTTGATATTCCCTTTCTGAAAAAAAGAGCTGCGGCAAACCAGCTCCCGGCGGACCTTAGTCACCTCATCTCCGTTGATCTTTACCAGTGGTTCCGGCCGCTGAAAAAAAAGCTGGGACTTATGCACATGAATCAAAGCTATCTGGAAAAGCAGGCCAGATGGGTTCGCACTGATCAGATGGACGGAGCGGAGGTTGTCTCCCTTTTCTGGGATTACACAGTTTCGAAAAGCACAGAGTCAGAGCGGCTCCTGCTCGGGCATAATCATGATGATCTGATCGGTATGCTGCGGATTTCTCTGCTGGAAGGGTATCTCATACTTTTTGAAGGAAAAATACAGCCGGAAGTCATCGGGGAGGAAGCTGAAGATCATTCGGCTCTTCTGCTGCGTTTTACTGTCATTCTACCGCTGCCGTCGTCACCGGATGGCCTGACTCTTTATGCTTCCTACTGTTGTCAAACCATGGCGCAGACAGCCCCGCCTGTCTCATTGCCCGACAAAAATTCAGGAAGTACGGATAGTACGGATAGCTCTGGACAAATTTGTCTGCGGCTGGATGGATCCCAGGGCGAGCTTCGTGTTCCATTTTATCACGGGACTCTTCGTCATTATTTCCCTGATTATAAAAATTATTATTATCTGCCGCTGGAAAACCTAGTCATGCACAAAAGCGTTGCAGTTTACGTCGCAAAAGAATATCGGATACCTGCAAGACCTGAAAATTGTTTTGCAGCGACGGAAGGAACATTTCTCCCGCTTCCGCATAATTGTCCGCAGCTTTCTTCTTTTGGCCCGATGATGAGAGACAGTTATGGCTCGAAGGATCATTATTTTGCGTATAAAAAAGAATTGCTCACTCAGAGAGAAAATCTGGCTACATACGCCAAAGCGTTACTGTCCGGCATCTTTTAATTCCCTTTCGCAGCCAGAATCCTTGATTTGCTTTGCAAGCCGGAACATACGCCGCGGTATGCATTAAGGATGGCTGCGGGGTACATGCAGCGTAAGCTGCTAATTTCCTTACGCGCCCCTGTGCATAAAAAATCGGGCAAGGAAAAAACACCCTGCCCGACTAAGAGAAATTTAAAATTATTCTTCTTCAGGAGCTCCGTCCCCGGTCTCTGCTTCCTCTGGATAAGTATCAGCTTCTGCCGCAGGCTCTTCCTCAGGCTCAGCTTCCTGTACCGGCATACGATTCTCAATCGCCTTCATGCTCAGGCTGATCTTGTGATCCTCACCGTTAAAGTCCACAACCTTGGCCTGAATAATCTGTCCAACGCTGAGAATATCAGACGGCTTGTCTACATGATTGCGTGAGATCTGTGATACATGCAGCAGAGCGTCAATGCCCGGCTCCAGCTCGATAAAGGCGCCAAAATCAGTCATTCTGGCAACTCTGCCTTCTACGATCATATCCTTTGCATACTTTTCACCCGCGGTAAGCCACGGATTCTGATCCGCAAACTTCAGGCTCAGAGCGATCTTGCTGCCATTAATATCCTTGATCAGGACGGTCAGCTTCTGTCCTACCTTGAAGACCTTCTTCGGATTTTCAACATGACCCCAGGACATCTCGGAGATGTGAAGCAGTCCGTCTGCGCCACCCAGATCTACAAATGCGCCGAAGTCTGTCACATTTTTCACAACGCCTTCTACAACATCGCCCGGCTGGATACGCTCGAAGAGCTCCTTCTGCATCTGCGCCTTCCGCGCTACCAGGATCTGCTTGCGGTCGCCGATGATGCGTCTTCTGCGCGGATTGAACTCTGTAACTACAAATTCGATCTCCTGGCCGTTGTATTTTTCCAGATTTTTCTCATAAGTATCGGAAACGAGGCTCGCAGGAATAAATACACGAGTACCCTCAACGACTACACTCAGGCCACCAGTCATAACCTGCACAACCGGAGCAGTCAGTACCTCCTGTGACTCGAACGCTTCCTCCAGTCTCTTGTTGCCCTTCTCTGCCGCGAGACGCTTGTAAGTAAGTACAACCTGTCCGTCTCCGTCATTCACCTTAAGAACCTTTGCTTCCATCTTGTCATTTACATGGACAAGTTCGCGAAGGTCTGCGCTCGAGTCGTTTGTATATTCGCTGCGGGTGATGATTCCGTCGGCTTTATATCCAATGTTAAGAATGATCTCGTCTTCCTTAACGTCAATCACAATCCCTTCGACTACCTCTCCATTATGAATTGTTTTAAATGACTCATCCAGCATTTGATCAAAACTCATTTCTGACATGTTTTGATACCTCCTCAATCAATTTATTTGGGGTCGACGCCCCTGCTGTAATGCCTACGCAGCCCATGGATGGCAATAGCCGAATATCCAAATCTTTCAGTGTTTGTATATAGTAAGTATTTGCACATTCTGTCTTGCATATCTCGAATAGTTTACGAGTATTCGAGCTGTGGGTGCCTCCTATCACGATCATGCAGTCTGCCCGGGCAGCTATCTCGCGGGCTTCCGACTGGCGTTCCTCAGTCGCGCTGCATATCGTACACATGACATCTACAGTATCATAACGCATTTTTAAAATAATTTCAACTAATTTATCAAATTTCTTGTAATTAAATGTCGTCTGCGAAACGATCGCCAGGGGAATATCGGGATCCGGCCGAAAGGCAAGTGCCTCTTCTTCTGAGCCGATCACGGTCACAGGTCCCTGGCACCAGCCTTTGATTCCTTCTACTTCAGGGTGTCCGTCGTTTCCGATGACTACAATCGCCTTTCCCTGGCTGCTCTTTTCTCCTACAATCCGATGAATCTTTTTGACAAACGGGCAGGTCGCGTCTACCACATGAAGGCCAGTCTGTTGGAGCCGTTCATAAATATGCCTTGATACTCCGTGCGAACGGATGATGACGGTACCTTCCCGGACGGCGGAAAGTTCTTCCTCGCTGTTCAGGATGCGCACGCCCTTTTCCTCGAGTTCGCGGATAACTTCTTCATTGTGAATGATCGGGCCGTATGTATAAATCGGCTTTTTTCCTTCTTTAATCTGCCGATATACCTCTTCTACTGCACGCCGGACTCCGAAGCAGAAGCCGGCGGTTTTTGCGGTGATTACTTCCATTTATATGTCTCCCGGACGGCGAGCGGCCTGGGGGTTCCCCTTCGGACACGCTCTCGCTTATAAAACAGCTTTTTACATGTGCTCTCTGGCGAGGGTCAGGATGGCCTCAACGACTTCTTCGATGGTCATGTCGGAGGTGTCGAGGGGGATGGCGTCCTGGGCCTGGCGCAGGGGGGCGATTTCGCGATGTTCGTCGCGATAGTCGCGCTCGGCGATGTCGGCGGCGATTTCTTCGAGACTGCAGGGCTCGCCTTTTTCGGTTAGTTCCAAAAAGCGGCGCTCGGCACGGGTGGCGACGCTGGCAGTCAGAAATATTTTCAGATCTGCGTCCGGCAGGATCATAGTCCCGATGTCTCTTCCGTCCATCAGCACGTTTTCTCTGGCTGCAAGATTTCTCTGCAGGCTGGTCAGTTTTTTGCGTACTTCCGGTTTTGCGGAGGAGCGGCTGGTCATGTCGCTTACCTGCTCTGTGCGAATCAGCCCGGAGACGTCCTCTCCGTTCAGGTAGACGTGCTGGGTACCGTCTACATGGCAAATGGAGACTTCCATTTTCCCAAGTGCGTCTGCCAGAGCTGACGCATCTTCGATATCTGTGCTGCCGCGGAGCAGTCCCAGTGCGATTGCCCGGTACATGGCACCAGTATCAACATAAATAAAATGAAGCTTCTCTGCCGCGAGTCTCGCGACCGTACTTTTGCCTGCGCCCGCAGGCCCGTCAATGGCTATGTTAAAGCTCATATAGTTCCTCCATGGGGGATAAGATTCGCGTCAAACGGATGTGTCGAGTAGTGCCACTTCGCTGCGCTCGGAGGCAATCTCCGCTTCGCGTTAGACGGACGCGCTGAGGAAACGCTCTCCGCTTCGCTTCGGTCGGTGCTAAACGGACATCCACTGGATGTCCAGCACCCTCACTTCGTTCGGCGGCAGGTTGCATCCGTCATTGGAAGAACGCTTCGCGTTAGACGGATGCGCCGGCAGCGTGGCCGGTAGACCAGGCAATCTGCAGATTATATCCTCCGGTCAATGCGTCTACATCCAGCACTTCTCCCGCGAAATAGAGGCCCTTTACCTTTTTGGATTCCATGGTCGAAGGATTGACATCCTTCACGCTGACGCCTCCCCGCGTGATGATTGCCTCATTATAATCTCTGAGGCGGGTCAATGTCAATGAAAAACATTTTGTAATTTGAAGCAGTCTTTCGCGTTCCGCACGCGTGATCTCGTGGATGGGACGCTCGCAGGGAATGTCAGCTCGTTCTGCTATAACCGGGATCATTTTGGCAGGAAAAAGAGTCCCCAGTACGGTTTTAAACTGTTTGTTCTGCGCAGCCTGGAATTCCCGCAGGATCCTTCGGTCCAGCTGTTCTCTGTCGAGGGCAGGCTTCAGGTCGATATTCAATGTCAGCGGGTGCTGCAGGAGGCGCTTCTGGATTACGCAGCTGGCACTCAGGATCAACGGCCCGGTTACGCCAAAATGCGTGAACATCATCTCTCCAAAATCTCGGTAGAGTTCTTTCTTTCCGTCATATACGGAGACTTCGACATTGCGCAGGGAGAGTCCCTGCATGCGGGGAGCCCAGTCCTCTTTTGTCTCGATCGGCACTAACGATGGGGAGCATTGGATGATCTGATGCCCCGTCTGGGCCGCGAAACGGTAGCCGTCCCCGGTGGAGCCTGTAGAGGGATAGGAAAGCCCCCCTGTCGCGATCACCACGGCGTCCGCGCTTACCTCACGTCCCGATAAAAGCCGAAGCCCGCGGATACAGGGCTTCCCGTCAGCTTCCATGTCGGTAAGAATGCTTTTCACTTCCTGATTCAGACAGATCTTTACACCATATCTCTTTAAAAGACGGGCAAGGACTGCGATCACATCGGAAGAATGGTCGGACTGGGGAAATACTCTCTGTCCGCGCTCTGTCTTAGTGGGCAATCCTTCCTCCTCAAATAAGCGGATCGTACTCTGACTGTCAAAACCATAAAAAGCACTGTAGAGGAACCTGCGGTTTTCGCATACCGCCTCCAAAAGTTCCTCTACAGAGCTGTTGTTTGTCAGATTGCACCGGCCTTTGCCGGTGATAAAAAGCTTTTTCCCCAGCTTTTCATTTTTTTCATATAAATAGACAGTATGTCCATTTCGCGCGGCGGTTATGGCCGCCATCATGCCGGCCGCGCCGCCGCCAACCACTGCGGCTATACTCATTTTTCTCTTCTCCAGAAATTTCTCTGACTTTGCAATGATTCTATTCACATCTCCACTCGCCATCGCAGATGCCGTCCGGATCTGCATCTGCCGGCTCCGGCAGCTGTGCTTCCGGATCTGTGTCTGAAAAGGAAGGAACATGGCTGTCACAGCGCAGTTCAAACCAGAAGGCAACCCCGTTTTCCCGGTTTTCCACTCCATAGCTCTGATGGAAGGACTCCATGATCGCTTTCACAATGGAGAGTCCGACGCCGCTGCCGCCATAGGCGCGTGTCCTCGCCTTGTCCACCTTGTAAAATTTATCCCAGATCTGTCCAATGTCCGCTTCCGGGATCGGCTGGCCGGTATTAAATACAGTCACGCGAACATGCGGCTCCGCCTGATCTGTCCCGCCATGAAGTGTGGCGGTGACTTCAATCCTTCCCTCGCCGCTCACATGGTTCAGCGCATTGCTCAGGTAGTTTGTGATCACCTCTTCTACCTTAAACTCATCGCCCCAGGCAAAAATGGACTCTTCTCCGTAATAAGAAATGACTGCGTTCTTTTGTTGCGCGAGGATGGTCACAGCCTGAATCTTATTCCGCAAAAGGAGGGAGAGGTCAAACCGCTCCATCGAAACCTCGTCATTGCCAAACTCCAGCTGGTTCAGCGTCAGAAGCTTCTGAACCAGCGTGTTCATTTTGGACGCTTCATCCATAATCACTTCACAGTAAAATTCCCGGCTCTCCTCGTCATCATTGACGCATTCCATAAGGCCTTCCGCATAACCCTGGATCAGCGCGATGGGAGTCTTCAGCTCATGGGAGACATTTGAGAGAAATTCGATCCGCATGCTGTCGATCTGCTCTTTTTTCTCAATGTCCCGCTGCAGCTCATTATTCGCCGTCATCAGCTGGGCGTATGCCTGCTCCAGTTTTTCCGACATCTCGTTAAAATGACGGCCAAGCATTCCGATCTCATCCGTGCCTCTGCTGGTATACTTGGCGTTAAAATCCAGATCCGCCATGCGCTTGGAAAGCTCGGTCAGCTCGCCCAGAGGCTGTGTGACTCGCTTTGTCACAAACCAGACAATCACGGCGGTAATCACAACACCGATCATGCAGATGTACTTGATAAATTCGTTGGAAATGCGCACACTGTCACGGATACTTTCTATATTAATACGCATGATAAAATAGTATCCCTGATCCAGGACACCCCACATTTCCAGATAGTTCAGGCCGATTTCGTTGTCATATTTTTTCTGGATCGTGTAGCTTTCGTTCGTCTCCAGCACAGTGACATCATCTGTGTCGAAGCCCAGGCCATACCCATTCAGGCGCCCTTTCATAATACTCGCGTAAAAATTAGACTCTGAGCCGAGGATTTCATTATAGCTCGTGTCTGTCACCAGGTAAGAGAGTCCGTTTTCATTACAGAGCTCGCTCAACTCTGTCTGCCCCTCCTCATCAAGCTTCCCGACAGAATCCAGGCTTTCGTTCAGAATCCGGTAGGCATCGACCAGCACCTGCTGCTTCTTTGTATAGTAAAAGCTCTCCAGGAAAAAAGAATTAATAAGATAATTCGCCAGGAACATGGCCGCCATCAAGGCTCCGAATATAACGGTCAGCTGTTTTCTTAATGAATGCTTCATTTGTCTTTACCCCGGAATCCCCACGCTGCGGCTCGCGATAGTCTGCTCGTACTAAATCTATCAAACGTATCTCGCAGCAAGTGCGAGGTACTGTCCTGAATAGTTGCGTCTATTCTACTTCAAACTTGTATCCCATTCCCCAGATGGTACGGATATAGTCGCCGCGTTCCCCAAGCTTGCTGCGCAGCTTTTTCACATGGGTATCAATGGTCCTCGCATCCCCGAAATAATCATAATTCCAAACGCTGTTGAGGATTTTCTCTCTGGAAAGGGCGATCCCCTGATTCTCCACAAAATAAGTGAGCAGTTCAAATTCCTTAAAGGAAAGCTCGACGCTCTTGCCGTCGATCGTAACCTCGTGAGCAGCCTTGTTGATTTCAATCGCACCGGCGCGAAGAATATCATCCGCTGAGATTCCGGTAGTCCTGCGCAGGATCGCCTCTACCCGGGCAACCAGGATTTTAGGAGAAAAGGGCTTGGAAATGTACTCGTCCACCCCCAGCTCAAATCCAAGAAGCTCATCGCGCTCATCGCCTTTGGCCGTCAGCATAATAATCGGCACATTCGAATAAGCGCGGATCTCCCTGCAGACCTGCCAGCCGTCCATTTTCGGCATCATCACGTCCAGAATTACCAGCGCAATATCTTTCTGATCAAAAAAGACATCAATCGCCTGTGCCCCGTCTTCCGCTTCCACAACGTCAAACTCTTTTTTCACCAGAAAGTCGCGCACCAGCTTGCGCATCCTGCTCTCATCATCCACTACCAGTATTTTCAGGCGTTCCATAAGTTTTCTCCCTTCTCCTTGTTCGTTATGCAGACCGATAAATGTCTGTTTATAAGCCAAATACAGTTCTTTTTCAAAAGTAACATTGAATTATGACGATCGTGTGAAGGTATGCTCTGTAAAATATGTATTTTTTGTGTAGTAGCTTCGGACAGAAAACAAGCTGCGGTCAGCCCTCCGTAATCTCACAATTTGCCAGGCACCACTTCTTCCCAAGGATTTTTTCTCCAACAGTCGGAAACTCAATTGTCAGAGACGAATGGTCCACCTTTCTGACAATCCCTTCGTCAAACGCCTTATGTTTCACATGAAAGCCAGCCTGTATTTCCTTATGCTTTTCCAATGGAACAGGTTCTGGATCAGGTTCTGGAATGAGGTTCGGATCGGGATCGAGTTCTCGAATGGGGTTCAGACCAGGATCGGAATCAGGTTCCCGAATGGGTTTTGGGGCGGGATCGGGTACTGGAACGGATATCTTTTTATAGAGTGCCAGGAACGAATCCAGACTCCGTACCTGGTCGACCACTCCCATCCTGGAAAGTGACACAAACACCGCCGCTGATTTAGCCTGCGTACTCTTCCCAGCGTTTGGATTGAACTCAATATCAGTAAAACCGTCATATTGCAGCACAAGCTTTGCCAGATCCTCGTGTTCCAGAAGGGCATTGAGATACAGGTAATCGTAAAAAATGGACACAGGAACCAACGGAAAAATCTCTCCCTCAAAGGTAAAGTGAATCAGCGGGCCGTTTGTCTTCAGCCGCGGATCCCTCCTTGCATCGCGCGGCTGCATATCCAACAGATCCAGGAAAGGACCGCCGTTTTTAAACACCTTCCCAGCCTGGTAAGCACATTCAACTGGAACACTCCTGCCCAGATGGGGTACCATTTTCTGAAGAAAAAACGCACTCAGTGCCGTCCCGCCTTCCTGCATGGATTTACTGGAGATCTCCAGCACCTTTTTCCCGGGAAATGTCTTCGAAAATTCAGCATGCAGTGCCTTGATATTTTTCTGTTTCTGACTTGCCGCAAACCCTCCGTTCCATGTAAACTCCATATTTGCTATTTCATAAAAAGGTTTCCTTATCTTTACCATATAAACCGGTCTTTCTGCCATGATATTCCTCCTTTATCCACGTGATTTACATAAATAAAACTCATCTACAGCCGAAACATATAGATTCTACCACAATATGGGGGAAATACAGCCGGGGGGTAAATCCGCCAGAAATAACCGAAAGAAGCTTTGCCCGCCTGTGTCAACCGCGAATGGCAAAGCCATTGATTCCCTTTCGCGGCTGTATACAACATAAACCCCGGTTTCATCGAAACCAGGGGAAATCAGACAAAGCCGCTGGAATCCAATCTTCGCCCGGTCGGGCTTTGCAAAAGCGGCGCCTCAAACCAGGCACCGCTTGAAATGGAGCAGACGGGAATCGAACCCGTGTCCGAAGGTAAATCCACTGTACTTCTACTATCATAGTCAGTTTTTTGACATTCCCTCCGGCAGGCGGCAGCTGACAGTCTCCTGCTTTTAGTAGCTTCATGATACGCCCATATGCGCAAAGCTTAACATATGTCGTTTCCTGCAAAGTCGATGCCTGATCACAAAGTGCAGGTGCTCTGTGTCAGACAGCTGCCGTCAGGCAGCGTATGCTAAATTATCTTCAGCGTTTAATTTTAATTTGTGATTTGACGCATCACCTGCGGATAGCTTCTCCAGATTCATCGCCCCCGTCGAAACCTTTACTACCCCGGGGAGCCGCATCCCAGACGGCAGTCACGCTGCACGCTGAAAGAAGCGGCCTTTTGTTTCATTATATTATCCTTTAAACTGCTATCTGTCAAGGGGGAATTTGATGTTTGAAAAGCCGCGGGAAAGTACGGCAAATATCTCACGCCAGCCAATCGCAGAAAGAAGAACAAACACGGGTACATAAGTAAACAAATATCTGGCTCGCGCTTCAAATAAAAGCTCGAATAAAATCAGCCCGAGAACAGCAAGCACGGGTACCGTAAGCGCGCCCGTTTCTTTCCTGCGTATTCGCATAAGAATCAGCCCCAAAAGTCCGAATAATACAAACATCCAGACGGTTTGAGCAAACCCCTGCCACAAACTATAATAAATACCCTCCGGATAATAGCAGGCCTTTAAATGAGGCGATATCCAGGTGTTTTTATCCGCATAAACCGCAGTAAAGAAGGCTCCCTCATTCGTCCACGCAAAGGTACCATCTGCAAAATTCGTAAGGCTTTTCTTCGCCAGATGCAGGAGCATACCAGATATGCCCATGGATTCCACTCTCTCTGCGGCTAATTCTAAATCTGCCTGTGTACGCTCACTGACCGTTTCGTAGCTCTGCGAATACAAAACATCCTCCTCGTTCCATATTCCGTTTGATTTTTCATTCAATCCCATCATCAGATAATGTGCCATTCCCATTGCCTGCTCATCATCCGTCTCTATCCCCAGCGAGCGAACAGCCATGCCGCTAAGTACATATGTCAATACAGCAGCAGCCGTGAAGCAGCAGATACTCTTCAATATCCCTTTAAAAATCTGTTTTGAAAACGCCTTATATCCACTGAGCAGTTGTATTATTTCGTAAATTATAATTGCAAGAACTATAATCAAAATCTGGGGCTTAATCCGATAACCAATTATAGTGAGAGCTCCGACAAAAAACCAGAGAAACCTTTTTCCGTTCTTTTTAATCTGCAGATAGAGATACAGGATAGTAACCGGAAACACCAGCCCGGTCCCATCCGAATAGGGAATCGAAATCCAGGGCGAAACGCCGACAAGTCCAATAAACAACACCCAGACGCCCATGGAAATTGTCCTGCTATGAGTTAAAATTTCCGCGCATCGATACGTCAGGTAAGAAGCAATTGAGCAAAGCAGACACTGGAAAATAATCAGGCCCATCAGCCCGGTCTCAACGTCAAGGATTCCAATTTTCAAATCAATTTTTCGTATTACGGAAAACAGAAAAACAAGGAACAGATTATTGGGGTTGTGGGAAAAATAAGTGCTAAAGGAAGACATGTCGCCTCCCTGCGCAGCCTGCTGCACTGCTGGAATAAGAATATTACCGACATCCCAGCCAGTATAAAAATAATAATTGTAGATTACATATACCTGCAAGAAAAAGAATACCAGAACAGCAAGCTTTATCACGGTTCCTTCCCGGTACAGACGCCGCATGCCTGTAAGGCCGCGGGCCAGACAGCCCAAACCGTAAGAACGAACGTTTCGCCCATAGAGCTTCGATTGAAGAAAGCCAGTGATTTTGACGGCAGCTGAAAATAAAGCAATGCCAATTATCAGGAACAGCAGGTTTGGAAGTGCAAAGCTTTTTTTGCATGAATACGAAAGCTCGCTGGCAAAAAATAATACAAGAGCCAAATTCCAGACAATCAGCGCAAAAAACAGATACCATATAAAATTTTGAAAAACGCGGTTCAGCCTTTTCCCCATTTATCTCCCTCTTCTTATCTTCAGAACACGACCTGGTTGCGTCCGCCTTCTTTGCCAATGTAGAGTTTTTCATCGGCCTGCTTGATCAGAGTATCAAGGTCTTCGCGAAAATCATATTCTTCCACTCCGAATGTCATGGTAATGGGAATATCTTTGCCGTTCCACTGAAACGGTGTCCGGGAGAGCTCCATGATAAAGTCCAGCAGAAAGCTCGTGGCTTCATCTCCGTTTTTATCCGGGAAATAGACCAGAAATTCCTCGCCGCCCCATCGGCAGATCTGCCCGACTCCTTCCAGCCTGCTCTGCAGACTCCCGGTCAGCCATTTCAGGACTGCGTCGCCGCAGTCATGGCCGTGATTGTCGTTGACACGCTTGAACAGATCAATATCGCCCATGCCGACAGAAAAGGTACGGTCCGGGTTCTGCTCCATCTGCCCATGAAGGAAGGTGAGCATGCTTCGGCGGTTCCAGATCCCGGTAAGAGGATCTGCCGATGCCATTTTCTGCAGCTGCTGGTTGTAAAGGACCAGAGTCTTGTCCGCAGTTTCAATATTGGAGCTGAAGAATCCGCAGATGACTCCCATCAGTGTGAAAAAGGACATGGAACTCCACACCTGCAGAATCAGAGAGAGATTTCCCTCCAACGCAGAATAAGGGTCATGGTTCAGCGTGTAGTAAAAAAGTGTAAATCGGAACAGGAAAAGACCAACCGTAAAAGCAGCCTTCTGCGGCAGTGCGTCGTAAAAGAAAAAATAGACCAGCACCAGAAGTACAAACATGATCTGCTGTGCGCCGCAGCTCCAGCCAAAGATATAGATAAATCCGGTCAGCCATGCAAGCTCCATTATTACGTAAAGGATGAGATTCCTGCGGATCCGCTGGTGATAAGTCAGATGGAAAAGCAGAACCGTCAAAACCGCAGAAATCACCGCGATCCAGGAAAAGCGGAACGGTTTCCCGTCCGCCACGCTCACAGCACCCATGAAAATAAAGAAAATCGAATAGTACAATAGCAGAATCAGATAAATACAGCGCATCAAAACAACCGAACGCTGTGGTTCGTTGTCGAAGCGTGATTCCTGATTAATTTTTCCCCAGATTTTTTTCCACACACGCACTGTCAAGTACCCCCGTTGTTCGTCCTGCTTCGTAACTGTTTAATACCATCGCAGCAAGTGCGAAAAACTGTCCTGAATAGTTACCGGATTTCATTTTAATTATCAAAAGATCAAGCTATTCGGTCTGTCGCTGACTTCGGCCTGTCACTGACTGAACGGTTTTGAATGCACAAGCAGCCCATCCTGTCAGGCATATCATCCTAGCAGCTCAAGCAGCTCCTCCTGCGTCATGTTCGAGAGACTGCTCATCTCACCGCTGATAATCTGGTCAGCCAGATTCTGCTTGTTTTCTTGAAGCTTCAGGATTTTTTCCTCTATGGTGCCTTTTGCGATCAGGCGGTAAACGGTCACAATTTTCTCCTGTCCGATGCGGTGTGCCCGGTCGGTCGCCTGATTCTGGACGGCCAGGTTCCACCAGGGATCGTAGTGGACGACGACATCCGCTCCGGTCAGGTTCAGCCCTGTGCCGCCAGCCTTGAGGGAAATCAGAAATACCTGCACATCGTTTTGGTTGAACTCTCTGACCAGAGATATCCGTTTTTCCTTGGGGGTGTCGCCTGTAATCTCGTAATAGCTGATGCCGTGTTCTTCAAAAGCCTCTCTGATCAGAGACAGCATCGAGGTAAACTGGGAAAACAGCAAAAGCCGGTGACCGCCCTCGATAGCGCTCGTCACCAGGTCCAGGCAGGCCTCGAGCTTCGCGGAGCCTCCCCGATACCCCTCAAAGCAAAGCGACGGATCGCAGCAAATCTGCCGCAGCCTGGTAATTTCCCGGAAAATCAGCAGCCGGTTTTTCCGAAATTCGGATGGCTTCTGCCGCGAAAGCATCTGTCTCATATGCACCACCTGCGCATCATAAAGCTTCTGCTGCTCCTCCCCCAGCCTCATAAACCGGACTTCCTCTATTTTATCAGGCAGATCTGTGAGGACATCCTGCTTTAAGCGTCTGAGAATAAAAGGCGACACCAGGCGCTTCAGCTTCACGGAAGCCTCTTCATTCGGATGCGCCATAATCTCCACCTCAAAGTTTGTCCGAAATTCCTCGTAGCGATATAAAAATCCAGGCATGAGATAATCAAAAATGCTCCAGAGCTCGCTTAAACGATTCTCAATCGGCGTGCCAGTCAGGGCGAAACGCGTCCCGGCAGTAATCAGCTTGACCGATTTGGCGGCGGCCGTCTGGTGATTTTTGATATACTGTGCCTCATCAATCACTTCGCAGTCAAAGGAAATGCCTTCATAAACATCTATGTCGCGCTTCAGCAGGTCGTAGGAGGTAATCAGCACATCCCAGGTCCTGTCAGGGGAACGGAGTGACGAAACAGCCCTGTGACGCTCCTCCACAGAACCGCTCACAATGCAGACAGAAAGTGACGGCGCATAGCGGGCAAACTCCTCCCCCCAGTTGTAGATGAGGGAGGCCGGTGTGATAATGATCGAAGGAGTCATTTCCGAATGAGCGGCATTTCCTTCCTCCTTCAGTGAAAGCAGCATGGCAATCACCTGCAATGTTTTTCCAAGCCCCATATCGTCCGCCAGAATCCCGCCGAAATGGCCAGCCCGAAGTATCCGCAGCCACTGGAATCCTTTTTTCTGATATCCCCGCAAGACTCCCTCCAATGACTGGGGAATCGGGTACTCCTCTTCCCGCAGAGCGTCAAAATTCCGGATGAGCTTCTGGAAGTGTTCGTCCCTCTGCGCGTATACCCCGCTGTACTCCTCCAGCATTTTGTCCAGATAGAGGGCGCGGTAAGCCGGAATCTGCATCTTGCCGGCGACAAACTCTTTTGGGGAAACCTGCAGCATAGTCAGCATCTCATAGACCATTCCGTAGGTTTCCTCGTTCAGCGCAAGAAAGTCGCCGTTTTTGAGGCGGTGGAAGGTCTTTTTTCTGCGGTAGCTCGAAAGAGCGTCAAGCAGTTCCTCCATCGAAAGCTCCTCAGAAGAGATGTTCAGCGAAAGCAGGCCGCTCTTAATAGAGATTCCGATATCGAAATTCACTTTCTGAATCACACGCAGGCGGCGGAAACGTTCGGTCGTCTGCACCTCTCCATATTTCATCAGTGCGTTCACGCCCTCGCTCAGCACGAGATACATCGCGTCGCCGCCCCGCTCACAGCGGAATTCATCCTGCGTCAGATCCGGATCCGGAAAATAGTGTGTCACCACCTGGAAAGCTTCGGACTCCCGGAACTCATCCCGGTAGCCATTCTGATATCTGTCCCGAAAGCTCTCGCTATTATTCTCGGAGCTGTCTGTCAGCGATTCCATCAGGGAATAGTCGCATTGCCCATAAATCGCCTTTGCCCGACAGGTAAGAAAATCATCCTCCGCATCCAGGCCAAATACAAACTGTACCTCAGGCAGCAAATGCTGCTGAATCTCCTCTTCTTCGGGAGAATCGACAGTCAGATATTCCCGCAGTCCGGGAAGCACCGTATAGTAAAAGGCCGGAAGCTGCAGACGGCCGACCCGGAAATCGACATTCGGGCCTTTGCTCTGCGAAAACAGCGGCCGCAGATGTCCGGCAAAGTCTGCCTCGATCCGGTTCAGATGCGTCTCATCAATGTAATAGAGCGCATTCATTCCATAGATCAGATCCGGCAGCTCCGCAGAGACATCGACTCCCGAAAAAACCTCATTGGCGTCCCTGTATGGATGGATCTTCATTGTAATTGCAGGATGGCCCTCCCGGCAGGAAAGCATGCGTTTCTTTTTCGTTTCGCCGTTCTTTTCTTCATATTCCAGCCCGCTATTTACTGCCAGATCATAAAAATCATCCATTCTTTTCCCCGAAAGCATGATCTGCCCTCCGAATTCAAAATTCATCGGATCTCCGGGGCGAAGGCTGGTGTTTTTGCGCCGCTCAAACTCCCTTTCTTCACAGACAGTCTCACTGATATAGAGGACATAGCGCTGCGCCTGGGGCGTAAAGCTGCGAATATTATGATTCAGAACCGTCGAAGAACCGTAGAGCGCATTTTTGCCCTCCCGGACCAGATTCGCAAATGCTGAAAGATTTTTAATCACAAAGCTGCGGCCGCCGCGCACACTGATGCGAAAATCAACCACATAATCCTTCACGGTGCGCTGCACGCGGGGGATCAGCTCCAGGGTATTCGGCTGAGCCTCTTGTGCTTCCATCCAGGCCGCCGCGCGGGCATCCTGGTACATCCGGATCAGGCTGTCCCCGGCTTTGTCGGTAGCATCCCCGATCTCGTGTTTTTTCAGATACTCCGAGGTCAGAAGAACCAGCCCTGCCAGATGGGGACATTTTTTCCGGCTTTGCAGGAAAGCAAAATAATACTTATTCACGCATTCCGGACAGCTGCAGCTGCTTGAGATGATTTTGTCTTCTGTAAATGTCATCTGCACCCTGGCCGTGTACTTCGATGCTTTAAAATCTCCCGTCGCCGTACCGACCATCTGCCGCTGCGTGGAAATATATCTCGTTTCCATGGAGGACAGGGTAAGCGATCCGGTCTGGATCAGACGCCGGCCCTCGCCCATCTCTTCACTGGAAAATTCTACAGAATCCCTGATACGATCCATCTGAAAATACGTTGAAACGTCCGCTGCCGGTTTCTCATCAGGAACCGAAAACAGGCGTTCTTCCTCATCGGAAGCATCAGCGGCAAACAGAGCCGCTGCCACATGGCGGCACCAAGACTGGGAAGCCGGACAGTCGCAGTACAGAGAAGCCAGGCGGCCCCGGCTGATGCCGATCCGCACGTGCAGATTCCTTTTGTCATGAACCTGCGCCTCAAATCCTCTCTCATTTTTGCGCAGATTGCTCACATTTCCCTTCTCATACAGTTCCATTCCCGCCTGCAGTGCGGACGGAGAAAACCGGTCTTTCCACTCCATGTACTCTGAAACCCTTTCTCGCTCCCCTGATAATCAATCAAAGCCAACGACCCCATCGGATCCCATGGCTTCAGCTGAATCGTAAATTTGTTGATCCTGCTCGAAAGCTTTATCTATGTTATATATCAGATACTTTCCAGAATCAGTACGCCTTTTGATTCCAAACGAACCTGCTCTCCCTTTTTCAAAACACAGTCATGCAGCAGATCTTTCCGGTCCGATGGCATGATCATCTCTGCTTCCTCGCTGCCGTGGTTCAGCACGTAAAGAATGCTCTTCCCATCCGCAAAGCGTTCGGTCGCCTCTATCGAGCTGCGTGATCCGGCGCCGCCAGGGAATGAGACAGCTTCTCTTTCGAGAACCGGTGAGATCCCCTTTTCTTCCATCCGTTCGCGCAGGAAGATATGATAAAACTCCTCCGGAAGCCGGGTTGCGACATAATAGGCTTTGCCCTCGCCGAAATGGTTGGCCGTCAAAGCGGGAAATCCGGCGTAAAAATCGGTCTCATAGGTAGAAAGGACCTCGGCTCCCTCCGGATGGAGAATGTCGCAGAGCAATCCGGCAGGATACTCGATGTCCTCGTAAGAGATCTGGTTATGCTCTTCCGGCGGCAGAGCGTCGATTTCTTCTACCCAGATGCCGAGGATATCGCGCAGACGTCCCGGATATCCCCCTGTAATGACAAGATCATGCTCGTCCACAATACCGGAAAAGAAGGTCGTGACAAAGGTACCGCCGCGCTTTACAAACGCGCGGATCTTTTCGTCATAGCCGGTCTTTGTCATATAGAATGCCGGCGCGATCAGCACCTCATAGCCGTCCAGGTCATCCTCCTCGCAGACAAAATCCACGGAATAATTCTGTTCCGCAAGCGCGCGATAATAGAGGAAGACCTCGTCCGGATATTTAAAGCTTGCGTTAGGACCTGCGGAGTATTCGAGCGCCCACCAGATCTCCCAGTCAAAATAAATTGCAATTTTCGAATGATATCTGCCGCCAAGTGTATGGCTGCCCAGTTCGTTCAGCTCCGCGCCGAGAGCCGCAACCTCACGGAACACACGCGTATTTTCCGTACCTACGTGGTCGATAACCGCGCCATGAAATTTTTCACACGCACCGATGCTCCTGCGCATCTGGAAAAACATCACCGTATCCGCTCCGTGCGCGACGGCCTGGTAGCTCCAGAGCCGCATCACGCCGGGACGCTTTAACGAGCAGGCCGAAAGCCAGTTGGAAACACTCGGCGTTTGCTCCATGAGTGCAAAAGGCATCCCGCCCTTTAAGGAACGCATCAGGTCATGGACCAGAGCCGTCCAGGACCAGGGAGTTTTATTTTCCGGGTAATTGTCCCAGGAGACGAAATCCATGGATTTCGCCCATTTTTTATAATCGATGGGCTTATACGTCCCCATAAAATTCGTCGTAATTTTTGCGTCTGGCACAAACTTCCGAATCTCGGCCGCCTCCATCTCGAAGCACCGCTGGATGCTTTCCGAGTTGAAGCGACGGTAATCCAGGGAAATCCCCTGGAAATTTGTACGTTCGCCCCAGAAGTGCTCGCTGCGCAGATCCGGGAGTACGACCTCGTCCCAGTCGTAGAACGTATGTCCCCAGAACGCGGTATTCCAGACGCGGTTCAGCTCATCAAGAGTGCCATACCGGTCCTTCAGCCAGACGCGGAACGCCTTCTCACAGTTTTCGCAGAAACACTCGCCCATATACTCGTTAGACACATGCCAGGCCACGATATTTTTCCGCTTTCCATATCTCTCGGCCAACTTTCCGGCAAGCCGCACGGAATATTTCTGATAGGTCGGACTGTTCGGGCAGGAATTGTGGCGGCTGCCGAATTTCCGCTTTGTCCCGTCATATTCCACCCGCAAAATGTCCGGATAGCGTTTCGCCATCCAGGCCGGATGCGCAGCCGTCGAAGTGGCAAGGCACACCTTCAGACCGTTTTTTTCGACCAGATCCATGATTTTATCCAGCTTTTCAAAATCATAGACATTCTCAGAGGGCTGCAGAGCCGCCCAGGAAAAGACATTCAATGTGACAATGTCTATCCCGGCCAGATGAAGCAAGCGCATATCCTCCTCCCAGACCTCCTCGGGCCACTGCTCCGGGTTGTAATCGCCTCCATAAGGAATTTTCTGAATTCGTTCATCTAAAATCATAGCATTTTCCTCATTTTATATGAATAGTATAATAGTGATTCTAGAGGTGCTCTGCATGCAGGCTTTTGCATCGGAATGATTCCCTGCCAGTCAGACCAGTACCAACAGCAATGGCTGCGAAAACATGAATCTGAGCATAGCGCGGCCTGTACCAATAGTTCACATACTCTATGCTATCTGGACCAGCTGCGTGTCTCCGTAATCAGCATCTGCGGGCGGATATCCTCCGGTCGCACCGGCACCTCATCCACAATCTGAAAATCAAATGCAAGAGCTACCGTAAAGTGCCGCCTGTGAGCCGCGAGATAGCGGTCATAAAACCCTTTCCCATAGCCGCAGCGGTTGCGGTTCTGATCAAACCCGACTCCCGGTACGATCAGAACCGCGTCCTCCGCCTCAGCCTGGCATTGCTTTTGTCCCTCCAGAGGCTCCGGCACATGAAAATAACCGTCCGCCACATCCGCGAAGGAGTCTATGTAATAATAATACATATCATCTCCTTCCACTTTGGGAACGGCGACCTTTTTCCCGAGACGCCAGGCTTCTTCGATCAGCGGCTTCGTCGACACCTCGCCTTTGCAGTCCATATAGGCCAGGACTGTACCGGCAGCCGAAAATTCGCTGAGTTCCATGGCCCTCCGGCAGATTATCTGGCTTTTCTCTAAAAGTACGCTCCCGGGCATTTCCTTACGCAGCTTTTTAACCATCGAACGTATCTCGGATTTTTCCAAAGTTCTTCCTCCCAAATCCCGCCAGGGCAGAACAGGAATTTTGCCATTTTACGCAAAATTCCTTCTATATGCTCCTTAATTACAACAGCTCTCCAGTCTGTCACTGCACGGTCTTTGTGTAAATACAATGTCAGGCACAGCATGTGCTGTTTTCTAATGAGATTGACACATCCTTCTTAGCGCATCGTCATTTTCTTCCGATTCCGGTTAGTGCATCCTTTTTGCACCTTTTCTTCCATACTTTTCGCCCAGATTCTCCACGGATCCATCCGGGTTTACCACGTCGATATTGTCCAGCTGACCGCGCAGGTTCTGGCGCACAGCGGCGATATACTCCCGGCGGAGCTCGGCCTGCTCCTCTCTTTCCGCCTCTGTCAGGCCTTCAGCCTTCGCCCGGCGGGCCAGCTCATTAATACGCTGCAGCTTTTCCTGATTCATTCTTCTATATTCCTTTCTGACAGCTTCCTTTCCTGATGAATCCATATTTCTGTCAAAATCCTGCTTCTGATGGAAGCAGGTTTCCGCTGAAGCCTGTTTCCATCAGAAGCAGGTTTTCAATAAGCCTGTTTCTATACATAAGCCCATTTTCATCAAAAGTCTGTTTTTATCAAATACACATTCCCACAAAAAATGCCCTCTGTCTTAACGCATCAGCCCCATCTTCCGCAGCAGCCGTATAATCGAGTTCCCTTTCGGCATTGACGCAAGCTCCTCCTGCGTAATCCCGTGGAAGGATACGATCCCGATGCCATAGACAACAACTCCGGCGATCACCGCGATAAACGTTGATACGGTATTGCCGAGAAACTGGTGTACCAGTGTATAGACCAGATACGCCGCAGCAGCCATAATGATCGAGACGATGGCCGGTACAACAAAGGTGCGGTAGATTTCCTGCCGATACGAAAGGAAACGTGCGATCGAAACCGCATTGAGGATACTGATAATGATGGCAAAAACAATATTTGCCCAGACGACCGAGTAAATATTCAGCCTGAAGGTCGTCAGCAGAATATACAGAGCAATCAGATGGATCACCAGCGAGATACAGCAGTGAATGAGCGGCTGCCGCATCCTGCCGAGTCCCTGCAGGATGCCTGTGGATAATGTAGAGAGCGCGTAAAAAATAATCATCAGTGCGCCTGTCTGCATAATCCCGACAGAAAGCGGAGTCCCTGTCTCATTTGTAAAAAGCATGGTGATAATCGGCTCCGCGAGCGCGGCCATGCCGGCTGCGCAGGGAATCGTCAGAAACATGGTGAACCGGATGGATGTCCCCACCTTCCGGCGGGCTTCTGCCTTATCATTTCTGGCCATGGCCGCCGTAAGGCTTGGAACGACAGACGGCGACAGACTGGACGCCAGTGCCAGCGGAACATTCATCAGGACACGGAACTGGCCGGAATAAATGCCCCAGATGGTCGTTGTCTGTGCGTCGGTATATCCCTGTCCCTGCAGAACATTGGAAAAGACGCCCAGATCCAGAATATTGGTAATATTATAAACGACAGTACTCAAAATGACCGGCAGGATCGTGCGGATCAGCTCGCCATAGATGAGTGCGGAGGAGTCCTTACTTCCGGTGTGGTCCTGCCTCATTCTCTGTTTGATGGTCTTTACCTGAGAGAGATAGATCACCATCATCACCAGCAGAGCCACCGTTATGCTGGCCACCGTGCCGAACGTAGCTCCGGCAGCTCCCCAGGCGGGAGCCAGAGAATCATTGCCCTGTTCGGCGGCGAGCCTCGTCCCATAGCTGAACATGATATTGGCGCACACCAGACTGACGACGGCGTTGACAATCTGCTCGATCACCTGGGAAAAGGCGGTCGGAACCATGTTGGAGAAGCCTTGAAAATACCCCCGGAACGTGCCTAATATCGCCGAGATAAAGATCGCCGGAGCCAGCACCCGCAGCCCGTAGACCGCCAGCTCCATGGACATCATATATTTCGTGATAAAGCCCGCGCATACATAAGTGACAAGGGCAATCGCACCGCCCAAGAGCATGGAAAACCGCACCGCGCATAAAAACACGCGGTGCGCATTGCGGTACTCTCCTTTGTGGATTCTGTCCGATACCAGCCTGGAAACTGCCAGAGGCATATTAAAACAGGACACCATCAGCAGAATCGCGTAAATTTCATTTGCCGTGGAATAATATCCGTTTCCCTCGTTGCCAAGAATATTCTGGAGCGGGACCCGGTAGAGCATCCCGATCACTTTGGCGATAATCGCCGCCGCCGCAAGTATGGAGCCCTGCACAAGAAAATTATTTCCGCTTTTGTTTTTCTCTTTCACAACAAACCTCTATATCCACATGAAACGGTACTCAGAGAAGCTCGTTCATTCTGTCTCTGTCGTCTCTGCCGCTTCTGCCAGTTCCGCCTCTGCCATTTCTGCCAGTTCTGCACCGGTCAGATCTCCGATTGTAACAGAATCCTTGCTGGAATTCAGCACGATGCACACCCAGGTTTTTCCCTGATTAATCGTGATCTCTTCGCCATCCAGATTATAATAATGGGTCACACCAAAGTTGGCGTCTGCGTAGGCATTATTAAGGTCGGCACCATCCTTTGACCAGGTAACCGGAATCGCTTTCCCATGAGTGATATACACTCCTTCTCCGCCGGCGTAGACATTGATATCCAGATATCCATTGTCATCCCATTTTGTCCAGGAGCAATACTGGATCAGAATGTTGTCATAGGTCAGCGCCTTTCCTGTCAGATAATCAATCTGCTCGCTTCCGAGCTGATATCTGGTGTATTTGCCCGTTTCCGCGTCATATTCAAACGAAGGATAGTTGTAGGAATAGCCAGGCTTGACCGTAAGGGCGTCCACCCCATCATCCAGGGTAATGATTACATCATCATCCGCGAACTGATAATGACCGTCGTTTTCAATGTATTCCTCGGAATAATCCGTAGAAATGCCTTTATACTCAATACCCGCCTGGATCAGGCTGTAATTGGTGAAGACATTGTGCGGGGATGAAAAATCATCCGAACGATAGTAGGTAACATCACCCTCTCCGTCATAAACCAGGTCATAGTCAGCCATGCCGCTTAAACGCACCGTATCTGCGAGGTTTAAAACCCCTGTCGCATAGACCGCGTGACCATAATGCATATAGATCGCTTCGAATTCGCGCGCGAAATAAACATAATATTCCCGGCAGCTTCTCACCGAGCCGATCCGCTCGACATCCTGGTAATCCTCCATAATAGCCATCAGACGGGTAATCGCGCCTTCAACCGGAGCCTCATAGACAATAGCCGCGTTGCTGATACCGGACTGCGGAAGTGCGTCCGAAATATTATTAATCATGACAGCGATCGGAATCGTGCGTCCGATGGATTCCGGAACAAGCTTGCCCGTCAGGTAGCTTCTCACCCAGACGTCCCCCTCGCTCGCCTCTGTCTCCTGCGTTTCCGCCTCCGTCGTCTGCGCTTCTGTCTCTGCTGCCTGCACGCCCATCACCATACTTCCGAGAAGCATAGCCGCAAGAGATAATCCCGCAAATAATTTCTTTTTGTTCATAAGTGACCTCCTTTTGTATGGGTTATAATTATGAATGTTTATTCACAACTGTTACCGAATTATGAATGCTTATTCACAACTGTTACCGAATATCATCCTTTTCTTTCATCCTGCACAGTTTTCTAATAGCCGTGGCAAATGTCAAAAGACAGCTGCGGAAATTACCTTAAAATCTGCAGGTTCTGAAGAATCTCCTCCTGTCGCTGTTCCATTAAAGCCGCGTCTTCCGGCGTCATATGGTCGTATCCGAGAAGATGAAGCATACTATGCGTGATCAGAAACGCATACTCCCTGGTGACAGAATGTCCGTACGCCTCAGCCTGCTCCAGCACTTTGTCAGCCGAGATGACAATATCCCCGAGCAGAAGCTCTCCGCTGTCCGGATCAAAACAATCATCCCCGTCCGTCTCCAACCAGTCGAATTCTCCGGGAACGCCAAAGTCAATCATCGGAAACGAAAGGACATCCGTCGGGCGGTCGATCTGCCGATGCTCCAGATTCAGGCGGTGAATTTCTTCATTGTCCGTGATCAGGATCCCGACTGAGGCTTCATAAGGACAGCCCATGTAATCCAGAGTGGCTTCCACCACCCGCCTGGCGGTCTCATACAGATCAATGTTCAGCCTTCCCTTACACTCATCCTGAAAATCTATGGTCATATAGCACACACCTTCCTCACTGTCTGTTACCTGTGGCCGGTACCAGTATCCGCACCAGCGTCAGTCCTGTGCCTTGCACGGCTGCTTCCTCCTGCCTTCTCTTCTTTCCCCCGACGCTGCCGACTTTCCTCGTATTCCTCGTAAGCGTTGACGATCTTCTGCACCAGCGGATGACGCACGACATCCTGACTGGTCAGCGTACAGAAGCTGATCCCTTCCACTTTGGAAAGCACCCGGACGGCCACATCGAGGCCGGAAGGCTCTCCCGGCGGCAGATCCTTCTGCGTGCGGTCTCCGGTCACGATGACCTTGGAACCAAAGCCGATCCTTGTCAGGAACATTTTCATCTGGGCAGGAGACGTATTCTGAGCCTCGTCAAGAATAATGTAGGCATTGTCGAGCGTCCGGCCTCTCATATAGGCCAGAGGCGCAACCTCTATCAGCCCTTTCTCCATATTTTTCGAAAAGCTGTCCGGCCCCATGATCTGATAAAGCGCGTCATAGAGCGGACGCAGATAGGGATCCACCTTGCTTTGCAAATCCCCCGGCAGAAAGCCGAGCTTTTCACCAGCCTCAATCGCCGGGCGTGTAAGGATGATCCTGCTCACCTCTTCATTTTTAAACGCGGCGATTGCCATCGCCATCGCCAGATAAGTCTTCCCTGTACCGGCCGGACCGATCCCGAATACAATCATATCCCTGCGGATGGCGTCGACATAGGCTTTCTGCCCCAGAGTCTTTGGCTTGATCGGCTTACCGTTGATCGTGTGGCAGATACAGTCACTGTCAAGCTCCACAAGGGACGATGATTTGCCTCCGTCCATCGCCAGAGCGATCGCATAATCCACGTTCTGATCCGTGATCATGCTGCCCCGGCGCGACAGCTCGCTTAAGCTGTCAAAAATCTCGCCCGCCCGCGCGATGTTATCCGGGCCTCCGATGATCCGTACCCCGTCATCGCGGATCAGCACGCTCACATGCAGCGCACGTTCCACCTTTTTGATATTTCTGTCAAACTGGCCAAAGACATTTGCCTCATGTCCCGCCGGTATGGCAAGCACCTTCTCTGCCATGCTCATGGTGATGTTCCCCCATAGCTTCCTGTACATCTTCTTTTTTGTCGGCGTCCTCCGCAGACCGGTCATTCCTCCGTAACGGAGGCGTCCTCCGCGAGCCGGTCTCCTCTGAAGCAGGCGCGTCCACCGCATACCGGCCCCTCCTCTGAAACAGAGGCATCCTCTTCATACCGATTACTCCTCTGAAACAGAGTCTTCGTCAACAGATTCTGCCACACGCCTGACGGCACTTTCCCCGGTAATCAGAGTTCCCTCAGCAATTGCCGACTGATCATACAGATCTATTTTAACATTATTTTCAAATATTTGAACCCCTTTTTCCTGTAATTCTTTTATGAAAATTTCTAAATTTTCTTCTAAAATTTCCTTCACTTGGTCTTCCGAACGCATATAGCGCAATACTTCGTACTCGCTGGCTGTGTATTTGTGCAAATAGACCGGAAGGTAGAAATTGTCTGATATTTTGATCTGTGTAATTTTCTCCGTGACATCGCAAAGGGAAAAAGCCAGGAGCCTTCCGGACAAAGAGAATACCGCGTCACAGATGCGCAGTGAAAATCTCTCTTTCTGGTGTCCGGTATAGCTTTTTTGTTCCGTCTCGAAGAAAAGCTCTTCGAAATATGAAGTTTCTGTTCTCAGAAGAATATCCGCGTCCGCAGCCACCTCCCGGACATCAATGATTTCCCCGTCGTCATTGTAGATCGGAATCTGCCCGGAGACGAGCAGAGCCCCCTCTTCCACAGAATCTCCCGCCAGCACGGCAGCCTGACCCTTTCTCACATAGATAGAGATGACCGTGCCTGATTTTGAGGCGGCAATCCCGGTCAGGACTTCTTCCTGGCCAGCCTGCATCTCTTCTGCTTCCGGGTCCGCTTCTTCCTGTGAACCGGAAGTTCCCGCTTCTTTCTGTAAACCGGATAGTTCTGCCCCTGTCTGTGAATCGGAATTTTCCTCTGCCGACTGTGAGTCCGATATTTCTTTCTCTGACTGTGAGCCGGAAATTTCTTCTCCGGACTTCGAATCGGTTATTCCTTCTCCTTCTTTGACATAGATCGTCAGATGCGTGCCCTCCAGCTCGCAGGACACCCAGGAAAACTGCGTAAAATAATTCCGCAGCTGATCGCCGAGCAGGCTGGTGTCCACCTGGTTTTTCCACATGCCATGACTGACACCTTCCTGCTGAAGATATTCAAAAATCACATCGTCCGTCTGTGAGAGATTTCCCTCTATGCTGATGTTCCAGACATGCGCTGACAGCCAGGCCATAAGCAGGACAGCCGCAAACGCGCCTGCTAAAGACGCACCCCGCGCCCGATACCTGTGTACAAAAAAAGGAAAGCCATAACGCCCCACAACTCTGATGCGCGTATGGCTTTTTCTGACTATCTCCTTCAGCCGCCAAAAGTCTTTTCTGGAGACAAAAGCTTCGTAAGAATTTTCCGCCGGGAGTAAATTCCACAGCCGGATCCCATTAAAAGCACAGATGTTTAAAAACCGGTCATAGGATGTTCCCATGATCCGTATCCGCACATAGCCGAGGAAAAAATTGATGAAACGCTGTTCCATGAAGCCTCCGTATTCCCAGATTATTTATTGCGCATCCTCAAAATCAACTTTCTGGATATGGCCGGAGATCTCGATCTCATCCCTGGAATAACAGTCGATCTGCAGCCTGCGGCCGGTTACCCGGATTTTATCCTTTCTGGTCCGCAGCCGGATCTCTTCCTCCGTATAGGAACAGATTCCGCCAAAATTTTCAATGCAGACCCGCTCCCGTCCTTCCATGGAGACAATCGTCCGGCCTCTCCTGTAATCCTCCGGCAGCTGGAGCGAATGTGCGATGGACATCACTGAAAATCTGTCTGATACCCATTTCAATGCGCGTCCCTCTCTTTCCCGCGCTTAATGCGGGGGGCTTCTTTCTGAATCTACTATATGCGGCGCACAGGGCAGGCAGAACTCATTTGCTGTTCCTGATTATCTTGTCATCCTGCAAAAGGTCTAACCGCTTGTCCAGAAGCTGCGGATATCTGTGAAACATACGTTTTCTTTGTTTGAACAATTACAAATCTTTGCCCTGAACAGTTATAATTGTTCTGTCAGATATCTACCGCCCCTTAATACGGAAATAAATTTGCTTCGAGCCGCCGCTGGCAGGGCGTTTGTCTGTCTCATAGTTGCCAAGCGACATGATAAACGGCGTAAACTTTGTAAAGCCGTAATTTCGCACATCAAATTCAGGCATCCGCTTGGAGAGCTGGTCGCCAAGCTTTCCGGAAAAGAGCCACCCATCCTCGTCGGAAAATTTCTCAATGATCGAGTTAATCGTCTTGCGCACCTGCTTAAGCTCTTTTTCTTTGGCAGAGGCAGACTTCTTTTTGGAAGAGTTTTCTTTGGGCTTCGCGCTTTGCTGGCCGCTTTTTGGTTTGGGAGTCTCGGCAGCCTCCGGCTCTTCTTCCTCTTTTTCTTCCTTCTGCTGGTTGGAATAAATCAGGTCCAGAAATTTAAACTGGTTGCACGCAGAGATAAACGGTTTAGGCGTCTTCTGCTCGCCCATGCCGATCACCTGCATGCCGGACTCGCGCAGCCGGGAGGCGAGCCTGGTAAAATCACTGTCCGATGACACCAGGCAGAAGCCGTCCACATTCCCCGAATACAAGATATCCATCGCGTCGATGATGATCGAGGAGTCCGTCGCATTTTTCCCAAATGTATAGCTGTATTGCTGCATGGGGATGATCGAATTTTCCAGCAGCACATTTTTCCATGAGGAGAGACGCGAGCTTGTCCAGTCTCCGTAAATCCGCTTGTAGGTAGCGACTCCGCTGTTCGCCGCCTCGTCAAGGATGATTTTTACATAGCGGTCTGAAATATTGTCCGCGTCAATCAGAATGGCAAATCTTAGTTCATTATCCATATTTTCCCCTATTTCTTTCCATAGTGCGACTGTCATGCTGAAAAATGGTCAATTTCACTGTCCGGCAGCCGTCAACAAATGGATTTGCTGCGGTACATTCGGATATCATGAAATGCGCACATTCATAATCCCCCTGTACAGTACACAGAAAACTGCGTTCCCTGTCATCTGTTATTACAGGTTCGCCGCATCGAACACTGAAAATGGCGGCTTTCACTGTCGTCCGTCATCAGAGGTTCGCCGCCTCCAGGCTCGGATCATAGCCTGCGGCCTTCAGGGCGTCGATGATCCGGTTTTTGTGGTCTGTGCCAAAGGCTTCCAGAGTAATCCGCAGCTCTACCGCCGCGTTGCGGTTGGTGCTGACAAACTGATTGTGGTCGAGCCGGATAATATTCCCCTGCTCCTGCGCGATCACACTGGCCACGCGCACAAGCTCGCCCGGGCGGTCCGGAAGCAGCACAGACAGCGTAAAGATACGGTCTCTCTGAATCAGGCCATGCTGCACGACGCTGGACATGGTAATAATATCCATGTTGCCGCCGCTTAAAATGGCGACGACTCTTTTATTTTTAGCATCCAGATGCTTTAATGCCGCGACCGTCAGAAGCCCGGAGTTTTCTACGATCATCTTGTGGTTCTCCACCATGTCAAGGAATGAAACAATCAGCTCATCGTCGCTGACGGTGATGATATCGTCCAGGTTTTTCTGAATATAGGGGAAAATGACACTTCCGGGGGTCTTCACAGCGGTGCCGTCCGCGATGGTATTCACACCCGGGAGCGTGGTCACCTCGCCAGCCGCAAGGGAAGCCTTCATGCACGCGGCGCCTTCCGGCTCCACCCCGATCACCTTGATCTTTGGATTCAGCAGCTTTGCCAGCGTGGACACACCAGTCGCAAGACCGCCGCCGCCGATCGGCACCAGAATCACGTCCACCAGGGGCAGATCCTGGATGATCTCCATCGCGATTGTCCCCTGACCGGTCGCGACCGCCGGATCATCAAACGGATGAATAAAGGTATAGCCTTTTTCCTCAGCGAGCTGCAGCGCATACTCGCATGCCTCATCATACACTTCTCCATGAAGGATCACTTCGGCGCCGTAGCTCTTCGTGCGGTTGATTTTCATCAGCGGCGTTGTCGCCGGCATCACAATCACCGCCTTGCATCCGTAAGCGGAAGCCGCATAGGCAACCCCCTGCGCGTGATTTCCTGCGGAAGCCGTAATCAGTCCCTTTGCGCGCTCCTCTTCCGAAAGTGTGCTGATTTTGTAATAGGAGCCCCGGATTTTATAAGCGCCGGTTTTCTGCATATTTTCGGGCTTTAAATAGACCTTATTGCCTGTCTGCGCGCTGAAATAATCGCTGTAGACCAGTTTGGTCTGCGTAATGACGCGTTTCACGCACTCGCAGGCTTCATCAAAGCTTTCTAATGTCAACATTTCCATGACCTGTCACCTCGTCATTCCTTTCTCATTGCACTGTCTGTCACGATCATTTCCGTTCAAAGGAAACTGTGATTACAGTTCAAACCATTCTGATAGAAAACGTCTGTAAACAGGGCTGCAGACTTTTCTTCAATCTGTCTCACACCTGTTCTGAAGATTCTCTGGTATCAAAGAGCGCGTTTACAAAGTCATCCGCGTTAAATTTCTGCAGATCGTCAATCTTTTCGCCGATGCCGATGTACTTCACCGGAATCCCCAGCTCAGAATGCACCGCCACCGCGATACCGCCTTTGGCCGTGCCGTCCAGCTTCGTCAGAATAATGCCGGTAATATCCGCGGCCTCCTTGAACTGCCGCGCCTGCGCGAGGGCATTCTGACCGGTGGTGCCGTCGAGGACGACAAGTGTTTCCCTGTACGCCTCCGGATACTCTCTCTCCAGGATATGGTAGATTTTTCCCAGCTCATTCATCAGATTCTTTTTGTTGTGCAGCCGTCCTGCCGTATCGCAGATCAGCACATCCGCATTTCTCGCCTTGGCCGCCGCAATCGCGTCGTAGACAACGGATGCCGGGTCGGAGCCCTCCTGGCCGCTGATGACATCCACTCCGGCACGCTTGCCCCACTCGATGAGCTGCTCTCCTGCGGCCGCGCGGAAGGTATCAGCCGCCGCGAGAATGACCTTTTTGCCATCGTCCTTCAGCATCTGGGCAAGCTTGCCGATGCTCGTCGTTTTGCCGACTCCGTTGACCCCGATCACAAGGACGACCGATTTTCGGTTTTCAAACTCATAGGCCGTCTCACCGACATTCATTTCTTCCTTAATGCTTTCGATCAGGAGCTGCTTGCACGCGGCAGGATCCTTGATGTGCTGCTCGGCAACCTTCTGCTTCAGATCTTCAATAATGGAAGTCGTCGCGTTGATCCCAAGGTCACCCATCACCAGGATCTCCTCAATCTCTTCATAGAAATCATCGTCGATGCTGGAAAACCCGCTGAAAATCGCGTCAATACCGGATACAATATTATTTCTCGTCTTCGCAAGCCCATCCGCCAGACGTCTAAAAAAGCTTTTCTTTTTCTTCTCCTCCATAGTGATCCTCCTTCGCACTGTGCCAACCTGATACCAGGAACCATTCTGTCCCTGCATTCGCACCAAAATCCGTGCTGCCCCTGTTCATTCGCATCAGAAAACGTCCCAGCCCTACATTCGCAGCAAACTTGCAGCAATACCAACCTGCCCCGGCAGCCGCACCAGAAACTGCCCATTCCCGCCAGCCGCTAATCACTAAGCACTAAGCACTAAACACTACTCGCACCCCACTAATCACTGCTCACTACTCACTAACCACTACCCTCTGCCCACTAACTATCCAGTTCGCTCTCAATCAGATTCACCGATACCAGTGCGGACACGCCCTTTTCCTGCATCGTGATGCCATACAGGCGGTCCGCGGCGTTCATCGCGCCTCTTCTGTGAGTGATGATAATAAATTGTGTATGCTTTGTCAACCGGTGCAGATAGCTGGCGAAACGATCTACGTTGCTCTCGTCAAGGGCCGCCTCAATCTCATCCAGAAGACAGAAGGGCGAGGGCTTCAGATTCTGAATCGCAAAAAGCAGGGCAATCGCGGTCAGAGCCTTTTCTCCGCCGGACATCTGCATCATATTCTGCAGCTTTTTCCCGGGAGGCTGCGCGATGATGCGGATGCCCGCCTCCAGGATATCCTCATCCTCCATCAGCTCCAGCGTACCGCGTCCGCCGCCAAAAAGCTCTTTAAATACCTTGTCAAATTCCGTCTGGATTCTGGCAAACTGCTCCTTGAACTGCGTGCGCATCCCGGTATCCAGCTCCTCGATAATCTTCACCAGGGCCGCCTCGGCCTTCAGCAAATCTTCACGCTGCGTGGTTAAAAAGGTATATCGCTCAGAAAGCTCTTTATAGTCGTCAATCGCGTTGACATTGACGCTGCCAAGGGCGCGGATCTCGGCCTTTGTCTCCGAAATTTTCTTTTTAAGAGGCGTCACGGCCGTATAAGAGGGATCCTTAAGCTCCTGGGCCGAGCTTAAGGTAAGCTGATATTCCTCCCACATATAATTGATCTGTGCGTCCTTCTGTTCCGTGATTTTTTCCAGCTGCGCGTTCAGACGGAAGCATTCCTTGTCCAGCAGGCTGATTTTTTCGGAAAGCTCCTCTCTTGCCGCAAAAAACTGCTTGTGTGAAGCGCTGACACTTTCCCTCTTTTCCGAGAGAGCAGTGATTTCCTCCTCCAGGAGACTCTGTGCTTCCTCAGAGCCGGCAAGTTCCTCAGAAATCTGCGCAATCCGCTCCTCCTTTTCGCGGATGCTTCCCGAAGCATTCCTCTGATCTTCCTCATACTGTGTTTTATCTTTGGTAAGCCTGGCCTTTTCCGCGCGGACGCGTTCCTGATCCTGCCTGAAAAACTGCTCCTGCTGCCCATATTTAGACAGCTCCAGCTGCGTCTCCTGAACAAGCGCGGCAGCCTCCTGCCTGTTCTGCCGTTTTTCGTCCAACAGAGACTGGGCCTCTCCGATTTTCTCCTCGTGTTCCTTCTCTGTTTTCACCGACTCGTCCAGGCTTTGGCGCTCCGTCTGCAGTTTGGACTCTATCTCGTGAAGCTGCTGGTCAATCTGGGATAGCTCCGTGCGAAGCTTCTGATAAGAACCGGAGGTAGTATTCTGCTTCTCATTCATCTCATTCAGCCTCAGCTTCGCCGTGTTTTGTTCGAGATAAGCCCTCTGCAGCTCTTCATTCAGCCGCACCAGCTCATCCCTTAAGCCGTTCCGCTCGCCGCGTGCGCGGTCGATCTGCCCCTGCAGGCGGTCCAGGGCGGCACGGTCTGATTTTACTCTGGATTCCAGGTCTTCGATTTCTCTGCGGCGTCCAAGAAGGTTGCTGGAATTTTTAAACGAGCCGCCGCTCATGGAACCGCCCGGATTGAGCATTTCTCCTTCGAGCGTGACAATGCGCAGGGAATGCCGGTATTTTCTGGCGATCGCAATGGCATGGTCGATCTGGTCCACGACAAGAGTGCGGCCTAAAAGAGATTCGACCAGCGTCTGATATTTCTTCTCAGTGTGAGCCAGCTTCGAGGCGATGCCGATGACGCCCGCTTCTTTAAGTGCGCCGGGTGTGGAAAAGCCTCCCCTGTCCGTAACCCCGTCCAGAGGCAGAAAGGTCGCGCGGCCAAATTTATTTTTCTTTAAATATTCAATCTGGCGTTTGGCGGTCTCCTCGGTGTCGGTTACAATATTCTGAATGCTCCCGCCCAGCGCGGTCTCGATGGCTGTCTCATATTCCTTATCTACCTTGATAATGTCCGCCACCACGCCCAGGATGCCCGGGTCGCTTTCTTTTCGCTCCATCACGCGCCGGATGCTGTTGCCATAGCCATCATACCGCTCCGCGATATTCCTCAGCGTCTCGAGGCGGGACATTTCCCTGTGATAGCGATTGTGTTCCTCCTCCATGCGCTGATTGAAACCGGTAAGCTCCTCCTGTGCCTTTGCCAGGGCATCGTTTGCCGAATCACTCTGCGCATTCAGATCCTCAATTTTAGCAGAAACTGCCTCATACTCGGAGCGGATTTCTTCCCGGATATCCTCCTGGGAGGCTTCCTCACTTTTCAGTCGGATCAGCTCCTGCTGCAGCTGTGCCTTGCGAATGCGCCCCTGCTCCGCCATGGTCTCATAGCGCTGCATCTGCGCCTTCAGGGTCGAACGCTGGTTCAAAAGGGTGATGATCTCGCTTTTTGATGCCTCAATCTGCTGCTCCAGATCCGCAATCTGCTGCTCCAGCTCATCCAGAGCCTGCTGCTGCTCCTTTGCCCGAAGCTGCACGGCAGACGCATGGGATGCCAGATCGCGAAGAGTAATGCCGACGGAGTTTTCCTGGGCCGTACATTCTTCGATCTGGGCGGAAAGCTCCGCAATTCTGGTATTTAAATGCTCCCCGCTTGTCTCGTCCGTATGGATCTGCTCCCGCAGCAGCTGGATCTGGCTTTGCAGCTGTTCCTTCCGGACCCGGTTCTGTGCTGCCTCATCTCTTTTTTGCGCCAGACGGGAATCCATCTGCTCAATTTCACGCTCAGCCGCCTCATATTCCGCCTTCGTGCGCTCATATTCCTCCTGCGCTGCGGCGAGATCCTCCTGCGCTGCCTGCTGTTTTTCGGACAGGCTGTTCAGATCCTTCTGTATTTTTTCTGTCTCCAGCAAAAACAGATTCACCTCATAGCCTTTCAGCGCATCTCGCTTCTGCAAATAGATTCTGGCAGTCTCCGCCTGCTTCTGCAAAGGACCCAGCTGCCGTTTCTGTTCTTCGAGAATGTCGCTGACACGAGTCAGGTTCTGACGCTCGGAGTCCAGCTTTTTCTGGGTTGTCAGCTTGCGCCGTTTAAACTTGACAATCCCGGCCGCCTCGTCAAACAGCTCGCGGCGTTCCTCCGGCTTTCCGCTTAAAATCTTTTCAATCTGCCCCTGGCCGATGATGGAATAGCCTTCTTTTCCGATGCCGGTATCGTAAAACAGCTCGTTGATATCCTTCAGGCGTACCTGGGTGCCATTGAGCAGATACTCACTCTCGCCGGAGCGGTAAACCCGGCGCGACACCGTCACCTCGTCATAGGAAACCGCCAGCTTGTGATCCGAATTATCCAGCGTAATGGAAACCGACGCGAATCCGAGCGGACGCCTTAATTCCGTACCGGAAAAAATGACATCCTGCATGTTCGAGCCACGCAGGGATTTCGCGCTCTGCTCTCCTAAGACCCAGCGCACCGCGTCCGCCACATTGCTCTTGCCGCTCCCGTTCGGGCCAACAATCGCGGTGATGCCATTGTGAAACTGGAAAGTGATTTTATTGGCAAAGGACTTAAAGCCCTGTACTTCAATGCTTTTCAGATACATAATTTAATGACTCTCCCCGACGGCTCCAAGCGTATGGATTGCCTGGTACGCGGCCTCCTGCTCCGCCGATTTTTTCGTACTCCCGCTCCCTTTGCCGACCACTCTGCCTCCGACCTCTACCTCCACGCGAAACGTTTTCGCATGGTCCGGGCCATCCTCTCCGACAATCACATAGCGGATGGATTCATGGCGGTATCCCTGCTGCACGATCTCCTGCAAAGCCGTCTTGCTGTCATAAAAGAGCTTTTTGTGTTCAATATCCGTCAGGATAAACTGCTCAATGAAGCTTCTCGCCGGTTCCAGACCACCGTCCAGGTAAATCGCCCCGATCAGCGCTTCCAGAGCATCCGAGATGATCGAATCGCGCCTGCGGCCGCCGGTATGCTCCTCTCCCTTGCCCAGCTGCACATATTTGCTCAGGTCAAACTCCCTGGCACACATGGCAAGCGTCGGCTCACAGACCAGGCTCGCCCGCAGCTTAGTCAGATCGCCCTCCTGCAGCTGCGGATAATGGTGGTAAAGAAAATCACTGCTGACAAGCTCCAGAACCGCGTCCCCCAGGAACTCCAGCCGTTCATTGTCACGGAACCTCTCGTAGCGGTGTTCGTTGGCATAGGAGCTGTGGGACAAGGCCTCGTAAAGCAGCTTCCTGTTATGAAAATGATAACTGATTTTCTCTTCAAGTTCTGCGGATACCTGCCCGGTCATTTTCTGCCATCTTCCTTTCCACTTCATTCCTGTTCTTTTGAATCACTGATCTTCGCCGTGTTTTGAAACCCCGGCGAAATATTGATCTTTGCTGTGTATGATGTCCCCGGCGAAACATTGATTTTCGCTGTGTATTGACGTCTCCGGTGAAACCTGCGCTCTCTGTAGCCCCGGGGGGATCAGTTTCTGCAAATACATCCTGCGAAGCAGCCCTCATATCTTCTCTTGAAATAAGGAGGCTTCGCAGCCTCCTCATTATGCTTTGTCACATACCGCGACGGCAATGGAAATTTACAAAGTATCAACTGAGGGCAGACTTGATCGCCTCAACTGCGTCTCCGACAGAAACAATCGTCTCTGCCTTCTCGTTCGGAATCTCGATATCAAATTCCTCTTCGATCCCCATGATGATCTGGAACACATCCAGAGAATCCGCGCCAAGATCATCTACAAACGTGGTCTCCGGCGTGATTTCGTCTGCGTCCACATTCAGTACCTCCGCGATGATATTCTGCAATTTTTCGAATTCCATACCTGTACACTCCTTTTTTAGTTATTTTCGATGAGATTTTCCCGGATAATCTCATTGATATTCTGTTTTTTAAACAGCTCGCACTGATAAATGGAAGTCTCCACTTCGCGTGCTTTGGAACTGCCATGGGTCTTTACGACCAGCCCGTTTAACCCGAGCAGAGGCGCTCCTCCATATTCGGTACCGTCGAAGGACTTTAATGTCTCTTTGAGAGAGGACTGAATCAGCGCAGCCCCGATCTTCGTCTTCAGGTTCTTCATCAGGCTTTGCTTCACCATGCGGATCAGCGTAAAGCCGACTCCCTCATAAAGCTTCAGAATGACATTCCCGACAAAAGCCTCGCAGACGATGACATCGCAGACTCCCGATGGAATATCTCTGGCTTCTACGCTGCCGATAAAGTTGATGCCGGGGCAGGCCTTCAGCAGAGGAAACGTTTCCTTTACCAGCGCGTTGCCTTTTTCCTCCTCCGCGCCAATATTGACGATGCCGACCCGGGGATTTTTCACCCCAAGGACCTGCTCCATATAGATGGAACCCATCCGCGCGAACTGCACCAGGTGGGAAGCCCTCGCGTCTACATTGGCCCCACAGTCAATCAACAGCGAAATCCCGTCCGCAGTCGGGATGACCGGGGCAAGAGCCGGCCTCTCAATCCCCTTGATCCTGCCGATGATCGCCTGGCCGCCGACCAGCACGGCGCCGGAATTCCCCGCAGAAACAATCGCGTCCGCCTCTCCATTTTTTACCAGACGAAGTCCCACCACGAGAGAAGAATCCTTTTTGGTGCGGATGGCGTTCACCGGAGGCTCTGCCGTCTCTATCACTTCACTGCAGGCGACGATCTCCACACGCTCCTTCGGGTATGTGTAATTTGCCAGCTCGCGCTCAATCGCTTCCTTCTGCCCCGTCAGGATCACATGAATATTCTCATGATCCAGTACCGCCTGCACCCCGCCCTTGACAAGCTCCTGCGGCGCATTGTCTCCGCCCATGGCGTCGACCACGACTCGAATCGTCTCGCTCATGACTACCCTCCCATCCACTATACTAGACATTATCATAAAAAGCAACCATATTTTTTCGCCAGTTTCGGTCTGCTGCTGCATTTACAGCAGATCTGTCAGTGAAACGATCTGCATTCTGTTTTTCTGGAAAGATTTGTATTCTGTCTTTCTGGAAAAATTTGCATTCTGTTTTTCTGGAAACAAAAGAACCGCCGCAAAACAACACCATAATATGGCTTATTTTACGACGGCCCGGACAATCAAAAACAGAAAAATCAGTCTTCCATTGCGATAATCTCTTTTTTATTGTACGTTCCACAGGCCTTGCACATTCTGTGTGGGAGCACCAGCTCGCCGCATTTGCTGCACTTTACGAGATTTGGAGCGGACATTTTCCAGGTCGCCCTTCTTTTATCTCTTCTCGCCTTAGAGTGTTTGTTCTTCGGACAGATCGACATTCTTTCACACCTCCTTATAATTACTGAAAATATCAAGGATTTTAGCCATTCTCGGATCTGTGGGTGCCTCTGTGCATCCGCACGGCCCGTCGTTCAGATCCTTGCCGCAGGTGACGCATAAGCCCTTGCAGTTATCCCGGCAGAGAACTCGCTCCGGCCAGATTAGAAGCGCCTCGTCGTGGATCAGCTGATCCACGTCGAGGGTATATCCTTCAATATAATCATTTTCTTTCAAATCAAGCTCCAGCTCTGGCTGAATATCCAGCCTGCGGCTGACACTCTTTAAACACCGCGCACAGGGGAATTCCACAGTAAGCTCAACCTGACCGGAAATCTGCAGCTTCTGACCGCCGGTATTTTCCACCCGCAGAGCCAGAGGACTGCTGCCAAGAACCTTAAAATCCCCGAATCGATAGGAAAGAACCTGCAGCTCTGGAAGAACCTCATACTGCTTCACCTTTCCGTCGTCTAAGATCACTTCTGTCAAGTCCAGCAAGATCCTGCCCTCCATGCACACTTAGAAGATTATAACTGTGTGATATTGTTTTGTCAACATTTTTTTATTGATTGTGCTGACACATTTTTATGAATTTTCAATCATTTGACCAGCGCCACGGTCTCTCTGCAGATCGCAAGCTCCTCGTTAGTCGGGATAACGGCAACCTTTACTTTGGAGTCTGCTGTGGAGATCACATTGTCCTCTCCTCGCTGCTTGTTTGCCTCCGCGTCAAGCGTGATCCCGAGATAGCCGAGATAGCCCATGACCTTTTCACGCACAGTCGGCGCATTCTCGCCGATACCGGCCGTAAACGCAATCGCGTCCACGCCATTCATGGCAGCTACATAGGAGCCTATGTACTTTGCAACGCGGTAGCTGAATACCTCAATCGCATTCTCTGCCTTTTTGTTGCCGACATTCATGCCTTCCTCAAGGTCGCGGAAATCACTGGAGAGTCCGCCGGAGATGCCATAGACGCCGGACTTTTTGTTCAGGACATTCATGATACCGGCGATATCCAGGTCTTCCTTCTTGGCGATGTATTCCATAATAGCCGGGTCGATGTCGCCGGAGCGGGTACCCATCACAAGGCCCTCGAGAGGAGTCAGTCCCATGGAGGTATCGACGCACTTGCCGTTTAATACTGCAGAGATGGACGCGCCGTTGCCCAGATGAGCAACGATAATTTTGCTGTTTTCCAGATCCAGCCCGAGGAACTCGGCCGCATGCTTGGAAACGAAGCTGTGGCTGGTGCCGTGGAAGCCGTATCTTCTCACCTTATATTTCTCATAATACTCGTACGGAAGTCCATACAGGTAAGCCTTTTCCGGCATCGTCTGATGGAACGCGGTATCAAACACGCCGACCATCGGCACGCCCGGCATCAGCTCCTTGCAGGCGTTGATCCCGATAAGGTTTGCCGGATTGTGGAGCGGAGCAAGGTCGTTGCACTCTTCCACTGCCGCGAGCATCTCATCCGTGATAATCGCAGAGCTGGCAAACTTCTCGCCGCCGTGTACGACTCTGTGTCCGACAGCATTGACTTCAGAAAGGCTCGCGATCGCGCCGGTCTTTTCATTTACAAGAGCGTCCAGCACCATCTGGATCGCTTCCTTATGCGTCGGCATCGGAGCTTCCGTGATCTCCTTGTCACAGCCGGCCTTCTGATAGGTCAGCCTGCCGTCAATGCCGATCCTCTCGCAGAGTCCTTTTGCCAGTACCTGCTCAGAATCCGAATTGATCAGCTGATACTTCAGGGATGAGCTTCCGCAGTTAATTACCAGTACATTCATTTTACATATCCTCCGGTTTGTTTTTTTGTCAGCGTCTTACCTCCGCTGACGGGAAACGATGTTGGTCGTTTTGCTTTCGGTGGGCAGAGTCCCCTCCGGGAAGATCTGTCACTTCCAGACGTTAATGGTAATTATAAACTAATTTTTTCCCATGTACAAGATGGAAAATGGCAATTTGTGAAGAAATATGGAAATATGGAAAGGCAAATATGGAAAAGGATTAGCGAACTATGGAAAATGGCAGTTTACGGAAATAATGGCTGAGGAAATATTGGAAAGCGAAATAATGACAAATCGGAAAGCCTGTGATATGATTTTTGCGGAAATAAATCTGAAGAATAGAAGGGAAGGAATCGCTCATGCACACTGTCGGCATTATCGCGGAATATAACCCGTTCCACACGGGACATGAATATCATCTGAAGAAAGCGAAGGAACTCTCTGACGCGGACTACGCTGTGGTCGTGATGAGCCCGGATTTTGTCCAGCGTGGAGAGCCTGCCATCTTTGATAAATATACGCGCGCAGAAATGGCTCTGCGCTCCGGAGCCGATGTGGTCATCGAACTTCCCATCTGCTATGCCACCGGAAGCGCGGAATATTTCGCGGAGGGCGCGGTGCGCATGCTGGACGCGCTCGGAGTGGTTGACGCGCTGTCTTTTGGCACAGAGGATCCCTCAGGTGAGGGCACGCCCTTTATCAGACTCGCGTCCTTTCTGCTTGACGAGCCGGAAGGATTTCAGGAATTACTGCGGGACGGACTGCGCAGGGGACTCACCTGGCCGCAGGCCCGGGCTGCAGCTGTAAGTGAATATTTCCAGGCCAGTCAGTCAAACACTGGGAAAGAGATTTCTGCCCCTCAGTCCGATACCGGGAAGGAGATTTCCGCCCTTCAGTCCAATGCCGGAAAGGAGATTTCCGCTCTTCAGTCCGATATCGAAAAGAAGATTCCCGCCCTTCTCTCCTCCCCGAATAACATCCTCGGCGTAGAATATTGCAAGGCGCTGCGGAAAATCGGCTCTCCGATCTCCCCGATTCCTCTGAGCCGAAAAGGAAGCCAGTATTCTGATCTGACCGTAGATGGAGAATATTGTTCTGCGAGCGCACTGCGGCGTGTGATTCGTACAGGTACAGATACTCAAAATCGCGTAAATCCGAATCCCCAAAATTTTCCGGAGCCAGGTGCGCGAAATCGTTCAGAGCCGGATACGAAAAATTGTCCGCATCCAGGTATGCCAAATTATCCAAGCGCAGATGCGCCGCAGGATCCTCTGTATTCTTATATCCCGGCAGGCTGTGCCGGTCTTTTTGCAGCTGCCCGTCAGGCTCCCATTTTCGCAGACGATCTGCTGCCGTTTCTAACGCAAAAGCTGATCTATGCAGAAAATCCCGGCAGACCGGCACAGGTCTGCCCAGATGAAATTCTGGACATTTCATCGGATTTCTCTGAGCGAATCATGGGGCTTCGGTTCTCCTGCATCGGGAAAAGCTTTGACGAGACTGTTACCCTGTTAAAAACCCGGCAGATCACAGAAACGCACATTCGCCGTGCGCTTCTGCACCTGATTCTGGATATCCGCAAGGCAGATATGGAGTCCTATCAGAAAAACGGCTATCTCTTTTACGCGCATCTGCTGGGATTTCGCCGGGAATCTGCGCCTCTGCTGCATGAGATCAAAAAAAGAAGCGCACTGCCGCTTATTTCCAAAGCAGCGCACGCCTCAAAATCGCTCTCAGGCACCGGACTTTCCATGTGGAACCAAGACGCCGCGGCCTCACACCTGTACCGCAGTCTGATGGCGGCCAGGTATGGAATTCCCTTCCGGACAGAATATGAAATTAGTCCGATCGTTCTATGATACATAGAACCGGGCAAAGCATTTTGCGGCTAAAGCCTGGATGAGACAAAGCAAATCAGCGCAGAGAGTAATAAAAAGGAAAGGGTGATATAATGCGATCTGTTGATTTATTTGCAGGGTGCGGAGGTCTTTCGCTCGGCTTTCAAGAGCAGGGTTTCGATATTGTTGCAGCATTTGAATGGTGGACTGCCGCTGTGATTCAATCATTGACAAACGCCGATTCCGCTACTAACTCCGCCACCAGCTTAGTCACCAACTTAGTCACTTGCTTAGTCACTATTCCGGGCAATTCAGAGCGGGGAGATAAATGAGGAGATAACTGGGTAGATAAACGGGGAGATAAAATTGAAAGTTTATGACGAGAACTACAATACGAAAAAAATGCCAGTCTCGTAGCAATGCAAAGCAACGCATAAGACTGGTATTAAATAAGATTGTTCCATCATGCCTGTTTTATTAAAAGGTCTCCATTAAGCATCAAAGAAAATTCATCTTTATACAATCCATCAAAAACATCTCGCAAATCCTTTTTTACCCTGCGTTTAGCTCCATTTATTTTCCATACATACATCTGTGTTTGCTTATGGCGATTGCACCATTCTATGTATGATTGAAAATAAGGCGCGGCTTCACTTTTTGAAACGCCCATATTCTTTAGTTTCATAAAAACTGCTACCACGCTGATACAGGGAATACAAGCCACATTTGCCATTGCACATCTCGCACCGAAATCGTCCGAGCAAAAGAGAAACACATTATCTCCCTTTACGAACCTTAATGCCTGCAATAAAACATAGGCTTTCTTTTCACCAAGGCTCTGATGTACTCCGATTTCATCATCACATTTTTTTAGTTCATCCAGAAAATCCTGCTTCTCGATGGAATTATTCAACAAAGCAGCCAGTGATGCATATTTTCCTTCAAAATAATTTTTCTCATAAATATCACAGCTGGCTTTCAAAAAGCGCAAAAATACTGAATAACATTCTTCACCAACCTCAAGAGACAGCAAATTCAATATATCCTCGTCTGTATATTTTTCGATTACACCATTCGCAATCTTATCCCGAAGCCATGATTGGGACATGCGCGTACCATGACGGTTTAATTCTTCAACCATCATCTCGTGACAGGAAAAACTATATTCTGGAAATTCAAGAACCAGATCCGCAAGCACATGCTCATCGTCATTCATTATTATATTCGATTTAGACACAAAGTCCGTATCAAGAATTGCATATTTTTTCTCGCTCATTTCCGCATTTCCCTATTCCAGATGGTACAACTTCTGTATTTCACGAATCCGCTTCTGGTCACTTTCAAATCTGCTCTCCTGCAGAAATCCGTTCTCGTTATTTATCGTCATATTCTCTAATAAACTGCCAAATTTCTCAACACCCTTTGGTATGTCAAGCCAACGTTTAGCCCTCCCAGTAAGTTCGATCTGCCGGTCTATCTCTTCCCCAGTCACAAAAAACAGTTTTCTGGCCCGGTCTTCCGTGACAACAGATTCTTCATATAAACGCAATACCATAGCCTTATATGGTACCGCAAAAATTTCCATCAGCATCACAATATCTGCAGCACTTATTTTTGAAGCGGAAATCCCATAAATCCGAATTTGCTGAAAAAGGGTATCCGCAGGAACTAACAGGAGGCCTGAAAATGCATTCGCCTCCATTTCTTCCTGTTGGTCCGCAGAATCATCAATCGTTGTGGAAGCCAGAATAGAGCCTTTTTGCAGCAGTTCCTGATCCTCATCTTCAAGATAGCACCAGATATGATACAATTCATGCCCT
>JAJQEO010000021.1 GCA_021201665.1 Lachnospiraceae bacterium | reverse complement strand
TTTGGGCCTTTGTCTTCATCTCTAAAAAGTCTGGCCAGGGTGTGACCTGTAACTAACAGAAACTATGCGCGAAAATGCGAAAACTTTTTTTCTTTACGAAACCTTTTTCGAATGCTATACTGTAAAAGCTCCCGGACACGGGAAGCTTCGGCCGCGGCCGGACATATGCCGCCGGCTCACAGCTGCGGGGCGAAAGGAAACGGTGAATATCGTTTCCTGTAAATCATAAAGGAGGTCCATCATGTCCGAACCGGTAACTCTGTACAAGCTGATCGTTCTGTATATGCTGAGCAAAGCGGATTTTCCGCTGACAGACGCCCAGCTTTCCGATTTTATCCTTGGTCAGGGATATACCGATTTTTTTGTCTTCCACATGGTTCTTTCTGATCTGGAGGAGAGCCAGATGATTCGCTCCGAAAAGATTCGCGACGACTCGTATTACTCGATGACAGATGCCGGTGCGGAGGCGCTGAAATATTTCCATAACCGTATTTCTCCTTCCATTCGCGCCGATATTGACCAGTACATGGCGAAAAACAAAATGAAAATGCGCGACGAGGTGTCCGTCCTGGCGGATTATTATAAAAATACGGACGGCGACTATTCTGTACACTGCTATGTGAAAGAGAAGCTTTCCAGGCCGATCGACCTGACCTTTTCGGTTCCTTATGAGGAGCAGGCGAAAAAAGCCTGCCGCAACTGGCAGGAGCACAGCCAGCAGATTTACGCGTTCATTATGAAAGAGCTGCTGTGATTGTTTTTACTCTATTATGATACCAAAAGGCCGGGAATATCCTTTACTTAACACCTGATCTGTATAAACTGGGGACCGAATTTTTGCCATTTTGCGCAAAAAGTCATTCTTAAAGTTCCTGACCTGGAAAAGCCGGAACCAATATTTTGTAATTTTGCGCAAAAAATCGTTTTTAAGCTCCTGACCCGGACAAGCCGGAACCAATATTTTGTCATTTTTCGTGAGAAACTATTCTTAAGCTCCTAAATCAAACAGGTATAACGATATGCGTATTTTATTAGCAGAAGATGAGCGGGATCTAAACCGCATCATCACAAGAAAACTGATTTCATCCGGATACAGCGTGGACAGCTGTTTTGACGGGAACGACGCGATGGATCATCTCACCTGCGCGGAATATGACGCCATTATCCTGGATATTATGATGCCCGGGGCGGACGGTTACGCAGTGCTGCGCTCCCTGCGCGGAGCCGGGAAAACCACTCCGGTGCTGTTTCTGACTGCGCGCGATTCCATCGCAGACCGGGTAAAGGGCCTTGATCTGGGCGCAAATGATTACCTCGTCAAGCCCTTTTCCTTTGACGAGCTTCTTGCCCGGGTGCGGGCCATGATCCGCACCGCACACGGCAGCGCGCAGAATCTGCTCACAGTCGGCGATCTTTCCATGGACTGCGCCGCAGGACGCGTCACCCGGGGCGGGCAGGAAATTATCCTCTCAGCGAAGGAATACGCGCTGCTTGAGTACCTGATGCACAACGCCGGAATTGTCCTCTCCCGTGAAAAAATCGAAAACCACATCTGGAATTATGATTACGAGGGCGGCACAAATGTCGTCGACGTCTATATCAGCTATCTGCGCCGGAAGATCGACGGCGGTCATACTCAGAAGCTGATCCACACCGTGCGCGGGCGCGGCTATGTACTGCGGGAGGATCCGGCATGAAAAAGGCTTCCATCCGTCTGAAAATCACACTCTGGTTCAGCGCTATTCTGATCGTAAACGTTGTGCTTGCCTATCTGGTCGTCCTTTCCACCGGCAGAGGGGTCATCCAGAAAACCGTCCGCGACAGTCTGATTTCCACCGTAGAGGGCAACATCGATGAGGTGGAATATTACTTTTCCCTTTCCGCCATCCAGGAAAGCAGCGATGTTGACTATTATCTGAGCTATGGAGACGGTTATCTGGAAATTGACGATGATTTTCTTGACAAAGTCAACGATGTCTACAGTTCCCTTTACCAGTCGGACGGGACGCTTCTCTATGGAGAAAACCCGATCGCGTCCGATACCGCAGACCTGACCTTCCTGGATTCCGAGGTGCAGCGCCTGAGGGTAGACGGAACCCTTTACTATGTCTTTGACCGCGCACTCACCGCAGACGGTCTGGACGGACTCTGGCTGCGCGGCATTGTCTCCGAAGAGCAGGGAGAGCTTGAACTCTCCGCTATTTCGCGTGCCTCCCTGGTTCTGCTGCCCGGTCTGGTCCTGCTCGCCATTTTCGGCGGCTTTCTGCTCGCCGGACGCGTCCTTGCCCCCATCCGGCAGATCGCGGATACCGCCTCACAGATCCGCCAGGGCGACGATCTCAAAAAGCGCATCAAGCTAAGCGAAGGAAAAGACGAGCTGCATCAGCTGGCCACGGAGTTCAACGAAATGTTCGCCCGCCTGGATACCTCCTTCCAGGAGCAGCAGCAATTTGTCTCCGACGCTTCCCACGAGCTCCGCACACCGGTTGCCGTGATCAATGCCCAGTGCGAGCTGACGCTGGAGGAGGAAAAGCCTGACACAGCCGAATACCGCGAAGCTCTGGAAACCATCCTGCGGCAGGGTCAGAAATTAAACCGGCTGATTGGCGACATGCTTGGCTTCACCCGCCTCAAGCTGCAGCCGGAGCGTTACGCAAAAGAAACACTCGATCTGACCGCGCTCGTTTCGGGTGTCTGCGCTGACATGGCACTAATCCGGGAGAAAGGGATTGCGCTTACCTGCAGCATACAGGGAAGGGAATGTTTTACTGGTGATAGCAGGAAAAATACCTATAGCACCGAAAGCCGCGATTCCAGTGAAAATATCCGCAGCAGCGAAAACCGCGATTCCAGTGAAAATATCCGCAGCAGCGAAAACCGCGATTCTGGCGAAAATATACGTAACAGCGAGGGCTTTAATGAAAAAAATCACATCCGCATCTACGGAAATTATGCCCTCATCACGCGTCTCCTTACGAACCTGATCAGCAACGCTTACCGATACGGAAAGCCAGATGGGCATATTTGGGTCAGCCTTAATGCCGACAGTGACAAACATTCAGTAACTCTGTCCGTCCGTGACGACGGCATCGGCATCGCGCCTGATCAGCTGAAATCCATTTTCCGGCGCTTCTACCAGGTCGATCCCTCGCGCTCTGGAGGAGGCAGCGGACTTGGGCTGGCGATGGTGCAGGAAATTGCGGACTTTCATGGGGGGACAGTGACGGTAGACAGTGAACTTGGGCATGGGAGTATATTTACTGTATGCTTGCTTTCAGCTGCAATAGAATCAAAATAAGCTTTTTTTCACTTTATTTCGCTAAAACCAAGAAGCTGGCAAATGCTTAAGTTTTCAAGTTATAGTAAATGCATTATTAAATGTCGCTTAATCATTTTATATACATAAAAAATATTGGGGTCTTGATATCTGTGCGCATAATGCGTATAATACAATTCTAAGGAGGAAACAATCATGCGGGCAAGAGAAGTAGAAAAAATACTTCTGCAAGATGGCTGGTATGTAAAAAACCAGAAAGGATCTCATAGAAAATACATCCACCCAACAAAACCCGGGAAGATAACAGTCCCAATCCACGGTGGAGACCTTGACATAAGAACCGTTGATTCCATCCTTAAACAGGCAGGGCTAAAATAAACTCACTTAATTAAAAATGGAGGTGTTTCTATGAAACTTGTTTATCCTGCTATTTTTACTCCATGTGCGGAACTGTCCGGCTACACTGTGGAAATTCCAGATTTGCCTGGGTGCGTGACAGAAGGACGTTCCCTTATTGAAGCGATTGAAATGGGCGTTGATGCTGCCAGCGGCTGGATTTTAGATGAAATGGAAGATGGAAATGATTATCCTGCACCTCATGACTATAGCGAAATTCCTTGTCCCTCTGGCAGTTTCGTGAATCTTCTTGTACTCGACATGGATACTTATGCTGAAAAATATGGTTCCAAATCTGTGCGTAAGAACATTACCATCCCGGCATGGCTCAATACTTATGGTGAAAGAAATGGCATCAATTTTTCTAAAGTACTTCAGGACGCACTCATGGATGCAGCGCAGAAAGCTTGATAAAGAATATTTGATTCGTATCTTTTTATAAGACGGTCGTCTGAGGATAAGCCAGCCGACAAATGCATAACGCGCTTGACGGACTGACTATAGTGCAGCACACACTTCACGACTGCCGCCACACATTCTCCCGGCTGCCGTAACAGGCAGCCAGGGAAAAGACACCTACATCAGCGCAGACGAAGCCCAGGTCATCGCGCTTGTGAAAGCCGGGTTTTCTTCTGAAGATGTGCCCTTTAAAAAAGCTAAACTCGACAGGGAGGATGGCATTATGGTCTATGGAATTAAAATAAGTCCGCCTACCCTCTTCGACATCTTATAAATGATGTCGCTGCCAATGCTGCCGCCGACATCAGTAAAGCTGTCAGCTGGAACCAGATCGGCGTATCATCCCCGGTCTGTGCCGCAGTTGTGCTGCCAGAGGTCTCACTTTCTGAATCATCCGTTGAAGATGTTGATGAGTCCGTTGCTTCCTCGCTTTCCGCGTCATCCGTTTCTGTCTCCGATGCCGTTTCACTCTCCGTGCTTTCGGTACTGTCTGCGTTTGTCTCACCCGAAAGCGTTTCGCTTTGATTCGTCTCACTCTGCTCTGTCTCACTTTGCGAAGTCTCGCTCTGATTCGTTTCAGTTTGCGTAGTCTCACTCGGGTCCGTATCGCTTTGCGAGGTCTCACTCTGGTCTGTATCGCTCTGTGATGTTTCCTCTTCGTCAGTTTCGCTTTGACTTGTTCCTGTCTCTGTCCAGCTGACCGCCACAGGTGACATCCCGGTCAGGGTCATCTGCAAACCATCATCCGTCAGGGTAACGGCTGGTATCTCGTACTCTCCTGCCGTCCTGCCAAGGATGCTCCTGCTGAACATATGAACGACCGTAAACTCATAACCGTCTCTGCCTGTTCCCTCCGGATAAGGCAGCGTCACAGTAATTCCCTCGGATGGGAAGTGCTCCTCATCCGCTGTCTGCCATTTGCCGTCAATCTTCACCATCAAGGTAACTTCGTAATATGCCGTGTTGCCCTCCGTGGCTCCCGGCAGCACAGATGTCATAATTTCAAAAAGACTTTGCTTCAAGGTCTCCACAGTGTCAATTCCTGCCGCTGCGAGGTCTTCCGAAACGCTGTCCAATTCTGTCACAACAACCAGCCGGTACTGAATTTCATCTATTTCGAAATCGTATGCCGTGCCTTCCCCAGTGTAGGCATCGTCATCGTCCGAGACAGACATGAGCATATAAAAGCCGCTCGAAGAAATGAAAAAACTCACTGTACTTTCCCCGGCGACAGAGGACATCCGGCCGGCCGTTCCGCTTGACGCGACCTGATAGACGGAAGGTGTCCCATAGCCGTCCGGCAAAGTAATTACTACCGAAGCATTAGCAGCCTCTACCCGGTTCCCTGATTCGTCAATGAAGTAAATCTCATAGGGCAGGCGGTCGCTGCCAAGCCCTTCCGTGCATTCCATAATCCATGCATACGCTTCACTGTCATCGCCGGTAATCCGGTAAACGACCAGGCGAAGCGATGAATCCAGGTTTTCAGATGTAACTGTTATGACAGTCCCGTCATCTGTTTCAACTGTGTAACTGCCATCTTCTTCACCCGCAATATAGCAGTTTTCCGGCCAGGTATAGATCGCTTTCGCATAAACATCCACGTCCAGATTGTCGGTTTCCGTCAGGGTTGTCTCACCGCCGGAAGCAGCTATGGAAAAGCATGGAAACACCAATATGCCGGCAAGCATAACCGCCACTGCGCACATGATTCTCTTACCCATTTCGTCAACCTCCAATCTGCACTGTTGTATTTAGCGTCACAGTTCCTGCGCTGTAATAAGTCTCCGGTTCATAGGCCATGATCTTCATTTGGATGGCCG
>JAJQEO010000039.1:53086-113675 GCA_021201665.1 Lachnospiraceae bacterium | reverse complement strand
CAATTCTCTCATCGCCGAAGAACATATGCTCGGTACGGCAAAGGCCGATGCCCTCCGCACCCAGCTCGCGGGCCTTACGCGCGTCTCTCGGCGTATCCGCGTTCGTCCTTACCTTCAGCTTGCGATACTGGTCTGCCCATGACATAATACGTCCGAATTCGCCGGCGATCGTTGCGTCTACGGTTGGTATAATCCCTTCATAAACATTACCGGTCGAACCATCGATCGAAATCTCGTCGCCCTCATGGAATTCCTTGCTGCCGATGGAAAATCTCTTGTGCAGCTCGTCCATCACGATGTCGCCGCAGCCGGATACACAGCAGGTACCCATGCCGCGCGCTACCACTGCCGCATGGCTGGTCATGCCGCCGCGGACAGTCAGGATGCCCTGTGCGCTCTTCATGCCCTCGATGTCTTCCGGAGAGGTCTCCAGGCGAACCAGGACAACCTTCTCACCTCTCGCTGCCCATGCCTTTGCGTCCTCAGCCGAGAAAACGATCTTGCCGCACGCAGCTCCAGGGGAAGCACCCAGACCTCTGGTCATCGGCACTGCCTTATGCAGAATGTAGGAATCAAACTGCGGATGAAGCAGGGTATCCAGGTTCCTCGGGTCAATCATCGCCACCGCTTCCTTCTCGGTGCGCTTGCCCTCGTCCACCAGGTCGCAGGCGATCTTCAGCGCCGCCTGTGCCGTTCTCTTGCCGTTACGTGTCTGAAGCATATAGAGCTTGTTATTCTCTACGGTAAACTCCATATCCTGCATGTCTCTGTAGTGGTCTTCCAGAATCGTGCAGACTTCCTTAAACTGTGCAAATGCCTCCGGGAACTTCTGCTCCATCTCGGTAATATGCATCGGCGTACGCACACCGGCCACCACGTCTTCGCCCTGCGCGTTTGTCAGGAACTCGCCAAACAGACCCTTTGCGCCGGTCGCCGGGTCACGTGTAAAGGCAACACCCGTGCCGCAGTCATCGCCCATGTTGCCGAACGCCATCATCTGCACGTTTACAGCAGTACCCCAGGAATACGGGATATCATTGTCGCGGCGATATACATTCGCGCGCGGATTGTCCCAGGAACGGAACACGGCCTTGATCGCCTCGACCAGCTGTACCTTCGGATCGGTCGGGAAATCGCTGCCGATCTTCTCCTTGTATTCTGCCTTGAACTGATTTGCCAGCTCCTTCAGGTCGTCCGCGTCCAGCTCCACATCATGGACAACGCCCTTTTTCGCCTTCATCTTGTCGATCAGCTCTTCGAAATACTTCTTGCCAACCTCCATTACGACGTCAGAGAACATCTGAATAAAACGGCGGTAGCAGTCCCAGGCCCAGCGCGGATTGCCTGACTTCGCGGAAAGTACTTCCACTACTTCCTCATTCAGACCCAGGTTCAGGATCGTATCCATCATGCCCGGCATGGACGCGCGCGCACCCGAGCGGACAGATACAAGCAGCGGATTCTGAATGTCGCCGAACTTCTTGCCGGTGATCTCCTCCATCTTGCCGATCGCCTCTACGATCTGACCCATGATCTCGTCATTGATCTGACGGCCGTCCTCGTAATACTGTGTGCAGGCTTCCGTCGTGATCGTAAAGCCCTGCGGTACGGGAAGTCCGAGGTTCGTCATCTCAGCGAGGTTTGCTCCCTTGCCACCGAGCAGGTTGCGCATGTCGGCATTTCCCTCGGTGAACATATAAACCCATTTGTTCATGTTTCCTATTCCTCCTGAATTTTTTTCGGGAAAGACCTGTCTCTTTGAATGCAGCCGGACAGAGGACGCACCCGCAATCCCTGTCATTTCGCGTCGGCTGCTTCCGCAGCTTTGGCTTTCCCATTTGGATATCTAATCTTCATCCATATGTTGATTGTAACATATTTCCAATGACAGTCAAGAATATCCTTGTCTGTTTTTTGATTTTTTTGTGCATATTCTTTGAAAAGAAAATGTCGTCCTGCCGTTTTTTGTATTTTTTTACGGACAGATATGAAAAACACTTTGTGTGTTTATGCCACAAGGCACTCATTGCGTACCGCGATTTTCCTGGAAAATCGTGGGCACAGACCTTTGCTGCGCGGCATAGGTCATTCCTGCTCAAAAAAATATTCTGCTCTTTTATAATAAAACTCCTGCTCTTCTGCAAAAAATTCTTTCAGTTTTGTCACAGTCTTTTTCTCACGAAACTCTTTTAGCCCTTCCAGATAATAACTCCGCTTCGCGTCCTCGATCACCACCGGGCAGATTTCATTTTTCAGACATTCCCGGAACAGAATCATTCGTCCGGTACGGCCATTCCCATCCTGAAATGGGTGAATACTCTCATATCTTGCGTGAAATTCAGCGAGTACCGCCAGATTCACGGACTGTTCCTGATACCAGGCAAGCAGCTTCTCCATTTCCCCCGGCACATTTTCTGGTCTCACAGTCGGATACATTCCAATAATGTTTGGCCTCTTTTTATAATCTCCAATAGCATAGCCATTTGCCCGATCTTCAAAAACGCCGGACTTCAGTTCGTAATGAAATTTTTTAATCAGGCTCTGCGTCAGCGGTTCATCCATGGTGTCCAACATTTTATTGAACATGAGGAAATGACCATTCATCTCCTCCACATCCTTAGCGCGGTAATCATCATCGGAGCTCGGAAGCGTGCCATAATCGAACAAAGAAGCCGTCTGCTCCTCCGTCAGCGTACTTCCTTCGATCCTATTAGAGTTATAGGCCAGTAGCCTCTGCGTATAAGCATAAACTCCGGAGCGGTCAGATTTCTTCCGTTCTATTATAAAACGCTCTTTCAGAAAAGCAGTAAACCGGGAACAGTCAGTCATGTGCTTTCACCTCCAGCTCTGTATTCATCCGGCAGGAAAGTCCGAAAAACCTTCGTAACTGTTCAGTACCTCCACAGCTACGAGCTTTCTTATCAAGTGAAATATACCCCGCAGCAAGCCACGGGGTATTATTATCTGCGGTAAAAAATCCTCTCTGTTTTGCTCCGGTCGGTGCCTGTCGGGCGTCACTGGCGCCTGCACCGCCAAAGATAATCTCATTGCAGATGCTCTATTTCAGCTATAGTATCAGGGAACCGATTATTTTCTGTAGGAGCTGCGGTTCAGCACAAGATGCTTCGGCACACCGTTCACCATCAACGGTGTCAGCTCGCCAAGGATCAGCGGACGCGCGTATTCGACATATCCTTCGCCGATGTCTGTGCCGTCGTTGGTAATCCACTCAGCCGGAACCGGTCTCTCTACGTTTGCGATCGCATGGATGTCATAGATGCTGTAGCCAACCTGATACGGGCTGCGCTCCTTTACATCAATCGTGATCATCATGCCGGTCTGACCCTCATCAGCAGCCTTGCATGCCAGATAGCCTACGTTGAATGCTTCATTGATATCGTTCAGAGACGCGATGTGAGTCGCCGCTCTCTGCAGGGTAGAAAGTTCGATCGCGCGAGTCTTGAGGCCAGTCTCCGCCGCAATCTTATTCGCCAGGACAACCGCGCAGCCGGAGAGCTGCTTGTGTCCGAACGCGTCCACATAGTCCGAACCCGCGCCCAGCTCGCACACGAAGCGGCCATCCGCGATCTTGATGCCCTCAGACACCGCGATTACCACGGAACTCTTCTTCACCGCGAGATCTTTCACTCTCGCCAGGAAATCATCCATATCAAAGGTGGCTTCCGGCAGGTAGATCATATCCGGACCTTCGCAGTCCTCGTCTCTCGAAAGTGCAGCGGCAGCAGTCAGCCAGCCGGCGTTGCGCCCCATGATCTCTACGATACACACGGTCGGCTTCTCAATGCCGAAGCTCGCGTTATCGCGGATGACTTCTTTTAAAGATGTCGCGATGTATTTCGCTGCAGAACCGTAGCCCGGGCAGTGGTCCGTGATCGGCAGGTCATTGTCTATCGTCTTCGGAACGCCCATGAATCGCTGGGTCTTGCCCTTAAGCGCCGCGTAATCAGAAAGCATCTTGATCGTATCCATCGAATCATTGCCTCCGATGTAGAACAGGCACTCGATATTATACTTCTCCAGAATCTCAAAAATCTTGTCGTAAACCGCCTCGTTGCCCTCGATCTTCGGCAGCTTGTAACGGCAGGAGCCCAGGAAAGCTGACGGCGTTCTCTTCAGAAGCTCGATGTCCTTGTCTTCCTTAATGTACTCGCTCATGTCCACCAGGTCCTCATTCAAAAAGCCCTGGATGCCGTGATGCATACCATAAATCTTCTCAACGCCAAGCTCTCTCGCCTTGCTCACAACGCCCGCGAGGCTGGAATTAATCACCGCTGTCGGGCCGCCGGACTGGCCTACTACAATATTTCCTTTCATTGTAAATTCCTCCTGAATTTCTGTCTGTAGTTGTTCACTCTGTGAAAATCCGAAAATCTGGAACCTATTCAATCGGATATAAAAACGTTCTTCTCCCATATTCGCGAAGCGGATGTGGAATGTGGAATGTCCTTGAATGTCCGTCTCTCATACGAGCAAACCAGATTTTCCCGCACAGCAGTATAGCAGAAATTTCCTGTTACCGCAAGATGGAATCTGGGGTTTTCATGTATTTTACAGGCTTTTGCAGTGCATTTTTTGCTGCGCGGCACATTCGCGCTGTTTTTTGCAATCCTTCCTTATGCTCTGGTCTTCGTATTTTCCGCACAGTCCCGGAGCATTGCCGGATATTTACTTAAGCAATCCTTTGCCATTTAAAGGGGACAACACGTGTGCAGAAAAATTCGTGGTCGAATCAGGCATGCCAGCCATATCATTTGCAGACGAAAGCAGCATATGAGTCACTGCCGTCACAAGCTGGTTCCGGAACGCTCCTGCTCCCGGAAAATCCTTCCCAGCAGAACCACCGCCGCAATCGCCAGCACAAATTCCGCGCCAGGCTGGGCATAGGCAAGCCCATACAGCGGCCAGATCCGGTTCAGTAAAAACAGAGCCGGTATCTCCAGCACGACCTTTCTTAAAATAGCAAATACCAGTGACTTCCTTCCCATGCCGCAAGCCTGAAACACGCCCACTGCCAGGAAATCGACATTCAGAAATACCAGCTCCAGACACATCCCCTTCAGGAAACGGCCGCCATAGGCGACTACCTCTTCATTTTTCATAAACAGGCGAATCAGCCTTTCCGAACCCGCGAAATAAACAACCGTCATCAGCAGCATGAATGTAACACTGATTTTCGCGGTGAAGGTAATGGCCTTTTTCATGCGTTCCCGGTTCCCGCTGGCGTAGTTGTAGCCGACCAGCGGCATAATGCCCTGGGAGACGCCCATCGCGATATACATGGGGATCATGTTAATTTTCTGGGTAATTCCCATAGCGGCGACCGCATTGGAGCCGTAGGAGGAGGTAAAGTTGTTCAGCACCGTCATGCTGGTCACGTTCAGCAGATTCTGGATCGCGGCCGGCACGCCGACCGCGCAGATGCCTTTCAGGATCGCCGTGTCAAAAGCAAACATGCGCGGATTCACACACACCAGAGTCTTCCCGCGGCGCACCCACAAAAGGATAAAAAAGTAAATACAGGCCACGCAGTTGGAAAGAAAGGTAGCCAGTCCCGCTCCGGCGGCTCCCATGCCCAGTCCCATGGGCAGGATAAAAATCGGGTCCAGGAGAATGTTCAGCAGACAGCCGCTCATGGTTCCGATGCTTGCATGCAGGGCGGCACCCTCCGAGCGCACCAGATTGGCCAGGACCACGTTCAGAATCGCCGGAACCGCGCCGCAGAGGGTCGTCCAGCGCAGATACTGCCAGGTGGCCGCCGCAGTGTCACTGCTGGTTCCCAGAATTCCCAGCAGCTGCACGTGGAAAATTCCGGCTGTCAGTGAAAATAAAACAGAAAAAGCCAAAGCACAGTAAAAGCTGATGGCGGAGCTTTTCCGCACAGACTCGTACTCCTTTTTCCCCAGGAAGCGGCTCATCAGGCTGGAGCCGCCGACCCCAAACAGATTATTGACAGCATTAAACGCCAACAGCACCGGCGCGGCCAGTGTGACCGCGGCATTTTCCACCGGATCATTCAGCATGCCCACAAAATACGTATCCGCCAGGTTATAAATCACCATGACAAGAGAGCTGAGCACCGTGGGGACCGCCATCTTCATGACCGCACGCGGGATGGATGTCCTCTCAAAAAGCTCAACCTTCTGTTCTTCGATTGACTGTCCTTCTGTTGGCTGTCCTTCTGTTGGCTGTCCTTTTTCGTCCTGCATAGTACTCCTCTCAAAAATCCATTTTTCCTCTCACTGCCGTTCTAAAACCGGTCATAAGGTCTGCCTCGTTCGCCAACAATGAACTGCCCTTCGACTAAAGCCAACGAGATTGCGGTTGACTTATTTCAAAACATACCTCTTCGCCAGCAATCAAGACGCACCATATCACCACCGCTCAAAATGCACCTGGCTCTCTTCGTAGTCCGGATGATCGCCCTTCTTTTCCTCAGCAGGATAGCCGAATGCTATAATCGAGTGCGGCACTACCGTATCCGGCAGGGAAAACAGCTCTCTCTGTTTTTCCACCCGGTCCATCTGCGGCCAGGTGCCAAGCCACACAGAGCCGATCCCGAGTCCCTCGGCTGCAAGAATCATATTCTGCCCCGCGATTGCGCCGTCAATGACCCAGTACTCCTTCGCCGGCGGAAACGCACGTTCTAAATCTCCGAGAATCAGGATTCCCACATCACAATGGCGGAGCGGTCCGGCTGGTCTTCCATTGGCATCCGCCATCTTATTCAACGTCTCTTTATCGCGTACCACCAGGAAGCTCCAGTCGCGGGTGTTTGCACAGCTTGGGCCCGTCATCCCCGCCCGTAGTATGGTGTGCAGATCCTCATCCGTGATCTTCTGCTCCGTAAACAAACGGATGCTTCTTCTTTTTAAAACGCCTTCTGTTAATTCCATGGTTTCATTCTCCCTTCTCTATGATTAAAAACTATAATAACAGCTTTCGCTTTCCTCTCCTTTATGCAGAATCTCACTCATCATATCCTATTCGAAAATAGTCAAGATAGCGTTTAAACCGGTCCTGCGCAGTCAGGCAGGTATCTCTTAAGAACCCTCTCTCCGTCCGCCATGTGGACAAACCACGATAATAAAACAATTTCAGATCATCCTCGATAATAAAAGGCACAATGTCATTCCGCAGGCATTCCTTAAACATGACCAGCCTTCCAACACGGCCGTTTCCGTCCTGAAAAGGATGAATGCTCTCAAATCTGTAATGAAAATCCAGTATTTCTTCAAAACTACTGACCTTAGATGTATTGTATTCGGCCAACAGCCGCTTCATTTTTGCAGGAACCTCTTCCGGAGCGGCCGTCTCTTTTCCTCTCACCTCGTTGGGAAGTCTCTTGTAATCGCCGACAGCAAACCAGTCCTTACGGCTGTCGCTGGTTCCGGTTTTGAGAAGCAGATGCAACTGCCTGATCAGCTTCTCAGATACCTGTAAATGAGCCTGATCGATAATCAGATCTATACAGCGAAAATGGTTCGCCGTTTCCAGAATATCATCCACATTCATTCCTTCCTGATCCGTAAAGATGGTATTGGTTTCGTAAATATACCGCGTCTGGTCATAAGTAAGCCTGCTTCCTTCCATGTGGTTGGAATTATAGGTCAGGTCAATCTGGACCTTATGATAAATGCCGCCCTTCGTCCCGCTTTCTTTCTCATTTTTTAGAACTGCAAGCAGCGTCTTCGGTTCTTCCTTATGCGCATTCGTCCGCCCTGGTTTTACGGCTGTCTCGGGAATATTCCAGGTTTTGCCCGTTAAAAAAGCTTCAGGAATACGCCCTCCGGCACAGTAATTCCTGACGCTTCTTTCCGATATATTCCATTTCTTTGCCATCTCGGCTACCGACAAATACTTCATCTGCTACGTTCTCCGAGGGGCAGTATACAACATTATCGGCAAAATTTCAATACAAGCGCAATTAAATCATCGTGATTTTTGCCGTTTCCGGCAGTTTTTCCAGGTACCGCCTGTCCTGGTTTGTCCGTCGGCATTAAAAAGGACTCGCCTTAATACTAGCCTGTGTCTCATAGGGAATGGGCTCGCCTTAGCTTGCCAATAGCTCACAAAAATTAGACTGGCCTTAGTTGCCAACGGCTCACAAAAGAACAGCCTCGCCTTTTTTTAAAGACATCGGCAGCACCAGAGAGCCGAATGACAGACGTTTCAAATAGAGTACTTCATTTTCCACGGCATGAAACATCCGCTTTACCTGATGATACCGCCCCTCCTGGATGGTTAAAAGAACCACGCGGTCTGAATCAGAGTACGCACGATATTCGTCCGGCAAATAGTACAGCTCCTGACTGTCTTTATCACAAATCACAAATCTGGCCGGAAGGGTCGGCGTGTCGTCGCCGATATCCACACCCGCAGAAAAAAGATCAGTATACGCCTTCCCGGCAGGGCGGCCGAGCACAGCCAGATATGTTTTATCCACATGGCTGCGCGGGGAAAGCATGCGGTGCGCCATCATGCCGTCATTGGTAATCAGAAGCAGTCCTTCCGTGTCCTTGTCCAGCCGGCCCACCGGAAACAGATCCCTGTTTTGAGGCACGAGCTCCATCACTGTCGGAAAGCGGTCATCCTTTACCGCACAGACATAGTCGGCCGGCTTATGCAGCATATAGGTTACCAAACCGCGCGCTGCCACCAGGCTTCCGTTTACGGCAATCTCATCTGCATTCGGAGTAATCTTTGTCTCCGGTTTTGCGGCACAGATTCCATTAATCGTGACGGCTTTCCTTTTTATGAGGTTCTTTACCTCGCTCCTCGTCCCGATCCCGGCATCCGCCAGGTATTTATCCAATCGTATCTGCATAGGTCCTCTCACACGTTTTCATCCAAATGCTCTCCAATCATCTTTTCCATCCATATCATATCGTACCAGCGGCCAAATTTATAGCCGCATTTATGGAAATAGCCGACCTGCCCAAACCCCATATGTTCATGGAACCCGGCACTGTTGTTATCCAGGTATTCGTCCTCCCTCTGCGTGTACGCAATACAGGCATATAGATTGAGGATTTCTGAAGGCCTGGCTTTCCCCTCCCTGAGCTGCTTTTCCAGTTCACCGTAGAGTTTCCTGCCGTAACCGCATTTTCTTGACTCAGGAGCCAGATAAATGGACAGCTCACAGCTTCTGCTGTACGCAGCCCGCTCATGGAAAGGAGCCGCATATGCGTATCCTTGCAGGATGCCGTCTTTTTCGATGACAAGATAGGGATATTTTTCCATCGTAGCTTTCATCCGTTTCTGAAATTCCGCAAGTTCCGGAACATCATACTCGAAGGATATCGCTGTATTTGTCACATAGTATGCATAAATCTCCAGGATGCGTTCTGCATCAGAAAGACGCGCCTGGCGAATAATTTCATCTGACATATAATTTTTCTTCCCATTCTGATTCTCTAAATCCCGTAATCACAGTATTTCCACTCCATATCCACGTACGTAAAATTCCGCTGTGCGACAGGTTCACGACTTGCGTATTATCTTGCGTATTTTCCTGCTCATTATACCGCATATCGCCGATAATTCAAGATGCTCCATTGCCCTGCTAATATTGATACAATAATTCATAAAAGATACTGTCCCGCTCCCCAGTCACTCTTCTTCATTTGATTCAGCCAATATTCTTGTCTGTCACTATTGTAAAACCCGATTATTTACATATGTAATACTCCTTTGTACTTATTGCTCAATCGTATCTGTTCAGTCCCTTCACTGCTGCGAAGGGAAACGCCCATTTAAAATCGCTGTGCGAGAAGACTCTTCCCATAAAGTATAAGCTCTCATACGTACTTCGCTGGAAGTGCGAAGTGCTGTCCTGAATAGCTGCGCTCCATCTGCTTTATACATGGATCATTTTGCGGATCATCCTGCAAATCATTTCGAAAAACATTTTGTATATCATACTGTCAGGCCGGGCGAACCGCAGCATCATACAAACAGATACTGCACCAGCAGCATATAGCATACTGTCCCGCCGGCAATGGACAGCAGCATGTTCCGCTTCCACAAATGCAGCGCGATGGTGAGCACAATAGCCAGCAGTTCCGGAATCCCGTGGCTCCCCTGCAATACCGACACATCCTTCAGGCAGTAGACGACCAGCATTCCGAAGATAGCCGCAGGCAGGGCTTTCCCCAGATACTGCACATAGTTCGGCGTGGGTTTTTTGGATGAAAAGATCAGAAACGGAAGAAACCGTGTGGTCATGGTGCCAAGTACACATAAAGCGATTGTGATTATCTGGTCGTTTAGAGCCATCGCAAATCACCTGCCTTCTCAATTTTTCCCCGGAATATGGTCAGAGACGCTACGATGCAGACCATAGCCGGAATCATGAATCTGTCCGCGCCGAAGATCAGGCGGCAGATAAGGGTGCAGAGGATTCCGATTACTGCGCTGTAGTGCTGCGTCTCCTTCAGCAGCTGATCCAGCAGGATCACGACAAACATGGCGGTCATCACAAAGTCCAGACCGGTCGTATCAAACTTCAGGAAGGAACCTGCAATTCCGCCGGTCGTCGCGGCGGACACCCAGTAAAACTGGTTGAGCAGAGTCACGAAAAAGAAAAACCATCCCTCATCTACATCCTCCGGAATGTCGGCACTGCAGTTGATGGAAAAGGTCTCGTCACACATGCCAAAAATCAGATAATATTTTTTCAGTCCCATTCCTTTGTACCGGTCCAGCATGGCTATCCCATAAAACAAATGTCTGGCCTGAATCACAAGGGTCATAATGAATGTCTGCACCGGCGCGAAAGGCGCCAGCAGCATCGTCACGGTCACAAATTCCAGGGAGCCGCCAAAAATCGTCAGGCTCATTATCATGGGATATACAAAGCTGAAACCGGATACGTTCATATAAATACCGTACGCCAGCCCCAGAAACCAAAACCCCGCTAAAATAGGCAAGGTGCGGGGGAAGGCAGCTTTCAATGCTTTTCGCCTCATGATTTACCAATCCAGCCTTTCTTCCACTCTCAGTCCATATGTTTTTGCCATCTGCATGGCCCTGTCATATACCTTCTGCTCGCAGATTTGCGATGGATGGTGCGCGTCCACTCCCAGCACGACCCTGTTTCCGACCCGGCCCACGATCTTCCAGAAGCGCTCTGATGGATAGTGGCGGTGCTGCAAAAGTCCCTGAAGGTTGATTTCCAGCGGAATATGAAGATCATACAATGCCTTACAGAGACGTGTAATCTCCCGCTCGTATACTGTGTCCGGACCTTCATAGTTAATCATGTCCGGATGGGCCTGGTAGAGAAACTCCCCGGTCTCCATCCCGGTAATGACGGTATCTACATATTCTTTCAAAAATGCATCACTTTTCGTGGGCGTGCCGACGTAGGTTCCGTCTGATTCACGTCCCAGAAAATGCTGCCCCATGATCAGGTAATCAGCTTTTACTCGGTGTACCATCTCCATCTGTTCTTCAAAAATCTCCGGCGTGTACTCTGCTTCAAAGCCGGCAAGCAGGCGGATTCTTCCCTCATACTCGCGCGCCAGGGCGCGGATTGTGCTCACATATTCGTCCGCCTGCTCCATGTCCATACGAATCGTCGAAACATAGCCATCCTGCTGCGGGCAGGGAATGTGATCCGCAAAGCCAAGCACCTCCATTCCCATGGAAATCGCGGCTTCAATGTAGTCACGTTCGGAGCCCTCCGCGTGTTTGCAGCGGATGGTATGTGTATGATAATTTGCTTTCATGTAGTGGTTCATTTTCTTCCTCATCCTGTGTACAAATTTAACGATTCTATATTTCATCGTTCTGAAAACTGCTAAATAAAATGCAGCTTGTATAGCATACCATATTTCTTCTAAGAAAACTATTGTTATTATTGTTTTCAGCAAAGAAAATGAAAGCCAAATTTATTATTGAAATCAATTTATTCCTGTGTTATAATTATGAACGGATGAAAGAGATAAACGTGTCCAATGTACCCATTAGAACGCGCCTATGGCGCGCTAAGAAATGAAAGCCCCGGATGTTCGGATCCGGGGCTTTCTGTTCCTTTTTTACATGGTGGCTTCTCCACGAGGCTGATTACCGATTATTTATCGCCGTCCAACCATTTGATGAAGTAATAGCTAACTACTTCAACCGTGACTGCCACCAGCCAGTTTATCGGCAACAGAAAAAATTCATCTGTAAAAGTGAAACTCTTACCACGCAAATTTCTCCTCGAAATACGCTTTCAGATCTTCGATCTTTATGCGCTCCTGCTCCATGCTGTCACGGTCGCGCACGGTCACGGCGCCGTCCGTTTCGGAGTCGAAGTCATAGGTCACGCAGAACGGTGTCCCGATCTCGTCCTGTCTGCGGTAGCGCTTGCCGATGTTGCCGCGGTCGTCAAATTCGCAGTTGTAATATTTGGAAAGCTCTGTGTATACCTTCTCGGCGCCCTCGTTGAGCTTTTTGGAGAGCGGCAGCACGCCGATCTTGACCGGAGCGATGGCCGGATGGAAGTGCAGCACAGTGCGCACATCACCGCCCTCGAGGGTCTCTTCGTCATAGGCGCTGCAGAGGAACGCCAGCACGACACGATCCGCGCCGAGGGACGGCTCGATGACGTACGGGATGTATTTTTCCTTCTTTTCCTCGTCAAAATAGGTCATATCCTGACCGGAGGTATTCTGATGCTGCGTCAGGTCGTAATCAGTACGGTCCGCAATGCCCCAGAGCTCGCCCCAGCCAAACGGGAACAGGAATTCAATGTCTGTCGTGCCCTTGCTGTAGAAGCAAAGCTCCTCCGGATCATGGTCGCGCAGGCGCAGTTCGTCCTCATTCATGCCCAGCTTTTTCAGCCACTCGAAGCAGAAGCTTCTCCAGTACTGGAACCAGTCGAGATCCGTGCCAGGTACGCAGAAGAATTCCAGCTCCATCTGTTCAAACTCACGGGTGCGGAAGGTGAAGTTGCCAGGTGTGATCTCGTTGCGGAAGGATTTGCCGATCTGCGCGATGCCAAACGGCAGCTTTTTGCGGGAGGTCCGCTGCACGTTTTTAAAGTTTACAAAGATGCCCTGCGCGGTCTCCGGGCGCAGATAAACGGTATTTTTTGCGTCCTCAGTCACGCCCTGGAAGGTCTTGAACATCAGGTTAAACTGGCGGATGTCGGTGAAATTGTGCTTGCCGCAGGACGGGCAGGGAATCTTGTGATCCTCAATGTAATCCCGCATTTCTTCCTGTGAAAAGGCGTCGATCGGCTTGTCCAGCGTCAGCCCCTGCTCCGCACAATAATCTTCGATGACCTTATCCGCACGGAAACGTTCGTGGCACTCCTTGCAGTCCATCAGCGGATCCGCGAAGCCGCCGAGATGGCCGCTCGCCACCCAGGTCTGCGGGTTCATCAGAATCGCGCAGTCCACGCCGACATTGTACGGATTCTCGCGCACAAACTTCTGCCACCAGGCCTGTTTCACGTTATTCTTGAGTTCCACGCCAAGATTGCCATAATCCCAGGTGTTCGCAAGACCGCCGTAAATCTCCGAACCCGGATAGACAAAGCCTCTGCCCTTCGCCAGTGCAACGATTTTTTCCATAGTCTTTTCCATAACAGCTTCTCCTCTTCTTTTTATCATTATGCTTTCATGCCCGCAAAGCATGTCTCCGCAAAAATGAGAAATCATCATTCACTCATCCTTAGCCTCTCTGCCGTGCAGGGAGGGCGCGGATTCATCTATTGTGGACACATTCTCTATCCAATATAATATTCGCGATTTTCCACTCAGTACACACAATATATATGTGGTTCGCGATCTTCTGCTCAGTACACAATATATACGCGGTTCGCGATCTTCTGCTCAGTACACAATATATACGCGGTTCGCGATCTTCTGCTCAGTACACAATATATACGCGATTCGCAATCTTCTGCTCTGCGTAGGTTTCTTCCTCTCCCTCATAAACCTTGCTGGATGGAAGCACCAGACCTTCTTCTTCCTCCTGATCTCCGGTCGCGTTTACGGTATCTGCCGAAATCATCTCCGCGTTCACGCTGACATAAGTCACACTCTGTCCTTCTATATGAACCTCCATGGGAGCCTGCACAATCACCACCTCAGCCGACATATCGTTAAACACTGCGGTGTAGCTTACCTCACTGCCGGATAATTCTCCCTCTTTCACCCGGTAAAAGGATGTATCAAACAGATATCCCTCCAGCTGGGCGCTGATGATCGACCCGCAGAAAAACTCTACATTATTAAATGCAGCGTAATCCTCCGCAGAAGAATACCAGAGCTTCAGTGTCACTGTACTGTCATCGTTGGTAAGGCTTTTGACTGTTATGGAATCCTCGCCATTTTCCGCGTTGTACTCGTCCACCTCCGCATTGATCATCTCTTCCAGCTCTGTCAGGTCATAGTAAGACTGATCCAGCGTTTCCTGTACAATCTCCGTCACACTCCCATCAGAAGCAATGGATATCGCCTCTGACTCCTGCGGCGTCCACGTACTGTCCAGATTTAGCATATCATCCAGCGTATCGCAGCCGCCAAGCAGCATGACAGCCGCACAGAGTGCCGTCAGAACCGCCCTTCTTTTTGCTGTTGCCATTTTCCCTCCCCAGATTTCTAAATTTCATTATTTTCCTTGTGCGCCTGTGTCTTTCATTCGACCAGCGGCTGCTGCCGTCTGGTCGCCGCACCAGGCGCATGGCAGCACAAGCTGCCAGATTCCTTATGCGCCTGTGTTTCCATTCGACCAGCGACAACCGCCGTCTGGTCGCCGCGCCAGGCGCATGGCAGCACAAGCTGCCAGATTCCTTATGCGCCTGTGTGCATTATAAAGGGAAACGCCCCGCGTTTCAACTGTTTTTTATGCGCAGGTGCACAAATGATTTTCGGTCCTGATTTCCTGCCGTGCTTTCCAGCCATATGTTTTTTATGCACAGAGATGCAAATGAAATGATTTTCATGTGCAGGAACACGATTAAAACTTTCATGCCGTCATCTGGCGCAAAATATCGAGTGATTTAAACTTCCGGTCTATGGAAACACTGTTACGATAATCCTGCACACTGCGGAATTCCCGAAAAATGTCCGGCTGCAGAGTGAACTGATAGAGCTTCTGTATCGGCGCGTTTATTACATAGGAGATCGCGTACCTGGTCGATTCGCTCAGGGACGGATCATGTGCCGTTTCATATGGGAATTCACCGTTCATGACCATCGCCTTCATCTCAAAAATACAGCGGATCAGTTCATTGTCCGGCTCCGGCTTTGGCAGAGTGCGCAAAGTCACATACAAAAGGTTCAGCATTCCGGCCGCATCCAGATTTTCCCGGGTGTAATATTCCGCAAGTTCCATAAAATAGCAGGCGTAGCAGGAAGCAACAATATCCTCCCGCACTTCGCGAAAATATTCGGAAATATCGGCCTGTACGAGCGTATAGGCATTTTTTCCTTCATAGACCGTAAAAGCGCCAAATACAAACGGTGTCGCAGCCGCAAGCAGTGGACTGGTCGTCTTGCGCGCACCCCTGGCAAAAGCGGTAATCTTGCCTCTCTCTCTGGTCAGAAGAACTGTCCGCCTGTCATACTCCCCCACAGGCGCTGCAAGAAGCACCATACCTGTCAGCTTTAAGGGCTCGCTCATCGTACCTCACTCCCGACTTATTTCAAAAAACCCAAAGACTTTTTGTTTTCCCAGAACCAGTAGATTGCTGCCCGGAATCAGCTGCTCTAAATATGCTGTGCCAAATCTTTCTTATGCGCAATCAGTCCAGTTTCTTCTTATCATATCCAAAATTCTTAATCAAAAAATCGCTGTCGCGCCAGTCTTTTTTCACCTTCACCCACAGCTGGAGGTTGACCGGCTCTTCGAGCATCTGCTCAATCTCATAGCGCGCCTGGGAGCCGATTTTCCGAAGCATCGCGCCACCCTTGCCGATAATCATGCCCTTATGGGAATCCTTCTCGCAGATAATGGTCGCCTCGATGTCCATGATCCAGTCCGCGGTTTCGCGCAGGTGAATCTCCGAGAGTGCTCTGCGGCCGAGGGGGATATTCTGTGGATTTTCATCCTGGTGAGACGCATCCCCGGAATTTCGCCGACGAGCTTTTGTTTGTGTATTGCCTTCCAAATTACCCTGTTTGGCGTCTGCATAAACACTGTTTCCAGAATTCCGCTGTCTGGCATCTGCTGGGACACTGTTCCCAGAACTCCTCTGTCTGGCGTCTGCCGGGACGCTGTTCCCAGAACTCCTCTGTCTGGCGTCTGCCGGGACACTGTTCCCAGAACTCCTCTGTCTGGCGTCTGCAGGGGTGCCATAATTATCTTCATAGTCTTGACCAGCAATCTTCTGCCCTGCATTGCCTTTCGGCGGATGCTCATGCCTGTGCCGGCTTCTGTTCCGCACAGCCTCGGCTCTGCCATCCTTTCTTTTCTGACTGCCGGCAGGCCGCTCCTGCATATACTCAATCGTAACTGCGATTCCGTGGGGAATCTCTTCCTCCAGGCAGCGGAGAGCTTTTTCCCGGATCAGCTCCGCGACAATCTGGCGCTGCGGCTGGTCTGTCACGGTGTCTTCATCGTAAAACTGCGGGCCGCTGGGAAGATAACGGAAAATCGCGCGGATCACCTCATCCATGTGAAGTCCCCGAAGCGCACAAACCGGTATCATGTCTGCGAAATCACAGAGTTCCCGATAAACATCCAGATAATGGTTGATTTCGTGTTTGTCCACGGTATCCATCTTATTCAGAATCAGGATAACCGGCAGATGCACATTTTTCAGCATCTGCGCGATGGCCAGCTCGCCCTTGCCGACATAGTCGACCGGCTCCACCAGCCAGAGCACGACGTCCACTTCCTTCAGCGTCTGCTCCGCGGCAGTCACCATATACTCCCCCAGCTTGTTTTTTGCCTTATGGATCCCAGGAGTGTCCAGAAAAATGATCTGACCCTCCTTCGAAGTATAAACAGTCTGAATCCGGTTCCGCGTCGTCTGCGGCTTGCTGGAGGTGATCGCGATCTTCTGGCCGATCAGGTGATTCATCAGCGTCGATTTCCCTACATTCGGCCGCCCGATCAACGTCACAAAACCGGATTTAAAGTCTGCGTTTCCCATAAAACTGTATCCTCTTTACTTAGTTTCCTCTCATACCCTCGTAAGGGTCTTTATAGAATCCGCCTTCCGGCATATGTCAAAGACCCTACAGAATTCTCAGCTGATCCCCCATCAAAGGTCTTATATCCTGTCTTCTCCGGCTCCTGTCAAAGGTCTTCTATCATATCTCCCCCGGCTCCTGTCAAAGGCTTTACAGAACCAAAGAGTTCCTCCGCCTCTTTGATTTTCGCCTCGTTCCCGACTACGCAGAAGGCATGGTCGTTAAGCACTGCCTGCACGACCGGCGCGAGGGCGCGGATCTGCTCCGGGGTCGCAGAGAGGATCTCGTCACGCTCTCTCTGTACATCCTCTTCTGTCACACCGCTGAAATAGGCGTTCAGGGACCGGGAACCCTTCATCGAGGGAGTAAGCGGCGTGTCCAGGTCGCTGATTGTACCGATAATATATTTGGTCATCTCGTGCTCGTCGGCATCAAAGCCGCGCAGGTACTCAGGAATCCCCTCAAAGATCTCGTTGGTGCCGCGCAGGTGCGGATCCCGGTAGGAAACCAGATAAGAATCCCCCCGCCGCGTGAAGGAACACATGCATCCATAGGCGCCGCCCTTTACACGAATGTTCACCCACAGATACTCGTAGCTCATCAGAACCGTCAGGATTTTTAAGGTCCCTGTATAAGGCAGTCCCGCATTGCGGAAATTTCCGGCGCGTGCCACATACTGCACCTGACCGGGAGTCGTGAAGCCTTCGTTTTTCTTTTTCAAAACGCACGTCTGTTGAAGCTCCGCTTTCGCTCCCCCTGTCTGCCGGTGGTTATTAAGCTGCCCGCAGAATTTCTCCAGCGGTGCCCGCAGCGCCTCCAGACCTTCCCGGTCAGCAGTCACGCTGACGAAAAGATTTTCCTTACAGAACAGCAGCCTGCAAAGGGAGCGCAGCTTTTCCTTCAGCATTTCCTTCTTCTCGTCAAAATGCTGCTCTAGATCCGCCGCCAGCTCATAAAACGCAATGCCGCTCACCGCGTCATTAAAAGCGTTAAATTCCGACAGATACGACAGGGCACGCCCGGCCGCGGCCTGATGTCCCGCGGACGCAAGCTGCATCGAAAGCCGTGATTTGAGCTTTGCCAGAATCTCATACAGCCGCTTATCGTCATCAAAACGCGAGGTAAGAATTTCTTCGGACATTTCAAGCGCATATGGGAGTTTCTCATAAAGGACACGCGAACGGATGCCCACGAACGAGCGGATGCCGCTTCCTGTGCTGTCTCTTAAACCATTTCCCAGGCCGCTTTCTATACCGCCTCCCAAGTCATTTCCTGCACTGCCTTTTCTGTCACATGTTTCGCCAGCCTTTGCAGCACTCTTTGCGCTGTCCTCATCCGAAACAGCCCCGGAATCATCAGCAAATGGAAACACGCTGATCCCCGCCGAGATTCCTCCGGTATTCATATTAATGTCATTGTTCAGATCACTGTAAGTGAAGTGCTCCGTGTCCACCATCCCCAGCACTGCTTTCAGGATTCCCAGATACCCGGTATCCTCCGCAGGCACCTGATTTGCATCAAATAGCAGATCCAGATAGCAGATACCGTTGGTAAACTCCTCATGGTGCAGCACGGTCACGCCATTCCACTGATATTCAGCATTTTCAAAAGGAGCAGCCTTTTTCCCGATATCCTCCCGCGTCAGCATCGGAAGCTTTGAGAGCTCCTCCTGTGTCGACGGAGTCTCCTGAAACGCACGCAACTGTTTCGTCGCCTCAATCCTCTCCTGAAGCCCGGCCTCGTCTAAAGACTCTTTATAGATACGAAGCTTCTCGCGCAATGCCGCGTCTTTTTTCGCCGTCAGCCCCTTTTCGGGAACCAGAGTCACCAGAGACGCATGGGTATTTTCCAGCAGATATTTGCGGATCAGATCTTCAAAATAAGAAGTCTCCGCCCGCTTTTTAAGCGAATCGTAAACATCCAGCTGCTTCAGATATGAAAACGCAGCCTCGTCGTCATAAAGCCAGCTGTCAAAACAGACCATAAATCAGTCCCTTCGGATAAGATCCATAATCCGCCTCACGGAACTTAAATTCCATCGAATTGATCCCCGCATACAGGGACTTTTTATCGATTCCTTCGCTTACAATTTTTTCCAGAGTCTCCCGGATGACCTTAAGGAAACGTTCCGTATCCGATTCATTCGCATTTTTCGCGATGATGCTCAGATACGGCTGATACACGCCGCTTCCGTAATCACTGATAATATCATTGCCAATCCCGGCATCCAACAAAGCCTGCTTCAGCGGCGCACCCGGCGCGGAAAGAAGCGCGTACTCCAGCACCGCAAACGCGTTGGAAAGCTCCACATCCAGACCTGTCCCGATGACCGCATTCCAGGAAAGATAAGTGCAGTCCTCTGTCTCATCCGCATCAGAAATCGGATAGCTGCGCCGTACACGCCGCAGCTCCTCAAAGGGAGCCTGCAGTCCGATGACCGGGCGCACACCCGTATCCTCGAACGCGCTCAGATACTCCCGGTCCAGCCAGGTGAGCCTCTCCTCGATATCCATATTTCCATAAAAATAAATATAGCTGTTCGAAGGATGATAATGCTTTTTATGAAAGGCCAGAAAATCCTCGTATTTCAAATCTGGAATATGATCCGGATCTCCGCCGGACTCTACGCCATAGACCGTATCCGGAAACAGGCTGTCCATGATCGTCCGCTCCAGCATGTCCTCCGGCGATGAAAAGGCTCCCTTCATCTCATTGTAGACCACACCGTTGACCGTGAGTTCGTCCTCGGGATTTTCCAGCTGATAGCTCCAGCCCTCCTGCCGGAAAATCTGCTCATTTTTATAAATATTCGGATAGAAAACCGCATCCAGATACACATCCATCAGGTTACAAAAATCCTTGTCATTGCAGCTCGCGATCGGATACATCGTCTTATCCGGGTAGGTCATCGCATTTAGAAACGTATTCAGCGAGCCCTTCACCAGCTCCACAAACGGGTCCTTCATCGGAAATTTTCGGCTGCCGCAGAGCACACTGTGCTCCAGAATGTGCGGGACGCCGGTGCTGTCCGTCGGCAGCGTCTTAAAGGCGATATTAAATACCTTGTTTTCGTCATCATTTAGCAGCACAAGAATCCGCGCTCCGCTCTTTTTATGGCGAAGCAGATATCCGTCCGAACGGATATCCTCAATTCTCTCCTGCTGCACGAGCTCATACTGTGGAAGCAACTCCAGATTCATTCCTTTTCCATTCCTTTCCCAAGATATTTATTTTCAGTACTCGATCCTTCATAACTGTTCTGTACCTTCGCAGTTACGATCTTTCATACGATCAGAGCTTCACTCCTTCGTATGGCAAGTTTCAGGCCTTCCGAAAAGCCTTAAAGCAGGGAACCAACTCCCTGCACAGAAATCATGTTCATTCGAAATCTTCATTTTATGCTTTACTCTCCTGCGGGGCCAGCCTGCTGCCTCTTATTTTTCCTTTTCAGCAGGCGATACGCGATCCCTGTCAGTATGCCCCCAAGGAACAAAATTAACAAAATCGCCGCCGCGCAGTGAGCAAAAAACATATCCGGCAGGATCAGAATCACCGGATCCGTAATCGGATCAAACAGCCAGTAGTCATTCTGGAAAAACAGCTCGTGAAAGCGGACAAAAAAAGCCTCCCAGTCCAGTGCCGCACAAACGCCTAACACGATCGGCACCAGGAATGTCAGCAGGGAAATCAGCTTCAGTCCTCCATATTCCCGACGGGGCAGCTTCCGGCATAGCAGAATCAGCCCCACGATCCCCGATACGACGCACAAAATCTGCAGTGCCACAAAAATACGCTTTACCTCTTTGAAATGAATCTCCGCCTCGTCCGACATTGGAAAATCCGGGAATTCCAGTTTGTCCACGCCTTTAATCAGCAGGTTGTAATCAATCAGCGCGTCATAGTTTTCACGAATCAATTCCTCAGAATAACCGGTTTCAGCCTCCAGATCCAGATAATCAATATCAAAATAGTAAATGCATCGGAGATTCAGCACCAGAACAACCGACAGGCAAACAAAAAAGAGGAACCCCACCAGTCCCAGAAGCAAATCGCCTATTCTGGATCGAATGCCCATGCGCAGACCCATCTTTTTCCCTCTTTTCTGCTGTTCTCAAGGGCTGGCCATTTCGTGTCTATAGAGCCAGCCGCTCATTCTTCCAATGAGGTACTATACCACAAAAAATTATGCTTGTAAATCAGATATCTTTTTTAGATAAGGCATAAAACACGGTTGATTTTGAAAAATAATTGTGATATGGTCTGTTTAATATAAAGATTGTTTCGAGGAGGCTGATGCTGAAATGATGTATCCATTTATAACTCTTAATGACGACACTGAAATCACGCACTCGGAAATGAAACCTGATGGTCGTGTCAAGGTTTACATTGAAACTCCCGATTCTAAAGATGGATTTCATAATGCAACCTGCTGGCTTCCTGGTTATCAATGGGAAAATATTCAAGGATATTCAGAATCTGAAATGCAATATTTTAAAAAGCTGATTCGGGATAATGCACACCTGATTATAGCTTTTTCTCAGGAGGGAGGCATATTAAGTGCCACAGCTGTTTAGAATCGGGTCGTACATTATTTACTTCTGGTCTAACGAAAACGACCCTCTCGAAGCCATCCATGTTCATATCGCGGAGGGACGTGCTTCTGCTAATGCTACAAAAGTCTGGATCACCAGCACCGGAAAAACTCTCTGAGATGTCATGATGAATCCCTCTTTGCGATAATAAACATCAAAAAGCTCTGCCAAAACCGTTTTTACGGTCTGGCAGGGCTTTTCTTATTAAATTATTCTATTTTCATCTATCTGCTCATTATCTCTGGCTTCTTCTCCTGCGGATAAATACCACCAGCACGATGATGAAGATCAGGCATGCTGCAATGGCTACAGCCGCCACCGCGAAGAGCGGGGTCGAGTCGCCGGTCTGTACAGAATCCAGCGAATTCACGATATAGAAGGTCACTGATGTGGTGGATGTCGTGCCGTCTGCCACCCAGGAGCTTCCGTCATACACCTGTCTCGCGAAGGTCACCTTCAGGGTATACTCCCCTGTCTTCTTGATTGACATGGAGGTCTCATACGGTGAGGAAGACCATGTGTTTGACACGTTGCCAATCTGATATCCGGTCGGCACGTAGCGAATATCGCCAGGGTTGGGATCCGTGTTGGACATACCGGCTCCGACTGGGGTAAAGGTCAGCTTTTCATTCGCCAGGTAGGAACCTCCCTCTGTGATGCCGCTGATATAGTTGCTCGCCTCTGTCGGTCCGTCCTCATAGGTCGCCGTGATCGTTACATTGCTCGCCGAGAGGGTCGCCGTCGTGGTCGCGCGGGATGCATCCGTGAAGGTCACGCCATCGCCCGAAGCAGTCCAGGAGCTAAATTCCTTGCCGCTCGCCGGGTAATTCGCCGTGAGGGTAACTGTGTCGCCGTAGTAATAATAGGTCTGGCTTGCGCTACCGTTTACAACTGTAAGCGTATACTGCACCAGCTTATAATTTGCCGTCACCGTCACATCCGCCGACGGCATCGTGAAGGTCGTGGTTGAGCTGGACGAGTCTGTCAGAGTCACATTCTGCGTGTTAACGGTCCAATAATCAAACGCGTATCCGGCTGCAGGTGCAGCTGCCGTAATGGTAACCGTCGTAGATGCGGTAGCCTCTGAGTAATCTGCAGAGCCGCCCGATACAGTCACACTGTATTTGACACCGGTATAGGTCGCTGCCAGGGACAGATCCCCGTCCACTGTCAGTGAAAGCGTTGTAGAAGAAACATCGTCGCCAAGATCATAATCACCTGAAAGTATCTCCCAACCCGCGAACTCCTGTCCGCTCGGTGCCGAATCCACTGTAATTGTAATCTGAGCGCCTTCCTCATAAGTATTAGTAGTATAGGCTCCGTCAATCAGGCCGTTCGAAACCGTCACTGTATAGGTATCCGGAAGCTGCACATAAGTCGCTTCCACCGCCACATTACCTGCCGGCATGGTAAAAGAAGTCGTCGGCGAGGAAGCGGCCTTAAAGGTAACCTCTGTCGAACCATCGACGACTGTCCAGCCGTCAAACTCATACCCGTCCTCGGCCGTATCCGCAATGATGCTCACAGTAGAGCCATATTCAAAGGTACTCTCTCCTGTTCCAGTCGTTCCGCCATCTACGGTTACCGTATAGGACGCATTCTTAAAGCTCGCAGTCAGAGTCGCATCCGACGATGACATGGTAACCAGTGTGCTGCCGTCGCTCTGTGTTTCCAGAGTCACTGTACCGCTTGTAACGGTCCAGGTATCAAAGGTCTTCCCTGTCTCAGATGTTGTAGCATCCGCCAGGGTGTAGGTTGCTCCTGCAGCAAGCTCTACAGTCGAGGTGTCGGAACCGCTCACTATGGTAAGCGTATACTTTGTTACTGTATAATTCGCCTTAATCGTCACATCAGAGGAAGGCATGGTAAATGTCGTGTCTGCAGCGGAGGAATCCGCAAAAGTCGCTGTATCAGTATCAACCTCATCCGTAACAACACTCCAGCCTGTAAAAGTATAGCCGGAGACAGTCGGAGCAGACACGGACACTGCGGTACCGCTTGTTATACCTGATTCGGCCGACGCTGTATATACTGTACTGCCATCATCTGATGAAATATAATTGATGGTCAGAGTATAAGTCGGAATTGCGGTATAGGAAGCTGTTGCCGTTACATTCGATGCAGGCATAGTGAATGTGTATGTCCCATCCGCTTCAGTCCCATTGACATCGTTATTGTCAGCATCCACTACCTTCCAGGAATCAAAATTATAACCGTTAATGGCTGTAGCAGTCAGTGTAACCGACTCACCTTCCGCATGCTCACTTTCTTCTGTCTCAGAAGCCGCTATTTCGCTTCCATCTGCTGCCACATAAGCTTTTGTAACTGAATAATAGGTCACTGTTTCCTCAACCGGATTCTCTTCAACAGAGTTTGTGTCATCATCCGCCGCAGCCTCTTCATTGTCCGTCAGATCAATAACTACGATCCCATCATCGTCGTCAGATGCCTCAGTCGCGGTAGTTTCTGCTGTTGTCTCCGCTGTGGTTTCTTCGGTTGTCTCTGCTGTTGTCTCCGCTGTGGTTTCTTCGGTTGTCTCTGCTGTTGTCTCCGCTGTGGTTTCTTCGATTGTCTCTGCGGTAGTCGGCGTATAGGTTGCCAGAAGAGTCACATCAGAATCCGGCACAGTGAAGCTGATCGTCTGCGCGGTCAGGTCATCCAGCACAAGATTGAGGCTGGATACATACCAGCCGCTGAAGGTATAGCCGTCCAGCGTATCTGCTGTAATTGTGACAGTATCGCCGGCAGCATAGGTATTCACAACCGAGTAAGCATACCCGTCTGCTCCTGTATCGCCATACACAGTCATGCTTGAATAAGTAATGTCCGCTGTCGATATATCATCGATTACCACTATATCGGCCGAACTGTCATCCGTCGAAACATCTGTCTGTGCGGAGGCCTCGGTCTCCTCTGTCGACGCCTGGGTTTCTGCCGCAGCCGCTTCCGTCTCTGTTGCCGCAGCTGCCCCTATCTCTACGACTGCAGCTTCCGTCTCCACAACTGTAGCCTCTGTCTCTACAGCCGCAGCTTCTGTTTCTATAACCGCAGCTTCTGTCTCCGCAGCAGGAGCTTCTGTTTCTTCAACCGGAGTTTCTGTCTCCGCAGCAGGAGCTTCCGTCTCCACAGGAGCCTCGGTTTCGACCACCTTCTCCTGATAATTTGCCGTCACAGTAACGCCCTTGTTCGTCATCGTCAGAGTAGTCTCCGCACTTGACGCATCCGCAACAGACACTGTAACCGTGTCGTCCGTCACCGTCCAGGTCCACCCAGCAAACTCATATCCTTCGTCCGGCTCAGCCGCCGTAATCTTTACGCTCTCGCCCTTCTGATAGTAAGCGATATCCTTGCTGACATCCTCTGCCGCGAGATCAGCCTTCTCCTCATCGGTGAAAGAATAATGATTCCCAGTCGTGCCGGTACCATCCGTAACAGCGGACTCTGAAGTGCCGTCCACCACGGTCAGAACATATCCCGCAGTCGTCAGAGTGAGTGTTGCCGCCGTGGCCTCAGCCTCCTCCGTGGCCTCTGTCCCTGCCTGATAAGAAGCCGTGTATGCCTCTTCCTTTGATGTGTTTTCCCAGGATCCGCTGCCGTCAGCGACCGCAATCTGCTCTCCGGCCGCATTCTGAATCAAGGTTCCCTCTGAAATCCCCGTCAGTGTATCACCGGGGAACAGTACGCTCGTGCTAAGGTCGGCGGACACATCGTAGGAAGCCGCCAGGGCCTGCGCTCCCGGAACACATGTCAGCACGCATGCGAGCAGGAGGCTCAAAAACGTTCTCTGCTTTCTCTTCATAATAACCCTACCTTTCTTTTTCTACCTTTCCGTAATGATCAGGAAATCCTTAAACACCCGTTCTGTCTGCACTGATCTCCCGGCATTTAAGTTACTGCGATTATAGCATAACGATTTCAAAAACAAATGATGGTTTCCCTGTGACTTTCTTAAAAAATGCTTAAGAATGTATGTTCGATCAAACCGCGTAATAAAGGATTCCTGGTTTATTTGTGTCTATCGAGTGTCTGTTAAGCCAAAAAGAAATCCTGCTGTCGCCTCCTGCGGCGGCGCCGCGGGAAGTAGCAGCAGGATTTCTTACGTAAGTGGGACGATAAGCCGGGTTCTGTCGTTGAGTGATCATCTGTCTCATCCTGCCGTTGCCGGCAGGCTCAAGCGACCTACCTGAGGCTGGCGGGCAGCCTGGTGTTGCTCTTTCGCCTCTGTGCGGTCTTGCTTCGGATGGGGTTTACATATGCCGCCTCTGTTACCAGAAAATGGAAAGCCGCGCAATGAAATCGCGCTGCGCGCGAGGCGCGGCCTGCGTCCCCACTCCTGCGGAGTGGTTGCTGCGGAGAGCCGCGCAATGGAGTCGCGCTGCGCGCGAGGCGCGGCCTGCGTCCCCACTCCTCTGGAGTGGGGACATGTGGCGCGGTAGTCTCTTACACTGCCTTTCCACCCTTACCGCTCTCAAAGAAAAGCGGCGGTTTATTTCTGTTGCACTGTCCCTGGAGTCGCCTCCGCCGGACGTTATCCGGCATCCCTGCCCTGTGAAGCCCGGACTTTCCTCAGCCGACGCCTTTCGGCTTCTGCCGGCCGCGATCACCTGTCCCGCTTACGCGGCGTATTCTACCACAGGATTCCGTTTTTGTAAACCCATCTCCTAATTTCCAAAGCAGCTCCCGCCGATGAATTCCCGGATCAGGGAATTGTTCGGAATGTCGTCCGCAGGGATCGGCAAAAAATAGTCCAGGAATTTTAAAAGCCGTCTGGCCTCCGCGTATTCCGGCTCATCCGGGCGGATGGAAAAAAGCAGCGGCTCCACATACTGCTTCAGGACGGCCAGTTCGTAGATCAGTGTGGAATTAAACACGTAATCTGCCGTCTCCTGGAATGGGAATATGTAGCTGGACTCGCCGCGGCGAACGGACGGCCACATGTCAATGGTCTTCTGTGCGCTCGCTCCCCGGGTACGTGCGTCGCGCACCATCCTGCGCAGCAGGCGTCCGTCCGTCGTCGGGATCCGATTGTGTTCATCGATATTCAGCTGCGTGAGAGCGCTGATGTAAATTTTCACCTTATGGTCCGCGTCCAGGCGGTAGGTCAGGGCGTCGTTCAGGCAATGAATGCCCTCAATGACCAGAATGTCCTGTTCGCCGAGGGTGAGCGTATTGCCCTTGTATTCCCGCTTTCCCGTCTTGAAATTAAAGGTCGGAAGCTCCACCGTCTCACCGTTCAGAAGAGAGAGCATATCCTCATTCAGCTTTTCCACGTCGATGGCCTCCAGACATTCGTAGTTCGGCTTTCCGTCCTCATCAATCGGCGTGTGTTCGCGCTCTACAAAATAATTGTCGGCTTCGATCGGATGGGGCTTCAGCCCGCAGACAGCAAGCTGTGTGGAAAGCCTGTGGGAAAAGGTCGTTTTTCCGGAGGAAGACGGCCCCGCGATCAGGATCACGCGCTTCTGGCTTGACGCGGCGATCTGTGCCGCCATCTGGGCGATCTTTTTTTCATGGTACGCCTCCTGGATCATGATCAGATCCTTCACCTGGTGTCCGGCGATGTAGGAATTGAGTGCGCCTACAGTCGGGATGCCGAGCTGCGCGCCCCAGGTAAGGGCGTCCTTCTGCGTCTGCCAGATTTTCTCCTGCGGGGTAAATTCAGCCAGCTTTTCCGGCTCCGCCAGCGACGGGAAACAGAGCAGAAAGCCATCCTCAAACAGGCGCAGGTCGAAGCAGGTCAGGTAAGACGCGTCCGGGAGCATGTAACCGTAAAAATAATCTTCAAAGGTCTCCAGGTTGTAAATATTGACCTTTGAGGATCGGCGGTAGCGGAACAGCTCTTCCTTGTCATACATCCCATATCTGCGGAACCTTTCACAGGCCTCCCAGGTGTCGATCGTACTCTTTCGGATCGGAGCGGCCTCTCGCACAAGCGTGTACATATAGGCTTTGACTTCGTCCAGGAATTCCTGCGTCAGCGGAACCTCCCCCTGCATGGTACAGTAATAGCTCTCGCCCACGGAAAAATGAACGCTGACGCGCTGAATCCTGCTGTTATCGCCGACCGCATGGTAGATGCCCTTGAGCATCAGAAGCACCAGCGAGCGCCGGTAAGTGTCGCAGCCTGCCTTGTCCTTCAGCGTCAGAAAACGCACCTGGCAGCCGTCCGCGGCCTCTTTCGTCAGCTCACGCAGCCTTCCGTCGACATTTGCCAGAACGATCGGATAAGAATAATCTTTCTGATGCGCCTCCGCAATTTCACGCCAGGTCGTTCCGACTGGATATGTTTCTGGAATTCCTTCTATATATATAGTTATATTCTTTGCTTCCATAGATACCTCCAATTCTGCTGTCTCTAAATCCGCAGCCAGACCGGGCAGCCGGAATTCTGATCGAGATTCTTATTACCATAACTATAAATCAAATGGCAAAAGACAGGATCATAAGAGTCTTTCTGTTCCCCAGGATCTGACATGCAGCTATGAGAAATGAGTAAACAGTTTCAATGCCTCCTCTGTCAACGACAGCTTTTCCTGAATTTCGCCTGTACGGGAAACTGCCGTCTGGCTCTTTTGTGAGGAAAGAGCTGCCAGAATTCTCTCCTGTATCGCTTTTTCCTTCAAAAGATACTCCCGCAGCACGGGATGCCTTGCTTCCAGAAGCTTCGGACCGAATTCCAGACATAGTTTTCTCTCTATATCCGCGCCTTTGGCTGCCAGATCCCTGCACACCCTTCCATCAATGTCGGATATTAACATTCCCAGACACTCATCCTTCCTGGTATTGAGAGTACTCGTCCAGGTTCGTTCCCCCTTATCTGCCAATATCGGTGCTTCTATTTTCTCCATTCCGTCATCATCCGGGAAAGACTGCGGCCAAAGACTGGCAGAAACGGCCGCCTGTCCGGTCTTCACATGGCGCGCTTTCATCATCGGATAGTATTTGCCGTCCTCGAAAACCATATCTTCCTGCACGATCTCCCAGCCGTTTTGCCACAGCCAGAGACGCACCCGGACGATCTCGGACTGCGGCTGCAAAACCAGCTCGGGGTCCTGCCGCAAGCTCTGCCAGGAGTCTTCCTCCACCGCATGCGTCCCTCCACGCAGGCAGCCGTCCACGGCTCCATGTTCTCCAAGTGACCGGGAGTCCTCTCCGGCTTCGCACTTTCCTGTCCGCATACACTCATCAATCGGCCCCACACATGTATGGCCCCCAAACAAATGCCCCCCGTCCTGCAAAATCCGTACAGTCAGCGCCCCGCCCATCCCGGCGATGACAATGCTTTGTACCTCGCCTGCTTCGAAGGCAGTCAGGCCGTCGCAAAGTCTCGTGGCAATCCTGTCATCAAGACCGTGCTCCCGGATATGTTCCTCTGCGCGGAAAAGCGGTCCGGGATTGACATCGGCAGCGATCGCGCGGGGAATCACGCCCCGTTCCACTAAATCAATCGGTATGTAAGCATGGTCCGTCCCGATATCCGCAAGGACCATCCCCGGCGTCACCATGGCAGCGACAGCCGAAAGTCGTTTTGATAATTTCATGCTGATTGTTTCACCCCAGATAATCCACAGCTTTTTACTCCAGATAATCCCACGGCTATTTACTCCATATAATCCGCAGTTTTTCACTCAAGATAATCCCGCAGCTTCCGGCTCCGGCTCGGATGGCGCAGCTTGCGCAGGGCCTTCGCCTCAATCTGGCGGATGCGCTCCCGGGTCACGTTGAATTCCCTGCCGACCTCCTCCAGAGTCCTGGGCTGCCCGTCCTCCAGGCCAAACCGCAGAGACAGCACCCTCTGTTCGCGCGGTGTCAGCGTGGAAAGCGCATCGAGCAGCTGCTCCCTGAGCACCGCCGAGGCGGCTGCGTCCGCAGGCTGTAAAGCACTTTCGTCACTGATAAAGTCTCCAAGATGAGTTTCCTCCTCATCCCCTATCGGGGTTTCCAGAGAAACGGGATCCTGCGAAATCTTCAGTATTTCAGCCACTTTATCTGAATCCATCCGAAGCTCTTTTGCAATCTCCTCCGCAGAAGGCTCTCTGCCGAACCGCTGCAGCAGCATACGGGAGGTGCGCGTCACGCGGTAAATGCTCTCTACCATGTGTACAGGGATCCGGATGGTGCGCGCCTGATCCGCGATCGCACGTGTAATCGACTGTCGGATCCACCAGGTGGCATAGGTACTGAATTTATAACCCTTGCGGTAATCAAACTTGTCCACCGCCTTCATCAGTCCCAGGTTCCCCTCCTGCACCAGATCGAGCAGCTGCATCCCGCGTCCACAGTACCTTTTCGCGATGCTGACAACCAGGCGCAGGTTTGCCGCTGTCAGCTTTGCGCGGGCATCTTCGTCGCCTTCGCTCATCCGTCTGGCTAAAGAAAGCTCCTCCTCCGTACTCAGAAGACCGACACTGCCGATTTCTTTTAAATACATGCGGACCGGGTCGTCCATCGGCACGCCTTCCATTACGGCGTCATAGATCGGCTGATCTGCGTCATAGCTGTCCGCTTCCTCCCCGGAATCTTCCAGATCCTGCAGTTCAGATACAAAGGCACTTGTTTCCTCCCCGATATTATCAAGAAAGGCCCGTTCCCTGTCATAGTCGTCCTCTTCCGCTCCGAGATCGGCCAGGCCGGACAGCTTTGCTCTATAAGCGCCCGCTCCCGCTTCAGAGAAATCTGGTTCTTCTTTCCGGATGGGGGCTTCAGCAGGAGCCTCTGTTTCCCTGTCTGTATTCTCGCTGTTATCAGGAGCAACCCCTTTTTTAATAGTTTCTGTATCCATCTGATTCCTGCCCTTAGCGCCTGGAAGGCGGCAATTCCACCGTTCCGGCTTCAATTCTTTCCCGCTTTCAATACTTTTTCGGTTTCAATGCTCTTTTACTTTTAATACTTTCCTGGTTTCAACATTCCTTTACTTTCAATACGTTCCCGGTTTCAACGTTCTTTCGTTTTCAGTAAATACGTTCCTGGTCTCTGTATTCTTTTCATTTCGAAAATTTCCCGTCTTTATTCTTTCCCGCGCGGCAGAGAAATATGCAGTTTTTTCAGGTCCGCCATCCTTTTTCTTGATTCCAGCATCAAATCCTGCAGTCCCTGCAGGTCTGTCGGATCCAGCAGGGATTTGCGCTGGTCAGTCGAATTACTGATAATCAGACGAATTGAATCGGCAATTGCCTTCTCCTGCTCCTCAATCGTCTCTGCCGGAAGATCTGTATTAAAAATCTGCGCGACCAGCTGCTGTTGTTCCGGCTCTGTAAAATGGTTCACGATCCGCGCCGGATTCAGCTGCTTCTGCTGCAGCTGAGCAAAAAGCATCCCGGCCACTTCCCGGTAGATTCCGTCCGTAAAATCCTCCGGCCGGACACAGGATGACACTGCCGCAAACAGCTCCGGATACTCGACCAGCCTGGTCAGAAGAAGGCGCTGGGATTTCAGGATGCCGCTGTCCTTTTGGGCGCGGCGTTCCCGCTCCACGGGCAGGCGAGGCGCCGTGCGCACGGGCGTTCCCTGCATCAGATGATTCAGCACCATTTTGCGCATGCCCTCGTAGGAGGTCTGGTAGCGGGCGACCACCGCCTCGATATAATTCTCACGCTCAATCTCCAGTTCCATCCCGGCGATTTTGGCGGCAACCTCCTGGAAAAACCGGGTTTTGCCGTCAGGATCCTTCATGTCGTAGGATTTTTCCATCACGGAAAGCTCGAACAGGAAGCTGTTCTCTGCCTGGTCAATCCGCTCGCGGAAGGCTTCTGTCCCATAGGTCTTGATGAACTCGTCCGGATCCTTGCACGGATCCATGTGCAGCACGCGCGTGGATACGCCGGCCTCCTTCAGCATCGGGATCGCGCGCAATGCCGCGCGGACGCCGGCCTCGTCGCTGTCGTAGGTCAGAATCACTTCATCTGTGTAGCGTTTCAGGATCGTCGCGTGCTGGCTGGTCAGCGAGGTTCCGAGGGAAGCGACCGCGTTCGTAAACCCGGCCTGGTGCATGGCAATGACGTCCATATATCCCTCGCACACCAGCAGATAATGCTCCTTCGAGGAACGGGCGAAATTCAATCCGTAAAGGTTCCGGCTCTTGTCGAAAATCACCGTCTCGGGGGAATTGAGATATTTGGGCTTGCCGTCCCCCATCACCCGGCCGCCGAAGCCGATGACCCGGTGGTTGGCGTCCATGATCGGAAACATGACCCGGTTCCAGAATTTGTCATACATCCCCTGGCGTTCATTCACCTGCATCAGCCCCGAATCCTTCAGCAGCTGATCCGAAACTCCCTGCTTTTTCAGGTAGCGGTACAGCATCGTGCCGTCCGGCCCGGCAAAACCAAGGCCGAAATGCTTCATGGTCTCATCGCTGAGCGCGCGGTTTTTCAGGTATTCCATCCCCCGCTGCCCCTGCGGGGAGCGCAGCTGGTAATAATAAAACTTCGCGGCCGTCTTGTTGAGCTCCAGCACGCTGCTTTTCAAATCCCTCGCCCGCCTGGCCTCCTCGGAAAACTCCTGCTCCGGCAGGGAAATGCCCGCGCGGTTCGCCAGAAACTGCACCGCCTCCGGAAAGGTATAGTTTTCATATTGCATGATAAAATTAAAAACGCTGCCTCCGGCCCCGCAGCCGAAGCAATAGTACATCTGCTTGCCGGGACTGACTGAAAAGGAAGGGGATTTTTCATTATGAAACGGGCAGAGTCCAAAATAATTATTCCCCCGGCGCTGCAGTCTCACATATCCGGAAACCACACTCACAATATCATTCTGAATACGGACCTCCTCGATCTGATCCTCTGAGTAAAACATCCCCGTACGCCTCCTCGTTCCTCACTGCAGTGAACTACCTATCGTCTAAACCCAGTGGAATTGCGGTCGACTTATTTCAAACGTCTTTCGGTACGACTCACTTCTTCTGTTTTTCCTTGTCCGGTCCCGTCCGGCTTCTGCCTGCGAATTCCACATACGGCTTCTGCACGAAAATTCCACAGCAAGCACAAAGCGTTTCATTGCTTCTGCAAAACGCCTCGCTTCCTATGCCTGCCAGGACTGCGGCACAAACAGTTCCTTGTATACACGGATAGAGTACAGATCCGTCATGCCGGAAATGTAATCGCAGACCACTCTCTCCTGCGGCTCACCGCGCAGCTTCATCAGGTTCTGATATTCCTTCGGAAGCTGATCCGGGTGCGCGTTGTAATAGCGGTAAAGCTCCTGAATCATGCGGATGGCCTTGCCTTCCTCGCTTTTAGCCTCCGGGTTCAGATAAACACTGCGGAACATAAAGGCACGCAGATCCTGCATCGCAGTCTCCATCCCCGGCGACATCGTGATGCATGAGTGTCCCTCACTGTTTTCCACGACATCATGGATCAGCGTGTTCAGGCGTTTCCGGGTCGTATCGCCGATGATCCGGCGGCTCTCATCAGGGATGTCGGACTCTTTGAGAATCCCGGCGCGCTCTGCGTCATCAATGTCGTGATTGATGTAAGCGATCTTGTCGCAATAGCGCACGACCTGTCCCTCGGGTGTGGAAGGATGTCCCGCAGTGCGATGATTGAGAATGCCGTCCCGCACCTCCCAGGTCAGATTCAGTCCCTCGCCTGTCTTTTCAAGCAGCTCCACCACGCGCACACTCTGCTCGTAATGCGCGAACCCATAGGGGCAGACCTCATTAAGCGCCCGCTCGCCGGCATGGCCGAACGGAGTATGCCCCAGGTCGTGTCCCAGTGCAATTGCGTCCGTCAGATCTTCATTTAAGCGCAGCGCCTTCGCGATCGTGCGGGCGAGCTGGGAGACCTCCAGAGTATGCGTCATCCGCGTGCGGTAATGATCCCCCTCCGGAATCAAAAACACCTGCGTCTTCTGCTTCAGGCGGCGAAATGCCTTGCTGTGGATGATCCGGTCCCGATCCCTCTGATAAACCGTACGAATATCGCACTGCGGCTCTTCCCGGTCCCGCCCCCTGCTCTGATCACTGAAGGAAGCATAGGGGCTGAAGATCTGGTGCTCCAGCTCCTCCGTTTTCTCACGGATTGTCATTTGTCCACCTTCTTTCCTGATTTCTTCCCTGATTTTTCATCCTGTGTATCATAGCTTTTTGTATCAATACCACATGATTAAACTCTTATAACATTATATGCCACCAGACGCGGATATTTCCACCTTTTTTCCGAATTGTCCCAAAATTCTTTTTTATTGTGGCAGTCTCGGCAATGGGCGACTACAAAATCAGTACCGAAAACTGAAAGCTTAACAAATATCCCTCGCGTTTCGCAGCAATTCCGGCACATCTGCTTCCACAAATTCTCTTCCGATAAGCACATTTGCTGCTATCAACCCACACCGTCAAAAGGCGCTTGCTGCCATCAATTCATTCCACCGAAGGTTGCTCGCTGCCATCAGGCATCCTCTCCGCCGAAGGGTGCGCGCTGCCATCAGGCATCCTCTCCGCCGAAGGCAACGATAGTTACCGGATTAAGCGCGTTCATCAGATGGTAGCGTCCCGCCTGACGGGTTTTTGCCACAGAAATCTGCACTATATCCGCATCGACAATCCCCAATTCTCCGATCAGGTTCGTCACCTCACCCATGCTCTCGAGCGTAACCGTATTGATAACGATACGCACCCTCGGATTTTTTTTCAGCAGAGACTCAATGATTGCTTTCATATTGCCGGAGCTGCCGCCGATAAACGCATGAGTCGGTAGCGGCAGCTCGTCCAGGCCGTCCGGGGCGACCGCGTGAACCGGCATCACATTGGAAAGACCAAACCGGCGGCAGTTCTGCCGCATAACCTCCAAAGCATTCTGATTCCGTTCGATGGCATAAACCATTCCTTTCGTGCAGAGCCGTGCGCATTCCACAGAAACAGAACCGGTACCCGCGCCCACATCGTATACAAGCGAATCCTCCCGCAAACGAAGCTTCGCTAAGGATAAAGCCCGGATTTCCTCCTTTGTCATAGGTATCTTTTCCGAACGCACAAACCGGTCATCCGGTATGCCTGGCGTAATAATCTGCCCCGCGCCCGGATTCTCGATCATCATGATACAGGGACCGTCCGCGGGCGGCTGATAGTCCAGAAACTCGCACGGCTCCCCTGTTTCGATCTGCTCCTGCGGATAAGAGAGGTTAGAGCCGACCGTTACACGTAGTTCAGGGATCTCTGCCGACGCCAGAGTCTGCATAAGCTCCCGGACGCCTCTGGCACCGCCGGCCAGCAGAATAATCTTCGGACATTTTTTTACATAATTGGTAATCGGAAGCTCCTTCCCATGGGCGCTCAAGAGCTTCGCGTCCTGCCAGGGAGTCGGAATCCTGGAGGCAAAATAGGCGACAGAGGAAATGCCGCAGAAATAGTGGACCTCTTCCTCCTGAAACACTTCGGCAATTCTCTTCGCGCCGCTGTAAAAGCCGACATCGCCGGACATCAAAATTGCCACGCGGCGGTACCGCGGATTCCGTGCAAGCCAATCGTAAATCTTTTCGGCGCTGTACTCCGGTACCATCGTGGGACAATCTCTGTCCTCTCCGCTGTCACAATTCTGCCTCCCAAACAGGCTGTAAGCGCACTCCAGCATACGCTTCGCTCCAAAGAGTACCTGCGCATTTTGTATCTCATGGACAGCCTCGCAGGTCAGCGTCCATGGTGTCCCCATGCCGATCCCGATACAGCTGATCCGACGGGGAGTGTCATCAAAGCAGCCGGCCTCATCACAGCTATCATCGAGGTCTTCACCGTCAAGAACGGCCATTTGTACCGCCGCGTCCAGCCTGGCCTTCACTTCTTTCCATCCACATCCCGTCTCGCGGGGTCTGCCGATGACGACCGCCACAGCATGACACGCTCTCGCGGCTTCTATTTTTTCCGGGAACCCGCCGGATGCGCCGGTTTCCTTGGTCACCAGATAGGTACAGCCCGTCTGGCGGAGCATCGCCGTATTCATGTCCAGAGAAAACGGTCCCTGCATCGCGCAGATCTGTTTCCCTTCCAGGCCGAGCGAACGGCAGGAGGCAATGACCTCCGCCGAGGGGAGAACTCTTACAAAGAGGCGCGTGATATCCGAAATAGTTTCTGTAAACACATGCAGCTCCTTGCTGCCCGTCGTCAGAAAAATCCTGCCCTGACGCTTCTCCAGATACTGCGCAGCCTCCTGAGCCGAGTCGACATAGACCGGCGCACAGTCGTCAAAGGATCTATCTTCCACGGCCATTTTCCTGTTTTCTCTCTGCGTAGGCAAGCCGTCGGCAAGGCCAGTTTCGCACAAAGCGGAATTATCTGACGGAGTACCTCCATCATGTACTGCCGTCAAAGCCGCCATGCGCGTCCCTGGAATGTGTGTTTCAGCCATGTCCACTCCGGCGGCACTGTCCTCACGCAGATAACGGATATACGGCACCTGCTCTTTTTGGCAGGCCTCGCAGATATTTTTCGACACCTCGACTGCATAGGGATGGGTCGCGTCCACCACCAGCACGTAGGAAGCATTCCGCAGAAATTCCCGGATCTGCTCCTCGTCCATCCGTCCCTGATGCACTTCCATCTGCCCCCGGTATACTTCCTTCTGGCCCTGGCATACTTCCTTCTGGCCCTGGCATACTTCCTTCTGGCCCTGGCATACTTCCGTCTGGCTCAGATGCTCTTCCATCTGACCCTGGTGCACTTCCATTCGGGCGTGGTCCATCTGCGCAGGATTCTGCCGCCGCGGCCGTAAGACCTCTTCCCCATATTCCGTGGCGACACAGACCGTATGCGCGACATTCTGCTTACACAGGTAATCGGACACCTGACGCCCTTCTATTGTCCCGCCAAAAATCAGAATTTTTTTCTGCTTGTAATCTGAATTCTTTAAATCGCCCATCTTACTCCTGTTTCCCTGATGCTCTTCTGTTTTTCTGATGCACTCTGTTTTTCTGTATGCAGATATACTGCCACTTTTGTCACAGACCCTATTCTTTTCAGAACGGCTTATTTCAGACAGTTATCTGGCAAACAACAATTCTCGCTCCAGCTATATACCATTTCTTTCAGATTGTAATAATAACGCAGTCCGAACCAGTCATTTACACAAGCGCGCCCCAAACCGCCGCAACCACGATCGCGGGCAGCATGTTCGCCACCTTCAGCTTCCGCTCCCAGACCAGATTGACTCCGACACAGAAAATCAGCATCGAGCCGACCAATGAAATACTGTTCAGGGTACCCTCCGTCATCAGCGGTGCCAAAACGCTCGCAAGGAGCGTGATGGTTCCCTGAAAAATCCCGACCGGGATGGCTGAAAAAATGCATCCTTTTCCAAGAGAAGCCGTCATGACCATAATAATCAGAAAGTCCAGAATCGCTTTCATCATCAGTGTGGTCGGGTCACCCTGTATCCCGTCCTGAATAGAACCGACGATCGCCATAGCTCCGATGCAGACAGTGAAGGAAGCGGTCACAAAGGCATTGACAAAAGAGGCATCGTCCCCATTGCCGCTCCTGCGTTTGATCCATTCTCCAAACCGCTCAATCGCCTGCTCAATATTGAGCCCTTCTCCGACCAGCGACCCAAGTGCAAAGCTGGCGATGATCATCAGCGAACCCTGCGAGCTGACAGTCCCGTCAGTGACCGTCAACATCTTTTCCAGAGTCCCCGCGATTCCGATAAACATCGTACAGATCCCCGTGGCTTTCATCATCGTCTCCTGCAGCCGGTCATTCATCCGTTTTTTTCCGGCCAGACCAATCAGGCCGCCCGCCACGATCGCGGCCACATTAATCAGTGTTCCTGTTCCAACCATTTTTCTTCCCTGACCATATATATCCACACCTGCGCAGCGGATACGGATATATCATGTTCCGATTTTCAGCTGTAAAGCTTTTCATGTGAAAGGTACTTTATGAATTTTCATAACGAAATTCCGTCTCTACTCGACGGAAATCCCCGTCCATATCGTTTTTCCGTTTTCTTCTGTGTCTCCGGCATTCTCTGCGGTTTCCGTTTCTTCCGTAGTTTCCGCATCCTCAGCAGCGTCAGTTTCTTCTGTAGCTTCTGCAGTATCCTCCGCCTCTTCTGCGTCGTCTTCATCCACGTAATACGTAATCGTGACCGTATCGCCAACATCATAAATCACGGTATCCGGATCGTCCGCGGCGGAAACTGCGTAATAATCCCCCGTACCCAGCGAGATGTAGAAAATCGTGTTGCCATCCACGACGACGGTGCGGATGGCTGTAATCGTGCCCGTAACCGTACTGGTCTCCTTCTCCACTACCTCCACCGGGTCGGTCACCTTGACCCCATTCTCAATCAGCAGTGCCTCATAATTTGCCTGGCACTCGGCCACGGAGCTGCCAGTGGCTGTGATCTGGTAGTCAGTGACATTGACCATCGCGTACATTTTCACCAGATCGGCCGAATCCTTCAGAGACATAAAATACGTGGGTTCGTCCGAAATATTTAAAAGGATCGGGAAGGTCGATGCATAGCCCAGATGCTGCACCGCGCCCTCCGCGGAGGACATCGCGGAATACTCCGTGGCCCCCGGAATGTTGTAATACCGCGCCTCCTTCGTGCGCTGGTTGACCAGGATAAAGCCGACATTCGACTCGTCGTTTCCAGCCGAGGTCACACCTGTGTAAAGATACACATCGTCATTCATCGCGATGTAATTGTAGCCGTCCGAGGTGGTCGTGATCCCTTTCTGACCAAGCCAGGAGTTGATCCAGCCGTTGACCAGCGTGCCGTGGTAATTGTACTGCAGCACCAGCTGATCTGCAGAGTAAACACGATCCACCCAGGTCGGGACCTCCTCATAATAAGTACTCTCTCCGGTGATCGCGTTCACCAGCACCGCACCCTCCGTGTCCGTGCCGCCGAAAAGACCGATCCGCCGCACCGTGCGCGAGCAGACCCACCAGGGCGTGCCGTCCTCGTCAATCTCAAAATTCACATCGCCAAACATCATCGTCGGATAGCGGAAACGCAGCAGCCGGTAAAGATTGCGCCCGAAATGCTCACAGGTCGAATACTTCATGCCCTCGTCCAGCTTGACCAGACTCGCCTCCTGGGTCACCATGTTGACAACAATATAACCCGGAAGCCCCTCAGAGCGGTTGTTAAACCACTTGATGATATTTCCATAAAGCAGCGGCGCCACACGCACCGGATTATTCTGATAGTTGATCTGCGAATACTCCTCATCAGAGACCTCAAACTGCGACACCAGACTGGCGTCCGTCGTACTCAGCGCTCCCAGGGCGCGGCTGCCCAGCTGCACACTAGAATCCTTATCCAGCATCGGAATCTTATCATAAGAAATCTCCGCGACCTCCTCCGTAAAGTCGCCCGTCTGCACATCCAGCAGATTGTAATAAGACTTCGCATGAAAAATCTCGGACGAATAGATCATCGCCACAACAGCCGCCAGAACCAATACCACAATCAACAGTACCGGTATTTTACACCTCTCCCAGGCGACTCCCTGCGGGAGAGTAACTCCCATGCGCGTCACGCGGATGCCGCTTGTCAGCAGCGTCACCAGAATAAAAAACACCAGCAGCACTACCAGAAAAAACCAGAAGTCCGGTGCCTTGAAATTAATCGCCGGCAGCATAACATAAAAATAGATAGCGCCGAAAATCGCGGTGGCCAGTAAACGTATTAATAGATTCGCAAGACTGTTTGTCTGTTTCTTAGTATTCATACATTTCTCCCTTCTGTCTTTGCATAGGCAATCCCCTTGCAAACAAGATACCCCTTCCACCCAGTTATTTGTCGAAGGGATGGATTCTGTCCGCCCCTAACGGCGAGGAGCGAAGACTTGAAACATTTATAAGTCTGATTTCTCGCCGGGATGGCATCCTCGTCCTGCGGACGGGATATATCCCTCGCCGGGATGGCATCCTCGTCCTGCGGACGGGATATATCCCTCGCCGGGATGGCATCCTCGTCCTGCGGACGGGATATATCCCATTGCAAGGAGATCGAAACCTGTCAGATACTGATTCCATAACTTCAGATACGATATCCCCTCGGTGTCACCATCCGTCCATCAATCTCTCTTGTCTGCGAATTCCCGATAAAGACTGTCGTAAACATATTCACCTGCGCCCCGCGCAATTCCTGCAGCGTATACAGCCTCGCAGTTTCGCCCTCGCGCCCGATGTTTTCCACCGTGCCGCAGATCCGCTCCGGCGGCAGCACGCCAAGCAGAATGTCACAGGCCCGCGCCAGATAGTCCGGCCTGCCCTTGCTCGCAGGGTTGTAAATGCAGATGCAAAAATCCGCTTCTGCCGCCAGGCGCAGACGCTTTTCTATTTTCTCCCACGGGGTAAGCCGGTCGCTTAAGCTGACCACCGCAAAATCATGCGTCAGCGGCGCCCCGAGCACCGCGCCGCCGCTCAGGGCAGCCGTCACGCCGGGAATCACTTCCACCTCGATCTCCGGATATCCTGCCCCGATCTCCAGCATCAGGCCGCTCATGCCATAGACTCCCGCGTCCCCGCTGCAGACCATGACCACCTTTTTCCCCTTCGAAGCCTCCTCAAAAGCCATCTCACAGCGGCGCGCCTCCTGGGTCATCGGCGTAGTCAGGAATTCCTTGTCCGGGTACGACTCCCGCAGCAGATTCACATACACAGTATAGCCGATAATCGTGTCGCACGCAGCCAGAACCTCTGCGGCCCTCTGGCACATCAGACCAGTGTCTCCTGGACCCATACCCGCGATATATAACTTATTTTTCACGCAGAAACCTCTCTTTCACACAGAAATAATCTTCCTGGCATCCAATCGTATATTATATTGGCGTACATTGTATACTTATGTTTCATTCTGCACAGATACTATTCCCCGCTTCCGAAACATTCTAAACTTTTTCAATAATACAGGAATGTTTTTTCATGTTTTTCCCTTTCCCATCCTTATCATAGTTAATTCCAACCAGCAACAAATTACCAAAATATTTTTTCAAATCACCCTGGTAACGATTATCATGAATTTGTCTGATCGCAGTATCAGCATCCTTATCATATTTCAACTCTATAATCATAGCAGGCTTGTCTACACCTTTTCCTGGCCAAAAAGCAAGGTCAGCAAAACCTTTCCCTTCTGGAAGTTCAGGGATAATCTTGTAAAAACGCCTTGCAGTATAATAGGCAATCATAATCGCGCTGCTCAATGAAGCTTCGTTATTGTAGCGCAGCACAGACGAATTTAACTGATGCACCTTCTCCAGCGCGTCCGCAACCGCATCCTCGTCTCTCCGGATCGTCGACTCCAGCAGGTCCTCCGAATCCCGCAGCAATTCTGCTACATCTTCCCACTTATCGCCGGTTACCGAGTCAGCAAAAGCCTCCGCAACTTCCTTATTGGGGATAAATACTTTCTTTTCCACGGAGTCATAGCCCAGATATCCCAGATGAACCAGTAAGGTCAATACATCATCCTTATTTTTAAAGGATGTTATATCGTTTTGAAACGTTCCGATCCTGATCCTGACAGATTCACCACCCAGCATGGAAATAACAGCATCCCGCAGCCCGTCATAATTCATGCTGATGTAGTCTTTCAACGAATCATAAGTTTCCGAGTCTGTCCAGTAATTCCCAAATTCTTCATTCATGAGGGCATTCATGACCGAATTAGGACTATATACATGCTTTACCTTATTAAAACAATAGCCGTCATACCACGCACTCATGCTTTCAAAATCCATGCGAAACTTTCTGCATAGTTTTTTTACTTCCTGCTCCGTAAAGCCAACGTACTTCGCAAGCTTTGCAGGCCGGGTCATCGTAAATTCTCTAAAGTCCGTCAGTGCCGACTGTGTTCCGTATTTTTTTATCGGAAGAATTCCTGTCATATATGCTGCCGCAATCGTTTTATCTGTCTCCGGTCCTCCTTTAAAAATCCCCCTCAAAAGCTGGACATATTCCTCCTGCAGAGCCAGGTTGTCTTTTGCTTCGCGAAACAATGCATCCCACTCGTCAATAATTACAATAAATTTCTGTTTTGTCCTGGCTACAATCGCAGATAGCATATAGGGCAAAGCAGGTTCATCAATAGACTCCACCTCCGGGAATGCCTGTTTCAGTTCCCGGATTACTCTTGATTGTAAATCCTTCACTACAGCATTTTTATCTGCACTGTTCGATATAAAGCGAACCATATCCAGATAAATCACATCATATTTATTCAGATATGTCCCGAACGATTTTAGTTTGGATATTTTTAGTCCTTCAAACAATGCATGAGAATCACAGCTCCTGTCATAGTAAGCACACAGCATCTTAGCCGCAAATGACTTTCCAAACCGCCTCGGCCTGCTAAAATGGGTCAGCTTACGCGGCGTGTTAATCGTACTGTTCACATAGGCGATCAGCCCTGTCTTATCAACGTAAACATCATCGACAATGTTCTGAAACGCCTCATTTCCAGGATTCAAATATTCTCCCAAAGTCCCGCACCTCCCTTCTGACAAATGCCAGGGTATTTTTTATCCATACAGGAATTGTAGCACGTACGTTCTGTTTTAGCAATTGCAATTTGCTCAAAAGCGTCAAAAGCACACTTTCCACAGCTGTTCTGCTACTGCGACTGTCACGCCGTTTTCTGCCTGCTTCGGAAGAACCAGCCGCCCTCCCTCTTTCGCCATGCACAGGGCGGCACGCTCGCAGACATTATCCACACCTGTCACTTCGCTTACAAAGGCAGAATGAGAAACGGCACCACTGACGGCGGCAAGTGTCTCCGCTGGATACGTCTCAAATTGCAGCCCCCGGTTCTGGCAGAATTCCACAAGCCCTGGTTCTTCCTTTTTCAGATCAATCGATGCCACACCGACAATATCTTCGTACGTAAGGCCAAGTCTGGCAAGAGACTGATCCGCCAGAAGCGCTATATCCTGCTCCGACTTTCCCCTGCGGCAGCCGATGCCGAGGATGTAGGCTTTGGGGCAAAGCTGCAATACCGTCTGTACACCTGACGCGGATCCGTACGAAAAAGCTTCGGTATGAGAGTCATGCGCAGACACCTCGTTTGGAAGACTATGTGAAAGCACCCCGATAGAAAAAGCATGCGCAGGGATCCCAATGCAGACAACAGCCTTTGTCAACAGCCCCCTTCCAGACTTCTTCAGGCATATCAGGTCATCTCGCCTTTCCAATGCGTTCCCTTGCTCCGGCAGGGCAGAATACTTCTCCTCCCTTTTCCCGGTTTCCAATAAAGTCAACTCTGGAGGAATGTCACCTTCGATCTCTCCCTGACAGCAAACACCGACCTTTTCCCCGCGCAAAATCGCGGCGGAGACTTCTTTCGCGGCTTTCATACTGCAAATCCTCAGGCCGTTATCCTTCGCAAAAACATCCACCGCAAATCTGCCGTTCACATCGGTCGCGGTCGTAATCACCGGAGTCGCTCCCAAGATCTGCGCCGCCCGGAGGGCCAGACGGTTGGCTCCGCCGATATGCCCGGAAAGCAGGGAAATCACGAACTGTCCGGCCTCATCAATAACCAGCACCGCCGGATCCGTCGTCTTACTTTTTAAGAAAGGCGCGATTGACCGGACCGCGATGCCACACGCCCCTACAAAAATGATTCCGTCCGCGCCGGATTCAAACAGACTGCCGCACCAGGCGCGAAGACCCGTTTCATAGCGCGTGATCTCATATTCTTCCTCAAAAGCTGCTGCCAGCTTATCCGCCACAGATTTGCCCCGGGCGGTAAAGGAGGCGATTCCCAGTCTTTTTAAATTTGTCATTCCCTTACACATTTCCACTTTCTGGCATGTCCTTACTTGCTTTTCGAGTATGGCAAAAGTAATGTCCTGATTTTCGGTGAAAATTAAGAACGGTACTGATTTTCTGATTGCGCAGCTCTCATTTCCCCGAATAACAAACGAGTCCCATATTCAAGCTTATGGTATTGCAGTCGACTTAGAAACTTAATAATTTTGCACAAAATGGCAAAATTTTATTCCAGCTTATCCGCACCCGTATCTATCACAAAATCATCTCATTCAACCGATCAGCACTTGCTTTCCTTCAAATGCAAATCCATAATGAGAAATCCGATCCGCAGAGATTCCTCTCGCGAGCAGATCGGCATCATATTTCATTTTTTCAATCTGAGCATGAGCGTTTTTCACCGTTTCATCCAGATCCTTTTCCTTCGCCGGGTTGAAAACCTTAAACTCCAGAACATAAGCTTTGAGGCCGCTTCGCAGCGGTTCCAGTACGACATCATACCGCCCCAGTCCGCTTTCGCGATTCGATTTAATAAGATATCGGTCTGCCAGATCCACGATCAATCCTAACACAAAGCCATGATAAAAGCGTTCCGGATCTGTCTCCCCGGAAGGCTGTTTGCCGGTGTCAAAAAAGCTGAATGTCTGCAGCGCCACCTGATTCATATATCGGTTCATAAAATCCAAATCTTCCAGAAGCAAAGCTTTAATAAAATCATTGTATCTCGCAGAAGGATTTGCGAACCACCTCTGAATAATCTTTCGAAACTCCTTTTTTACCTCCAGATTCGTGAGAGAGAGAGCATACTTATTCTCAAACTTTTCATCCTCAGATTTTCCATTCTCCGGACTCGTCAAAATATGCTCTGCTCTCAGATACCCCGTTGCCAGAAGCAGGCTCCATACGGAAGACTCGCTCTCGTCCAGCTGATCAAAAGCGATTTCCTCCTCCAGACTCCTCTGAATCGAATTTCCTGCCAGAAGCTTCTCCGCATCCATTTTTAATTCAGGCGAACCTTCCTGAATCAGTTTTCCGACCAGCTTATTAGAACTGGTATTTGCCCAATAAGTCCCAAATTTCCCTGAATCCAGATATTTCGTAATCGACCAGGGATTATAAATATCTCTTCTATTACCAAAGCAAAAACCGTCATACCAGTAGCGGACATCTTCCAGCTGATCTGAAAGGCCAAACGTTCCCAGTGCGTCACAAACCTCTGCCTCAGTAAAACCAAACGCAGATTCATATTTACAGGATGTCGTCATCACCACTTCCAGATTGTTCATATCAGAAAAGACAGACTCTTTACTGACTCTGGTAATTCCGGTCAGCACACTCCGTTCCATGTAAGGATTGGTCTTAAACGTACAATTGAACAGCTTACTGATAAAAGGGATTAATTTATCCCAAAAATCATAAGCATACGCTTCGTGAAGCGGTGTATCATATTCATCCAGAAGAATGATTACTTTTTTTCCGTAATAGCGGTACATACAGATTGCCAGACGGTGAAGAGCCATCGCTGCCACAGTGTCAGACATTCCCGGCTTCACGTAATCAAAATACTCTTTCTCCTGCTGATTCAGCGCGTCGCTCTCCAGCAAATAACGATATTTCGCGTATAGATCAATGATCGTCTGAGTCAGGCTTTCCCGTATCTCTTCATACGTGTTTCCTTTAATCCCGGCAAAGCTGATAAAAATCACCGGCCAGCTGCCATGCAGCTTCCGATACTTTTCATTTTCCCAGATGATAAGTCCCTCAAACAGGTCTGTACGCCCGGCATACTGGATTGAAAAAAACAGTTCCAGCATACTCATGGTCAGAGTTTTCCCGAAACGGCGCGGACGCGTGATCAGAGTAACGATATCGCCATTCTCCCACCATTCGCGGATAAAATCGGTTTTATCCACATAAAAAAAGTGGTTTTTCCTGATGTATTCGAAATCCTGAGTTCCGATAGAAATAACCGGATACATATGCGCTGCTCCTTCCTGCTATCATAAATCCCTTTTTATCAAAACTCTAACGCTTCTTATTCAAGTACTGGCACAGCCGGAACAGGCTCTGCTGCTCTTCCTGCGTCAGCTCTCTCTCATCCGGCAGGGTCTCGACAAGAGGCTCCTCCCAGGGTCTTGGCGACTGGACGGCGGCTTTTAATGAAAGAGGGATCGTATAGGTCGGCTCCGGCGTATAGTGATCCCACCAGTACTGCAGGGACTGGGCTACCCGGTTGGCGGAGCGTTCCGCGCAGACGCCCAGGATCGCGCCCGGCAGATGGTATTCTTCCTCTTCTTCCGTGTCAAAAATATCCGCCAGCCAGGAAGGGAGGGGGCTTTCTTCCTGTTTCCCGGAAAAATACTGGCAGATGGCGTACTGCTCTCCGATGCACTGCACGGCGCAGCCCAGGCGGTGGGGATCGGCGGGGACGAGCAGGACCAGCATCTCGTTGGCGCCGTTCGCGACAAACTCAAAGCGGGCCAGACCGTCCAGCTGGCGATAGAGGCGGATCAGCGGGCGCATCTGGCGGAGGCTGGCAAGTACCTCGCTGAAATTCTGGAAATAGACGCCCGTCTCGAAAAAGTCTGCGAGGGCTGACATATACTGCGCCTCTGCCTCTCCCGTTTCCATATAATCAAAATATTTTTGCAGGTCTCTGTCGTCGTCCCACTGCTTACTCTGGTAATCGAAGATACGAACCCTGCCGTCCATAATCGAGAGGAGGGTGGCGTTCATCAGATACTTGCATTTTTCCTCCTCCTCGCTCTCCTGCGCGTGCAGGTTCAGAATCAGGCGGTATTCCTTCTCATCGTCCGCAGAACGGAAGGTAAAATTTTTCTGATGGTTGCCAAGCCAGGCTCCCGCGTCCAGAAGGAGGGACTGCAGATCGGCAGTGTCCATCCGAAATTCCATCTGGGGAAGCATGGCTTCTTTCAGGCATTCCTTCGCGTTTTTCTCAAGGAAAACCAGCAATTCCTCAAAGAGGCTCTGCTGCTCCATGTAGGCGTTTGTCTGCGCCTCTGTCATCTCTCTGGCAGTTGCCGCCATGGACGCGACTCTGGCGTTCAGCGGAAATGCAATGGTCTTGGCCATAAATATACTCCTCCTTCGGTTGGGAAGGTGTTGAAAATCACACCCTCGCGGTTTATTTGTTTTATATTGCTTTTTACGCCCCACTGAGCGTATTGCGTGTTTATCAGGTACAGGACTCCTCAGTAGTTCGGCAAGCTTGCTTGCATCTCGCCAGCTGCATCGTATGTGTTTCAGATGCTCATCAGACATATATCCGTTGCATTTCTGACGCGCACCAGATGTATGTCCGTTGCATATCGGGCGCACATCGGATACGCATGCTAAGGCAATCCAGGCCTATACGCATCCATTGTCCGTGCGCCCGAAGTATTTCTGCATCAATTATCGCTATCCATAAAGCTCTCTTCCTGTCATCACAAGCCGAGGATTTCCTTCACCACCGCGCTGATCGCTTCGTCCTGGCAGTTTGCGAAGAAATATTCCTGGAATTTCTCGCCGCTAAGAGCGCCCTTGACCAGCTCCTGATCCAGTTCCTTGAGGATGTCGGTCAGCGGACGGTAGGTCACGGTCTTGACCTGGTCGAGGATCTTTTTATTGCGCTGCTCGGGTACCGCGCGCTCCCGCGGATAGCCCTGTCCGCTCTCCTCGGCGAAAAGCTTTTCAAAGATGTACTCAAGGTTCAGGTCGCCGCCCCAGCCGAAGCCCTTCGCAAAGGGGATCGCGATCGCGTTGCCGTCGTTGATCTGGGCAAAGGTGTAAGCGTCCAGCGCATCCTCGACATGACCGCAGATCACGCCCGGGAAGGTATTGCACGCGAGCATCGCGCCCTCGCCGGTGCCGCAGCCTGTGATTACATAGTCCGCTGCCTTTGAATTCAGAAGCACCGCCGCGAGAATGCCGATCTGCACATAAGTCAGCTGACAGTCATCCTCCGCCGTATACATCCCGTAATTGTACACGGTGTGTCCCATCGGCTCCACGACCTTTTTCAGGGAATTGCAGATCATCGCGTTCTTCGCGCCCTGGCTGTTTTCGTTGATTAATGCAATTTTCATGTTCTTCTTCTCCTCTTTTCCTTTATTCCCGAAACAGATAAACTGTTCCGGAATACTCCTTGTAGGTCTGTCTTAAGCCCGCATCTGTTTTCAATGGAAAACTGAAAATCCTCCTGTCTGAAAATCCGTACTATTTTCCGTTCGGAAAACCTGACGTTTTCCCAATCAAAAAAAGATACACGAGGGATGGCAAAAACCCTTTCATCCCACGTGTACCATTCTATTACAATCCGGTTTTTCTTGCAATCTTTTTTCTTATGCGAAAAGCTTTTTTAAGGACGGTCTGCGTCACTTGTTCTCTCCGCATCCCGCAGTGAGCGCGTTTTGTGGATGTGACATGTAACAACGCCATCCATTCTGGCAGCTGTCCTTTTTCCTGGCGTACAAATATCACTCTGTATCATTTTCCACAGTAATATTCGCAGAGGTCAGGCTTTCATTGCCGGAGCCGATCGAAACATCCTCCCATTCGTCCTGCGTCCCTTCATAATAAACATCCGTCAGCGCGTCGCAGCCGGAAAACGCGTAAATCCCGATGCTTTCCAGATCATCAGACAGCGTGATATCCGTCAGAGACACACAATTTAAAAATGTATAATTGCCGATCGCGCTCACGCCGTCCGGGATCACAATCTCAGTAAGCGCCGCGCAGTTGCCGAACGCCTCTCTGCCGATGGCCGTCAGACCCTCCGGCAGATCAACTCCGGTCAGTACCGCGCAGCCGGAGAATGCTTTGTCGCCGATACTCGTCAGGGTATCCGGCAGCGACACGCTCTTAAGGGTACTGCAATTTTCAAACGCGTAATTGCCAATCTTCGTCACGCCATCCGGAAGCTCGATGCTGGTCAGAGACGTGCAGCCGGAAAACGCACTGTCTCCGATGCCTGTCACACCTTCCGGAATCTCAACACTCTTTAGTGACGTGCAGCCGGAAAACATGCTGCCACCGATCGCGGTGACACTCTCTGTCCAGACGACGCTGCTCAGGCTTGCGCAGCTGCTGAACACACTGTTTCCCACACTCGTCACTGTATCCGGAATCGTCACCTCTGTAAGGCTTGTGCAGCCGGAAAACGCGTATTTCCCGATATCCGTAATGCTCTCAGAAAACGTAATTTCTGTCAGAGCCGTACATTTGCAGAACGCATAATCTCCGATGCTGACCAGGCCGTCTGCAAAGATAAGCTTCTTCAGAGCGCTGCAGGAATCAAACGCGTTTTTCCCGATGCTGGTCAGACTCTCCGGGAAGGAAACCGTCGTCAGGGCCGTGCAGTCTTCAAACGCATTGCTGCCAATACTGACGACGCCTTCGGGAATACTCAGCTTTTCCAGCGCCGTACAACCAGAAAATGCATAGATTCCGATGCTGCTGACGCTCTCTGGGATGGTCACCTTTACAAGCGAAATACAGTTCCGAAACGCGCTGCTGCTGATCGTGGTCACACCGTCCGGAATCGTAATTTCACTCAAGGAAGCGCAGTCCGCAAAGGCGTACATGCCGATCTCCGTCACGCCGGTTCCAAACGAGACGCTGCTCAGATTTTCACAGTCCGAAAAAGCATATGTGCCGATGCTCGTCACACTGTCCGGGATCTGTATGCCCTCCAGCGAATCACACGAGGAAAAGGTATAGTCGCTGATCTCCGTGATGCCTCCGGAGAGTGCCACATCCGTGAGGCTTTCGCAGGACGCGAACGCATAGCTGCCGATCTCCGTCACCGTCTCCGGAACAGAGATACTGGTCAGGGCAGAACAGTTATAAAACGTATAGGATCCGATTTCTGTCACTGTCTCCTCTATCACAAACTCCTCCAGTCTGACGCAGCCATAAAACAGCGAATCCCCCAGGCTCGTCACGCCCTCCGGAAAGCTGGCAGAGGCAAGGGCAGAGCATCCGTAAAACACGGAATCCCCCACGCTTGTAACGCTTTCCGGCAAAACAATCTCCGCCAAAGAAGTGCATCCGTAGAACGCGTAATCCCCCACATCCGTCAAGCCCTCCGGCAGGGAAATGTCCGTCAGAGACGAACACTCGTAAAACGTGTACTCCTCCACACTCGTCACACTCTCCGGCAAAGTAATCTCCACCAGAGCGGAACACCCATAAAACGCATATTCACCAACCTCTGTCAGCGTATCCGTCCCCAGAAAGCTGATTGTTGTCAGATTCTCGCAGTCATAAAAGGCATAGGCTCCAATGCTGCTCACTTCGGCGCCCACCGTGACTGTGACCACACTGTCACAGTTCTCAATCCACGGAACATCCTCCTCATCCGAAAATTCCGTCATCGCGCCAGTGCCGCTGATCGTCAGCGAGCCGTCGTTATAAAGCTCCCAGGAAAGATCATCCCCGCAGGTGCCTTCATCCAGCAGCGTCAGCACAAATTCCGTCTCGGTTTCCGTCTCCGTCTCCGTTTCATAGATCAGCTCCTCCTCCTCGGAGGAGTCTCCCCAGTCCCCGAAGCTGCCAAAATCCATGCCGCCGCCCGAAAAACTACTATCCCCGCCTCCGGAAAAGCCTCCGCCGCCGAAATTGCCAAAGTCCATGCCGCCGCCCATGTCGGCCGCCAGCGCAGCTGCAGGCAAAGCAAGCGCCACCGCCGCCGACAGTAAAGCACATTTTCCAAGCCCCCGCCAAATGTGCCTCATTTCTCCATTGCGGGTGCAGCCTGCCGTCGCAAAATTCTCTCTGTCTCGAACACGGTCTGCCGCCGCAAAATTCTCCCCGTTACGGGTGCAGTCTGCCGCCGTAAAATTCTCTCTGTTTTGGGTGCTGTCTGCCGCTACAAAGTTCTCTCTGTTTCGGATGCAGTCTGCCGCAGTAATATTTTCTGTCTTTCGGGTAAGCTTCGCTGCCATATGAAATATATTTCTGTCATTCTTCATTTCTATAATTCCGCCTTTTCCATGTATGCTTCGTATGCTTCGTCCAATATACCGTTAAAATATGGAAAGAGTGTGTTTTTATCAGGCAGCATTCGTAAAAATTTTCTCCAGAATGAGTTTAAAGCCGTTTTTTCTCCTCCCGCCCGCACATCATAGCGAAAAACGGAGCAATGAAGTACAGGTCCATGACCTGACAACGAAAAGAGCCCGGATGCAATACATTCCGGACTCTTTTGCTTTGCTGTATCTTTTCTGCTGTATCTTTTCTGCTGTATCCTTCTGCTTTGCTTTATTTTCTGCTCTGCTGTATTTATTACAACTCGTTGCAGATCCTGATAACCGCTTCCGCGAAAATTTTCGCGCTCGTAAGGAGTCTTTCGATCACCATGAACTCGTCGTCGCCGTGCATATGGTTATCCACATCAGGCGTCATGCAGCCGAACGCCACTCCGCGCTCCAGATTGTGTACATAAGTGCCGCCGCCGGTAGACAGGGGGGTCCCCCGGACCCCTGTGTACAGCTCATAGCTGTCCAGCAGAATTTTTACAAAATCCGAATCTCCCGGCACGCAATGCGGCCTGGTCATCGGCTGATCTTCCAGATGAATACCATTTTCCGCAAGCCGTTCCTGGATCGGACACTTCGTATTTTCCTCCGTACAGCCAATCGGCAGCCGGGAGTCAAATGTCCCCTTCAGGCATTCCGGCGTATAATTCAGAATACTCAGGCACATGGTCACCGCGCCGGACTGCTCCTCCTCGCGGTAAATGCCAAGTGCCCTGCCGCAGGTGTCCTCATATGGGAAGAGACGGTCAATTGCAAGCAGCGCGTTCAGGCCTTCGGACTGCGCCAGGCTGCCGGAGAGCGCAAGCTTTGCGACCAGGCGGGTCGTCGCCGTCAGGGCATTGCGGCCCTCCTGCGGGGTCGACGCATGTGCGGAAAGTCCGCGGGCTTCGATTCTCAGAACGGACGCCGTCTTTTCTGAAGCTGCCCCCTCTGTAGAAGCTCCCGTGTTTTCTCCAGGAGCTGCCGTTGTTTCTTCTGTAATTGTAAACGAAACGCCGGTCTCTTTTTCTGCCTCGTCCGCCGCTGCACGTGCAGCCGCCTTCGATACTCCCTCCAGCACCAGTGCGGCGCGACCCGGGACGACATTCGCCTTATCTCCGCTTCTCAGACTCAGGACACGCGGAAGAACGAACGTTCCTGACGCCGAATAAGTTCCCGCGCCGGTATTACCATCCGTTTTCAAACAACTCCCCGCTTCGGAAGCATCGTTTGCCACAGCCGCAGGATTTGTCCCTGATAAGCATGGTACATCCGCAAACTTCGCAGTAAAATCTGCCTCCAGACGCCCCTTTTCAATGTTGATCACCGGAAAGTCCGCGTCCGGCGTGAAGGTATAGGGCGCCTCTTTCTCAATCCCATAATAATACCGAAGATCGCCGGAGCCACACTCTTCATCCGAGCCCAGCACCAGGCGCACACCCTTTTTCATCGGAATCTTCAGATCATGAATCGCGCGAAGCGCATACAAGGCCGCGATCGCTGGACCCTTGTCGTCCGCAGTGCCGCGCCCGTAGATTTTCCCGTCTACAATCTTCGGCTCAAACGGCTGTGTCACCGTCCAGTCCTCCGTCACCGGCACGACGTCCAGGTGCGCCAGAATGTCAAGACCCTTCTGGGATTCCACTGCGCCTCCATCTGCAAAAAGATCGCCGGTCACCACATAATTCTCGTAATTTTTTACGGACAGACCATACTCTGCCATCAGCTTCTGCGCGGCAGCGAGTACTGCGGCAGGGCCTTCCCCAAACGGTTTTCCCTCGCTGGCAGCACCCTTCTGGCTGTCAATCCGCACCAGGGCCGCCAGATCCTCCAGCATCTGTTCTTTTTTTCCATCAATGTAAGAATTGATTTGTTCCTTATATAAACTCATAATTAGTATAGTTCCTTCCCAGGTGCCAGTCAAACAACGGCGCACCTATTCCAGGCATGGCTAAATGTCCCGCTCTGTCAAAAAATACCCATCTTTCAAAACGCTGCGGCCACTTTGGAGCATTCCGCACATCAAATGCGGCCGAACCCTGCTCCTGCTGTCGGCTTGCAGGGAAATCATTTCAGAAACGCCTCAATCTCCGCCCGGGTCGGCAGTGCCGGGATCCCGCCCATCTTCTGCACGCACAGGCCGCCGGAAGCGTTGCCGTAGGCAAGTGCCTCGCGGACCAGCTCCTCATTCAGGTCAGAAGCTGTCGTGACACCGCCGAGCAGCAGTCTGGAGAGAAATCCGCCCCAGAAGGCGTCCCCCGCGCCGGTCGCGTCCACTGCTTTCACCTTGTGACCGGATACCGTACCTTCTTTCCCATCAAAGAAATATTTCGCCCCATCCGAGCCGAGCGTCTCGATCACAACCGAAATGCCGCACTCCTTCATCAGCTTCGGGATGTTTTCCTCTCCGCCGACAAAATCCAGCTCCTCATCGGACACCTTCAGCAGATCCACATATGGCAATACACGGTCCACCACAGCCTTCGCGTCCGCCATGCTCCAGATCATCGGGCGGTAATTTACATCGTAGCTGACCAGCTTCCCATTTTTTTTCGCAAGCTCCATCGCGGCAAAATGCGCGTCGCGGCTCGGATTCGCCGACATGCCGAAGGAGCCGCAGTGCAGAATCTTCGTATTCCGGATTGCCTCCTCGTCCACATCCGAGGCAGAAAGCAAAATATCCGCGCCCGGCTTGCGCACAAAGGTAAAGGAGCGCTCGCCGCCCTCGTACAATGTCACGAAAGCCAGAGTCGTCACTGCTTCATCCGTCAGATCCGGCAGCAGCACCTCCACCGCGTTGTCCTCGAGCGTCTTTTTCAGCAGCTTTCCGAAATCATCATTGCCCAGACGGCCGAGAAAGCCGGTCTTCAGGCCATTGCGCGCGATCGCGATGCACGCGTTCGCAGGAGCTCCTCCGGGGTTGCACACATAGCTGCGCTCCTCTTTTCCCGGCGTAAAATCAATCAGCATTTCTCCCATACAAATGATATCTGTCATAGTCGTACTCCTCCATGATTATTTCGCATGCCTCGGACGCGGCATGTCCTTCTCGCTCTTTGCCTTCTCCAGATTGGTCTTGCGGCGGTTCTTTACCTCCTCGCTCATCGGCTGAATCTCACCCGCACGCTTCAGCGACATCTTGGTGAGCATCGGGCCGACCAGCTCATAAATCAGGATAGCAAACAGCGTAATGTTGCGGATCAGGTCGCCCTGCTCGCCGAGCTGCTGCGCGGTCACGCACATACCAAGCGCCACGCCCGCCTGCGGCAGAAGCGTGATCCCCAGATATTTGCAGATGGTATCACTGCAGCCAGTCGCTTTCGCTGAGAAAAACGAACCAAGGTATTTGCCGGCAGAGCGCGTCAGAATATAGACAAGGCCAATCAGCACGATCGTCAGATCTCCAAAAACGCTCAGCTCCAGCTCCGCGCCAGAGATCACGAAAAATGCAGCAAACAGCGGACTGGTCCAGCTGTCAGTCTTATCCATAATTTCATGCGAGAGCGGGCAGAGGTTGCAGAACACCGTGCCCAGCATCATGCACACCAGCAGTGAGGAGAAACCGATGGTCACAGGTCCCACCTCCCACTCCAGCATGGAAAGCGCCGTGGTCAGAAGGACAAACGCGATCGACATGTTCAGACGGTTGGTATTGGAATTGAACAGCTTTTCCAGCTGCGTGAGCAGCCAGCCCATCAGCGCGCCCAGCGCCAGCGACATCACAATCTCTACCAGAGGGTTGACCAGGATCGAGACCAGGTCGAATGTCCCGCTCACCAGCGCCCGGGCGATCCCGAAGCTCACCGCGAACACGATCAGTCCGACCGCATCGTCTAACGCCACGATCGGCAGCAGCAAATCCACCAGCGGTCCCTTCGCCTTATACTGCCGCACGACCATCAGCGTCGCCGCCGGAGCGGTCGCCGTGGCGATCGCTCCCAGTGTGATCGCCTGCGCCACCGTCAGCTTCCCATGAGTCGCCGCGCTGACAGCGAGCAGCGCCACGTCGACAAACAATGTCGCGGTCAGCGCCTGCACAACGCCGATGACCGCCGCCTGCCTTCCCGTCCTTTTCAGCTGGGAAAGGCGGAATTCATTGCCGATGGCAAAAGCGATAAAGCCAAGCGCCACATCCGAGATAAGACTCAGATCCTCCACACTCTCCATAGTAGTGAAGCCAAGTCCGGTAATGTCAATCCTTCCTAAACAGTACGGTCCGACCAGCACGCCCGCCACCAGATAAGCAGTGACTGACGGCAGCTTCAGAGGCTTCAGGACACGGGTCATCAGAAGCCCCGCAAGAACCGCGACAGCAATTGACAGCAATACATAAACCATTTTCCCATAACTCCTTTCATCGGCACCAAAAAATGCCCAACTCTTCTCTCACCCAAAACACATCTGAAGATACAACCTGTCATATACTTTTGTCAAGCATCACTGATTCGGAATTTTTTCCGTATGAAATATACGCTCTATGTTTTTGCCCATGCCACGCAGCAAGTGCGAGGCATGGGTGTGAACAGCAACATATACGGTTCTGCGTGCCAGCAGCACGCGCCAAGGACGGATCGGCAAAGTGCGGAACCCGCTAATATCCGTTTCGCGCCAACCAGAGCTCAGCACAGACCGAAGCATAGCGCAGAATGGAGAGGATGGGCAGCACAGAAAATGCCGGAAATAATATCTCAGGAAATCCCCATCTCAATCCGGTTTGCGTCCTCATTCAGAACCGCGGTCGGCACATAGAGGACGAAGCCCTCCGTTTCGTCGTCAAAAGATACCGGAAACGCCTCATAGATCAGATAATCATTGATGCGAATATAAATCTGCGAATCCACCGCATAGCTCCCCTCTTCAAGAACCCCGGAGAACATGGTGTAGGCTCCCGTCTCTGACTGTTCGAAATCTGTAATGGACTCCGTAAAGTCAAGCCCATCCGCCGAACCGTCCAGTACCAGCAGTCCCGCCATGACCGGCGGGTTCTGCGCCAGCTCCGGGAGGAACCTCTCCGCCCGCTCGATGATCAGCGTCGTGGCCTCACAGGCATACAGGTCTGTGGCGAGCTGATAAGGAACTCCTCTGGAAAAATACGCATTCTCAAAGCTCTCCGCCAGGAACGGCAGCAGTGCGTTGCAGAAGGAATCCCGGTACATCACCAGTGAGCCTGTTCCATCGCTCTGTGTGTAGATTTTCGCGTCATAGTTGCTCTCCACCTCATTCACATAGGTAAACTGCGGCTCTGGATCGTAGTAGATTTCATCCTCCAGCGTCAGAGCCGCCGGGTAAACCATGGCATCCAGGTCCCCGCTGTAGTCCGTTCTTACGACATAATCCGCATTTTCATAGGAGCGGTGCTCCTGCCCTAGCGCGGTCAGAAGCGTATCCGCGGCCAGCGCCGCGCCCTTGTTATTCCAGTGAGAATCCCTGGCGTGGTAAAGCACCTCATCCTGTGCCTCAAACACCTCGTAAAGATCCACATAGTTGACCTCCTCACTCTCAAGCCAGGTCAGAAAATGAGTGAGGTTATTTTCCTCTTCCCTGAAGTAGCTGTAATAATAAGGCATGTTTTCTCCGTAAAGAGACGCCTTATTCGGCGCGATCGTAAAGATAAAATCCACACCATTCTCTTCCGCGTAGGTCTGGATCATGGCCAGCGTGTGCGCCGCGTCGAACAGCTGCCGCTCCGTCATCAGGTCAGAGCCCTGGTAATCCGAAAGCGAATCCATATAATACAGCCATCCGTTCGTCCCGACAATCACGTTTTCCTGCGCCGAGGTGCCGAACACCTTACCGGTAATCATTCCATAGGCTGCCACCAGCTCCTCGCGAAACGCGAAATGATCATCAAACCAGGCCCCCAGATCACTGAAAAACTCCAGGTTCCAGCCTTCCTCCCCCTCAAGTGACGGCCAGGAGGCCAACTCGCGATTCTCCGAGGAATCACCCGTCACACCGGTCACGGCCAGTACCAGGGAAGGAACCAGACAGATCGCCAGAAACAGCGCGATAAATCCAATTTTTAGTTTTTGTACCATAACCGGTTCCTCCTGGGATCAGAAGCGGAAATAAATAAACGCATTATACGTTCCTCCCGCGAGACTCAGCATGCAGAGAATCAGCAGAACCACTGTCAGCGGCCAGGAAAGTATCTGAAAAATCTTTTTCCCCTGCAGCCGCTGCACGATGGGCATGGAAGCAACCACTCCTGCAAAAAACACCGCGAGGTTCAGCGGAGTCAGCTGTGCCATCACCAGGCGCATGGAGGCATTGTCAAACGTAAATCCGGTAAACATCGTCTTCACCCACAGGACACCCGCCTGCATCGAATCCGCCCGGAAAAATACGAAGCCTACCAGCACTGCCAGCAGCACATACAGGTGTCCGAGGAGCTTCCTCAGCAAATTCATGCGCGGACGCATCTTTTCAGACGCAGAATTTGACGCATGATTTGACGCAGAGTTACCGGCTGCAGCTTCTCCATCTGGCAGAGAGCCTTCTGCACCCACTCCAGTCTCCTTTCGGGCATCTCCGGTCATTCCCCCCGTCTCGTCAGTTTCCCTGTCACGCAAGGGTTTCTTTTCCTCAACCCGCCCTTCCTGTAACGTCTTTTTATTGTCATTATCGCCGCACAGCCGTGCTTTCAGCGCCGGCAGCCATTCCTCCATCAGCAGAAAGAACCCATGGTAAAGCCCCCAGAACAGAAAGGTCAGCTTTGCGCCGTGCCAGATGCCGGTACAGGCAAATACGATCACCTTGTTGACGCCGGTACGCAGCTTCCCCCTGCGGTTGCCGCCCAGCGGGATATACAGATACTCCCGGAACCAGGTCGACAGCGAAATGTGCCACCTGCGCCAGAACTCCTTCATAGAAGAAGCAACGTACGGATAGTGAAAGTTCTCCTTAAAATGGAAGCCAAACATCGCGCCCAGACCGATCGCCATGTCACTGTAACCGCCAAAGTCAAAATAAATCTGCAGCATATAGGCAACCGTCCCGACCCAGGCTCCCAGGACATTGATCTCGCTCATCCCCGCCTCAAACAGAGCATCCGCAACCGCTCCCATATAATTGGCAATCAGCACCTTTTTCGCAAGTCCTGTCACAAAACGGCGGATACCAAAGACTGTCCCGTCAAGCGTGAGCGAACGATTTTTCAATTCCTCCGCTATGTCATGGTACTTGACAATGGGACCGGCGATCAGCTGCGGGAAAAAGGAAATGTAGAGCATCAGCCGAAACAGGCTGCGCTCTGCTTTCACATCCTGGCGGTACACGTCAATGACATACGAGAGCGCCTGAAACGTATAAAAGGAAATGCCAATCGGAAGATCAATCTCCGGCACCGGCACCCGAATCAGCCCCAGGCCATTCCAGAGCTCCGCGAGGAATCCCGCATACTTAAACACTCCCAGGACACCCAGGTTCTGCAGCACCGCCAGCAGCAGTACCTGCCGCCTCCCTTTGGGAAAACGCTCCATCAGCCGCGCCCAGAAATAATTCAGCACCGATGACAAAATCATCAGGAACACATACACCGGCTCGCCGTAGGCGTAAAAGAGCAGGCTGACCGCCAGGAGAAGAATATTTTTATAATCAAATGAGCAGGAAGCGACCCTTTCGCCTCCTGTCCGGCCCTGCGCACCATACAACAAACCAGACGAGGATGATTGCTCACCCTCGCCTGATCTGTCACTGTCCGAGAAGCATCCTTCCACACCGGAAGACGCCTGCAGCACTTCAGCCTCCGAGTGCGGAAGGCAATTGTTTTTGCGTTTTACGCGCTTATAAGGGCAAATCCAGTACAAAATCAATACTGCCGGCAAAAAAACGCAGATAAATTCTAATGAACTGAAAACCATTTTGTTTCCCTGCCCGATCAAAAATCTACATAAGCTACCGAGCCGTCTGAATAGGTTACGATATAATATCCGTGCCCACTCCCGTCACAGTCATAGACAGCCTCACGGCTCACCTCGGTCTTCCCGCCGGAGCTGCTCGAGCTGCTGGAACTACTTGAACTGCTGGAACTGCCCGACGAACTACTTGAACTGCTGGAGCTCGCTGCGGCAGCCGCAGCCGCTGCTGCTGCCTGTGCCGCCGCTGCGGCCTCAATGGCCGCGCGCGCCGTCGCCTCCGCCTCTACCGCTGCTTCAGCTTCACTGGCATCCACTGTCAGGTAACGTGCGGCGACATAGCCGGTCAAATCTCCCTGCGTCACACGGAACCAGGCAGATGTCCCGCCAAGAACCTCCACCTCACTGCCGCGGTCTGCCGTGCCAAGAAGTGCAGACGATCCATCCGCCGCTTCCCGGATATTCACCATCCCCACCGTATACATCGTAACAGGGGTCTCAAGCTCCACTTCCTCTGCGGTCTCATAAAAATACTTCTCATCGCCGGCCTCATCGGTCCCCTTCAGGAAAATAAACCCGATCTTTTCCACCAGCGTCAGTCCGCTAAGCCCGCTCAGAGAGACCTCCTCAAATGTATGTACCGTACCGCTCGCTTCCACCGCCAGCAGCACTGCAGCCGCGTTCTCGGATGCATCAGTTGCACCCTCAGTCTCACCCTCCGCAGCATCTGCCGCGTCTTCAGATACCTCCGTCGTATCCTCAGAAGCCTCCGTTGTATCCTCTGCAGAAGCATCCTCCTCCGAAGATGCCCCCCTTGCGGTCTCCTCTGCAGCCATGTCTTCTCCAGCTTCAGCCGTCTCTTCAACAGTCTCAAACCTCAGACTCACAATGCCAAGGCCTGTCTCGTCTTTGACAATCAATGTCTCAGAATCCACCGTCAGCTCAATCTCCGGGGCTTCTGTCTCTATCTCCGTCTCTGTTTCTGTTTCTATCTCCGTCTCTGCCGCAGCTTCCGTCTCGGCCTCTGCAGCCGCATCTTCCTCTGCTGTGGCTTCCGTCTCAGCCTCTGCAGCCACATCTTCCTCCGTCAGGGTCTCATCTTCCGCAAGTGCCTCCATGGCACTTTCTGTCTGTGCCTCTTCGGCATACGCAGCCATTACAAATGCATTGGAAAGCCCGGATACTCCCAACAGTGCCGCCAGCAGAACACTGCCCAGTTTTTTCCCGTAAGGATTCATCATTTTGTTTTTCTTCCTTTCTCGTACTCTTTGAATACTTTTCTTCTTAAGACCCGGCAAGCGCCTGATTTTCTTAAGAATTATTAAATTTTTGTTGTGATTATAGCAACAACCTTGCTCTCTGTCAATAGCGCGGAAGCTCTCATTGCGAGGAAATCCCTTCCGCGGGATTCTGCTATATTTAAAACATATTTAAAAAATTTAATGGATTCTTAAGATTTTTCTTGAAAAACACTGCCTCCTGTGCTATGTTAATTTTATCAAAAGTAGTTACATTTTTCCGGCTTGTAAAACACTTTTGTAACAACTTTCACAGCGATTCTCATTATCGTTTCCATTTTGTTATGGAGCCATGTTTCGACACTCTCTTCTTCTGATTTCTGATAATCAAACGGAAGGCAGGCGGCATCAGGGCGGAAAAAGATAACGACAAGGGAGGTACCATGAAAGCAGAAAAGAGATCAGGAAAATTATTATTTGTGACAATGCTGCTGGCCGCGATTCTGTCGCTGGCTTTGTGCGCCGGAACAGTAATAGCGGCAGAGGATTCTTCAGGCAGTGATTCATCAGCCGAGACATCAGCTGAAACATCAGACGAGACATCAGCCGAAACATCAGACGAGACATCAGACGAAACCGAAACGCAGGTGTCAGACGGCTTTGTAACGGAAAGTGACGGCTATACCTATTATTATAAGAACTCTGTCAAAACAGGCGGATGGGTAACGGTCGGCAAAAAAACTTACTACTTTTATAAAAGCGCGCACGGCTCCGTCCCGGCGAAAGCGATGGTGACTGACACCGTCGTCAGGATCGGCGATTACCGCTATTACTTTGATTCAGAAGGCGTCATGCAGACCGGGTGGGTGACCTGGAATAAAAATAATTACTATTTCTATAAATCCGCACATGGTTCCATTCCCAAGGGCGCGGCGGCAACAGGACTTGTCAAAATCAGCGACTGCCGATACTACTTCTCATCGACCGGCAAAATGAAGACCGGATGGCAGACCATA
>JAJQEO010000039.1:12932-52986 GCA_021201665.1 Lachnospiraceae bacterium | reverse complement strand
CCGGCAAAATGAAGACCGGATGGCAGACCATAGACGGCAGCAAATACTACTTTAAAAAGACAGCTGGTTCTACCGTTCCAAAGGGGGCTGCACTGACTGGGATCCGGACGATAAGCGGGAGTAAATACTATTTTGCTTCCAACGGCAAAATGAAGACCGGCCTTCAATCCTCTGATGGCAAAAAATATTACTTCGGCTCAGACGGAAAAATGGTGACCAGCTCCTGGAAGACGGTCAGCGGATACAAATATTACTTTAAAAGCGATGGAACAGCAGCCACAGGCGGATATACTATCGGCAGCACCATTTATGTCTTTGACACCTCCGGAAAACTGCTCACTCACAGCGGCAGCCTGAAAATCGTAGGCGTCTCAGGCAGCTACTACTGCGTCAACAGCAGCGGAAAGGCGCAGACCTCCGGATGGATTATCGTCGACTCTACAAAGCTCTGCTACGCTGCGGGCAATGGAAAGCTGAAGGTCAGCACGACCTACCAGGGCATCACCTTCAACAGCAGCGGCTATGCAAAAAGCAGCACCGCGTCAAAGCTGAAAATAAAGACAATGACCATTGTCTCCTCGATCACCACGAGCAGCATGACAAAGGCGCAGAAGCTGCGGGCCTGCTGGAACTACATGGTCAGCGGTTCAAGGTTCAGCTACAGCACCGTTTATATTTCCAGCTATCCTTCCGGATGGCAGATTACCATGGCATATAACATGCTGAACACCCACAGCGGCAACTGCTACAGCTTCGCCTGTGCTTTCGCCGCACTGGCTTATGAAATCGGCTATGATCCTTATGTAATAGTCGGCCGCGTCAAGGGCACGAGGGACGGAGCCTCCGATGGGCTTACCCGCCACTGCTGGGTAAAGATCAACGGCTGCTACTACGATCCGGAAGCATGCTTCGCCGGATGGTGGACAACCTGCTATGGGGTAAGCTCCTACAGCATCACCCACCAGGTAATCGGCACTTACCGGTTCGCATTGAGTTAAGGTAAATCAGGGAGCGGGAGGCATTCTCCCCTGCATATCATGAAAAGACCCCGCCTGCATACACATGGGCGAGGGTCTTTTTTTGTAATTCTTTCGCACTGACTGTTCAGTACCTGTGTTCTTACGTACCTCGCAGCGAGTGTGAGCGATGTGCTGTCCTGAATAGTTACATTGACAGTTTCTCAATGTCCTGTCACATCGGTCGCGTACAGTGAACCGCCCGACGTGGTCTGCGAATAATCAATGGTGACGGTCACATAAAGGCCCTCCGTGAGGCCGCTGGAATTCAGCGAAGCGTTGGCATAGTTGATCGAGTAGGTCACCCCGTCGTCTCCCTGGATCAGGATGGTGTCAGACGTGACCGCTGTCACAGTCCCGCTCACAATGCCTGTCGAAGATGTTGAGGTCGTGGACGTATCTGTATCGCCGGAGCTGCTGTCACTTCTTGAACTGTCCGAACTGTCTGAGCTGTCCGAACTGTCCGAACTGCCCGAGCTGTCCGAATCCGAAGAGGACGACGTGGACGGCTGTGTGGATGAAACATAAGCTTTCGAAATATATCCGGTATTTCCGTCTACGGAAACGATATACCAGTTGTCCGTCTCCCCGGTCACCGTGACGGCTGTCCCGGACGCCACTCCGCTGACCACGCTGCTGTCTGTACTCGGCTGTGAGCGGAGGTTCACCTGAGCGGTCGTATAATATGTATAAGACGTCCCATAAGAAATCTCACTGCCCAGCTCTGCGGCAATCACATCAGAACTCGACACAGTTGTGCTGTTGCTCGCCTCCGTCTCCGCCTCAGCAGCTTCTGTCTCTGTCTCCGGCTGCGCACTCACAAGATAAGCCTTGCTGATATATCCAACCGTACCTCCAACGCTGACGCGGAACCAGGATTTCGTCTCTCCGGTCGCAGTAACTGCGCTCCCGGTAAGAAGAGCGCCAATCCGGTCAGCATCCGTGCTCGGCTGCTCACGGATATTGACATTCGCCGACGCGTAAAGCGTAACACTCGCAGAATATTCACTTAAAGAAGAGAGCTCCTCACTCCACGCCTCCGTATCAGAGGAGTCCTGCTGCGTTTCAGATTCCGTCGTACTGTTATTTTCAACATTGCCCGGAAGTACACTGAAGATGCTGTCGGTATCCAGTACTGTAAAGCTCTCCACAGCCGTCCGGACAGCGCTGAGAGACTCTGCGTCATCCATTGTCACTGTGCCGGTCACGACATAGGCCGCGTCGCCCTCAGCAGACATAAGCGCGTATGTGACTGAATAAGCCCACATGCTTGTCGAATAATTGTACTTAACAACATACTCGTAAACAGACAGTGTAGACGAGCTGTTCACCTCAAAGAACTCCACCTCGAAAGCATCCTCCTCCGGATACTGATTCGTAAGAGTCTCTTCCAGATCCTCTTCTGACTCCATGATTGATACATTCTTCATCGCGCTCTCATCCGACGCATGCACAATATTAATCATGGACTCCGAAGCAGACGCGAACACTCTCATCTCGTCCACATCCTGCGTGACCTTCCATGTGCTGTCCGGCAGCACGATGCGGATCGTCCCGTCCTCGGAAATATACACCACGTTCGTCTGAATCTCCGTCTGAGTCTCCGACTCGGTCTCCGTCTCGCTCATGGTCTCGGAAGTGGTCTCTGTCTCCGTCTCTTCCTCTTCGACAAGAAGTTGGCAGCCCGATGTAAGTACAGTGACCGCCATAGCTGTCACCAGGCTGATCAGAACCGCTTTCTTTCTTTTGTTTAACATTTCCATCTCCCTAACCCGGATAAACCGGAATAGAAATTTTGCCATTTTGCGCAAAAAATCGTTTGTAAGTGCCTAACCCGGTTAACCCGGAATAGTAATTTGCCATTTTGTGCAAAAATGTTCTAATTGTCTAAATAAGAAAAAACTGGTATTGAATCAATATCCTATCAATACCATACCGCCTCCTATCATAACACGACGAGCCAACTTGTGCAAGCCGCACACCCACAATTCCGCCGTATTTATCAGAAGTTTAATATTTTTGAAATATTTTATCGGCATTGCCAGCGCCCTCAATGGCAGAATCTTCTTTCGATTTCCCTGCCGGCATCCTCCATCCTTTTGTCAAACTCCTCCCTCGTCAACAAATCTCTGCAAAGCTCCCAGAGCTCGCGGTATTCATCCTGAATGCCCCTGGCGTGCGGCACACAGTACGCCCCGGCGTCACTGCCAGGAGCAATCGTCACGCCGAGCGCGAATCCTCTTCTGATGATCGCTCCCTCCCTCTCCTTCAGCCGCTTCAGAGACGCATCATCAAAGCGCCCGCTGCCGATCAGGTTCGCGATTGTTACAAAGGTCGGCACCCAGATTGTGCTGCTGCCCTGCAGTGCCTGCAGGCAGTCCTCGTCCATAAAGTTGCCATGCTCAATGGAATCCACCCCCGCGGCAGTCACTGCCCGGACCGCGTCTGCTCCATTGGTGTGTGCCATCACAGCGAACCCCTCTTCATGCGCAATACGGATCATTTCACGGATTTCTCCTGCGCTAAGCGAGGCTTCCGAAAGAGCGCCCTCCCTGTCAAAATCCAGGATGCCTGACACCATAATTTTGATGAAATCCGCCCCCGCCCCGCCGGCTTCTTTTACCAGGCTGCGGTAGTCCCTCACCGTGTCAAAGCCCCGGCCGACAATTCTTCCGTAATGCTTATTTTTATGAATTGCAAAAACCGGAGTACGGTATGTGATCCCATACTCCGGCGCGATCCGGGCCGCCAGCACCGACGCCCCATAGTGATCACCGCCGTCGCGCAGGAAGGTGACGCCCTCCTGCGCGTAAGCAGAGAGTTTTTCGCGGATATCCGTCTCATCCACGCTTTTTTTGTACTGTGCGGCCGCCTCCCGGTAATTGCGGCCATTCATGAAAATATGCATGTGGCATTCATAGATCATGCTGTTTCATCTCATCTCGTTTCATTTCCATTCTGATTCTGACCCGGATTTCATATTCCTGATCGCGATCCATACAGATTCTGTTCTAAATTTTCTGCCTGATTTCGTCCGAAGCCTTTCTGAAAAATCCTCCTACTCGTTCTTTTTGTTCAAATCCATTCCAGACCACACACGAACGGTAGCGCCGGTTTTTATTTTCTCTCCAGATTCTTCTGACAAAATCAATTCAGCTGTCCCTCATCACTGCACTCATTATCCCAGCAGCTCCTTCAGCATCTGATTGACCGCCGCCGGATTCGCCTTGCCCTTCATCGACTTCATGGTCTGTCCCACCAGGAAGCCAAGCGCCTTCTGCTTTCCGCCCTTGTAATCCGCCACGGACTGTGGGTTTGCCGCGATTACGCCCTCCACGACCGTGCGCAGCTCCCCTTCGTCGTTGACCGTCTTAAGACCATGTTCCTCGACATAAGCCTCCGGATCCACATCCTCGCGGAAAATCTGCTCAAACACTTCTTTAGCTACCGTCTGGTTGATCGTCCCGGCCTCGGTCAGCTCAATCAGCTTCGCCAGATGCGCAGGAGAAAAATCAAGGGTATCCGGCTCACGGTTTTCTTCCTTTAATAAACGCAGCGTCTCGCCCATCAGCCAGTTGGATACCTTTTTCGGCCTGCCGCAGAGTGCGGTGGTCTCCTCAAAAAGATCCGCCATGCGCTTATATTCCGTGATAATGCCCGCATCGTATTCCGGGATGTCAAATTCCTTTTTGTAGCGTGCCAGCTTCTCCGTGCGCAGCTCCGGCTGGCGGTCCTTCACGGCCTGCAGCCACTCATCGCTGATCAGGATCGGTACCAGATCCGGGTCCGGGAAATAGCGGTAATCATGCGCGTCCTCCTTGGAGCGCATCGGATAAGAATATTCCTTGTTGTCGTCCCAGCGGCGGGTCTCCTGAATGACTGGTTTGCCTTCTTCGAGCAATTCAATCTGCCGCTCGCGCTCGCCGTCGATCGCGCGCGCGATAGCCTTGAAGGAATTCAGGTTTTTCATCTCCGTCCGGGTGCCAAATTTGTCAGAGCCCGGCTCCCGTACGGAAAGATTGACATCCGCGCGCATGGAGCCCTCCTGCAGCCTGCAGTCTGAAGCCCCCAGGTACTGGATAATCAGGCGCAGCTTTTCCAGATAGCCAATGACCTCTTCCGCACTACGCATGTCCGGCTCGGACACAATCTCAATCAACGGCACGCCGCTGCGGTTGTAGTCAACCAGCGAACAATCCTCCCACTCATCGTGTACCAGCTTGCCGGCATCCTCCTCCATGTGGATTTCATGGATCCGGATCCTACGGGCGCCGGCCGCCGTGTCGACCTCGACATAACCGTCATGGCAGATCGGCAGGTAAAGCTGGGAGATCTGATAATTCTGCGGGTTGTCCGGGTAAAAATAATTCTTGCGGTCAAATTTGCAAAACTGGTTGATCTGGCAGTTGGTCGCGAGGCCGACCGCCATCGCGTATTCCACCACCTGCTTATTCAAAACCGGCAGAGAGCCCGGCATGCCGGTGCAGACCGGGCAGGTATGCGCGTTAGGCGCGGCGCCGAACGCGGTCGAACAGCCGCAGAAGATTTTCGTTTTCGTCGCAAGCTCTACATGGACTTCCAGTCCGATGACCGTCTCATACTGCTTCGCCATATCACTCGCCCTCCTGTTCTGCTGCTGCACGCTGTGCTTTCTGCGCTGCGGCCATCGTACCATCCGTGTTTACGTTCTGCCCTGCCGCAGCCATCGTGCCAGATGTGCTTTCACGCTGTCCTGCCGCAGCCATCGTGCCAGATGTGCTTTCACGCTGCCCTGCCGCAGCCATCGCGCCTGGTGCGCTTTCAGCCTGCCCTGCCGCAGCCATCGTGGCAGATGCGCTTTCAGACTGCTCTGCCGCAGCCGTCTTGCCAGATTGCTGCGCTTCACTGCACCCCAATCCGGCCGCCGCTGCTTTATCTGTATAACCTGCGCAGCCTGATTTCAGCTCCGGCACCAGAAACCGTCCCCGCGCCTGCTCATACGCATACGCCGCGCGCAGAATCTCTTTTTCATGGAAGCAGTCCCCGATCATCTGTACGCCGATCGGCAGTCCCTTGCTGTCCAGGCGGCACGGCACCGAAATGCCCGGCAGTCCGGCGAGGTTCACCGAAATCGTGTAAATGTCGCCAAGGTACATCTTCAGCGGGTCGCTCAGGCTCTTGCCAAGCTCCGGGGCCGTCGATGGGGACGCCGGGGCGAGAATGACATCATATATTTCAAACGCCCGGTCAAAAGATTGTTTAATCAGTGCTTTCGTGCGCAGTGCTTTCAGGTAGTAAGCGTCATAATAGCCGGAGCTCAGGACGAAGGAGCCGAGCATGATACGGCGTTTGACTTCCTCCCCGAATCCCTCGGAGCGGCTCTTTTTATACATATTGTGGAGACCCTCATACTCGGCGGAACGGTAGCCGTACTTCACTCCGTCAAAGCGGGACAGGTTGGAGCTGGCCTCAGCCGAAGCGATTACGTAGTAGGCCGGTATCGCGTATTCCACCAGACTTAAGTCAAATTCCTCGACAATGGCCCCCTTCTGCCGCAGCACATCCGCCGTATCCAGCACCGCCCGGCGCACCTCATCGTCCAGACCCTCTCCCAGATAGTCAGACGGGATGCCGACACGCAGTCCCTTCACATCGTCCACCAGCGCGGATGTAAAGTCACAGTCTGTCCGCGCCACCGAGGTGCTGTCCTTTTTGTCATGTGAAGCGATCATCTCCAGAATCGCCGCGCAGTCCGAAACATCCTTCGCGATCGGCCCGATCTGATCCAGCGACGACCCATAGGCGATCAGCCCATAGCGGGAAACCGTGCCGTAGGTCGGCTTCATCCCGACCACGCCGCAGAACGAACTCGGCTGGCGGATCGAGCCGCCGGTGTCCGAGCCAAGCGCATACGGAGCCTCCCCCGCAGCCACCGCCACGCACGAGCCGCCCGAAGAGCCGCCCGGCACATGGCCGGTATTCCAGGGATTTTTTGTCGGCCCGAACGCGGAGGTTTCGGTCGTGCTGCCCATCGCGAACTCGTCCATGTTCGTTTTTCCGAGAATCACCGCCCCGGCCTTTTCCAGATTCAAAACGGCCTCCGCCGAATACGTCGGCACGAAATTATACAAAATCTTCGAGCTGCAGGTCGTCAGCAGCCCTTCCGTACAGAGATTATCCTTGATCGCGACCGGCACCCCGGCGAGGGGCCCGCTGATGCTGCCATCCTCAATGCCGGCCTGCACCTGTTTGGCGCGGACATAAGCTGCCTCCCGGTCAAGTGTCACAAAGCTGTTCAATTCTTCGTCAACAGTATCTATACGCCGGTAAGAAGCATCCAGCGCCTCGCGGACGGAGATCTCTTTTTTCCTGATCCTGTCGCCCAGCTCCAGGGCGGTCAGTTCTGTTATCTGCATATCGCCGTTCCTTTCCTGAATCTTTTTTCACACGTCTGTATCGTGATTATTGCAGAAAGCTGCAAAAACAAACGTTCTCTTTTTAAAAGTACACTGTTCCATAACGCTGCTCCTGTCTATAATTTCCACAGAATGCCGTGTTTTGAATCAACCCACCGTCTTCGGCACCATGAAGGCCTGTTCTTTTGCGGCGGGCGCGTTTTTCAGAGTCGCCTCATGTCCGTCGTCATTCGTCACGACATCCTCCCGGAACACGTTGTGAACGGAAAACACATGCGACATCGGCTCCACGCCGGAGGTGTCCAGCTCGTTTAATTTGTCCACATAGTCAAGCATCCGGCCGATATCCTTCTTCGCCTGCTCCTTCTCCTCGTCGGACAGCTCCAGCTTCGCCAGAATGCCGACATACTCAATAGTCTCGTCACTGATGATATTTGCCATAGGTTTCCCTCCTCATATCCGCCTGCCCGTTCAGCCATGTCTTAAGGTTTCACCAGGCAGACCTCAGAAATACTTCCGTATCGTCATTGTAAAGAATCACTGAGATTGTGTCCCCTTCTTCAAATGGGAATCTCAGAAACTCCGTCCATTTTCCATAAAGTATCATTGATTTATAATAGCCGTCCTTCGTCTCGATCTCTACATATGCATCCGGATCCTCCCCTGAGGCGACGATGTCATAATTCCCGGCTTCGAAGCCGTCCATACCGACCGTCAGCGTTTTATCCCTTTCCAGAAGTACATCTTTCAGGCTCTGTTCCTCATGATCCGAAAGAGAATCCATCCCTTCTCCCTCTCCGGTCAGCCACATCTCGGACGATTCCCCATATATGGCCAGAATCATCCCTTCTTCCAGCGTAATCACCGGAGAAAGATCATACCATGGACATTGGGTACCATTCATATAATCCAGATAGGCCTCCTGTTCCTCCCTCGAATACAAAATCAGGAAATCATACGAAGAATTTTCCTCCGGCGTTTGATAAATATAAATCATGGCGGAATCTGTCAGACATTCCAGCTGGTAATTGCCAGCAGGAACCTCATAGCCGACATAGTAGTATCCCTGTGCCAGTTCAAGGGAAACATATCCTTCGGCACTTTCATCCCACGACACGCGTTCCGGGCTTTCATCTGTATCTGTCGGCTCCGGATCCTCATCCACTGCTTCTTCGTCATCAAGGCCATAAACCCACTCGTCGTCTTCATAAAAATCATCATTCCAAAGTCCGGAATCCTCCAGTGTTTCCCTGATCTCAGAAACCAGATCGTTCAGGAACCACCGCGCCTCTGAAAACTCATCCGAAAAAACCATATCCAGAATCACCCAGGCAAAAAACAGCACCACCAGCCATTTAAGCAAAGTATATTTTTTCCGGACCGGCTTGTCCACGTTCTTTGGCCGGTGATCGTCCGCTGACATTTTTTTCGTTTGAGAACGGGTATTCGCAGACGTTTTTTCCCTACCTGACCGGGTACCGCCCGCAGACGTTCTTTCCGATCGTGAATGAGCGGTACGCGTCTTTTCTGCGCTGTCAGTCCCTGTACCAGAGGCTTTCGCCTGCCTGTGTGGATTTTCTTTGTTGAGAACATCCTCACAGTCCCCCGAATGGAGTCTCATGCCAGCTTCATTATGGGTGTTCAGGCGATACCCCTCATCATTTTTACTGTTGTCCCACCCACACTCCGCACAGATACCGGAAGGCAAAAGCTTTCCGCCGCACAGTGTACATCGTTTCTTTCGTGCCATAGCTTCTCTTTTTCTCCCTCTGTGTCTCACTCTTATGGTGCCATTCTATTCCGTCAGATATCCTCCTGGCAGTACATCATCCGCCCTGCCAGAAACATTTCCGGCAAAATATCGTCTGCCCAACCAGATACCTTCCTGACAGTGCATCGTCTGTCTCGCTCAGTGATTACGGCTCCGGGCGGGAAAGATCCTGCCTGGCTGCCAGACTGCGCCTGTCTTTGCACCAATGCCCTCTGTCACGGCTCCAGCCGGGAGAGATCCCGCGGGAAAAGCGTCGTCTCGCGGACATTCTCCTCGCCGACCAGCTTCATGGTCAGCCGCTCCAGACCGATACCGAGGCCGCCGTGCTTCGGCATGCCATATTTAAACGTGTCGAGGTACATATCCATGCCCTCCTCCGTCATTCCGCGCGCGGCGATCTTCTCCCGCAGCATCTGGTAATCATGGATACGCTGTCCGCCCGTCGTGATCTCCAGACCGCGGAACAGCAGGTCAAAGCTCAGAGTAAACCGTGGATCTGCCGGGTCGTCCATCGCATAGAACGGTCTCTTTTTCGACGGATAATGCGTCACGAAGACAAAATCCGCGCTATACTCTTCCTTAAAATAACGCCCGATAAGATTCTCCTCCTCCGGCTCAAGGTCAAACGGGTTGCGGATCTTACGATTGTATTTTTCAGAGACCAGCTCCTTCGCCACATCAAAACGCACCATCGGGATCTTTTCCGTATCCGGCAGTGTCACATTGAGGATACGCAGCTCTTCCGCGTACTCCTTTTGAAGCAGCGCCATTGTATACTGCAGAAATCCGGTCTCCATCTCCATGATATCCACATAGCTGTCGATATAGCCCATCTCAAAATCCAGGCTCGTATATTCATTCAGATGGCGCTTCGTATTGTGCTTCTCCGCGCGGAACACCGGCCCGGTCTCAAAAACGCGGTCGAACACGCCCACCATCATCTGCTTATAAAACTGAGGACTCTGCGCCAGCACCGCCGGACGGTGGAAATAGTCCAGCTTGAAAATATTCGCGCCGCCCTCCGCGCCTCTTGCGCCAATCTTCGGCGTATGGATCTCCGTAAACTGCTGCCCGGTCAGATACTCGCGGAATCCCCGGACCAGCCCCTCCTGAATGCGGAACTTCGCCCGCTCACGCACATTCCGCAGAGAAATGCTGCGATTGTCCAGCTTTGCTTCAAGCGAGGTATTCAGCTTCCACTTGCCAATCGGCAGCGGCAGCGGCGCATAGGTAGCCGTGAGGATCTCGCCGCCCTTTACCCGCAGCTCGATCCCATGAGGAGCACGCGCATCCTCCTCCAGCATGCCAAACAGCTCCACCGTCTGCGATTCCTTCAGCGTTTTCGCCGGCAGTTCCGATACGTCCTCCTCAAATACGCACTGCAGCAATCCCTCGCGCTTGCGCAGCACCACAAAACAGACCTCGCCCATGTCACGGATCGAGTGCACAAAGCCATTCACACGCACCTGCGTGCCAATGCGCTCCGGGGCAAGCAGTTCCCCAAGCTCCAGCGTCTCCTTTTCTGTCAATCCTGATAAAAATTCCATAATGGTCCTCCTCCTGTTCTGATCCCGGGATATTTTTATGCAATTAACACACTGCGCGGCCAAAATAATTTTAGTGTGCAATCGGACAGGGGAATGCCCTTCTCCCCTATCCAGAGTTCTCGATTTGCTTCGCAAATCGGAACATAGCCCGCGCGAGCCGGGTGCGGCTTTAGCCGCAAAATTTCCCTGCCCGGCTAAGAGTTCTCGATTTGCTTTGCAAATCGGAACATACTGCGCATAAAAAATCCCGGAACATCTGAATCGATATTCCGGGACGGATAATCATTACCCGCGGTACCACCCGCATTGCAGATTTTTAATCATCTGCCTCTCAAATGCACTTAACGCGTGCTACGTACTGTCCTACTGTATTTTCTGCATCCGCAGGCGGCATGCGTATACATCAATAAGCTGCTCACATAAATCCGCAAGCGGCAATAGAGGTATCCGTGAACAATCTGCGCAATGCAATCAGTTCCCATATGGGGCATCTGACCTGCCAGGGAGAAAAAATTCGAACAGTCGGCTCCGGAGCGTTCCCTATTGTATCCTTCCCCCGAACGGCACTTTCAGTCAATGGATGCCGAATCCCTGTCAGGTTACCAGACGCAGAGTCTCCTTCATTGCCTTTAACCGAAGCTATCCTAACACATTTTTTTTACGGTGGCAAGGGCTTTCCTGAAAAAAGATTATGCCGCAGTAGATTACAGTCACTGTTCACACCCATGCCATGCACTCGCTGCGTGGCATGGCTTATCCCACACGGAGTGTGGGATGCCTCCCCGGCGAGGGGCGAAAACCTAAAGCATTCGTGAATCCCCTGATTCCACGTTGCATGCAGACGTATTATCTCAGGGATTCATTCTTCCCTCGCCCACCCGAAGGAGTAACGCACAGCCTTGTCCCAGCCTTTGAGGCGGCGGGAGATTTCTTCCGCTGACATCTGAGGTGAAAAGACACGCCCGATTTTTGCGTTTGCGTGGATATCCTCTGTGCCTTCCCAGTAGCCGACCGCCAGTCCGGCCAGATAGGCGGCTCCCATCGCGGTGGTCTCAATGCACTGCGGGCGGCAGACATTTTGTCCGATGACGTCCGCCTGATATTGCATCAGGAAATTATTCGCGCTGGCGCCGCCATCGACCTTGAGGCCGGTGAGGCGGATGCCGGCGTCTTTTTCCATGGCGCGCAGGACGTCATTTGTCTGATAGGCGAGGGATTCGAGGGTCGCGCGGACGATATGATATTTGTTGACGCCGCGGGTCAGGCCGACGATGCAGCCTCTTGCATAGGGATCCCAGTAAGGGGCTCCCAGGCCGGTGAAAGCGGGGACGACATAGCATCCGTTGGAGTCGGGGACGCGCTCGGCGATCCACTCGGTATCCGGTGCGGAATCGATCAGGCGCATTTCGTCGCGCAGCCACTGGATGGCCGCCCCGGAGACAAAGATAGAGCCTTCCAGAGCATAGGTAACCTTACCTTTGATGCTCCACGCAATCGTGGTCACGAGGCCGCTTTGGGATTTTACGGGTGTGCTTCCGGTGTTCATAAGCAGGAATCCGCCCGTGCCATAGGTGTTTTTCACCTCACCGCGCCCGAAGCAGGCCTGTCCGAACAGGGCCGCCTGCTGGTCGCCCGCCGCCCCGGCAATCGGGATTTCCCCGCCAAAATATGAGGGATCCGTCATTCCGTAGATGCCGCTGGAGTCGGCGACGCGCGGCAGCATGCACCGGGGAATATCGAGAAGTCGCAGAATGTCCTCGTCCCATTGCAAGGTGTGGATGTTGAAAAACATTGTGCGGGAAGCGTTGGAATAATCGGTCACATGGACGCGGCCTTTCGTCAGCTTCCAGATCAGCCAGGTCTCGACCGTGCCAAACAGAAGCTCTCCTGCCTCGGCTCTTTCGCGCGCGCCTTCTACATGTTCGAGGATCCAGCGGATTTTGGTCGCGGAAAAATAGGCGTCGAGCACCAGGCCGGTCTTGCTGCGAATGACATCTACCAGACTCGGGAGGGACTCTGTCACGTCACAGCCCGTTTTCTCCTGGGCTGCCTGACCTGCCGAGTCCAGATTGGAGAAGGCTGCCAGGTCTGGCTCGGAAGAAGCTGCCGAGTCCGAGATATCCTGGCGTATCCTGTCAGTATCTGTTGATGCGCCGCACATATACGCGGGCGTTTCCATCGCCGCCAGCTCGTCGCAGTATTCAGCAGTCCTGCGGCACTGCCAGACGATGGCCTTGCACACCGGCAAGCCGGTATTGCGATCCCAGACGATAGCGGTCTCGCGCTGGTTGGTAATGCCGATCGCGGCGATATTTTCGGCGGACGCGCCGATCTTGGACATGGCCTCGACGGCTACGCCGAGCAAGGTGGACCAGATCTCGTCCGCATCCTGCTCCACCCACCCCGGCTTTGGAAAATACTGAGTAAATTCCTTCTGCGCGATGCTGCAGATCGTTCCCTCGTGGTCAAACAAAATGCAGCGGTTGCTGGTCGTACCGGCATCCAGTGCCATAATATAACTTACAGGAAGTTCGCCGCGCTTGCGAGAGCGAACTTCGTAAGTTAACGAGCAGCTGGGTTTGCTGCGAGTATTATAGGTTTTCATCAAAAAGTCTCCTCCAATCAATCCTAACCCGGATAAACCGGAACCGAAATTTTGCCGTTTTGCGCAAAAAATCTTTTATAAGTGTCTCAGCATATAATTAAGAAACAACAAAAACCACCCATCTTCACAGTCGTTTACAAAGACAGTCGATCTTATATTAATTGAGAGCTTCATATACCAGCGCCGAAATTTCTTTGATAATATTTCCCGCGTTCCCGGCTCCCATCACATCTACGCCGGTCGACATGACGCAGAGGATGTAATCGGTCTTTTCACCAAAAATGATAGCCGCATCGTGCGTTTCTTCATCGGTTTCCCCGGTCTTGTTGGCGACGGAAATGCCGTCCGGCACGCCCGCAGGGATTTTGGTAGTCGTACTCTGCTGCAGAAGGTAGCCGAGCATCTCCTCCGATGCCTCCTCCGATACGCAGGTCCTGTAGTAAATGGATTCCAGCAGGTCGCCGCAGTCCTTCGCTGTCGTGTGGTTGGTGCCCTCGCCGGTCGTCTCAAAGCTGGAATCTGAGGGATGCAGGGTCGTATAAATGCCCGTTGCGGAATAGCCGCACTCAGCGATGAAGGAATTGACCAGCCTGCATCCGGAGGTAAAGCTGCCGCTGCTGCTGTGCAGACGGACCAGTTCATTGTAGGATTCGTTCCGCGAATATACGATCATGGTATAAAGGCGATCCTTTATGGTAGCCAGGGCAGTCTCCTCGCTCGTGTTGTTGATCGTGCAATAGTTTGCGACCAGGTCGTCCAGATGCTCGTAGCTGGACTGCAGGACAAAAAGCTTAATCAGGCTCGCCGCGTACATGCTTTCATCGTTGATGAGCAGGGATTCGCTGGTGTCCAGATTTTTCAGGTAGATGCTCCATTCGCCGGAAATCGTATCGCCCGAAAGGATTTCCTCGATCTCGGCTGAGAGTTCATCGTAATCAACAGAAACCGCAGCCACAAGCTCGTCTTCGGACGCATCGCCCGACTCATCCTCTGACTCCAGATCCGTCTCAGAACCCTGAAGGCCCTCCTCAGACTCGGACAATGATACTTCTGTGGAACCACTTCCGGATTTTGTAATCCTGTGTCTCAGGAAAAGAATCCCTCCCAGCAGAAAGAGTACCGCGGCCACGCCAATGCCGACGCGGATACGCATAACCCTTACCCTCCGCTCTCTCTGCAGCTGCCGGTTCAACCGGTTCCATTCCCCGCTCATATGCTTCCTCCTCATATGTATATATGTATATTTACAGCAAACAACAACATCCGTCGTTTGCCTTTGCAATGACCGCAGGCCACGGCATAAACAGAATATTCTTCCAATGAGTTAAGCCTGTGAACGAGTCATGTTTTTTTCGTGAACAGTCCTTGAGGCAATGTCACCCCACTATGCCGTAAGGATGCCGGACACCAGCACTGCCGGGTCAATCACAGTCGGGCAGGAGAATAATTATCATCCTTCCACAAGAAACAGCCCGTCTCGGACTGCCGAAACGGGCTGCAACACTGCTTTCTTTACTCCGCGCTGAAGAGGTTTTTATTCACATAGCCAACGGTCCCATTGTAGCTGATCTTGTACCAGCGGTCGGTGTAGCCGATCGCCGTGACCTGCGTATCAGAAGCAATGGTGCCGATGATCTCGCCGTCCTGTGACGGCTCTGAGCGCATATTTGCTCCGGCGGTCGCCACGATCGTAAAGGACTCTGCATAGCTCTCCACTCCGTATTCCAGGTCAACAGAGGTCGTGTCCGTGCTGGCCGTACTCGTATCAGCTGTCGCGGTCTCTGACGATGCGCCGGTGGAATCAGACGATGTATCCGTACTCGTCGTGTCGGCCGAATCGGAAGTGCCCGCATCCGCGCTCTCGCCTACATACTCCTTATAAACATATCCTCTGGACTCATAGCCATCAATCGAAACCATATACCAGTTGGATGTCTCCCCCACCACGCTGATCTGATCGCCTGACGTAAAGCTGTAGAAAATCTCGCACTCATCCGAGGTGCCAGGCTGCTCTCTGACATTCAGATCGTCCAGGGCATACATGACGCGAATCGTACTGTACTCCGTCAGAGAAGCGGTTTCCTCGTCCACGGTTGTATCCAGCGTGTAGGTCTGCGGCTGAGTTTCACTCTCCGTCTCGGTTTCCGTCTCCGTCTCCGTTTCTGTCTCTGTCTCGGTCTCTGTCTCTGTTTCCGTCTCCGTTTCAGTTTCGGTCTCCGTCTCTGTCTCGGTCTCCTCCGGCTTCTTCAGCTGGTCGCAGCCGGTCAGCGCCAGTGCCATCCCGCAACACATCAAAAGCGCCAGCAGCCATCTTTTGCTTTTGTTCATCATAAAGTTATCCCTCCATTAATTATACTCTCAGTGATTGCTTCTGTTTATCCAAAAACGATGCCTGTCGTTTTGGTCACTCGTTTTAAAATGATACCACCAGATTTTCAAAATGGCAAGTGTTATCACATTTTTTTCGTAAAATCCGCTTATCTTGCCTCATCAAGTATTTCCGAAACATTGAAAAATGATGTATAGTAATCCGCGTAATTTTCCAGCAGATAGCCGGTGATCGACCGCCTGGTCTGGCGCAGATAGGTCTGGGTGACGGCCAGATAGTCATCTGAGGCCCAAAGTCCGACCAGATAGCGATAGCCTTCTCCGGTCAGCCAGACGGATTTTTCTGAAGTATATTCTACCTCCGAGCCATATGGATAAATCAATGTGTCACAGTCTCCGACCAGCTCGCCGACAGTATCCTCCCACTGTGTGATGTCCGACACGAGTGCGTCGTAAGTAAGGTCATTCATGTAGGAATAACTGTATCCCTCTGTTGCAAAGGTCCAGCCGTCTTCCCTGAGCTTCGCGGCAATCTGTGCCACGGTCTGCGCGTTTTCCGCATAATTATCGTCACTGCCCTCTTCGATCTCATAGCCGAAAACCCCATCTTCGCCGGAGAGTCCGATGATGCCCCGCGCTCCCCGATAAGAGAAGTCCGGATGCTCCTCGATAAACTGCTCCAGCACCGGAACGACGTCGTAGGCTCCTGTCCTGGAGACGCCTGAGGAATCCGTATAAACCGCGGCCACCTCCCCATCCTCATCCAGCACCAGTCTTGAAGCAATGCCGTCCCCGGCACGGGCAATAGAGTAATTCAGGTTTTCCACGGAAAGGACGAGCGGCTTTTTTCCCTCCGGCAGCGTAAGCGTCGCCGCTGTCAGTGTAATGTCGCCAAAGCCATCGTCGGTCTCCTCCGCGAGGGAATGGATATCAATCAAAATATAGTCATTCGCGTACAGCTGTTCCAGAATCCCCTCAAATTCACTGAGTGTGATCAGATTCTGCCTGTAGGTCTGCGCATAAGAATCCCCGTCAAAGGCAAGGCTGGTATCCGCAACCAGGTTGGGAAAATTGAGATGGAGAACATCTCCGTCGTAGACCACCAGGGCATAATACGCCGTCTGGTATTCCGCGATCGCTTCCTCGGCGCGGGAATCTCCGGCCAGAGAGTCAGTTTCCTCAAGGAGGGCGATGGCCTCCTCATAGCAGTAGCTCTCTGCCAGGGCGGCCGCCTCCTCCAGCACCAGGACGCGCGCCTCCTCCAGAGCAGCCTCAGATTCCTCGATCTCCCTCTCCGCCTGCATTTTAGGTGTTTCGACCGGCTCGTTGTTGTCATATTCGCCCAGCGTGCCAATGCTTTCTGAGATCTGATAATTCAGCACACTTCTGGAGCATCCGCACGCCCCCAGGGCAAGCATTCCACAGAAAACCACTGCAAGCCCCTTTTTCATTCTCTGCGGAAAAAGTTTTTTTTCTTTTTTCATGTATCTTTTGTTTTCCCCTTTTTCCCCTTAAAATATCCTTTTTGATATGTCCGCTCAATGAATCGCTCCTGCCCGGTCACGATTTGACCATTCAAACACAGAATCGTAAATTCATATTATGAGAAGGAAACCGCTCTCCGTTCCACTACAGTTCAATTGATGGAATCCAGACACGCAAACCCATGCCCCAGCAGCATGGCCTCCGTCTCGTCCATATCTGCCGCGTTCAGAATCAGAAGCGGGCAATCCATGCTGCCGCCAAAGGATGAATAGAAATAATTGAGGTTCACATTGCCATCCTGAACCACCTGTAAAACAGCCTCCATCTCTTCGCTCTTTGAGAGCGCGACCGCGATCACTTCGCACGCTTTCACAACAATTCCCGTCTCCGTGAGACATCGGATCGCGTCCTCCGGCTGGTCAACAATCATGCGGACAATCCCAAACTCCGGTGAGTCCACGGTGGACATCCCGCAGATGCGGATGCCTTTTTTGCGCAGTGCGGCGGTCATCTGCCACATGATCCCCTTCTGATTTTCTACAAATGCTACTACCTGCTTTATCATTTTCCTTTGCCCCTTTTTCTCGCGTATAATATACTCACCAAGGTACACCGCTTTTAGTACATCGCTTTTCATTCTATGCGTCTGTTCCGATTATACACGCAGGAATTCGTCCGCGCAAGACATAACATTATTTCTTTTCCCTCAAAATTCAGCACGGAAGTTGGCATTCCATTTCAGATGATCCTGGTTCAGGCCAGAAACAAACCCTTTATTTTTTCTTAAGGTTGCCGGTTCTGACTTTACTTTTTTCCGTATTTTATTTATACTGACTGTAAATGTGTGTCAGGCGCAGAGCAGGCGGTTTTCCTGCATGTTCCCGGCACGAAGGTAAGGGGACCTGGACTTTCATTATCAGATAGGGGGGATTTTTTTGTACGCCAGAAGATTCATTTCTGTCGCCACGGCAGCTCTGGCCATTGCCATCTGCGTATTCATCACCTACATCAGCCGTGATGTGGACACGATGTCGCTGGTGATCAATTTCTCGTTTCTAGCCGTCATGCTGCTCGCGATCGGGGTTTCGTTTTTCTCCTGTCTGCAGCGGCTGGCCCGGATCAGCAAAAGCCTGGCTCTGACGGCTGAGCAGATCCGCACATCCGACGGGGATTCGGACCTGATTCTCCGGGAAGATCTTTTTCATAATGCGTTTCTGGATAAATGCTATGCCGAATATTGCGATCTGGTCAGTAAAAATCCGGACGGTTCCTGCGATATCAGTGATTTTATCAATGAAGATGTGATTGAGACGCATGTGCACCGTTCGCTGCTGGAGCTGATCCCGGACATTCTGGCCAGCCTCGGCATCCTGGGCACCTTTATCGGTCTGGTGCTCGGGCTGCGCAATTTTGACCCGTCCGGCTATGAGCAGATGGCCGACTCGGTCTCGCCGCTGATCGACGGCATCAAGGTTGCCTTTGTCACATCGATCTACGGCCTTGCGCTCTCTCTGCCATTTTCTTTCAATCTGCGCAGCGAACTCTCTGAGATGTCAAACAATCTCGAGCTTTTTACGGATACGTTTTATCTGTATGTGCGCCCCAGCCATGAGGTGGACGCTGCCTCGCGCCTGCTGGAGCAGAAAAAAAGCCAGGAGGATCTGACCAACGATCTGACAAAGATTTTTGTTGAGCAGATGTCAAAAAGCTTTGAGCAGTCCATCACGCCTGCTTTCTCTCAGATGACAAATGCGATTTACCAGATCGTAGACAGCTTTACTGCCAGCCAGGAGGAGACCGTCACACGCATCTGCCAGAATGTCATCCGGGAAACGCGGGCGGATCTGGATGCTTCGCTTTCTCAGGTTGCACAGTCTGCCCGGCAGCTGCAGCGAGCACAGGAGTCGTATACGGATTACCTGGACCGTTCTCTGGATCGTCTGGAGCAGTCCTGGGGCAGCCTGCAGGGGCAGGTAGAGAAGACCATGTCCAGCTACACCGATTTCACAGATTCTTCCATCACAGGCATCCGCCAGACCTCCGCGCAGATCCAGAAGCAGCTTACACAGGCGCAGGATGACTACCTCGCCTTTCTGAATGCTTCCATGAAAAAACAGCAGCAGATGCTCGCCGACCTTCAGAGCCGCAGCGAGACCACCGGCACGCTCAACAAACAAATGCTCGACAGTCTCGCGCACGCACAGGAGGAGTCTCTGCGGATCAGTGAGGAGCAGAAGGCGACTTATCAGGAATACATCCGCTTTATGTACCAGTCCATTGAGAAATTTTCTGAAGTCTGGGAGACCTACAGTGAAAGAATACAGGCTTATTCCGAAGAAATTGCCCAGATGGGGCCGGTGCAGTCTTCTTCGGATATCCGCAGAGAGCTGGATGCGCTTTCCGAAAAACTGGACGCGGTGCTGCAGATGAGAGGCGAGGCCGCTGTTTCGGCCATAGATGAGTCCTTTATGAAGGAGCTGACGGATCGGCTTACGCACCTGGAAGAGCTCGCGGCGCAGCCTGTCCTGTTCCGCCGGAAAAGCAAGGGGTGATGCGGCATGAGTGCAAAACGAAAGAAAACCTATGAGCGCCACAATGTCTGGCGTTCCTATTCGGACATGATGGCCGGGCTGCTGCTGCTGTTTTTGCTTGTGATGTGCATTTCCTTCATGCAGGCGCAGAAAAACTACCAGGACCGCCTGGATGAGGAGTCCGCGCACGCCGAGGAGCAGAGTCTTCTGCAGGCGGAGCTGGATGAAAAGGAAGCTTTGCTGCTTGAGCAGGAATCGGAGCTGAATGAACAGGCCGCTCTGCTTGCTTCCCAGCAGGAAAGTCTCGATGTACAGGCTGCCCTGATGGCTGAACAGGAGTCGGAGCTTGAGGAGCAGGCCGCTCTGGTCGCTTCCCAGCAAGCGAGCCTCGACGAACAGGAAGCCCTGATGGCTGAGCAGGAGTCGGAGTTTGAGGAACAGGCCGCTCTGGTCGCTTCCCAGCAGGCAAGCCTGGATGAACAGGAAGCTCTGCTGGCCGCCCAGCAGGCCAGTATCGAGGAACAGGAAGCACTTCTGACCGAGCAGCAGGAAAAGATCGAGCAGATTATCGGCGTCAAGGCAGACCTGATCGCCGCATTGAAAGAGGAGTTTGCCGCGCAGGACTTAAGTGTCACCATTGATGAAACGGATGGTTCCATCGTCCTCGACTCCAGTGTCCTGTTTGGCTACAATGAAAACATTCTGACCGAAGAAGGCAGTGCGCTGCTCGGCGAGCTGCTTCCTACCTACTGCTCCGTGCTCCTCTCCGAGGAATATGTGGACTATCTCGCGGAAATCCGGATCGACGGCTATACGGACACTTCCGGAACCTATTATTACAATCTGCAGCTCTCCCAGGCGCGAGCGCTCGCCGTCGCGGAATACCTGCTCTCCCTGGCGGGCAGCTCGATCTCGACGGAGGACATGGAAGCCCTCCAGGAAAAGCTCTCCGTCAACGGACATTCCTGGGCGGATCCTGTATACAATGAGGACGGTACAGAAAACGCGGAGGCCTCCCGCCGGGTAGAGGTGAAATTCCGGCTGAAGGATGAGGAAATGATTAACGAACTGAAGGATATCCTGGATGAGACATCGTAAGCTTTATATAAAAAGCGCCCCCTCGCTTTGCCAGGCGCATATCCCACCTGTTTGCGGGCAGTATAACCCGGCGAGGGCAGGTTGCAGTCCCATAAATAACCGCTTCGCGATGGATATAGAAACCCCCGGTCTGTTTTGACCGGGGGTTTTTCGCTTTCGTTACTCTTTCTCTCCGCATTATACAGCGGGTATGGCATATATCATGCCTTCTTCTCATCCTTCACGATCTGGATATGCACGTCGCGGAGCTGCTTCTCTTCCACCTCGGCCGGCGCGCCCATCATCACGTCCTGCGCGTTTTTGTTCATCGGGAAGGGGATGATCTCGCGGATGCTCTCTTCTCCGGCGATCAGCATGACCATGCGGTCCACGCCCGGCGCGATACCCGCGTGAGGCGGCGCCCCATAGCAGAACGCGTTGTACATCGCGGGGAATTTTGCTTTTACATCCTCTTCGCCGAGGCCGACGATGTTGAATGCCTTAATCATGATCTCCGGGTCATGGTTCCGGACGGCGCCGGAGGAAAGCTCTACGCCGTTGCATACGAGGTCGTACTGGTAAGCCAGGATTTCCAGCGCCTTCTCCTGACTTTTGGAGGCTTCTTCCAGAGCGGCCAGCCCGCCCTGCGGCATGGAAAAGGGGTTGTGGCAGAATTCCAGCTCGCCGGACTCTTCGCCGATCTCATACATCGGGAAATCGACAATCCAGCAGAATTCATAGTTCTCCTTATCCATATAGCCGTCGAAGCGGGTGCCGATCATTTTCAGCAGCACGCCCGCGCCCTTCTGTGCGTTTTTGAGACTTCCGGCAGTCAGTGCCACAAAATCACCCGGCTTCAGGCCAAGCGCTGCCACAACGGTGTCTTTTCTCTCCTTGACAAACTTGGAGATCCCGCCGACGACCTCGCCCTGCTCATCGAGGCGGAACCAGTACGCCTTCTGCCCGCTCTGTACCTCTGCGTCCGCGCACAGCTTGTCGATCACCTTTCTGGTGCCGGCAAAGGAATGCGCCACGACTGCCTTGACCGTCTGTCCCGCAAACGGCCCGAAGCCGCAGTCCTCCAATGCGGCGGTCGCGTCCTGCACCTCCAGATGAATCCGCAGATCCGGCTTGTCTGTGCCGTAGCGGTCCATCGCGTCCAGATAGGCGATACGCCGGAACGGAGGCCTGGATGCGGACTTGTAAATACCATATCTGGAAAAGATGGGCGGGAGTACATCCTCGAGGACGGTGAACACATCCTCCTGATCCGCGAACGCCATCTCCATGTCCAGCTGATAAAATTCACCCGGAGAGCGATCCGCGCGAGCGTCCTCATCGCGAAAGCATGGCGCGATCTGGAAATAGCGGTCAAAACCGGAGGCCATCAAAAGCTGCTTGAACTGCTGGGGTGCCTGCGGCAGCGCATAAAACTTGCCCGGATGGTTCCTGGACGGCACCAGATAATCCCGCGCACCCTCCGGAGAGGAACAGGTCAGGATCGGCGTCGTAATCTCCAGGAAATCATGCGCGATCATGCTCTGGCGCAGATCCGCCACAATTTTGCTTCTCAGTATAATTTTGTCCTTTACCGCCGGATTGCGCAGATCCAGATAGCGGTATTTCAGGCGGAGATTTTCATCCGCGTCTTTGGAATGGTTGATCTGAAAAGGCAGCTCGTTGTAGCGACATCTGCCGAGCAGCTCCACCTTTTCCGGCACGACCTCGATCTCGCCGGTCGGGAGCCTGTCATTTTTGCTGCTGCGCTCACGCACTGTTCCCTCGACCGAGATCGTCGACTCATAATTCAGCCCGGACAGCTGCTCCATGATCTCCTCTGTCTCCACGACGACCTGTGTCGTCCCGTAAAAATCCCTCAGGACCAGAAATCCCAGATTTTTGCTTACCTTGCGGAGATTCTCAAACCAGCCGGCCAGCTTTACCTGTTTGCCGACATCGCCAAGTCTTAATTCCCCGCAGTTGTGTGTTCTTCCCTGCATGACTTTGTTGTCCTCTCTCTATTATCGATATCTATTTCTTTTTTCGCAGCCGCAGGTAATTGTATTTCTGCGGCCACGATTTATGCTTTTTTATCCTGTCGCTTCCGCAGCGCGGTCTTTCATCTATACGCCTGCGTATGCTCATGCCCGATGAGTCCGCTCTGACCTGACACATCTGCCTGTCACTCCAGCACACCCACATAACTCACATCCAATCTACACTGACGCATCCATCTGTCAAGTATATGCATCCTCGGGTGCCCATGTCTGCGCAGTTATAGCAGTCTGGCATTTTTGCGATCCCTGCCACATCCGTCTGCTAAATTTCTGCATCTATACAAAACCAGTACTCGCAAAAAAAGCTTTCTCCGCCCCTATACTTATTTTTTTAGCTTCATCCGGTTCCGGTTGAAATTGATCAGGCAGCCGGCTTTGACGATCTCTTTCTCATTATCAGTCATATCCGCGATGTACAGGGAAATCTCCTGAACAGCCCCCATCGCGAAGCGATCTTTTATGGAATCGTTATCTGCTTTCGCCACTTCCTGCTCTCCTGCGCGAATCACATACGCCTGGATATTCTTCATGTCGCCCTCTAACGCTTTTTTCACGTCCGGCACGTAGATATAATCGCCAACCGAAAAGTCCGGTTCTCCTTCCATCTGGAACGGAAGCATGCCCCAGTTCATGACATTGGAGCGGTAGCGCTTGGTCGCATACTCACTGCAGATATTCGCCAGCCCGCCGAGCACTCTCTGGCAGCTCGCGGCCTGCTCTCTGGCGGAGCCGTCGCCCGGCTTTACACAATAAATCATGCTGCCGATCTCGATGCTCTCCGGATCAGCATCCGGGGCAATCTCGCGTACCTTTGCAAGCGCGGCGGCAAGTGTTTCGTCCCGCTCAGCCGCGGCGGCCATGCCGGATGAAAGACGGATCCGTTCCAGACGGTCGACTTCTTTTGCCCTGCCCACATACGCCGGGTCGCGTCTGGAGAGGGTAAACTCTGCCAACCCCAATGGGTTTGAACGGTACGAGGATGTCTCACCGGACGGAATCAGTTCGTCCGTCGTCGTCACCTTATCCATAATTCTTGAACATACGCGCAGCAGTATATGATCAGCAAGCGGCTCCATCTCGGGCCAGTCCTTGATATTCGGGCCATAGACCAGTGACTCGTCCGGGCTGGCTTTTTCAAAGCCCTGATAGACACGCGCCCGGTATGCGCTGTCGTCATAATGGTACTCTGCCACCTGGTGGCCGCCTCCAGATTTTATGTCAACCGATGCTCCCGCAGATAGCGCACCTGCAGCCTGAGTATCTGCAGAAGGTACGCCTGCGGCGGAAGCACCCGCGACCTGGGTACCTGCGTTCTGAGTGCCTGCAGCCCTGGTACCGAAATCAGCTCCCGGGGTATAGCGGCTGCCGCCCTGCGCAAGCTCGTCGCTGCTCTTAGCCAGCAAATCAGCATACTGCTCCGCCGAGGTCAACACGCCGCCGTTTGCTGCGGTCGCGGCGATCGAGCGCGCGTCCATCAGCGCGACTGCGGAGAGCTGTCCGGCTCCCGGCTTGGAGCCCTCGCGGTTCGGAAAGTTTCTCGTCGCGTGGCGGATGCTTAAGGCATTGTTTGCCGGGGTGTCTCCCGCGCCAAAGCACGGCCCGCAGAACGCGGTCTTGACGGTGGAGCCTGCTGCCATCAATGTGGAGATCGCGCCCTTTTGTACCAGATCCATAAATACCGGCTGGGAGGACGGATAGACGGCCAGAGTAAACGCGCCGTTTCCGATGCTCCTGCCCTTTAAGATCCGCGCGGCCTCCATCAGGTTGGTATAGCCGCCGCCCGCGCATCCGGCGATGATGCCCTGCTCGACCATCAGCCTGCCGTCCACGACCTTGTCCGTCAGATGGAAGTCCACCGATGTATTCTCAGTAAGCGCAGCCGCACTCTTTTCCACCTCGCGCAGGATATCGCCCGGATTTGCCAGCAGCTCGTCAATCTCATACGTATTGCTCGGATGGAACGGAAGCGCGATCATCGGCTTCACAGTGCTCAAATCTACATAAACCAGCCCGTCATAATAGGCCACATCCGCCGGCTTCAGCTCGCGGTATTCCTCCCCGCGTCCGTGCTGTACGAGATAGTCCTCGGTCTCCTCATCGGTCTGCCAGATGGAAGACAAGCATGTCGTTTCCGTGGTCATGACATCGATCCCGTTTCGGTAATCGGTGGTCATTGATGCTACGCCCGGGCCGACAAATTCCATGACTTTATTTTTTACATAACCATTTTTAAATACGGCGCCAATAATCGCCAGCGCAATGTCCTGCGGTCCTACGCCCGGGGAAGGCTTTCCATCGAGATAGATCGCCACCACGCCCGGATAAGCCACATCGTAGGTATCACGCAGCAGCTGCTTGACCAGCTCGCCGCCGCCCTCGCCGACCGCCATCGTACCCAGCGCGCCGTATCGCGTATGAGAATCGGATCCAAGAATCATTTTCCCGCATCCGGCCATTGTCTCTCTCATATACTGGTGAATGACCGCAAGATGAGGCGGCACATAGATCCCGCCATATTTTTTCGCCGCCGAAAGGCCGAATACATGATCGTCCTCATTGATCGTGCCGCCTACCGCGCACAGCGAATTGTGGCAGTTCGTCAAAACATAGGGGATCGGGAATTTCTCCATTCCAGAGGCTTTAGCAGTCTGGATAATACCGACAAAAGTAATATCGTGTGAGGTCATCGCGTCAAAACGGATCCTCAGATGAGACATGTCATCGGAAGTGTTGTGCGCTTTCAGAATGGAATACGCAATCGTACCCTTTCGGTCTTCGTCCTTGTCCGCGCTCTTTCCACAGACTGAGGACACCTTCGCCGCATCCGCCTCCGGAATGATCTCCGTGCCTCGGATCAGCCAGGCGCCGTTCTCGAATAATTTAATCATAATCTCCCGCCTTTCTTTTGCTAAGGGTTCCCGGCTCCATGATTTGCCAGATAAATGGATCCAGAACCAGGGGTCGTGCCAGTTCTTCCTATTTTACCACCTATATTCTCATTCCACAACAATTTTTTCATTTCACTCTTGTATTGGATGGGGAAAAATGCTAGACTTGAAGAATCGTAAACGTTTTCAGAAGACACCTGTCAATCAGGCAGAGGACATCCTTCCTGATCCCTGCCTCTGCTAAATATGGAGATTTCCTGATTATGATTACTAATTACATTCGGTCGATAGAATCAGAATATGAGAAAGCCAACCGGCACTGGCTGAACATTCACGCGTCCATCTGTGCCTGCCTGGCGGCAATCTCCTTTTTGCTGGAGGTATTCCTGTTTTTTATTCTGGACGCCATGGATATGGTCAGCGCGTCCGCCCCCGTTTATGTCAGAAGATATGTGGTCATTCCCACGGGGATGAACCTTCTCATCCTGCTGGCGATCTTTTTGGTGCGTAAAAAATATCCGAAGAGACAAATGCTGCAGGCCTACTCGGTTTCTCTTGGGCTGGCGGGCATCTGTTTTGTACTGTTTACGATACACAGTATTTTTCCCGCGCTGTATTTCCTCTTCGCAATCCCGCTGATGTTTTCCTGTATTTATGGAAATTATCTCCTGACCACCGTGACCGCTGTTTTCGTATTCGCGGCACGGATCATCGGCGATGTTGTGATCAGCTGGGACTCAGAAAAATCTCTGATCCTGGATTCCAGCTACAATGTCGTCAATTTTGCTCTCTCCCTGATGATTCTGGCCGGATTTTACGCCGCGTGTATGATACTGATCTATTTTGTACAGGAAAAAAGACACGCGAGTATCAAAAAAGAGACGGAGCGTGTCCAGTTCCGACAGGGCATGATCATTGACCATCTGACGTCCCTGTACAACCGCACCGCCCTGAATGATGTCCTGGCTCATTTAAGCGAGGACGACATCGGCATGGTCTGCGCTATGATCGAAGCAGATCATCTGCTGGAGATCAACGATATTCTCGGTCATCTGGCAGGCGACGAATATCTCAGAGGACTGAGCGATATCATCCGCTCCGTATGCGGCCAGCATCTGTCTTTCCGCTACAGCGGCAGTAAATTCTGCGTTTTATTTACCAGCATTTCGCAGGAAGAGGCGAAAGCACTTTGCAGGCGCATCTGCAGGGAGGCAGCAAAAATTGTCGAACCCGGCAGTCTCAGCCATAATGCGGCAGTTTCCTTTGGGCTTTCTGTATTTGAGGCCGGACAGAGCTCTGACGAGATGATCAGGAAGGCTGATGAAAATCTAAGCCTGAGTAAACAGTCCTAACCAGAACCGAACCGGCTCTCTGATCCTTCCCGCAGCTTCTGTCTGGAGCATATCCTGCCGCTGTTCTTAACCTGATTTGTGTCTGAGGCACATGCTCAGACGTCTTTTGTGTTTTCCCCTGTCCTTTCTTTTATATCCCTGTACAGGCATTTTTACTTTCGGATCTTCGTCCCTTTCGCGTCTCTCCCTGCTGTGCGCAGCTTCGCAAGGTTGACCGTGCGATCCTTGTAAGGAACCTCCTGTGCGGCATGGCTCTCATTTGCTCCGCCTTTTTCAATCCAGTAAACCTCAGCGACCGTATCGCCGTCGCCCAGCTTCATTCCCCGTACACCCACGGCGGTCTTTTTCTTGACCGGAATCTCGGAAACAGCAAACCGCAGGAAATAGCCTCCCTCGGATGCCAGCACGATGTGCGCATGCTCAGAAGCGGCATAGACGGCAAGTACCTCGTCGCCCTCCTGCAGCTTCGTCGCGGCCGCCGTGCGCCTGGAGGTGTCAAACTCGCTCCCCGCTACCTGCTTGACCATAGCCTGCCTGGTCACAAAGGTGACGACCGTGTCGCGGATGTCATTCAGGGAAAGCACCCCGACAAAATTCTCCTCCGCGCTGTCGTAATTGCAAAGATTGTCGACCGGCGTGCCCTTCGCGCGAAATTTTCCAAACGGCACATCCTGCATTTTCAGCAGATGGACCTTCCCTGTATCGGTAAAGACACAGATGCGGTCGGTATTCAGGCAGTGCAGCACATATTTGCTCTCCTGGTCCGCGGCTTCTTTATTGTGTTCATAAGTGTTCTCATCCATGGAGCGCACGTAGCCGAAACGGTCCATCAGAAAGACCACCGGCAACTCCTCGACGGGCGCTTCTTCAATGATAATCTCCTCAGCATTTTCCATCGCGGTGCGTCTCGGACGGCCGAATTCTTTTTTAAAAGCGTCCAGCTCTTTGATGATTACCTTCGCCATAGAGTCGTAATTGTTGAGAACGTCCTTGTACGTAGCGATGTTTTTCAGGGTCTGCTCATGCTCTGCCATCAGCACCTCGATCTCCAGGCCGATCAGCCGGTAGAGGCGCATGTCGAGAATCGCGTTCGCCTGCGCTTCCGTGAAATTCAGCTTCGCAGCCATCTTACGGGATTTTTCTGTCTTGAAGCGTATCCCCTCCGTCACGCCGTTCACCAGGCAGTCCTTCACCTGGTCACGGCTGCGGCTCCCCCGCAGAATCTCAATGATCAGATCGATCACATCGCAGGCGCGGATCAGACCTTCCTGAATCTCGCTCTTTTTTTCTTCCTTATCAAGCAAGTTTTTGTATTTACGCGTCGTCAGTTCAAACTGGAAGTCAATGTTGTACTCGAGGATCTTCCGCAGGCTTAAGGTCTCCGGTCTGCCGTCCGCGACCGCCAGCATATTGACGCCAAAGGTGTCCTGCAGGCGGGTCTTTTTATAAAGAAGGTTTTTCAGCTTCTCCGTATCAGCCCCGCGGCGGAGCTCCAGCACGATGCGGATGCCGTCCTTCGAGGACTGGTTGGAAATATCGACAATATCATTGGTCTTTCTCGTCTCCACCAAAGCGGCGACCTCGTTTAAGAATTTGCCGATATTCGCCCCAATCATGGTGTAGGGAATCTCAGTAATGACCAGACGTTCCCGACCGCCCTTTGCCTTTTCCACCTCCACGCGCCCGCGCAGGCGGATTTTTCCCTGACCGGTCTCGTAAATCTGCAGCAGTTCATCCTGATTGACGACAATGCCTCCGGTCGGAAAGTCCGGACCCTTGATGTATTTCATCAGGTCAGCGCTGGTCAGCTTATTATTCTTAATCAGCGCCTTGACCGCGTCGATGACCTCCACAAGGTTGTGCGGGGGGATGCTCGTCACCATACCGACTGCGATGCCGTCCGACCCGTTTACAAGCAGGTTCGGAATCCGCACCGGCAGCACGAGCGGTTCTTTCTCCGTCTCGTCAAAGTTCGGCCCGAAATCGACCACGTCCTTGTCCAGGTCCGCCAGAAACGCGACCTGCGTGATCTTCTGCAGCCGCGCCTCGGTATACCTCATGGCAGCCGCACCGTCGCCCTCGATCGAGCCGAAATTTCCGTGGCCGTCCACAAGGGCCTGCCCTTTTTTGAAATCCTGCGCCATCACCACCAGGGCGTCATAGATAGACGCGTCGCCGTGCGGGTGATATTTACCCATCGTATCACCGACAATACGCGCACATTTTCTGTATGGCCGGTCATAGCGGATCCCCAGCTCGTACATATCGTACAGCGTCCGTCGCTGCACCGGCTTCAGCCCGTCGCGCACATCCGGCAGCGCGCGGGAAATGATCACGCTCATCGCGTAATCAATGTATGATTTCTGCATAATCTCGGAGTATTCCGCTCCGATGATGCGTTCTTCCTGTTCCATGAAATCCTCCTGCGTTTCTTATTGCAATAAAACTACAATTGATGTGTGAAAATCGGCTGCCATGCAAGCATGTCTGGCTGTGCACTTGGCTCACTGTTTTCACACATCAAGCAGTGCGTCCTGCGCATGCTCGTAGATAAACTGCTTGCGCGGCGGCACCTCGGTGCCCATCAGCATCGCGGTCACGGAGGAGGCGATGCGGGCATCCTCAATCTCCACGCGCTGCATCACGCGGGTTTCCGGGTTCAGCGTCGTCTCCCAGAGCTGGCCGGCATCCATCTCGCCAAGACCTTTATAGCGCTGCAGGGTAAACGGTGCCTTATGCGTCCTGCGGTATTTTTCCAGTGCCTTGTCATCGTAAAGATACTGCTCCTTCCCTTTTGAAGGAATTACCTTATACAGCGGCGGCATGGCGATATAGACATGCCCTTCATAGATCAGCTCCGGCATGAAACGGTAAAACAGTGTCAGAAGCAGCGTGCTGATATGCGCGCCGTCGACATCCGCATCGGTCATAATCACGATTTTGTCATAGCGCAGCTTGGAAATGTCAAAGTCATTTCCGTATCCTTCGGAAAACCCGCAGCCGAATGCGTTGATCATGGTCTTGATCTCCGCGTTCGCAAGCACCTTGTCAATGCTGGCCTTCTCGACATTCAGAATCTTGCCGCGGATCGGCAGGATAGCCTGATAATTGCGGTCGCGCGCCGTTTTCGCAGAGCCTCCGGCGGAATCTCCCTCGACGATAAAAATTTCGCAGATGCTGGCGTCCCGGCTCTCGCAGTTGGCCAGCTTGCCATTGCTGTCAAAGGAATATTTCTGCTTCGTCAGAAGATTGGTCTTCGCACGCTCCTCTGTCTTTCGGATTTTGGCTGCCTTTTCCGCGCAGCTTAAGATATTTTTCAGCACATCCAGATGCTTGTCAAAATAGCGGGTGATCTCATCGGCAGAGACCTTTCCGACCGCCCGGTTGGCGTCCTGGTTGTCCAGCTTGGTCTTGGTCTGCCCCTCAAATCGGGGATCCGGATGTTTGATGGAAATCACAGCAGTCATCCCGTTGCGGACATCCGCGCCGGTAAAATTCGGATCCTTCTCCTTCAAGACACCGATCTGCCGCGCGTAGGCGTTCATAACCGTCGTGAACGCTGTCTTAAACCCGGTCAGATGCGCCCCGCCCTCCGCGTTATAAATATTATTACAAAAGCCCAGCACATTCTCATGAAACTCATTCACATACTGAAAGGCTGCCTCGACCCGGATGCCCTCCGATTCTCCTTTAAAATAGATCGGCTCACAGATCGGCTCGGACTCCTGGTTCATCTCGCGCACAAATCCGGTGATGCCCTCCGGCTCGTAAAAGAGGATCTCCTCCACCGGCTCCACGCGCCGGTCCTCATAATGAATCTTCAGCTCCGGATTCAGATACGCGGTCTCATGCAGACGGCTTTTCAACTCCGTCTCTGAAAAGCGGGTCTTTTCAAAAATCTCCGGATCCGGCAGAAACTGAATCCGGGTACCCGTCTCCTTCGTCCTGCCGATCACCGGAAGCAGGCCGTTTTCCAGCTCAATCACAGGAACGCCCCGCTCATAACGGTCATGATGAATTTTCCCGCCAAGCATCACCTGCACATCCAGCCAAGTCGAAAGCGCATTCACCACGGAGGAACCCACACCGTGCAGCCCGCCGCTTGTCTTATACGCAGTATTGTCAAACTTGCCGCCCGCGTGCAGCGTAGTAAAGACCAGCCGCTCCGCCGACATCCCCTTCTCATGCATCCCGACCGGGATGCCGCGCCCATTGTCCTGGATCGTCGCGGAACCATCCTTCTCCAGATAAACCTCAATCTGCGAGCAATAGCCCGCCAGATGCTCATCCACAGAGTTGTCCACGATCTCATAGATCAGATGGTTCAGACCCTTGCGCGAAACACTGCCGATGTACATGCCGGGGCGCTTGCGCACAGCCTCCAGCCCCTCCAGGACCGATATACTGCTCGCGTCATAGGTTTCTGTATTGCTTTTTGCCATGAATTATGCTCCTCTCTCACTGCCACTTTTTTCAATTCATTCTCCCACAAGGGAACGATATTCGATCCAGCGTGGTCGTTTTCACGCCATATTGACCATTTATTTTAATCTTTACTCTCATATAAGAATCTGCCTCAGAATTTTATATGTCCATCACACCGGCTGATACGCCAATCACAAACCAAAAAACCAGACACTACTCAAGAAGTACTGCATGGTCGGCTGCAAGAACGTTTCAGTAGGAATCACACTCGCCTTAAATACGCTGCCAGCGCGTACAGCGGCACATTCACCATCCACTCCTGCTCCCGATAATTCGACATAGAGGAACGCACTGCTATCTCCGGCTTGTATTTCTGGCAATAATTTTTCAGACTTTTCGCCTGCAGATTCTCCTCTGCTTTTATCTCCAGCGGTATAATATAGCCGCTTTTCTGTACAATAAAATCAATCTCTCCGGAAGAATTTTGCGTTGAATAATAATACAGGCTGATTTCATCTGCCGAAAGCTCCTGCGCGGCAAATTGTTCTGTCAGCGCCCCTTTGAATTCAGTAAAAACCCGGTTTCCTTCCAGCAAAGTCCGGGCATCCAGCTGGCACAGCGCAGACAAAAGGCCTACGTCCAGAAAATAAAGCTTAAAAACATCCATTTCCAAATATGCAATCAAAGGCATCCCCGGTTTTGAAACCCGAAAGCCCTTAAGAACCAGTCCGCAGTCTGTCAACCATTGAATCGCCAGTTCAAAATCCTTTGCTCTGGCACCTTCCCTGACCTGTCCGTACACAAATTTCTTATTTTCTTTCGTAAGCTGCATGGGAATCGAATTCCATACCATCTGAATTCTGGGTACTGTCTCCAAAGGTGCGTGCTTTGAAAAATCATTTGCATAATAAACTAATAATTCTTTTTGCACATTCCGCACCTCATACAGATCATCCGTCTCCAGGTACGTGTTAACCGCCTCCGGCATGCCTCCGACATAATAATACCTTCTCAGCAGATTCGCATACTTATCCGCAAACGCATTGACCAGCTGATAATCCGCCTGATCAAGCCAGATGGCCAGCTCATCTTCCCCTGAGGCCATCAGAAATTCCTTAAAATTAAGCGGATAAAGATTCATAAAATCGACCTTGCCCACCGGAAAAGAGGTTCCCTCATGAAGTGCCACACCCAGCAGCGACCCTGCCGCGATAATCGCATACTCCGGAGCATTCTCATAAAAATATTTCAGGCAGGTCAGCGCTTTCGGAACCTCCTGGATCTCGTCAAAAATAAGAAGCGTTTCTTCCGGTACGATCTTCTGCCGGCTTTCTACCTTTAATGCGGAAATAATCCTCTGAATGTCGAAATCCATGGCAAAAACATTTCTCATACGCTCATTATTATCAAAGCTGATGTACACTGTATGGGCAAAATACCTTTTCCCAAACTCCCTCATCAGCCAGGTCTTCCCTACCTGCCTGGCTCCGCGGATAATCAGAGGCTTTCGGTTTTTTTTATCTTTCCACTTCTTTAGCTGTTCCATAAGCAACCGTTCCATAAGAATCCCTCCCTTCTGCACCAAGCGGAGACAGGATAACATTTTTCAGGCGGACTTTCAATGATTATTTACATTTTTAAGGCGGACTTTTTCTGTTTCGGCACATTTTTAAGGCGGACTTTGCTTTTCCGAAGAAAAACCATCAGTCATTATAAACCGATGGTTTTTAAAATTCAACCAAATGATTTTCTTATTATTTCTCGTCCGTTTCCCTCTTGATTCTGCCTTATCTTATTCTATCATGGTTGTCATTGTTTATTCTTTCTCAACCACTTCTCCGCGCTTCTTATAGATGGAATTTGCCGGAACGACTCCGCGTACGGAAGAAAGCGGGTAGATATTGGAACGCGGACCGATGACCGAGCCAGGATTCAGAACGGATCCGCATCCGACCTCTACCTCGTCTCCCAGCATTGCGCCAAACTTTTTCAGACCGGTCTCGATGCGTTCCGCTCCGTCCTTCACCACCACCAGCTTCTTGTCAGACTTCACATTCGAGGTGATCGATCCCGCTCCCATGTGTGCCTTATAACCAAGGATAGAATCGCCGACATAATTGTAATGCGGTACCTGCACCTTATTGAACAGGACAACATTTTTCAGCTCTGTTGAATTGCCTACCACCGCGCCCTCGCCCACGATCGCGTTGCCGCGGATAAACGCGCAGTGGCGCACCTCGGCGTTTTTGCCGATGATTGCCGGGCCGTGGATGTATGCGGTCGGCGCCACCGCCGCCGTTTTCGCAATCCAGACATCCTCGCCGCGTTTCTCATACTCCTCTTCCGGCAGTGTGCTGCCCAGCTTACGGATAAACGCGCTGATCTCCGGGAGCACCTCCCAGGGATACTCAGCACCGACAAATAGGTCTTTTGCGATCGTTTCATCAAGATTATACAGGTTTTTGATTTTACATGATTCCATTTCGTTTTCCTCCTCAGGCTTCTCGAACAGACGGCATGTACTCTTGCAATTGAAAGGTTCCCTCTCCCGTCTCCAAATCAAGCTTAATCTTCCGATGCAAACAGCTTACTATATCTTGTTTTAGTGTAATCAACAAATACTCATTTCTCCAATCAAGTCCTGGCTCTCGTACTTCTGGAGATCGTTCTTTCGCATCTGCCATTCGAAGTCTCTGCTTTGCAGGATTTGCCGAATCATCTATTTTATCATTGCGGTAGCATGAGTATACTATAATGTGAGTAAGCTGAAATATAATGCCAAGTGCTCCTGCCAATGCCAATGCATTCAAAAGCGCACCCGCAAACTGTTCTTTAACAGTCTCCCAGCTTTTCGGACCTATCGAGCGTTTCATTTCAAATATATGCACATACCATCCATCATCTCTGCATTCAAACAAAACAAAGTCTGCGCACTTTTTGATTTCAAAATACTGAAGTTTCTTATCCTCTAATGATTTAAACAAGATACTGGGATTTTGAAGTTTTACCGTCAACTCCGCTTCGCCCTCTTTTTTTCGTTCTATCAGATGAAAGCAATCTTCAGAGCATTCAACCAGATTTTTGTTCAGTTCTCCAAGCCTTTTCTCTACCTGTTCGGTAAACATGATTCCTCCAGTCCTTCTATGTCATCGATCTGCCTGTTCATTTTTTTCAGTGTTTCATAAAATGTCGGCAATTCATAGCCGTAATCCCCACATTTCAGCCTTGTCACAGTGCTTTGCCCACTCTCTGCATCTACATCAAACTGATAAACTGCTGTCTTCTCACGGTTCAGTAAATCTTCCTCCACATATCCGTTATTCTTTAAAAACGCTTCCTTTTGCTGCATCTCATTTGCCTTTATCATGTTATTCACATGCTGCAGCATAAAATCACTATGTGTGGTAAGAAAAACCGGCACTCCTTCATTCTGTATCCGAATCAGCAACTGCATCATCCGCCATTGCAATTCAGGGTGCAAGCAAATCTCCGGTTCTTCGATCATCAATGTACCAAAGTCAACATAACGCAGATACAGTAAGAGCGGCGTCACCTCAGTCACCACTCCCGAACTGACAAACATAGGAATCGGTTCTTCACTCCCTTTCGGACGGTATAGAACATCATGAGACGGCAACTGCGAAACTTCTATTTTCCCGGATAATATATAGCTTTCCATAAAATCAATGCAGCTTTCAAATTTATTTCTGCCAGTATCTACTCGCATCGTACTGAGACTTCTAAGAAAATCTCCTGACGGTCTCGTTAGCAGGTTTTTAGAAACAGGCTGTACGGTAAACTTATCTTCCAGCGCATTTCCAACCAGTGTTTTATATGTTAAAAGGAAGCCTGTTCTGGTCGTCGGCAGATACACAACCGGCTCTTCGCAAGTATCCGAATCTATTTTTAACATATTTTCTAAAACGAATCTCATCCATATCCACTTTTCATTTATCCCCTCTAAGGAACCAATATGCGTTTTATCTGAAATAACTAAATATGGGTTTGAATAAGCCTCTTTTGGCGCTTCAACATTCATCCCTATTTTTTCTTCAACCTTGCCGATATATCCCACCGTCAAATGGAAATCCGTATTTTTCGGAAACTCTACTCTTAACTTTTTTATTGATACTTCTCTGTTAAACAAAGATAGTATAAATCTTGAGAGGTTTTTTTCAAGAATTTCATTCAGGAAATCCTGTGTATATTTGATATCCGAATCTGAAAACGTATATTCAAGTTCCTCTGCGTTTTTCGCTTTTTCGAATATTTTCTCTAAAACTGCCCAGCATGATTGGAACGTCATTGAATTTGCATCATATTTATACTGGCTTAGAGATAAATGCAAAAGCCCGTAAATCAATGTCATCAAATAGCTCTTTCCGCTGTTATTATCACCGATAAACATAGTCAAAGGTGCCACGGTAATATCCGCTTCTTTTATCTTTCCGAATTCTTCCACGTGCAATGTCCATTGATTCATAGGATACTCCATTCATAAATTAAGACTTAAGATTATTTTAAAAAAATATGGGGCATTTCTGTCTCTTATCATTATCACATATTCAGTTATATTTCAACCCCCAATTCCATGTTTTTGATTCATTAAAAATAAATACATCTGGCACATCAAGATGCTCCTCGAGAATGGCGTAAATAACAATATACCAATTCCTGTCACCTGTAAAAACCCTCCAAAAGTTCAGCCACGCGTATAAAAAACACTTCTGGCAAATCATGACTTGTACCACTATAATATAAGAAGGTAGCATCCGATACACCATTTTCCAGAAAAAGTGCTTCCAGTTCCTGACTTCCTGTTACCGACACTACTGTGTCACCAATTGTATTTCCAGAAAAGACAGCTGACTGCGCGATCTGTTCCCAGGCGGCAATTGGATTGTTTTTTTCTATAAAGTCCTCCGAATCCTGATTTTCCTCCCCTTCTTTGGCTTTCCCATTTACAATAATTGCTTCATCGTAATTATCCACAAAATCAGGCGAAGTAGAAGCTACCACCAGAAGATCCGGAGTATAAGAGCCATAAGCTGCATAATGATAGGCAATGCTTCCTCCCTGTGAAATTCCATAAAGAATAATCCCATCTATCTTCTCCTGCAGATATTCAAAAATCAAATCCATATCTGCTGATGTCTGCACAGACGCTTCCAGTGCAGTGAGTACTTCCTCCGATGCCCGCTCTCCATGACCTGCAATATCAAGTGTGATACAGGAATAACCCATTTGGGCGTACTCGGAAAATTCTCCCAAATATTCCTCCTTTTCACCACCCTGTCCATGTAAAAACAGAATTACAGGAGCAGTTGTCTCTTTCAAAGTATGGAAATAATAGAAGGTTGCTCCATCCATCGACAGATGCTCCATCTCATAGTCTTCCATACCAGCCACAGCATCCGCTGCCGAATCAGACAATTCATAATTTTTGACTATATGTTCTTCTCCATCCAGAGATGTCCATACGGTCTCGGATACCAGTTCTGTCTGCTCTGACTGACCATTCTTTCTACACAAAAGCCAGATCACCCACACCACAAAAATAAGGAGTACTGCAATCATCAAACCGATCCATACTGTTATTCGAACTTTATTCTTCCCTCTCATTTTTTTCTTGAGCGCTCTCGGAAACTCAAAACAGCCCGAGATTCCGCTCTTTTTTACATGTTCTAAATTTTTTTTCGCTTCAATTATCACATGTCTCGGCCTAATTATAAACCCTCTTGTTCCCAGTTTCTTACCGTGATCCGTTTTTCTTCGTATAATATTTCGCCGCCTCATCAAACATGGGCCGCAGCTGGGTCTGATTGTGCAGCGAAAGTACGCCGTCTGTCCGTTTTCGGATGAAGGTCTCCAGCTTTTCCATGTACTCCTCACTCGTGATCTGACCTTCTGCGATATAGGTGAGTCCCTTCTCCCAGCTTGCGGTCAGCTCCGGGTTTAAGAGAGAACGGATGGAGCAGAATACTACGTCGTGTATCATTTCGCCTTGCAGAGTGGGTGTCAGCACCTGTGTCTTTTTATTCAATGCCAGATATTCATTGGCGACCAGTTTTTTGAGAATCTCGGCGCGTGTCGCGCTCGTGCCGATCCCGCTGCCCTTGATCTGTGCGCGGAGCTCCTCGTCCTCGATCAGCTGGCCGGCGTTTTCCATGGCAAGTATCATAGAACCGGAATTGTAACGTTTCGGCGGGGAGGTTTCTCCTTCGCGGATGCCAAGGGAACGCACAGGCAGCTGCATGCCTTTGCGGAGTTTTTTCAGAATATCCAGCAGCTCCGTGCCGTATTCTGTCTCCGTGTTGTCAGAAAATCCGGCACTGCCATTATCGCCTCCGCTGCCATTGCCTCTGGCACTGCCATTGCGTTTTTCGGCCTGTGCCGTGATCTTCTTTTTCCGGTCATTCGGATTACCGGCGACCTTGAAGTACCCTTCTGTCAGCAATACTTTAAAAGAATAGAAAAACTTTTCCTTACCCATGACGGTTACCATGGTGATTTTCTGAAATTCCGCAGCGGGATAAAAAATGCTCAGGAATCTCCGCACTATCGCCGCATAGACGCCGTAAGCATGTCCTTTGAGGGAACCGAGTGCCCCTAGCCCCTGTCCGGTGGGGATGATCGCGTAGTGATCCGTAATCTGTTTATCATTGACATATCTCGTGCGGGCGATTCCTTTATAAGAACCGCTGTTAAGAATTTCTTCTGCAAACTCTGCTGCTGGCGCAAAGCGTTTCAGCCCGGCGATATTTTTATGTATTTCTTTTGCGACCGCTGTCGAGAGGACGCGGGCATCCGTACGCGGATAGGTGACCAGCTTCTTTTCGTAGAGTTCCTGTACAATCCGCAGGGTCTCATCTGGGCTGATTTTAAACATGCGGGAACAGTCATTCTGAAGCTCCGCCAGGTTGTAGAGCAGCGGCGGGTTTTTCTTTTCCTTCTTTTTTTCGATAGAATCAATGCAGGTCGTTTCGTTTGCGGATGCGGTAAGGGTTGCAGGCAATGCTGCCGTGTCATTCACAACAGAGGCGCTTTCGGGCATCAGGCTGGCGATCAGCGTCTGTGCATCTTGCTTCTCGCGAAAGCCATTTTCTTTATAAAGCTTCGGAGAAAGATACCAGTCAGAGCCCTCGACTGCCCGGAATTCTCCCTCGAGTCCAGGCTGACGAGAAGTCTCTGCGCGATCCAGCAGTCCCTGTTGACGAGGTGTCACAGTATTATCCTGAAGCATATGTTGGCGAGAGGTCTCAGTGCTGTCCATCAGCACCTGCTGACATGGTGTATTAATGCTATCCGCCAGCACCTGCTGATGTGGTGTCTTAATGCTGTCCGTCAGCACCTGCTGATGTGGTGTCTTAATGCTGTCCGTCAGCACCTGCTGACGGGATGAAGCGCCTCCGTTCGCCACGCCTCCAGGCAGGATAACCTCCTGCACGACCCTGTAAAAGGGAGTCTTCACAAACTGCCGGATTTCCCGCTCGCGACGGACCACCATCCCCAGCACGCAGGTCATCACGCGTCCGACCGAGACAACCGTACGGTTTTTCCCAAGATAATTTGAAATGGTATTTCCATATTTTAATGTCAGGAGACGGGAAAAGTTGATGCCCATCAGGTAGTCTTCCTTCGCACGCAGATAAGCCGCGGAGGCTAGATTGTCGTACTCGGACAAGTCCTTCGCCTGCTCGATGCCGCGGTGAATTTCCTCTTCCGTCTGGGAATCGATCCAGACCCGGCGGCGCTTTTTGCCGTGAACCTTCGCCTCTTGCTCCACAAGACGGTAAATGTATTCTCCTTCGCGCCCGGAATCAGTGCAGACATAAATCGTATCTACATCGGTCCGGTTTAAAAGCCTGCTCACAGTCGTAAACTGCTTTTTGACAGACGGAATCACCTCGTACAGGAAATGATCCGGGAGAAAGGGCAACGTATCCAGGCTCCACCGTTTATATTTCGGATCGTACACCTCCGGATAACTCATGGTCACCAGGTGCCCGACACACCATGTCACTACGTAGGAAGCCGATTCCTGATAGCCGTCGCCGCGCTTCATATCCTCGTGCAATGCCTTCGCAAACTCCTGCGCCACGCTCGGTTTCTCCGCAATGAACAATTGTTTCGCCATGTAATTCCTCCCATATCTGATAGTCTGATATATAAATGTCTTTTGCCAGAGAAGCCATCACCATGTAATAATGCCCATGCATGAAAAACTGCCGCAGGTTGTTCGTTCTACGGCAGTTTGACTGGGCAGCCCGGCCAATGGTAATGGCTATCACTGCTTTTTCCTTTTTTCCGCCTCATGCAGTCTTCGTCGAAGATCAGCCAATTCATCTTCCAGCGCACTTTTCTGTCCCTGCAATTCGCTATTCTGCTCTTTAAGTGCACTGTTTTGCTCTGTCAGTGTGCCATTCTGCTCCGTCAGTACACCATTCTGCTCTGTCAATGCGCCATTCTGCTCTTCCAGTACGCCATTCCGCTCTGTAAGCGCGCCATTCTGCTCTGTCAGTGCGCCATTCTGCTCTGTCAGTGCGCCATTCTGCTCTGTCAGTGCGCCATTCTGCT
>JAJQEO010000039.1:11471-12832 GCA_021201665.1 Lachnospiraceae bacterium | reverse complement strand
CTGTCAGTATACCATTCTGCTCTTCCAGTTCATCAATTCGAATGCGATAAACATCATTTGGCAACTCGATAGCTCCGGGAAGTAATTCTTTCACTGTCGTATCCCCTCCCTTTTCCTCGTAATTCAAAAGCACCTGTATATACAGCTTGTTAGTAAGCTCACACAACTGATGATAGTCATCTACTGTAATATTACCTGCTTTATAATTGGCTTCTATGCTTTCTAGTATATCAGACTCAAGGATTCTTTTCAATTCCTCAATTTCCTTTTTTGACGGATCCTTTGGATCTCCATCCGGCATAAGAATATCACGCATACGCAGTACCTGAAATGGTATAAACAAAATCAGTTTTCTATTGTTCAGTTCTTGTATGCTATGATCCTGATAAGCAAAATTTTTCACGGTATAAGTAAAAGAACCCTGATTTCCAAAATCCACCAGGATGCTGGTTTCTTTCGGAATTTCTCCAACGTTGCCAAAATAAATAATAACCGGCTCTGGAAAATGCAGGGTGTAGTTATCATCCCTCGTTTCCAGTGCATGATACAGTCCATACTCAAATACACGCACTACGATACTGCTGTCATGATACATCTGCGCCTCCAGATGATATCGGTATTCGTCATTGATTGTGATAAAGATATCAGCAAAGCGGTACTTCAGATCCTTGCGAATGCTTTCCCGATTCATATAGTCAATCTTACTGTCCGGTGAATGGGATGTCCCAAACAGGCCATTGATCGCATTAATAACAGCCTTGTTCGAGAGGGTAAACATGCGCTTAAAAATACTGTCATATACCTGGTAAATTTTTTCCATATAAAGTGTCCCCCTGTCATTTTAATTATTTTACGTCAAACAAATCGTTCTTTTGGATATCAACAATAATGCACTGACTATATCATCTCAAGTAATTTTTGTCAATAAATATATTCCATTTATATAATAAATTAATTATTTTTTAATTTTATAACATATGATTCGTATTATATGTTATTTGAATATTCTTATTTTTTTTAGACAGAGATTTTATGAAACACAAAAAGCCGCCTCCTCATAGGAACCGGCTTTCGTGTTTCTATACCCTATATCTTTGTCTCTGTTATTTCCATACAGAGCATGGCTAAATATCTGGAATTATGTCCATCTCGCTTCTTGTAATACCTAAACATGATAAAACTGCCGCAGCAAGTTAATCTACGACCGTTTTACCAGCTATCCTGACCAATTACTGCTCTCTCTTTTTCTCCGCCTCACGCAATTTTCGCCGAAGATAGGCCGCTTCATCTTTCAGAGCAGCATTTTTGGCTTCCAATGCTGTATTTTGGACTTTCAAAGCAGCATTCCTGGCTTCCAATGC
>JAJQEO010000039.1:0-11371 GCA_021201665.1 Lachnospiraceae bacterium | reverse complement strand
TGGCTTCCAATGCTGTATTTTGGACTTTCAAAGCAGCATTCCTGGCTTCCAATGCCGTATTTTCAAGTACTAATGCAGCATTTTCGAGTTCTAATGCCGCATTCTGTGCCTCCAGTTCTTTTATGCATTCTTTCAGTTCATAAATACAGAGGCGATAAATATTATTCGATAACTCAATGGCTCCGGGAAGTAATTCTTTCTCTGGCATATCTCTCCCCCTCCTCCTCGTAAATTTCAATTTCTCATGAATTCTTGGCCTCAATATACCCCAGTGCCTTGAGTGTCTCTGCGCACAAGACTGCGCCGCCTGCCGCGCCGCGGACGGTGTTGTGGGAAAGGCCGACGAACTTGTAATCGTAGATGGTGTCCTCGCGAAGACGTCCGATGGACACGCCCATTCCATTTTCGTAGTCCACATCCAGTACGACCTGCGGGCGATTATCCTCCTCCATATACTGAATGAACTGCTTCGGTGCGCTCGGCAGCTGCAGCTTCTGTGGAAGGCCGGAATAATTGACCAGCTTTTCAATCAGCTGCTCTTTGGTCGGCTTTTTGCGGAACTTGACGAATACGGCAGCGGTATGGCCGTTCAGCACCGGAACGCGGATGCACTGACAGGTGATCTTCGGCTCAGAGGCCGGCTTGATCACGCCGTCTTCCACGACGCCCCAGAGACGAAGCGGCTCTTTTTCGCTTTTCTCTTCTTCGCCGCCAATGTAGGGAATCACATTCTCTACCATCTCCGGCCAGTCTTTAAAGGTCTTGCCAGCCCCGGAAATCGCCTGATAGGTGGTCGCCACTACTTCATAGGGTTCAAACTCACGCCATGCGCTCAGGGCCGGAGCGTAGCTCTGGATGGAGCAGTTCGGCTTTACCGCGATGAAGCCGCGAGTGGTGCCAAGGCGCTTCTTCTGGGATGCGATCACTTCGAAATGTTCCGGGTTGATCTCCGGCACGACCATCGGCACGTCCGGCGTCCAGCGGTGCGCGCTGTTGTTGGAGACTACCGGGGTTTCCGTTTTCGCGTATTCTTCTTCGATCGCGCGGATCTCGTCCTTTGACATATCGACTGCGGAAAATACAAAATCAACGGTCGAAGCTACTTCCTCTACTTCATTGACATTCTTCACGGTCAAGTGCTTAACACCCTCCGGCATCGGGGTCGTCATCTTCCATCTTCCTCCGACTGCCTCCTCATAGGTCTTGCCGGCGCTGCGGGGGCTTGCCGCCACCGTCACCACCTCAAACCATGGGTGATTCTCCAAAAGAGAAATAAATCTCTGGCCTACCATTCCTGTTGCTCCCAGGATCCCTACCTTCAGTTTCTGACTCATTTTTTCAATTCTCTCCTCTTGTGACGATTCTCAGACAAAAAACATGAAATGGAACGCTGTGTGCATTGCATATGCAAGTAGGGGGTGCGCAGTTACATCGCGATACCATGCAATCTGGAAACAAAGCGCTGCATTTCACTCTCAAGTTCCGAAGGCCATAACATAACAGTCTTTTGTCTCTCGAATCATGTAATAAATAAAAAAAATTAAATGATTAATAACATGGGTCATGTCTTTGCATGGCACACATTTGTCTTCACAGAATATACTCTTTTTGTCCTGATGTCAAGATTTCTTTTATGCTTTCCGTAAATCGTTTTGCGTTGCGTTACTCATTCTCTCCGCGCACTGCAGCGAGGATGCGCGCCACAGCGGAGATGCGTACCGCAGCAGGGATACATACCACAGCGGGAATACGCAACACAGCGGAGATATGCATCGCCATAAGGATGTGCGCCGCAGGTGTGGAGTGTAACATCATTTTTCACATTTCTTCCATAAAACAAACATAATCTCAACACATTTCACGAGTATATTCACAGATGAAACAAATGAAGGACATCGGACCAACATTTGTTTTTCATACATTTTTCTCTGGCGGGCAGCAATGCCCGCCCTCCTTTTTGGTTCCAGAAAACATTCTCTTTTTCGACTTTCCTTTATCCGAGAAAGCATTCTTTTTTCATCTTTACCTTGCCCAAAAAGCGTTCTCTTTTTTCATCTTTACATCGCCCGAGAATGCCTTTTCTATATTCAGTCGCCAGGCGTTCGTGCGCCAGAGAGGTCGAACATTCCTGTTTCATAATTCCAGATAATCCCGGTAAATTTCCAGAGTCTCACGCATGGCGGCCTCGCCCGGAGCTCCTTTCGTGAGGCGTTTTTCTACGCAGGTCTTCATGCTGATCGCTTCATAGATATCGTCATCAAATACCTCACTCTCCTCTCGGAATTCTTCGAGAGTCAGATCGTCGAGAGCCTTTTCCTGCGCGATGCAGCGAAGCACCAGTCGCCCGGAGATACTGTGCGCGTCGCGGAACGGCACTCCATGGCTCACCAGGTAATCTGCCACGTCTGTCGCATTGGTAAAGCCATTTTTCGCGGAGGCCTCCATCGTGTCTTTGTTGAATTTCATCGTATCCAGCATGCCGGTAAACAGCGGCAGACAAGAGTTAACCGTGTCGATGGCGTCGAAGGTGCCTTCTTTATCCTCCTGCATGTCCTTATTATAAGCAAGGGGAAGTCCCTTCATTGTGGTCAGCATCCCCATCAGGGATGCGTAAACGCGCCCGGTCTTTCCGCGCACCAGCTCGGCGATGTCCGGATTCTTTTTCTGCGGCATGATGCTGCTGCCGGTGCTGTAGGCGTCGTCAATCTCCACGAACCGGTATTCGTTGGAATTCCAGAGGATGATTTCCTCGGAAAACCGGCTCAGGTGCATCATAATGGTGGAAAGTGCGCTCAGGTATTCGATCACATAATCGCGGTCTGAGACGGAATCCATGCTGTTTAAGGTCGGCCCTGCAAAGCCAAGCAGTTCGGCCGTATAATCGCGATCAAGGGGATAGGTCGTCCCTGCCAGGGCTCCCGCGCCGAGCGGACAGTAATTCATCCTTTTATAAATGTCCGCGAGCCGGGAACGGTCGCGCCGGAACATTTCAAAATACGCGCCGACATGATGCGCCAGCGTCACCGGCTGCGCTTTCTGCAGATGGGTAAATCCCGGCATAAAGGTGTCGATGTTTTCCTCCATAATACGGTAAAGGACTTTCAGAAGGTCTTTCAGAAGACGATCCGTCTCGCCCACCGCGTCCCGCACGTACATGCGCATATCCAGCGCCACCTGATCGTTGCGGCTGCGGCCCGTGTGCAGCTTTTTCCCTGCCTCGCCGACCCGCTCGGTGAGAACAACCTCCACAAAGCTGTGAATATCCTCATATTCCGCCGTGATACTGAGTGTCCCGCTCTCCACATCCGCCAGAATTCCCTCAAGGCCGCCGATGATCGCGTCACGCTCCTCCTCTGTGAGGATGCCCTGCTTCGCGAGCATTTTCACATGCGCAAGACTGCCCTCGATGTCCTGACGGTACAGCCGTTTGTCAAATAAAATTGATGCATTAAAATCATAGACCATCTGATCCGTCTTTTTTGTAAATCGTCCGCCCCATAATTGTGCCATTTAATCCGCTCCCTTCTCTTCAGCGACCGCCTGCTTCGCCCTTCTGTTTCACCGCCGCCTGTTCTGCCGCTGCCTGCTTCGCAGCCTCGCGTTCCCGCTTCGAAAATATACAGCCACAATAATCCTGTCTGTACAGCCCATACTCTGCAGAAAGCTCCACAGAGCGTTTGTAGCCGTTCTTTTTCTTAAAATCACAGGGCAGCCATTTCACACCATACTTGCCGGCCAGACATTCCCCGATCTCGTTCAGTCTCTGCGCGTTTTTCAAAGGGCTGATCGTCAGAGTCGTCGTAAAATAATCAAATCCGCAATCCGCCGCAATCCTGGCGGTTTCCCCAAGCCGCAGGCGGAAGCAGGCCGCGCAGCGCTCACCACCCTCTGGAATCTGCTCCAGGTGACGCACAGCCTCATAAAACTCTGACGGTTCAAAACGTCCCTCAATCATATCGACCGGATATGGAAGGACTCCGTTCTGCCTCATCTCCTGAATCAGCCGTCTCTGTTCCTTTACACGCCTTGCATACTCCTCTTCCGGGTAAATGTTGGGATTATAATAAAGCACTGTAATTCGGAAATAATTCGAAAGATATTCCAGGACATAGCTGCTGCAGGGTGCGCAGCAGCTGTGCAGCAAAAGTGACGGCACTGGATTCGATAATGGATTTTCCCCGGTACCGCTGCTTTTTTCCCCTGACAGGTTAGCCGCAATCACCTGCTCCAGTTCTTTTTGATAATTGCGCTTATTGCTCATCGCAGTGCGTTCCCCTTCATCACAAGACTTTCTGCCGCAGCATACCGGTCAAGACTGACTGCCACAGCATACTAACCCTTTGTTATGCTATTTTTAACATGGTTAAGCTACCACAATCTTTCCATACTGTCAATAAAATTCCGGGAAAGAACCGACAGCATATGTAATTCAACGAATGCCTCATTTTTAATGAGATATCATTCACATAGTCTTGATATTTCTTAATCTTTTCTTCGGAAGAATCGGCAGTAATCTGCTTTGGGCAGGATGATTTTGCTTCTACAAAATATTGTTTTTTCCCTTTTCGCAAAATAAACTCGCAGCTTTTGATTCCTTTAGGCCTGAGCCCTTTCTGGTACTGTTGGCACTTTTCAATTTGAAACACCTGGCTGTCTTCGAATTCGCCAAAGTTCATATCCGATTCACGAATCACCATTGAAACTACAGCACCTCCTCAATCTCCTCTTCATATAAACGAATCGACGCATCTATAATGGAATTATTGGGCATTCCATCATGCAAATCGCAAATTTGCATTTTTCTGTCCCTGTCCAGTGAAATACACATTACATAATCTGCTCGTTTATATGCTACCAGGAAAAGTTTTTTGATCACAAAATAAGAGTGGCTCGTAATAAAAAACTGAATATCCATTTCTCTTGCAATTCTATCAATCATATCCAAATACTGACAGACAGCATCCGGATGCAAAGCTGCTTCAATTTCATCTATAAAAATGACAGAATCATGATCCAGATATCCATTCGCCAGAAGTCTGTCCATAATTGCAATTTTCTTTACGCCCTCCGAAGTCGCTCCAATTGAAAATTTCTGGTTTTTTTTGTTTTTGTAATACCATTTTCCGCTGCTCTCATCATAGTCTACTTTACCATTAATCACATCACTGACAATCTTTCTTGAATTAGCAAATGCAGAGTAATTCTTTCCCCTGGATGGAGCAATTCTTAATGCTTTAGCCAGATCATAATAAGTATCATCAAATCCAAAAACCTGATCGATTTCTCTGGACTTTAAAATAATTGAAAAAAGCGATAATACTTCCTTTGCCGGTATATAAACAGAGTTTCCATTTTTACCGGTATCCGGATAAATAGCCGAACCCACCTTATTGGAAGCACTCTGGGACAATTGGTAATTCGCCATAACATTTCCCAGTTTCAGATCAAACTTCAGGCTTTCAGAAGCCGAACGCGTAACCATATCTCCTAACTTATCCACCTGAAATGTCCATCGTAATTTTTCAGAAAGCACATCAATAAAGGGTTTAATATTGTCCCCTCTCTTATATTCTTCCAATGAACGAATCATCGAATATAGAGATTTGAGCAAATAAGTTTTCCCCGTTCCATTTTCTCCGATAATCAGATTAATATTGGAAAACTGATCACACTGAAAATCTCCAAGAATACCATAGTTTTTCATATAAGCCGCGTCAATTTTACAACTCATAATTAAGCCTCCTCAAGTTACCGCCATTATATTGATTTCGGCTCATAACTTTTCCCATAAACGCAACGAATTCAGCCTTTCATGCCGTCAGGTTATCACAATTCAGACCATAAGACAAGAAGCTTTTGCAAAAAACAGGATATTACGGATTGCTGCGAGCTTCACATCTTCGTTTTACCGGGATTGAAGCCAGACAAATGTCCGCCGGGTCTTCGCTGCAATCGGTTCTAACCGTGTGTAGCTGGCGCACTGAACTGTTCCGTGCTTGTATCATCTTTTAATTCTACAGACAGCATAAGTATCTTCCGCAGATGACATCCTCCACTGCCAGTCCCAATGCGTCGAATAAGGTGATCTCCTCCTCAGACGTCCTGCCCGGGATCTGGCCCAGCAGAATCTGCCCGACGGAGCCTTTGATGTGCTCTTCTGTAATCAGGCCTTCCAAGAGTGGGATCAGGTATTCGCCGGATTCTTTTTTCATGGCTTCGATCTGGTCTGCATAGAGGGAGGAACGAGCGACCAATGCGGAAGTAACCTCACGGGTCGTCGGGCTGAAGGTACCGACTGCGTTGATATGGGTGCCGGGGCGGATCCATTCCGCTTCGAGGTATGCTTCTTTACTTGGGGTGACGGTGCAGACAATGTCGCAGTCAAAGACCGCCTCTTTGGGGGAATCGCACAGAATCACCGGCCGGCCGAATTTTGCTTCCATTTCTTTTTTGTAGGCTTCGGCGGCTTCTCTGCGGATGTCGTAGATTTTCACGGTATCAATCCCCGGGCGGACGCAGAGGATCGCCTCCAGGTGTGACCGGCCCTGCGCGCCGGCTCCGATGATGCCCAGCGTTTTCGCATCCTTGCGGGCAAGCAGATCGGTCGCCACGGCGCTGACCGCACCGGTGCGGATCTGTGTGATCGCGTCTGCGTCGGCAAGCCCGGTGCAGGTCCCATGCGCAGACTCAAACACCATGACGTATCCATTGTGGGAAGGATAACCGGTGCCAACGTTTTGCGGGAAGGCGTTGACCACCTTTGCGCCGAAATAGTCATCCTCGCCCAGGTAGGCGGGCATAAAGCCAAGCACTTCCCCATGCGGGAGCTTCGCCATCGCGCGGACGGGCTGGCTGGCCTTTTTGCTCTCCAACGCCATCAGTGCTTTCCGCATCAGATCAATGCAGGTGTCCATCCGCAGCTTGTCAAATACTTCTTCTTTTTCTACTATTTTCATCCTGGTCTCCTTAATCCCTGACAGGGCTTTATCTGCCATTGTTTTCCTTTGCTATGAATATTCCTTTGAGTGCATAAGCTCCGAGGGGGCCTTAGTCAGCTTAGCCCAGGGTACTCCTTCGGCTGCCTTAACTCTGAATGTTTCTTCGGCTGCCCCGATTCCTCATGTTCTTGCAACCGCCCTGGCTCGAAATGCTCCTTCGTTTCCCTTAATTCCGCACACTCCACCGATATCCGTCCCGTTCTTCGCCTGTCAGCTCTACATCTCCCCTGTGGGAAGCTTTGTTGACCTTTACGCGGCAGGGTGCCACGTTAAAATGCCCGCCGAATCCATCCGGATCCGGTACCAGCTCACCGCCATTTGCCATATTCTCAAAACCAGGCGTCAAATCAAAGCCGGCAATTTGGCTGCCGATCCGCAGGAAATCCTTATAATCCGGCTGCGGTATTTCAAGCAGCGCCAGCTCGATATCCAGAAGCGATTTCTCTCCATTTGTCATGCGCTGTATCTGTGTGTCAAGGTTGGACAGGTAAATGATTCCCCTGGCATACGGCAGCCGCTGCGCGGCGCGGTCTTCCCAGTAGATTTTTCCAAGCTCGATATTATCCAGATGGATGTAGGGATTTTCATAATAGGTCGCGGCTTTTTCGTTAATTTCCTCTGCGAGCGTTTCAAGCGGCGCGATCCCCATTTCCAGCTGCACCATGACTGAATAGTACTCCGCGCTGCCCTCGACATACCAGGTGCCTGCTCCCGGAGGATTATCCGACATGGACGGCCAGTTGTGCACCATCTCGTGTGCCAGCAGCGGCTGCAGTTCTTCTGCCTTCAGGCCGTCCTGATTACCATAGCCAAACAGGTAGGAGCGCTGAGCCGCCGTGCCGCCGCCGCCCGGGAAATGGTTTCTCCGTGCGAACACGCGGTAATCGCCGCCTTTATCCTGAAATTTTTTCGACAGGTACAGAAACATTTTCGTGATGTTTTTCGCTGTCCCTTCCGCATCAATCGGCATTTCATCAAACCAATAAAAGCCAACCGATCCTTCCTCGACCGCATGTACCTTCCCGGCCGCATAGAAGGTAAACAGCAGATCCGACGCAGAAATTTCTTTTTTACTCGTGCTTTCGGCGCTGTAGCTCCAGATGCCGCGGCATCCCTCCGGCAGCAGGGAAAGATCCCAGGATAATGTACTGGAAAGCTTCTGCTCCAGATTCTCTGGATGAATCTGAAAGGTGGCTCCCGCCCCGTTCACGCCGCCTTTTTCCGCAACTAAATCAAAATAGGGGCTGGAGCGGTAGCCTTCCGGCTGCACTCTTGGCAGAATCCGGTAGCTGCAGCAAAGCCGCCCCTGCGTATCCCGGCTCGAAATGTAGCGCTGACGATAGACAAAGCCCATTTCTGCTTCGCCGTCCTTAGTGGTATACCCGATTTCCCCTTTGTCATCAGTAAAGTGAAGTGCTTCCAGAGGGCAGGAAGGTATTTTTACGATTTCCAGAATCCGCGCTGCAAGGCCGCCGCCCGCCTCCGTTTTCTGGTCAGATTCCCACGCTATTTGAAAGGCAGAAACAGTATCCGCCGTGCTGTCCCATTCTGGCTGAATCGTCAATTTAAAATCCATTTTCCCTGGTCTCCTTTCATGAAAACGCATTTCAACGCATCTACATTATCGTTATTCCTTCGAAAACCTTATTTCCGTACATCCAATTTTTCATTCCTGCTTTGGAAAACATGCTCCGGTGAATCCGTTTCAAATTCTTATCAAAATCTGCGCCACCGGTGGTGTCTCCTCACCAACGGACCGTCTGGGTGACGTGCAGTTTTCACCCGAAGAGCTGCGAACCATCGTGCAGGAGGCCGAACGCCATCACACCTACGTCACGGCGCACTGCACCGGCTACGAAGGAGCATATCAGGCCATCCTTGCCGGCGTCCGGTGTATCGAACACGGCGTGGCCCTGACACAGCGTGAAATTGACCTGATGGCAGAAAAGGACATCCCTCTCGTCACTACACTCTGGATTTCTCTCCACGTTGCTGACCTGCCCGGATTTCCGGACTGGATGGCAAAAAAGCACGCTTTTGCGCGGACAAAAACCGAAAAACCATTGAAATGGCCAGACGTGCCGGGATCACACTCGTCTTCGGCACCGATTTTTCCAACTCCAGAAACACGCCTTACCTCAAAAACGGCCGCGAATTTGAAGCCATGGTCGACGCGGGGCTGACCCCGATGGAAGCCATCAAAGCCGGCACCAGCAACGCTTCGAGGCTGATGATGATGGAAGACGTCGGCTCACTGAAGCCGGGCATGCTGGCAGACATCGCCGTCACGGACGGCAATCCGCTTACCGACATCAGCTGCCTGGCCGATGCGGAGCATATTACCTTTGTAGCTGCGGACGGGAAAATTGTGAAAAACCGACTTGACGGTAAAGATCAGGCGGGAAGGATATAAAAACCGTCCCGGCAACAAAGATAAAGAAAGGTCATATTCCCATGAAAATTTTCTCAGAAAGCGATGTCCGCAATCTTCTCTCCTACCCGGCATGTATCAGCCTGATGAAGAAATGCTTTTCGCAGCTTGATAAAGGTGAAATCCAGCAGCCCGTCCGCTCCGGCATGGGTGTTTCCGGCGGCGGGCTTGCCTATATGCCCTGCTATCTGGCTGCCGAAAACAGCTTTGGCGCCAAAATTATCTCCGTATACCCCGGCAATGCAGCGCAGGGATTTCCCTCCCACCAGGGCGTTGTCCTGCTTTTTGAAGGGAAAAACGGAGTCCCGGCCGCCATGGCAGACGCCTGTGCCATCACTGAAATAAGGACAGCGGCAGCGAGCGCGGCCGCCACAGATCTCCTTGCCCGCAAGGACAGCCATAAGCTGGCCATCATCGGCTCCGGCGCACAGGCGCGTACCCATCTGGCTGCCATGCGAACGATCAGAGAGATTACGGAAGTGACCATCTGGAGCTATCATAAAGAAAACGCAGTAAAATATGCAAAAGAAATGTCCACTAAGCACCCTGTTCCCATCACTGTATGCAACACTGTGCAGGAAGCCGTGCGCGACGCGGATATCATCTGCACCCTCTGCCGTACCAGGGAGCCGCTTCTGGAGCTTGGTCAGGTAAAGCCCGGAGCGCATATCAACGCGGCCGGGACATGCAGCAGCTTAAGCCGCGACCTTTCCTCCGACCTGGTCGCCGCATCACGGTTTTACATCGACCAGATGGAAGCCTGTCTGGCCGAAAGCGGCAACTACCTGATCCCGCTCGCAGAAGGCCGCATCCAGGAAGGGCATATCGTCGGCAGCATCGGCGAAGTCATCAACGGCAAAGTCCTTGGCAGAAGGAGCGATGATGAAATTACGGTTTTCGAGTCGCTGGGGCTGGCGGCGGAAGACGTTATATGTGCAGATTATCTGTACAAGTGCAGCGTATAAGGGTGATATTAAGAGATGATATTTCAACGCATGCTTTGTCCTCAGTCACTTTCCCCGTCGCTACATGCGTCCACATACCAGATCCGCTGATCGTCCAGACAGAAGGCCGCCAGCTTTCCACCATAGACACAGCCGCAATCCAGCGCGATATGCCCATTTTCCTGATAAACCAGATCCTTCTGATCCGGGCGGATCGTGCGGGTGGGCGTGTGTCCTGTGACCAGATACGTATTTTTCTCATGAAAGTATCTTTGCGTATAATCCGTGCGGACAAAGATCAGCTCTGTCAGCTCATAGTCGTCCAGCACTCTGCCTTCTTCAAAGTGATCCAGTCCTGCATGCACAAGTACATATCGGCTGCCATTCAAGCGGATGTCCTCATAAAACGAACACTCCCCCAGATAATCCAGAATCTCCTCCCGGCTCTCCCTGTCCAGGGCTGCAAACTGCCGTGCAGTGACGTCCCCTCCGTCCTGCGTCCAGTACAGATAATCCATCAGGTCGTCAGCGGACAGATTCGCCAGACTTTCCTCTGTAATCTCAAGGTTCAGCTTAGATAAAACCTTAAGCGCCATGTAATCGTGGTTGCCCAGAACCGGATAAATATTTCCATACATCATCAGCAGCTGAACAAGCTTCACCGGCTCCGGTCCGCGGTCCATCATATCTCCCAGAATATAGAGCTCGTCCTCATCACGAAACCGTATCTCTTTGAGCAGCTGTTTAAACTCCGCAAGGCAGCCATGCAGATCAGAAACTACATAAATCATCCTGCGTCCTCCCTCTCGCTTTTTCTCTGTCAGCTGCTTTGTAGTATAATTTACGAATCGTCACAATTCAATAAATTTTTTCTCGAATCCCAGATAATTTCCGCAGCATATAAAAAATTTACAGCCGTTCCATGTTTTTATATAAAATTTACGCTGAAGTGAAAAAGTAAATTCCACTCTGAAAAGCGCAAAAAATTGGTGGAGATT
>JAJQEO010000013.1 GCA_021201665.1 Lachnospiraceae bacterium | reverse complement strand
TAGGCTACATCTGTATCGGTCTCCAGAAGCGTGCCGTCCTCATCGACCCATTTAATGGTATAAGCTGCTGCGCTCGCCCTCGTTACCGTCAGAGTGTAAGTGTTCGTTGTATTGCTCCCGTCGCTGGCTGTTATGACGATAGGAATGCTATTTTCACCAACGCTCAAGCTGACGGTTGACGCAGTTCCGCTTGTTGCCGTTGTTCCGTTCACCGTCATAGATTTCACGCCTGTTCCTGTGTTCAACGTCGGCGTAATATCAATGCTTGTCACGCTGTTGTCTACTGTCACCGCATAGTCCCGTGTTCCTGCCGCAAAGCTTGGCGAGAGCGTGCCAGCAGACAGGGCGATAGAGCTTAGCGTCAGGTCGTATACGGTAACTTTATAAAAACCTGTGATTTCACATACGCCGTAATTATAAAATGTGCCTCCGTCAAACTCATTGCTTGAATAAGCTGTTGTTATCGTTCCATAGTTTGTTAAAGTATGATTGTTTAATTTTATATACTGATAAGCTGATTGTGTTAATGCAAAAGTTACGCCTTCCGCTATCGTTGTATCGGCATTCAAGTAGATAGTATCATCTTTTTCCTCAACATCAGAACTGATTGTGCCGCCGTAGTATACCAACGCAAACGCTGTTGTAGGCAGCATACAAAAGCAGAGCACCATTGTCATTATCAAACTAATGAATTTTTTCTTCATTTTCCCATATCCCTTCACATATTGCTCCCCCTTTCTGTTATTTTGTTTGCCCAAAGCTGTTTCTTCTGCCGGCACACGCCGAGCAGGGAATGCTGGGCAATGAATTTGAAAAACTTACATTCGCCGCAGGTATTGCAGCGGCTCGGCTCATCCCATTCTCCATAGGTACAGGCATCCTCAACCGAGTGCATGATTGGGCAGCCGTCTGCCGTCCATGCCGGTTCCTCATTAAAATTCCTGTACTCCTCGATATACCGTCCTGCCAATTCATCATAGAACATCGGCATATCGAGAACCGCGCCTTCAAACTCGTAATGCCTTGACTTCTTTTCCATCTGCACCTCCCTCCTGCCCGCAGTAAGGAGATTTTCCCCACCTGCGGCCTGTTTCATCCGTTGTACTAAGAAGACCGGATGGGAATGTGCCACTTTGGATTCTTCCGTATCTGTGCAGATGCTGGCCTGTGCCATCCCTTATGGATGCAGCCCCACCGGCATACTCCCCTGAATTCACGGCAGCGCAGCTACGGAACCTGCCAACGGCATACTCTTCTGAATTTACGGCAACGCAAAAAGGCGCGTCACGTCCGTGGAAATACCACGGGCGAAACACGCCTTGAATAATTGCGCTATTCTTTTTGGAGCAGCAAAAGCGGACAGGATTATCCTGTCTGTCTGTCTGTCTGTCTGTCTGTGAAGATTATGGCATTATATTTCATATTGTCAACCTCTTTCTTAACGGATTTTAAAAAACTTGTCCACGTCATGTACAGGCATCCTCCGCAGACCATGCGCTCCTGCCGCCGTCTGCAACCGATCTTGCTACGTGCTAAGAGTATACCATATCTTTTTCTTTTTGAACCTACCCATTTTCGCAAAAAAATGGGTAGGTAAACAGATGTTCTCTGGTGACGGATTAACCTACAATCGTATCTGCATTAAAAATTCCCAGCTTTTACATCCTGCATAATGAGCCGCTTTACTTTATCGTCCAGCGTTTCCTTGCTGGTCTTACTGAAAAAGATTCCAATCTCGTAGGTCGTTCGACCATCTTTCATCACAAAACTGCCGTCCGGCTCGTTTCGGTCGTTTCGGGTTTCTGTTACCATATCCTTTTCTTCCTGCATTGCTTACCTCCATAAGAAAAACCGCCCGGAGGACGGTACACATAATGATTCATTCCCTTACCTTGTTTCCTGCTGTGACGCTGTGACGATTGTGACGCTATTTTTATACCAGCCAGTGTCATGAAATAGCGTCATCAGCAAAACATCCGTCATCATCTTCTTCCACTTTTTTCAATGTGAATGTCCGTTTATCCCGGATCCGGCTGTTCTGTGTGTAGCTGATGCCAAATTCATTATAAAGTACCGATACGCTGACATTCAGCTTTCGCGTTAAGGCCTGCGGCTTGAGCTGCGTATCCGGCATAAGCTCCAGCAGCTCGGTCGCGCTGCCTGTCCATTCCCGCCGTTCTCTCATGAATTCGGCAACAGCAGGAAGCAGCGGATCGGCCTTTCTCTTGAAAAGCTCCTTTTCCGCCCTGGTCAGTTTCCAGAAACAATGTTCCCGGTCAAATTCCAGTGTCAGTTCCTGATCCTCCTGATCTCTGCCGACAATCATCATTTTCGCCGTGTTCTCGACCCGCTTTTTCTTTTGCAGAATAATCGCTCCATCCGCAGCACCCAGCAGGCCGTTCGTGCCGGATATCATATCAAAGCTGTCACTGGCTTCCATCTTCCTCGTGTGATGGACAATCAAAACACAAATGTTGTGCCTGTCCGTGAACGATTTCAGCTCCGTGATGCTCTGATAATCGGCTGCATAGCTGTACGCCTCGCTGCCGATCTCTCTGACCTTTTGAAGTGTGTCAACGATGATGAGCCGTGTGTCCGTGTTCCTCTGCATAAAGCGTTCCATCTGTTCAATGAGTCCGCCGATCAGCGTTCTGGACTGCGTTGTCATGACCAGATTCGGAGTCGATTCCACTCCGAACATCTGTACAAGTCTGCTCTGCAGTCTGGCGTAATCATCTTCCAGCGCAAGATACAAAACCGTTCCCTGCCGCACCAGATAATTCCATAATGGGATTCCCATCGCCACATGGTAGGCAAGCTGCATCATGAAGAATGATTTGCCGATTTTGGGAGAGCCGGCAAAGAGATAAGTGCCGCTGTAAAGCAGTCCGTCAATCAGCGGCGTCTTTGGTGGGAATGCAATATCAAACAGCTCGGTCATAGTAATCGTGTGCAGATCGATGTTGGAATCGTACTGCGGCTGCACTGCTCCCATCGCTTTCATCTCGTTCACCGTCTGCATCAAGGCCCGCTGAGCGTCAGCGAAACGCGAAGCGTTTTTAGCATCGCTGACGCGACTTGCCCTCGCCGGGTGGCATCCTCGCCCTTCGGGCGGGATATCCGCCGAGCGACTGCGAGGGGGCGTTTCCACCTCCGGCGTTCTCGGTGCAAGCTCCGTCCGCCACTTTTCGAGCAGCCTAAGATAATCACAGAGGACTCTGCAGCAATACGTTTCTGTTTTCTTAAATTCCAGTTGCTCGGAAATCTTTGGTTTCGGCTTCGGCTTGGTCGCAGGTGGACCGCGTGTCCAATCATCATAGGGAATATAAAAATCATCCGCCAGTTTCTTTGCTGCGTCGATTGGCTTCATTTCAAAATATCTGGACACAAAACTGATGGCGTCTCCGTCTGCCTGACATCCGAAACATTGATACCTTTTGTCCAGTTTCATACTGGGATTTTTATCATTGTGAAACGGGCAGATTGCCATTCCGTTTCGGCTGACCTTTATACCGTAACTCTCTGCAGCCTGCCTTGCTATACTAATCGAAATATACTCTGCGCTGTTAGCGTCAGTCTAAAAAGACCACCTAGCGTCAGCTTAAAAAAGCCATTTTGAGTCAATTTAAAAAAGCCATTGACTTTTCCCTTCCATGTTATCTAAAACTGGTGTTAGCCAATGCATCAGTCAAAGTCTATGGAAGGAAAAAGCAACGACTTAACTGATATAGTATCACAAGTTCTCAACGAAATGAAGATGGAACAGGGAGAAAATTTTAATATCGACAAAGTGAACCTGGCCGAGTTGGGACGCCGTACTGGTATAACCAGGCCTAGGCTCCGCCGGTTAAAGGCTAATGGGTTTGTCGATCTCCCGGATGCCCGGCTTGGCAGGAAGGCAGAAAATACTCTGCTTACTGGTTATACAGGCATCATTGATGATCTTCTTCGTAAGGGGGTTACGAATTCCTCTGTCTGTTATGACAGGCTGAAGGAAGTCGGTTACAAAGGTGGATTGACCACTGTAAAAACATATATCTCACAGCACAAGGATCTCGTCCCTGCGAAAAGGCAGATTGTGGCTCCGCAGGGGAACCGGGGAAGGCGCTACCAGACTGACCCGGGGGACTCTTTCCAGATGGACTGGGGGTTTGTAAATGTAGAGGATCAGTTCGGACACACGACTCAGGTTGCCTGCTTCGCAATGATCTGCCATGGGTGCGGCCAGCGTTACATTGAATTCTTTCCGAATGCCAGGCAGGAAAACCTGTTTATCGGTATGATCCATGCATTCCTTTACATGGGTATTCCGAAGCACGTGCTGACAGACAATATGAAGAGCGTCGTTATCAGGCGTGATGACCAGGGGAATCCCATCTGGCAGCCGGATTATGAACTCTTTATGGGCAATCTCTGCTTCGAAACAAAGCTGTGCAAACCCCGTCATCCTTTTACTAAGGGAGCTGTAGAGCGCCTGGTCCGTTTCGTAAAGGATAATTTTATCCAGGGGCGCGTATACACCGAACTCACTGATCTTAATTATGAGGCTTTCCGCTGGTGCCAGAACCAGAACAGTGTATATCACAGGGCTGTTGACTGTGTCCCGAATGACAAACATAACGCACTCTGTATGAAAACGGCATCCAAACTGGAGAAAACGAAGGAACTTTCCTATTATCTTTGTCCGGAGCGCAAAATCTCCTTTGATGGTTTTGTCAACTACGAGGGGCGCCGCTTCGGCGTACCGTACTGGTATACCGGAAAGACGTGCCGGGTTGGCAGGGATGGCTATATCCTTTACATTTACGCAACCGATATGAGCAAGGTTCTTACTACGCATAATGTAACATGGGGCCGCCGTGACAGTTTCTGTAAGGATCAGTACACGAGTGAACAACCCGAGGAACAGCCGACAATGCCTGTCAGGGTCCATATGGAACAGCATGGCTTCCAGGAGCATGATTCCGGGTTTGAGCGCTTTAACTTCGAGAAGGAGGAACTGTGGAATGAATGAATCATTGTTCGAACAGATCCAGACCGATGCGAAGTATCTAAAGCTTGATTTGCCCAGCCAGGAGATAGCTCAGCTTGCCGTAGACAAAGGCATGAGTCAGGAAAGCATACAGTCAGTTGCGGACACGCTCAGCTATCTCAAAGATAAGAAAAGCGAGCGTAATGTGTCTACATTACTCAAGCTCAGCCGGCTTCCGTTAAAGGAACCCAAGACTTTTGAAAACTTTGATTTCAGCCAGATCCATGGGCAACATGTAGAGAGTCTTAAGAATTTACCAGTTCTTACTTCCATGTACGCGCACAAGAATATGGCCTTTATAGGTCCGCCCGGTACAGGAAAAACTCATCTGGCAATGGCCTATGGCCGGGAATGCTGCAAGCAGGGGAAGAAAGCCTACTTCCTTAAAGCTACGGAGCTTAATCAGAAGCTGACGGATGCCCGGAAATCTGGTCGGGAAAACTCAACCATAATGTTTCTTGTGAAGCCAACGTGTTTGATCATCGACGAAGTAGGGCGTTGCGTTTTTGATAAGGAAAACACGCGGATGTTCTTCGACATCATTGATCGTAGATACAACAAAGAAGGTCCAAATACGATGATCTTTACGAGTAACAAATCACCGGATAAATGGAGCGAGTACTTCAGTGAGGATTCTTCGCTTTTGTGCGCCATTGACCGGATCTTTGACGAGGCTATTGTTTTTATGATCAAAGGAGACAGCTATCGTGGCCGCAAGCGCGAAATGGTTGCGCTGACATCCGGCGAATCGATGGCTAGCTTAAGCAACTAAGGAAAGGAGGCAGGGCTGATGCATTGGCTTTTTTGGATTGACTGAAATTGGTTTTTTTAATCCGACTACAAATGGCGCTTTTAGCCCGACTCCAACAGCGCATAAAAAACCCGCCACAGATTCCGCTTTTTATCACACGAAACAGGACGGGTATGTAGGCTTCTAACGAAGGCTTATGCTCTGTTAGAAAAATCATTATTTCATTAGCTGAATGTTTTGATTC
>JAJQEO010000092.1 GCA_021201665.1 Lachnospiraceae bacterium | reverse complement strand
GCGATTTTGTCAATGAAATCCAGAAGCTCCAGACGCAGAACCCGCGTCATCCGGTCGGCGTATTCTTTGAAACAGAGCACTTAAATACCTTAAATCCGGATGCAGGGGTAAACCTTCAGGTCCATGCCATGCTTGCAGATTGGGAATCAGCAAATAAGAGCCGGCGCATGATTTTATCCTATGACCAGCGCATCTGCACGGGCCAGTACCCGTTATCGGATTTGCTTGGTTACCGCCATACGCAGGATGGCAGGCTTGTCATGGTAGAAGATGAAGCAGTGACAGTGAAATATATTTTTATGGCGCGTCTTTCCGGGCAGTCGAATGAGGAAATCGCAGAAACGCTGACAGAACATCAGAGACCCACACTGAAAGGCAGGACAGACTGGAATGCTGGTATGGTAGGTGCAATTTTGCTGAATGAGCGTAGGTGGGGCGATTTGATGGCAAGGAAGACCGTCGTGCTGAATTATAAAGAGCAGAAGGTCGTAAAGAACGAGAAGATCAGGGATGCCGCTTTTGTGGAGAACCACCATGAGGGCATTGTGACGCCGGAGATTGCTAAGGCGGTACATTTGCTTACTTCAAGCAGGATGCGACATACGGCGGTGCCGGAGATCAGCGTTATCCGTGCCGGAGGGCTGAAAGGCTTCGTGAGCTTGAACCCATCCTTTAATGGCATTGACAGGGATACGATTCTGGAGCTTTCTCGCAGCGCTTACGATGAGGAAGAATACGAAGATGTTGAGTTTCAGTCCCGTGTTATCAGCGGCGAGGAACACAGCAAGATTGTACATATGGATTTTAACGGTTATTACGTCCCGTACAGTGCTTTCTTTATCGGGAGAGATACACCGACTTTGACGATCAGCAAGAAGCAGATTAAATTCAATAAAAAATGCTATGAACGTCTTGGAAAGTGTGACCGGATTGAGTTGCTTTATCATCCATTGCTGCAGGCGGTTGTTATCCGCAACTGTGACGATGAAGAGGGCTTTCCTTGGGTAAATGAGAATGGAAACTGGATACCGTCATTTCGAGGGGAAGCGTTCTGCGGGGCAGTTTATGAGGAATTAGACTGGATTAAGGAGTACACGTTCCGGTTCCGGGGGATTACCCGTGAGCGTGGAAGTAAGAAAATCATGGTATTTTATCTGGACGAGCCGCAGGTTGTGAAAACGAAAGCGTCACAGAAAGCGGCGGAAGCCGTGGAAGCGGAGCAGGCAGACCTGCCGTCAAGATATATCCCGATAAAGAACAGTGAGCTGGCTGCGAAAGAAGGAAACGGAATGCGTCACGGGATTGGCATGTTATACCCGTTCCGGAAAAAACGTGACAGCTTGTTTAACTCTCTTACAGCGGCAGATGCAGAAGAACATGGGGATGTGGTAGTAAATCCGCTGATCGGATACATCCCGTCCCATGAGATCGTAGAGGAAGAACTGGAAGCCTTATTGATGTCAATGTAGCAGATTGGAGATGCAAGATGGAAACACTGGAACACCCAATGAAAATGCCGGGAGAAAATGGCGGACAGGAGCCGGAGGCAAAGAATACAGTAAATCAGACACCGGATGAAGAAAAAACAACATCCGGCCAGTCTTATGGGTTTAATGACCAGGAGCTGATTCGTGCGCTTGTAAAGTCAAGGCTGGAACAGAAGCAGCCATTGGAATATGAAGACCTGGACGGTTATGAGATGCCGCCGCGCAGCCAGTTTTCTATGTTAAAAAAGCCGGCTGTAAGCATTAAATACGGCAAGCTAACCTTCAACATGGCCAGCATCCGCCTGTTTGAAGGGGTGCAGTATATTATCCCGATTTACCATCCGCAGAAAAAGCGGATGACGGTGGTTATGTGCCAGGAGGAAGAATATGCTTCCGTTGACTGGGCGCGCATCCGCCAGAAGGACGGCGTGTGGGTCAATAAGGAAATAACTTCGCGTGAATATGTCGATAAGCTCTACCGTCTGATGGGATGGAATAAGGAGTGCCGCTATAAGGTCCTTGGGCGTGTGGCAAATTCGAGGGACGGGCTTGTCCTTGTTTTTGAGCTTGAGGAAGCCGTTATGTTTGAATCAAAATCCATGGAGTATGTGGACGAGAAGACCGGCGAGACCAGGCAGAAGAAACAGCAGGTCATGTATTATCCGGAATATTATAAGGACAGGGTTGGCAAGTCGTATAACGACTATGTCTCTGCCAGACAAATCAATATGTTTGAGTATCTGGAGGGGTATGTGGGGAATACCTATTCCGACTATCAGGGAGCTGATGGGTCAGATAAAAACAAGCAGGAAACAGCCGGAGGAGATAATAAAAGAGATGACAGCAGTCCATCCGCTGTGGAAACGGCGACCACAGAGCCTGCAGCGAATGAAACGTCAGTAAAAGGATTTGCGGCAGAGGGGACGGCAGTTGCCCATCATGCAGAAGTGCAGTTGAGTGGAGCAAAAGAAGAGACGATTCCGCTGTCACAGAATTCATATGGGCAGAGGGTTCTTGACCTTGCAGCTTCTGTGCCAGGGAGCACACTGGAAAATAATAGCGAGATAAAACCGGATCATAATACTGGGAATAATGATGCGGTGAAACAGGGGAATACAACAGAAACGAAAGATGAAAGTACAGCCACGGCACAGGATGTAAGCGGCACTTCTTGGAGCGGATGGTAATGTCTAACCATGCGATGATATTGTGCTACCTGTAAAGTCTGTGTGGAGTGTGTTTTGGAATGAGGATTGATAATTGTGGATGAGAATAATAGCAGTAATCAGGAGCAAAAGATGTGGAACGGAAATAAGCACGCTGTTCGCGTTGAGATTTCCATATCCGGAAAACGGAAAGAGATACATATAGGAAAAGATGTGGTGCGCCTGTTGGGAGCGCCGACTTATCTGTGCCTGAAAGTAAATAAGGCGATGGATTCGATAGCAGTGATGCCCTGCCCCGGAAAAGAATATATGTCTTTTAAGGTGCCGGAAGGGATTCTGCTAGGCAAGCACGTTTCAATGCGGGTGGTTAGCAGTTCCTTTGTCGAAAGAATCCTTGCAGTAAATGGCTATAGGGATAACCGGACTTATCAGATCACGGGAACCTATTTTGAGAAGAATAACGCAGTCGTTTTTAATCTGGCGGATATGCGTCTGTTCGGAGAAGAATAAAATTTCTGTGTAATTATACAAATATGGATACGGATGGAGCAGGTGACGATGGCATACGGTGATATTTCAAACAAGGTAGAAAGATATGTGGAAGAAAGAATAAAAGCAGGGGGAGCGCAAACAGATTCGCTGGCGTATTCCATATATTTTCGTGCTTCAGAAAAAGGGACTGTTGGAACGAAAGAATTATCAGATATGATAACTGTATTTGAGGAAGCGTTAAGAGATAAAATTTGTGATAATCCAGAGCTGCAAAAAGATATTGTGGCGGCTGTATATCAGATGTGCGAGGAGCATGAGAAGAAGGCATTCTTCACTGGTATGAAAGAGGGAATCAGTTTAATGACAGAACTGTAAAATTACTACTATAGACATGACATATGGGTCTTTGAGAAATCAAAGGCTCTTTTTTTGTGCCTTTTTTGAGTAAATAGGGGTTTTTGAGAAAAAAATCGGAAAAAAAGTTGTTCCTCTCTTGACATTAGCAGGGCCGCGTCCGGCATTTAAGGAATGGGTATTCCGTGACCCACAGCGCAGGGCTGATCTGGTGCATGAATATAATGTGCGGTTTAACAGCAGCCGCCCGCGTGAGTATGACGGGAGCCACATTACTTTTCAGGGGATGAATCCGGCAATCGGCCTGCGTCCGCATCAGAAAAATGCGGTGGCGCATGTGCTGTACGGCGGGAATACGCTGCTTGCGCATTGCGTGGGAGCCGGGAAAACTTATGAAATGGTCGCGGCGGCAATGGAATCGAAGCGTCTGGGATTGTGCCAGAAGTCTTTGTTTGTTGTCCCGAACCATCTGACAGAACAGTGGGGGAGCGATTTCCTGAAGCTCTATCCCGGCGCGAATATCCTTGTGGCAACGAAGAAAGATTTTGAGCCGTCCAACCGGAAGAAATTCTGCGCGAGGATTGCAACGGGGGATTACGATGCCGTGATCATCGGCCATACGCAGTTTGAGCGCATACCGCTTTCGATTGAGCGGCAGAGGGCAATGCTGCAGGACCAGATTGACGAGCTATTGTTCCAGATTGAGGAGGCGAAATCGAGCGAAGCGGAACAGTACACCATCAAGCAGATGGAGAAAACGAGGAAATCCCTTGAAGCGAAGCTGGAACGCCTGAATGACCAGAGTAAGAAAGACGATGTTGTAACCTTTGAGCAGCTGGGTGTTGACAGGCTGTTTGTGGACGAGTCGCACGGTTTTAAGAACCTTTTCTTATACACAAAAATGCGCAACATAGCCGGAATCGCTCAGACGGAGGCGCAGAAAAGCTCGGATATGTTCGCAAAGTGCCGTTATATGGATGAGATTACCGGAAGCCGAGGGATCACGTTTGCCACAGGCACTCCGGTCTCGAACAGCATGACGGAATTGTATACGCTGATGCGCTACCTCCAGTATGACCGCCTGATGGAAATGAACCTGGGGCATTTTGACAGCTGGGCATCCACCTTTGGGGAGACAGTCACGGCTGTGGAGCTTGCTCCCGAAGGAACCGGGTACCGCGCGAAAACGCGGTTTGCGAAGTTTTTTAATCTTCCAGAGTTGATGTCTGTCTTTAAAGAAGCGGCAGATATACAGACTTCTGATATGCTAAAGCTGCCGGTGCCGGAAGTGGATTATTCCGATGTGGTGCTGCAGCCGAGTGAGGAACAGACTGCGATGGTGGAAGCACTCGGCAAACGTGCGGAGATTGTCCGCAACGGCGGCGTGGATTCAAGCGTCGATAACATGTTAAAGATTACGAACGATGGAAGGAAGCTGGCGCTTGACCAGCGGCTGAACAATCCGATGCTGCCGGATAATCCGGACAGTAAGACGAATGCCTGCGTGGAGCGTGTCTTTGGCATCTGGCAGGAGACGGCAGGGGATAAGGCGGCGCAGCTGGTTTTCTGTGACCTTTCCACACCGAAAGGGGACGGCGAATATAACGTCTATGACGATCTGCGCAGTAAGCTGATTGAAAAAGGCATTCCGGCAGAGGAAATCGCTTTCATCCATGAAGCGAACACAGAGCTTCGGAAAGCAGAGCTTTTCTCTAAAGTGCGCAGCGGGCAGGTGCGTGTCCTGATGGGTTCCACCGCTAAAATGGGGCCGGGCATGAATGTTCAGGACAGGCTGATCGCCCTCCATCATCTGGACGTGCCGTGGAAACCTTCTGATATCGAACAGCAGGAGGGACGCATTATCCGGCAGGGCAATATGTTTGACCGGGTAAAGGTGTTCCGCTATATCACGAAAGGGACATTCGATGCTTATTCCTGGCAGCTTTTGGAGAATAAGCAGAAATTTATCTCGCAGATCATGACGAGCAAAAGTCCCGTCCGTTCTGCGGATGACATTGACGAGGCGGCGCTGTCCTATGCGGAGATCAAAGCGCTTGCCACTGGCAACCCTTATATTAAGGAAAAGATGGATCTGGATATTCAGGTGGCGAAGCTTCGCCTGCTGAAAGCCAACTATGATTCACAGCGTTACCGCCTGGAGGACGACATCCTTGTAAATTACCCGAAATCAATCGCGGCGACGGAGGAACGGATTGCAGGATTGAAAGCGGATCAGGTCACGGCGGCTGAAAAACTCCCGGCTGACACGGAGAGCTTCCGGATGGAAGTCGGGGGAAAGACTTTTGACAATAAGAAAGAAGCCGGTCTTGCGATTATCGCTGCCTGCTCCGGCATGAAAGCAATCCAGAAAGAGGGTGAGATCGGGCATTACGCCGGATTTTCCATGAGCGTCCGCTATGATGCTTTCCATAATGTATTCGAGCTGATGCTGAAAGGGAAAAGCAGTTACCGGGTGGAGGTTGGTGCTGACGGCCTCGGAAATATTACGAGAATCAATAACGCGCTTGCGGATATCCCCTCACAGCTTGCAAAGGCGCAGGAGCGCCTTGGTACGCTCCACAC
>JAJQEO010000009.1 GCA_021201665.1 Lachnospiraceae bacterium | reverse complement strand
GGCCGGACCGTAGGCCGCGAAATTAGTCCCGAAATACGGGAAGTTATCGTATATAATGAGGATAATTACTATGCCGTGGTCTACAGTGCAAAACATGATAATACGGCAAATTACCGGCTTGACCGAATGGACAATGTTGAAGTGATAGATGAAGGTATATCGGAAAGAGCGCTGGCACTGAGGGACAGCGTAAGTGAATATACCGAACAGGGGATTAAAATGTACGGCGGCGAGCTGCAGACAGTCATATTGGAATTTGATATCAAACTCATCGGTGCGGGAAAAGGCAGAAATTATACCAAATAGACATGGTATACTGTTCTTCTAATCCAATGGATGCAGGGACACGGACTCAGCTGCATCATCGGACAAAGCATCGACGATTACGATAAGAAAAAGCGAGAGGTAAAAGTCGACTACAACAGATGAGAAACGTTTGATGGTTCACAGAAGCATAAAAATATAATCATTGCCGATACGTTGGAGGCGATTGAAGATGTACTTCTGTTCCGACTTTCAAACTACTTCCTCAAATTTTCGGAGGAATATAAGCGGCAGCATCCCAATGAACCATTCACGAATGACTGGTACGAAGAGACACCGAGGAAATCCAGTACAATGTATCGGAACTATTCATAGATGAAGGAGAAGAATAAAATGGCGAACTTTTATGAAACCGTGCTGACGGTTTTGAAATCTGACGAGAGATTTGTAGCCGAAGACGGCACTTTCCTGCGCAATGCGGTCTACGAAGCAGCAATGAAGATGGACGAGCGGCTTGATGGACGGTGAAGCAACCTTCGTGTGCAGGAACCGCATACATCTATCGACTGGACAGAGGCAGTCATGTTTACCACGACAAATAACTCATTCGTTCCCACGGAGATAAGCTATCTTGAGAATCGTTTCTGCAATCTCGCGCTGGAGACTGGTCGTTATCAGGTGAGGAAGTACCGATTTATCGGGGAGGAAGACCAGACAGAATGAAGCTGCAGTTTATGCACCACTGTGAGGGGAAGCAGGCAGGCCTGTCACGCGAAAATATGGAGAAAGGAGTGTCGAGACTGCCTGCTCGACAGACACCAAAATGAAATATGATTTTGACACCGTTATTGACCGCAGGAATACTGGTTCCCTTAAATGGAACGTAAAAAAAGAGGAGCTCCCCATGTGGGTGGCGGACATGGATTTTCAGACGGCGCCGGAGATTCGATCGGCGGTCGAGAAAAGGGCTGCGCATGGGATTTTCGGGTATACGGATATTCCGGACGCCTGGTATGAGGCGTACATCGACTGGTGGCGGAACCGCCACGAATGTACGATCGAAAAGGAGTGGCTGATTTTCTGCACGGGAATCGTTCCGGCCATTTCCAGTATGGTGCGCAAGCTCACCACGCCCGCGGAGAAGGTGCTTTTGCAGACGCCGGTCTACAACATCTTTTTCAACTCGATCCTGAACAATGGACGACAGGTGCAGGAAAGCCCGCTGAGATATGATGGAAAGAGCTATTCCATGGATTTGGCGGACCTGGAGGAGAAACTCGCCGACCCGCAGACGACCCTGATGATTCTGTGCAATCCGCAGAATCCAACGGGGAATATCTGGGATCGCCAGACCCTGGCTGCGATTGGCGAGCTGTGCAAAAAGCATCATGTCACTGTGATTTCGGACGAGATTCACTGTGATCTCGTCGCTCCTGGATGCGGCTATGTGCCGTTTGCCTCTGTCTCTGAGACCTGCCGTGAGATCAGCGTGACCTGCGTGGCACCGACAAAAACGTTCAACATCGCCGCTCTGCAGACCGCCGCTGTCGTCGTGCCGGATCCGGCTCTGCGCCACAAGGTCTGGAGAGGGTTGAATACCGACGAAGTGGCAGAGCCAAACGCTTTTGCGGTTGATGCCGCCATAGCTGCGTTTACGGAGGGTGGATCATGGCTGGATGCTCTGCGTGAATATATCTGGGAAAATAAGAAGACTGTAAAAGCGTATGTGGCGGAACACATCCCGGGAGTACGTGTCGTGGATTCAGACGCGACCTACCTGATGTGGCTGGATTGCGGGGCGTATTTTTGCGCAAGATGTGGCGCATTCAACATTGATAGCTCATGTGAAAAACATGGTGCAGATTGCGCCTACGTCATCAATTATTTCGACCTTGCCGGGTTTATCCGGGAGGAAACGGGTCTCTATCTTTCCTCCGGCCGCCAGTATGGCGGAAATGGTGCACGGTTTCTGCGTCTGAACGTGGCCTGTCCGAACAGTGTGGTACTCGAAGGAATGAAAAGATTAGAAGAAGCTCTCCGGCTGCCCGGCCCGATGCTTCACTAAAATATTTAAAGCCGGAGTTGAAAGAAAGCCGGAATTCCTGACGGGATTGTCCCGCACTGGAACAGACTGCAGAAATTCCAAACGTGATGTTGCGGACAGGGAGAGAGGACTCTCCCTGCCTGACTGCCCTGCATTCAGACAAACCGCTCAATGATATACAGCATTCTGAAACTCCGCAGCAACCTCCTGATTCGATATGGAAACTTCTGCGTGATTTTCGTCATAGGCCAGGTAACCCAGGTGAATCAAAAGTGTCAGGACATCATCCCTGCTTCGGAATGTGGAAATATCATAACGACAAAATCATTATGGCTTGACCTACTACGTAACGCATCACAATATAAAAACCACAAAAAACAACGCAAATCATCCGCGAAAAACAACACAACAAATCAAAAAACAGGCGCAGAACTCAAAAAATCCGTCAAAAAATTTCAAAAACAATCAAAAAAAGGTTTCCAAAGCTGCATATCTGTGCTACAATGAAAGCCGCGCAATTAAAAATCGCTGCGCGAGTGCCGCCCAAACGCGAAGCGTTACTGTAATTGGCGGCGCGACCTGCCTCCGAGCGTAGGCGAGGTGGCATATCTACATTGGCGCGGCCCGCGTCCATACTCGCTGTGCGAGTACGGACATGCAATATGCGAAATAGCAGTTTTGGGGGAATCGTAAGATGAAAAGATCAAAGAGAATAGAGGCTCTGGATCAGCGGAAGGTGAATCTGGACGGCTTTATTGATGAGTGGCCGGAGAAAGGATTCGCGGCGATGGACAGTCCTTATGATCCGGTGCCTTCCATCCGGGTCGAGAACGGACGGATCGTGGAGCTGGACGGAAAGAAGCGGGAGGAGTTTGACTTTATTGATCAGTTTATCGCGGATTATGCGATGCGCGTGGACCGGGTGGAGCGCTCCATGGCGATGTCTTCCGTCGATATTGCGCGGATGATCGTGGATATTCATGTTTCCAGGGACGAAATTCTGAAGGTCGTATCCGGCATCACTCCGGCAAAGATGAAAGAGGTCATCAATGAACTTAATGTAGTCGAGATGATGATGGGCATGCAGAAAATGCGCGCGCGCCGGGTGCCGGGGAACCAGGCACATATTACGAATCTAAAGGACGACCCGGTACAGCTGGCGGCCGATGCTGCCGAGGGAGCGCTCAGAGGCTTCCGCGAGGAGGAGACGACGATGGGAGTCGCCCGCTATGCGCCCTTCAGCGCGATTGCGCTGCTGATTGGCTCGCAGGTGGGCGGACGCGGCGTGCTGACGCAGTGCTCCGCGGAGGAGGCCACGGAGCTGGAGTTGGGGATTCGCGGCTTTACGACCTATGCGGAGACCCTTTCTGTGTATGGGACAGAGAAGGTATTTATTGACGGTGACGATACTCCCTATTCCAAGGCTTTCCTGAATTCCGCCTATGCTTCCCGAGGGCTGAAGGTGCGTTTTACCTCCGGCTCCGGCTCGGAGGCGCTGATGGGCAGCACGGAAAAGAAGTCCATGCTCTACCTGGAGTGCCGCTGTCTTTATATGACGAAGGGAGCGGGTTCTCAGGGGATTCAGAACGGCTCTGTGAGCTGCATTGGCATTACGGCGAGCGTGCCGGCCGGGATCCGCGAGGTGATGGGAGAAAATCTGGTGGCGGCGCTTCTGGGACTGGAGTGTGCGTCCTCCAATGACCAGAGCTTTTCGCATTCGGATATGCGCAGGACGGCGCGGACGATGCTTCAGTTTCTGCCGGGTACGGATTTTATCTTTTCCGGCTATGCGGCGGAGCCCAATTATGACAATATGTTTGCCGGGTCCAATTTCGATGCGGAGGACTTTGACGATTATAATGTGATGCAGAGAGACATGCAGGTGGACGGCGGCCTGCGGCCGGTGACAGAGGAGGACGTGATCCGTGTGCGGCGCAGGGCGGCTAAGGCCGTGCAGGCAGTTTTCTCGTACCTGCATCTGGCGGAGGTGACGGACGAGCAGGTGGAAGCCGTGACCTACGCGCATGGCAGTAAGGATACGCTGGACCGGGATGTGGTAGCGGATTTGATGGGCGTGGAAGACCTGATGAAGCGCGGCATCACGGGCGTGGATGTGGTGAAGGCACTTGCGGAGACCGGCTATGAGGATGTGGCGGAGAGTGTCCTGAACATGCTACGGCAGCGTGTCATCGGCGATTATATGCAGACCGCGGCGATTCTGGATGAGGATTTCCATGTGATGAGCGGTGTGAACACGCCGAATGATTACATGGGTCCGGGGACCGGCTACCGGGTGAGCGGTGCACGTTGGGAAGAAATCAAAAAGATCCCGCACAGGATCGACCGTAATAATTTCTAAGGAGGGCACGGATATGGAAGTAAATGAAGCACTGGTCCGGCAGATTACGGAAGCAGTCGTCCGTGAGCTCCAGATGAAGGATTACGGCGGAAAAAGTGGAATCGGAGTGGCCAGTCGAACTGCTGGCGATAGTGGAGCCGGAGAGAAAAGTGGAACAGCTGGCGGCAGCGGAACGGGGACAAAAAGCGGAACGGCTGGCAGCAGTATAGCCGCTGCAGGAAGCGATAACGGCAGAGGTAAAAATGTCGGAAGTGTAAATGCCGGAAGCGCAAATGACAGAAACGTAAATGGCAGTAATAAAAATGTCAGGAATGAAAATAGCCAAATCAGGAATTACTGGGGCGAAATAATTACAGGCGTCCGTGCGGAAGAAGAAAGTGACACGGTGCAGCCGGAAAAAGTGGATTACAGCGGTTACCCGCAGGCAAAACAGGGAACCGACCCGAAGGAGGTCGTGATCGGTGTGGGCGCTGCCTTTGGAACCGTGATCAAAAACACCATCACCGGCATTCCGCTTGATAAAGTGATCAAGGCCATTATCGCCGGGATTGAGGAGGAAGGGATGACTGCGCGGGTGGTCAAGAACCTGAAGACCTCGGACGTCTGCTTTATCGGGCTGGAAGCCGCGAAGCTGAGCGGCTCCGGCTTTGGGATCGGTCTGCAGTCCAAGGGGACGGCAGTCATTCACCACAAGGCTTTGTACCCGCTCTCCAATCTCGAGCTGTTTCCGCAGGCGCCGCAGATGACGCTGGAAACGTACTTCGCGATCGGGAAGAACGCGGCAAGATATGTAAAGGGCGAAAAGGTCGTGCCGGTGCCTGGCACGAATGACCCGATGGTTCGGGCGAAATATCAGGTGAAAGCGGCGCTGATGCATATCCGCGAGACGGATCAGCTCTGCCCGGAGCTGAATATCATTGAATGGACGGTGTGAGAGTATGGCATATCCTTTAGGAGAGCATGAGGCGGAGCGGATCACCTCAAGAACGGGGAAAAAATTATCAGAGATTACGCTGGAAGAGGTTCGGAACGGTAATATTACCGCCGATGATATTAAGATTTCGCAGGAGACGCTGGCCGCGCAGGGAGCGGTGTGCAGAGAACATGACAATCCGGCCATGGATGAGAACTTTGTTCGCGCATCGGAGATGGTAAATATTCCGGACGATGTGATTTTGAAGATGTACAATCAGCTGCGGCCCAACCGCTCCACAAAGATGGAGCTGGTGCAGATGGCGCAGACCCTGCTGGAGCAGTATCATGCGCCGCACTGCGCGAAGCTGGTGCTGGACGCGGCGGAGATTTATGAGAAGCGGGGGATTTTATTGTAAGAAGGTCCTCAATAGTAATAGTCGTCAGGCCAATGTTTTTGATTTGCAATGGATTTACAGTGCGAACTGGGATTAAGAGCGGCGATATGAATCTTGTGTTTCTCTGTCGAGAGTTACGTTTTATATTTCAGATTTTTGCAGAAAAGCGAGGCTGCAGTCATCAGACGAAGTGCGGCTATTATATATTTATACATAGTTGTGCAGTGAAAAATATTGCGTGGCCATTTGCAGCCAAAGACCCGGCGGCAGGCTCGGCTGCCTGGTCTGCCGCTTTGCAAGAATAAAGGTAACTATGAAGGTACTGAACAGTGACGAATAAAGGAACACGGTGGAAGCATGGACATCAGTACAGTTGCAGGTATCGATATCGGAAATTCGACAACTGAAGTATGCATCGGCACTTTTGACGAGAAGGGCAGACTCACCTTTCACGCCAGTGCCCGGACCCTGACGACCGGAACAAAGGGGACGCCGGAAAATGTGCGCGGGATCCGCACTGCGCTGGAGATGGCGGTGGGAAAAACCGGGACTCATCGGATTTACCCGGATGTGCTGCTGCTCAACGAGGCAGCGCCTGTGATTGGTGACACGGCCATGGAGACAATTACCGAGACCATCATTATGGAATCCTCCATGATCGGGCACAATCCATCGACTCCTGCGGGTGTCGGACAGGCAGTGGGCGAGATTATCCGCATTGATCATCTTTCAAGGGCGATCCCCGGTAAAAGTTATATTGTGACGGTTCCGAAGGAGGTTTCCTACGAGACGGCGGCTTCGCAGCTGAACGCGGCGTGGGATCAGATCCGGATAACCGGAGCGATTCTGCAGCGTGATGAGGCCGTTCTGGTATATAATCGTCTGCGCCACAAGATTCCGATTCTGGATGAGGTGGCGAAGCTGGAGCAGATTCCGGAGTTCCGGAAAGCCGCTATCGAGGTGGCGCCCGCAGGGCAGACGATCCGCATGCTTTCAAACCCGTATGGGATCGCGACTTTACTGGATCTGAACGCGGATGAGACCCGTCAGGTGATGCCGATTGCCAAGAGCCTGATCGGGAAAAGAAGCGCGGTGGTCATCCGCACGCCCGGAGGCAATGTCCAGGAGCAGACAATTCCTGCCGGAGAAATTTACATCAGCGGCGAGCGCAGAACAAGCGTACAGATTGATGCAGGAGCGGAGAAAATCATGGAGGCTGTCCGCGAGGCGGGTGTGATTGCAGATGTGGACGGTCAGGAGAACAGCAACGTGGGAAATATGCTGCGGCGGATCAAAAGCGGCATGCACCGCGTTTCTGGCCAGCAGCCGGAAAATGTCCGCATCACGGATATTCTGGCGGTAGACACGCTGGCTCCTGTGCGGATTTCGGGTGCGCTGGCGGACGAGACCTGCATGGAAAAAGCTGTCGGTGTGGCCGCGATGGTCAAGACCAGTCACCTGCCGATGCAGGAGATCGCCGATCAGCTTAGCGAGGAGATGGGGATTCTCGCGCGCGTGGCCGGTGTGGAGGCGGTCATGGCTTCTATGGGGGCACTGACGACTCCCGGGACAAAGCTTCCGCTGGCCATTCTCGATATGGGAGGCGGCTCGACAGACGCAGCACTGGTGACGGAGGATGGCAGCGTGGCAGTCACCCACCAGGCAGGAGCCGGTGAGCTGGTGACGATGCTGATTCAGACCGAGCTCGGCCTGCATAGCCGCATGACCGCGGAACGGATTAAGCGTTCACCGCTGGCAAAGGTCGAGAGTCTGTTTCACATCCGGCTGGAGAGTGGAGAAATCCGCTTTTTCGAGGAGCCGTTGGATCCTCGGCTGTTTGGGTGCGTGGTGCTGCTGGAACCGAAGAAATCGATGGACAGAGATGGGGCATACGCTGCCGGGACGAATTCTGCGGGGGCATACACTGCTGGTACGAATTTTACCGGGGCGTATTCCCCTGGGATGAGTTCCATGGGTTCCCATACTACAGAAGCGAATTCCGCGGGAGAATATGCTACACGAGCGGATTCTGCGGGAGAATATGCTACAGGGACAAATTCTGTGGGAGTGAATACCGCACGAGCAAATTCTGTTAGAACATATAATGCAGGTGCAAATACTACGAAGACGAATACCGCGGGATCAAATTCCGTGGGAGCAGTTCGGCCTCCTCAGGACAGTCCCTGGGAAATGGTACGGATTGAGGAGGATCTGACCCTCGAGCGTATCGTGGACGTGCGCCGCGAGGCAAAGCGAAAAGTATTTGTGACAAACGCGCTGCGGGCGCTGGAAAGCATCGCGCCGGATCATGATCTGCGGAAGGTGCCGAACGTGGTCCTGGTCGGCGGGTCTGCGGAGGACTTTGAAATTCCGGAACTGTTGATGGAGGAGCTCTCAAAATACCGGATACTCTGCGGCAGAGGAAATATCCGCAAAACAGAAGGACCGCGCAACGCGGTGGCTACTGGACTGGTCATGTCCTGGTGGGGGAATCGTCATGGAAATGAATAAACCGGCAGTCCATCTGTACACGACAGACGAATATTTGCCCTCCCTTGCAGAAATCTGCGCGGGGCTGGAAGAGGAAGGCGTGCCCTGGAAGCTTATCCGGGCGGAAGGAACCGCAGAAGAGCTGGCCTGGCGTGCCGCACAGGATTCTGTGCTGGAGACCGGGATCGGGGTGACCGGAAAGGCTGCGGCACTGCAGATTAGCCGCGTGCCGGTAGAGCGGCCGGTATTTCTCTTTGCAAATCCGACAGCAGACCAGAGCCGGGCATTGGGAATCAACGCAGCCAGAGCAGTGAAGAAGAAACGGTTTGTGGAAGCGTAGATGCCATGGCAGATACGATATGTGTGATGAAAAAAATATCTGAGAATCAGGAACCGAGAATTGGGCAGTCGGGATTCAGATACTTTGGGTCTCGGACAGTCAGGACTCAGACAGTTCGAATCTGGGCAGCGGCAATTATGCAGTGAGAATTAGGTAGTGGAAATCAGACAAAGACAAATTGCGAGAATGCGTCGAATAGAACGACAGCAGACCGGGAAAGGAGTACGGCAGTGAAAATTTACACCAGAACAGGCGACCGAATGACCACCGGACTCCTTGATGGGGCGCGGGTATCCAAGAATGATATGCGCATTCACCTTCTCGGAAATATCGACGAGCTGAACAGCCAGCTCGGCGTGGTAAAGAGCCTTACGGCAAATATGGCGCAGAAGGAAGAACTTTCCGGCATCCAGAGAATGCTGATGAGGATCATGTCCGGAATTGCGGACGCTTCACAATCAGGAAGCTATCAGGTGGATGAAGCTTCCACTGCGCATCTGGAGGCAGAAATTGACCGCATGGAATCTGCTTTTGAACGGATAAAGGACTTTGTGCTGCCGGGCGGATCCTTTTATTCCGCTCAGATTGATGTGGCGAGGACTGTGACCAGACGCTGCGAGCGTTGGTTTGCCGGGGCAGCGGAGGAGTATCCCATGGATACTGAGGCAGCCCGTTACCTGAATCGCCTTTCCGATTATTTGTATGTACTGGCCAGGTATGTGGACGCTGCCGATCAGGATCAGACAAAAAATGTAATAGCTACCCTGACAGCAGAAAGAGCCCAGAAGGCTGTGAACCAGCTCCATAAACAGATCAACCATTCCTGTGGGACATTTTATACCCTCTGCGTTTGTGATGCTGAGGGCAGGCAGCTGGCGACAAACGCGCGGGCGCATTATTCGGTGGCTGTTTTTGAGGCTAAACGCTCCGCCACGAACGCGCTTCGGCGGGCTGCCAGAGCCGCAATGGGGACAGGAGAAGATGCGGCGTCAGGTCAGGCAATAGAGCCTGAATTAGCAGCGGCGTCAGGTCAGGCAATAGAGCCTGAATTAGCAGCAGCGTCAGGTCAGGCAATAGAGCCTGAATTAGCAGCGGCGTCAGGTCAGGCAATAAAGCCTGAATTAGCAGCAGCGCCCGGACGGAGATCAGCACCAGGACAGTCAGTTATATCCGTGCAGACTTCAGGATCAGCGCAACCGCTGATATCAGGCTCAGTCACAGCACCTGAGGACGGAGGAGCCGCTTTCTATATTCAGGGGCGGCTGATCGGCAGTGTGGGCGTGTACGGCTCATACAGAAAAGACATGAATGAAAAAGCGCAGATGCTGGTGGATTTGCTTTGCCTTTTTTGATGTACAGGGGCGCGAAAGAATTTAAAAGGAAGAATGGTTTGACTTTATGGAAAAAAGCGGCGCTAAAAAAATAAATTTTCCTGTTGCGAAAATGTTTCAACAGGAGTATACTAGGGTCAGTGAAAATTTCCTGGAGTGTTCGACACTCCTGCCGTGTTGAACCTGCATTTACTTTAAATGGGATTCCTATATTGCCCGGTTGATGTCAGGCCTCCGTTTGCAGTGGAAGGCAGATGTCGGTGCTGCGGTCACCCACCTGGCATTGCCAGGAGTCAGATGGTGGGAAACGGCACTCTGGGGTTTTCATGGATCATAAATTTTCAGGGTTCATAAATTTTTATGGCTTATGTATTTTTATGGATCGTAATGTATGAATCAGAGGGTGTACTGCTTTTGGCACCGTCAGCACCTGACATGGGGGTATAGCTCAGCTGGGAGAGCGCTTGAATGGCATTCAAGAGGCCAGCGGTTCGATTCCGCTTATCTCCATTAAGAAACCGCACAGATCAAGAGGTTTTTAAAGGGAAAAGCGTCTCGCAGGGAGACGCTTTTCTATATGGGTTGACATTTTGGATTACCTTTTTTATGCGCAGAGCCGGGCAAGGAAATTTTCCGACTGTCGCCCACATCATAAGGGTATACACTTTTACACTTCATTTCGGTTCGCGCTAAACGGTCCTGCGTGCCACTGGCGTTGTAGCACCCTTATGACATTGGACGCAGCTCGCGCTGGCGAGTAGGAGGCGAAAAGTCGCCTCCTGCCCGATCCGATACAGCCACGAAAGGAGTCATTTATGGAAATTTATCACGGAAGACCGGTGGATGAGACCGGGCGGCAGAGGCGGGAGATCGCGACCTATGACCTGCTGGATAAGCTGCAGATTCCCTATGACCGGGCGGATCATGAGGCCGCGATGACGATCGACGACTGCAAGGGCGTCGATGAACTGTTCGGGATTGAGATCTGCAAGAATCTTTTTTTATGCAACCGCCAGAAGACTACGTTTTATCTGCTCCTGATGCCTGGAAAAAAGAAGTTTGTGACGAAAGAACTTTCCAGGCAGATCGAGTCGCCGCGTCTTTCCTTTGCGGATGAGTCCTATATGGTCGAATTTCTGGACATCCATCCGGGATCGGTGAGTATCATGGGACTGATGAATGATAAGGACAACCGGGTGCAGCTGCTGATTGACCGTGATGTGACGAAGCCGGAGTATTTCGGCTGCCATCCATGTGTCAACACCTCCAGCCTGCGGCTGCGCACTGCGGATGTCCTGGGGAAATTTCTGCCGGCGGTACACCATACCGGGAGGATTGTGGATCTGTAGTCACTTTGATTTGATGATGCAAATCGGAGAGGGAGTCCCTGCCAATCATGAGAAAGGCGGGGACGCTCTCTTTTTTCACATCTTCACTGGCTCTGGATATTCAACCCCGAAGGTTTCCACAGTCATGGAGGCGATGCGCTGATCGGTAAGCGGGCGGTCGCGGTAATCGGTCGGCGTCCCGGCGATCTTATTGACGATATCCATGCCCACGGTCACTTTCCCAAAGGCGGCGTAAGCACCGTCCAGATGCGGGGCGGCCTTGTGCATGAGGAAGAACTGGCTTCCTGCGGAGTTCGGGTGCATCGCGCGCGCCATCGAGAGTACGCCCGGCTCATGCTTTAGCGTGTTGACGACGCCATTCTGTGCAAATTCGCCCTTGATGGAATAGCCGGGGCCGCCGGTGCCTGTCCCCTGCGGGCATCCGCCCTGGATCATAAAGCCGCTGATCACGCGGTGGAAGATCAGGCCGTCATAAAAGCCCTTCTTCACAAGACTGATAAAATTGTTTACAGTGTTCGGCGCGATGTCCGGATAAAGCTCCGCTTTCATTACGTCTCCGTTTTCCATGGTGATGGTAACTACTGGATTCTGTGCCATGTCTATATTCCTTTCTTATATTTATGCTTAAGATACAATAAAGCCGCGCATTAAAGTTGCGCTTCGCGCAAGGCGCGGTACCGTTCTCGATTCGCTTCGCAAATCGGAACATTGCCTGCGTCCATACTTGCTGCGCAAGTGTGGACATATGATATTTTATTCCCGCGAAGCAGCAGGCCTGATTCCGAGATGCCCGCATTGCCCATGCTCCGCAAAGAAGCCATAATTGGATCACCCTGATGCACAATCTTTGCATTCGGGCTGGTTTATGATGTGCAGGGACGTTCCCATCTACGATCCTGTTATAAAACGGATCAGTACTGCTGGTTTATGATGCGCACGGACGCTCCCCTATCCGTTTTTCCCGCAGCACTGCTTATATTTTTTGCCGCTTCCGCAGGGGCAGGGATCATTCCGCCCGATTTTAGGCTGCTCGCGCCGATAGGGGGTGTTTGGTACGGATGCGATTTTGTCAGGCGGTGGTCCTTCCAGTGAAAAACCTGAGCGGCCTGCAAACATCTTTCTGAACAGCGCATCCTCTTCCGGATCCCATGCATCGTCCTCCCCATCCTCCTCGTCGTCATACAGGTCAGGATCAGCACTCGCCATCTCACGATAGTCCTGGATTTCGGAGAGCAGGTCTTTCAGGCTGTCATTTCTGGATTCCGCGATCAGGGCCCTTGCCTCGTCTGTGGCGCGGTCAAACTGTTCGTCATCTATCAGTTCAAGGATCTGAAGATAGCGGACCTGGTAATTCGCGCACCCGATCTCTTTTAGAAATTTGTCATATTGATCGGGGGTTCCCTCTTCGTTCAGGTACAGATAATAAAGGATCAACTGCAGCTCGGGATCGAAATCCATAATTCTGGTTGACTTCGTCGGTTTTTTGCGCTTTTTGTCTGAAAAAAGAGCAAGCGCATCCACGTCATACTCATGCTGCATCAGCATCTCGGTTCTGGTATGGCCGTGAAACAGAGGGAGCGTTGTCTCCATCGACAGCTGCATCGCATCCAGCCAGATGTGGACATCATCTGCCAGGGCCGGTTTTTTGGGATAGTCCAGACTTTCCAGGCAGCAGGCTGCGATCTCGTCGAGAGAAGCGCCGGCCTGCACCATTTTATAGGTTTTGGTCATCCGAGCCTCGGTCTCAGACACGTTATGATTGGTGACATCCAGAAGCTCACAATAATAAAACTCCCATTCCATATAGTAGCAGCAGACTCCGCGGATGATATCCTTGATTTCCTCGTCTGAAAAACGCCGGCAGGATAATTCCGGATGCTTCATATACTGCCGCATGGCGGCAGGGGCATCGACGAGCGGATGTGCCATGTAATTTTTCCCATTAGAATCCGAGACAGTAAAGAGGGTGTTGTTATACCGGCGATGCCAGTAGATGTAACGTCGAAAATCATCAACATCCCTGCAGACCTTAAAGGAATGAGGGTACATCTCAAAAAACTTTTCAATTTCCACGATTCCATAGAGAGCCATCAGGGCAGTCAGGGAGGTGTTGTTTTGGTCAATGGCTGTATGAATTTTTTTCAACTGTTTGCCATTTGCTGCCGGCAGCACGGACTCCAGATCTGAAGCGACCGCAATCTCGGCGATTTCCGTACTGCCTTCCATCCAGAAGTGGATTTCGGCGAATCCGAGATTCAGCATTTTGCCGACAACCGCTGCGGCTTCGGGCAGCGGGAGGTTGACTCCGGGCGAGAGACAGTTCTGGCGGAGCCATTCATATTCTTCACGATAAAAAATAAAATGCAGACAGTCCGGGTACTGCCGGAGCGCGTCAATGACAAGTGCGGCCTTGTTCTTCTTGCTGACATTTCCCGACCATTTCTTTTTATCAATGGCGCAGTATTTGCAAAAATCGGACAAGGTCTTGTCCGGCTGGCCGGACATCAAAGTCTGAACAGTCTTATCGGACCAAATCACGTCAATGCGATAATCCTCCGGCTGGCTGTTTGATTTAGAGACCGCCTGGCGCCTGGCAGGAGGATCCGGGATCTGAATCCCGGGCAGAACCATCTGTTCATATCTTCCCTCCGGGGAGGGGAAATTTTTCGGGGATGCCGCAGAGTCTTTTTCTTTCCCTGCGGCTGTGCTTTTAGAAGCTTCCGCAGAGCTTTTTTCCTTTCTGGCGGCCGTACTCCCGGGAGCTGATGCAGAGCTTTTTTTCGTTCCCGTGCCTGTACTCTTAGAGGCAGACTCGGAATTTCCCTTTTCCTGCGCAGATTCTTTCTCATGCATGGCGTCCGCAAAATCAAACCAGTCGTCAATATTCTGATCTGTTTTGGAGACGGTGTGATTGTTTCGAAACACTATGGGCTGCTCCGGCGGAAGCAGATCCTCTGGTTTGAGCGTGCCGCTTAGAATCCCGGACAGAATTTCGAAGTCCGATTGCTCGCGCATCCCTGCATTTTTTTGCAGCTGGCGGACAAGCGTGACCATATCGGAAATCATTTTGCGGTCTTCCTCAACCTGCATGGCCTCGCTCTGGCGCTTCGAACTCTTTTTTTTCTTAAAGGACATCCGCTCAAGCGCGGCATTGACATCTTCCATGGAAAACGGGATGCGTTCAATACAGCCGTCCTCGTCCCAGCCATCCTCGATAAAGGAATCCCCTTTTGCCTTGACGACGGCCGCGTACCGTTTGTCATAGGCCGGGTCTTCCTTTTCGAACACGATCTTATGCCGCCAGTCGTCGCCGAAATCGTAGGTATAGCGGATCCATTTGCAGCTTTTCAGAAAGTCGTCGACGGTGGTGCTTTTCTCCGGCAGCTCTTCCCCGCTTGTCCGGGCTTCCGGCAGGGAGATGGTGATATTGCCGTCCGATGTCTGAAAATCATGGAGATGGCAGTCGTCCCATTCGAAGGCTGCCTGAAGCACCCGGTGCAGATCATAAAATGTGATGCCGTCCGGGAGAACGAGCCGTCTCCAGACGGGAGGATGCGTGTCTTCAAGGGTTACTTTTACGATGTATCCAGCCATATCGTACCTCGTTTATTATTCTGAAAATTTATCTGAAAGTGTCTGCCCGCAGGGATGCTGCTTTATTCCCACGAAGCGACGAGCCAGGTGACCTGCCGCAGTCCTTCCCATTTTACCATTGCATGGAGGGGATGACAAGAGCAAAATTTCCTGTTGATTTTTTTGAGCCTAAGGTGAATAATTAGTTGATTACAGATTTATGATCAACCAGCTTTACGAGACTGGTAGAGCGGAGGGAAACGTTGCGGATGATTCAAAGCGGAAAAGCTTTGCGGCATGTGGTCTTTGATTTACAGCCGGATTGGGAAAATGAAGTCCGCCTGTTGGCGGAGACCTTGAAAAAAGACGGAATTTCCTGCACCTTTATGGCACAGGGACAGGGAATCTGGGAACTTGCAAAATTTGACAGACTTAAGACCATTGTCCTCACGGATTCAGCCGCCAGAGGGAAAGAACTTGCCCGAATGGGGATTGTTTATTTTGGCTGTTCTCATACGGAAGCCATCTGTATGGATTTCACTTATACGAACTCTCTGGACTCTCGTCAGGGGTGTGCGTTGAGCGGAGTGACTGATCGCCCAAAAACCAAAGGGGATTTTTCGGATGGCTTCACTGAAAATCGCGAAAATAAAAATAGTGACAATAAAAACAGCGACAGTAAGAATAGTGACGATAAAAATAGTGGCAGTTCCTGGTTCGACGGCGCTGCGTTGGTCCTGGAAGGCTTTGAGGAGGTTGACGCGAGATATCTGGAAGAGTGGATGCTGCGCGCACAGGGGCTGCCTGCCGTGATTGCCAGGACAGAACGCCTGGAAATCCGGGAGATGACGGAGCAGGATCTGCCGGAGCTGATACATATTGGAAACGAGAGCGGAGCCGTGGAAAATCTGTCTGCGAATGCGGATGTATTTTCTGAGGAGCGTCTTTCTTCCTATATAAAAACTGCTTACCGTTTGCAGGGATATGGTCTGTGGAGTGTGCTTTATGAAGGAAAACTGATTGGCTGCTGCGGGTTCGCGCCGTGGGATTTTGGGATGGCAACTCAAAAAGATTTTGCAGAAAGCGGGCGGCGGACGGCATCTGAGGAAGGGTCTGCGGAAAGTGGGCAATTGACAGCTGCCAGGGAAGATTCTGCGGAAAGCGGACAATTGGCAGCTGCCAGGGAAGATCCTGCGGAAAGTGGGCAATTGACAGCTGCCAAGGGAGATTCTGCGGAAAGTGGACATATGAAAGCAGCAGCTTTGTATATGACATTTCGGTTGGATCTGCGGAGAGGGCTGGAAGGAGCGGAACGATTTTTGCCGGGAACAGGATTGCCGGCAACAGGATTGCCGGGAACAGGAATTCCAGATGGACAGGATTTATCAGAACCACAAAACACCCGGGAACTGCCTGAACCCAAAACACAGGAAGCCCCGGAAATGGTGCGGTCCCGAAATGCTCTGGAGCTTCAGTACATGCTGGACTGTGCGTATCGGCGGCAGGGGTTTGGAACGGAAATGTGCCGGGCCGCACTGGCATATGCCTATGAACGGCTGGACGCGGATGAAATTTATCTGCGGATCCAGCCGGATAACCAGGCCTCGAGAGCGCTGGCAAAGAAATTGCATTTTAGCGAGGTGCAGGATTTTGTAATGAAAGGACACGTAGCAAGACGGAGCCTGTTTTTGAAGAGTTTTTATGCTGATAATTTGTATACTGAAAAAGAATTTCAAATGGTATTTTGAGTTTATCTGTGCTATGATACATATAAGTACCCACGAATCACCCGAATGTTCAGAAAGGATCGGTGAAGATATTATGCGGAATATACAAGGACTATTAGAACGATATACAGATGAAGTATATGAAATATATGGGAAGTATCTCAGGCGTGTAATCTTGTATGGTTCGTATGCCAGGGGCGATTACAATGCGGAATCGGATATAGATATTATGATATTGCTGAATCTTTCAGATATGGAAATAAAAAACTATCGTCATCAGCTCTCCAATATGACATATGATTTTAACATGGATAACGACCTGGATATTAAGCCTATAGCCAAAAGTGAAGCACACTTTTTGCAGTGGATGAAAAATTATCCGTTTTACGCCGATGTGAATAGGGAAGGGGAATGCTATATGGAACAGCATGAGAGTACTGGGACACAGCGGGATCTGGTATTATACGGGTGGACTCAGCGAAGGAAGCTTTGAAGTCCGCAAAAGTGCTCTTTGATGCTGAGTCTTACAAAGCAGCCAATAATAGGGCTTATTATGCAATATTTTACGCCATAAACGCTGTCCATGCATTGAACGGAAAAGCCTATAAGAGGCACAAGGATGCCCTGGGAAACTTTAATAAGGAATATGTAAAGACAGAAGTGTTCCCGAGGTCACTTGGAAGAAGAATTGCAGAAGCTGAGGAAATCAGACATGCAAGTGACTATGATGACTTCTATACAGCAACGAGAGAAGAAGCAGAAGAACAGATAATTACAGCGGAAGAATTTATTCAGGCGGTTGAAATTTATTGTAAAAGCCAGCTGCCGTACATTAATTAAAACTTAAAAGCCGACAGAACAGTTCTGTCGGCTTTTTCAGGCAGCAAATCATTAAATTAGGATAAGATTCAAAAGGAGAGGCTACAGATTCTGTGGAAGAACTGACTCAATATTTCACCTTGCATTTTGTCGTATGAGTTGTTATAATCGGGCAGTGTATAGCAAGGACTGTTAACCGAACTCCGATCATACGTTTACAGCACGGTCGGAGAGACGAATGGCGCACTCGGGAGTCGGCCAGCTGCGCTGCAAGAGGGTCTGTTTTTTAAGCGTATCGAGTTTTTACGCTGTAAAACAGCCGGACATCCGTGAGTACCAGCCGGATCATTATGAGGATAGAAAATGGGAATTATCAAAGCTGCAAAGCTTGCTTTTGATTATTTAAAATATGATGAGAATGGCAATGTGGAGTCGAAGCAGAGGGCGGTCGACGGCGTGGATCTGGACGTGGAGGCCGGGGATTTTATCGCGATTTTAGGGCATAACGGCTCGGGTAAATCCACGCTGGCGAAGCATATCAACGCGATTCTGCTGCCGAGCGAGGGAACCCTCTGGGTGGATGGTAAAGACACGCAGGATGAGTCGAAGCTCTGGGAGATCCGTCAGAGTGCGGGTATGGTTTTCCAGAATCCGGACAACCAGATCATCGGCACAATCGTGGATGAGGACGTCGGCTTCGGCCCGGAGAATATGGGCGTGCCGCAGGAGGAAATCTGGCAGCGTGTGGAGGAAAGCCTCCGCGCGGTCGGCATGTGGGAGTACCGTTCCCACTCGCCGAACAAGCTTTCCGGCGGGCAGAAGCAGCGCGTGGCGATCGCGGGCGTTGTGGCGATGAAGCCCAAATGTATTGTGCTGGATGAGCCGACCGCGATGCTGGATCCGAATGGTCGTAGAGAGGTTATCCGGACGGTTCATGAGCTGAATCAGAAGGAGCATGTGACAGTGATCCTGATTACGCATTATATGGAAGAAGTGATCGACGCGGACCGGGTGATTGTCATGGACGCGGGGAAAATTGTCATGCAGGGGACGCCGCATGAGGTTTTCGGGCGCGTGGAGGAGTTGAAAGCTTACCGGCTGGACGTACCCCAGGCGACACTGGTGACGCATGATCTGAGGGAAATGGGTTTCGACCTGCGGCCGGATATCCTCTCGAACGAGGAGCTGGTGGAGGCCTTGCAGGAATACCGGGCGGCACATAGACAGGAGGAAATAACGTGTCCATCAGGATCGAGCATTTGAATTATACCTACAGCGACGGCACGGTGTTTGAGCAGCATGCCCTGAAGGATATCAATCTGGAGCTGCCGGATGGGCAGTTTATCGGGATCATCGGGCATACCGGCTCCGGGAAGTCGACGCTGATCCAGCATTTAAACGGCCTGCTGAAGGCGACCTCAGGGACGATTTATTATAATGGAGAAAATATTTACGCGGAAGGTTACTCCATGAAGCAGCTGCGCGGCAAGGTCGGGCTGGTGTTTCAGTATCCGGAATATCAGCTTTTTGAGACCGATGTGTTTACAGACGTCTGCTTTGGTCCGAAAAACCTGGGGCTTGACCAGGAGGAAATCGAACGGCGAGCGGCGGACGCCCTGAAAATGGTCGGGCTGGGCGAGGAGTATTACAAGGCATCTCCCTTTGATCTTTCCGGCGGACAAAAAAGACGTGCGGCGATCGCCGGGATTCTGGCCATGGAGCCGGAGGTCCTGGTGCTGGACGAGCCGACTGCGGGACTGGATCCGCGCGGACGGGACGAGATCCTTGATCAGGTGGCGCGCCTGCACCGGGAGCGGAAGATCACGGTGGTGCTGGTATCACACAGCATGGAGGACGTCGCCCGCTACGTGGAGCGCATTATTGTGATGAATAAGGGCGAGGTGCTGTACGACGATGAGCCGAGGAAGGTCTTTCGCCATTATCAGGAGCTGGAAGCAGTAGGGCTGGCCGCGCCTCAGGAGATTTACCTCATGCATGAGCTCTCCGCCCTGGGCTGGGATGTTGATACAGATGCCGCGACTGCGGAGGAAGCAGCGAAGAGTATTGCAAAATACCTGCGTGAAATTGAGCAGGCAAAGTGATTGATTTTTATAAACAGAAGAGTGCCGGGGAATGCCGGTTTCTTTCTGCCTGCGTTCGCACGGAATGAATGAAAAGGCAGGAGTATTTTTCGACTTCGATGATGCGCTCTGGGCGAAACCGCTCAGGGATACGATTCTGACGACACGATTCTGACTGCATGGCTCAGAGAATTCCGCCTGCCCTGGACCAGGAAGAAAAACAAATATATGAAAATATGGAAAGAAGAAAACCATGTTAAGAGAGATTACGTTAGGCCAATATTATCCGACGGACTCCGTCATTCATAAACTGGACCCAAGAGTAAAGCTCGCAGGAACACTGGTGTTTATCATCTCGCTGTTTGCGTTCGGGAAAATTGAGGCGTACCTGGTGGCGACCCTGTTCCTGGCCGCCGTGATAAAAACGTCAAAGGTTCCGTTTAAATTTATGATCAAGGGCTTAAGAGCCATCATCATGCTGCTGATGATTACCGTTATTTTTAACCTGTTTCTGGTATCGGGGACGGTTGTGATAAAATTCTGGGTTTTCCAGATCACGGTGGAGGGGATCAAGACAGCGGTCTCAATGGCCGTGCGGCTGATTTATCTGATCATCGGCTCGTCCGTGATGACCTTGACGACCACGCCGAACGACCTGACAGACGGCCTGGAAAAAGCCCTGTCTCCTTTGAAAAAGCTGCACATGCCGATCCATGAGATTTCGATGATGATGTCCATCGCGCTGCGATTCATCCCGATACTTCTCGAGGAGACGGACAAAATCATGAAAGCACAGCAGGCGCGCGGCGCCGATTTTGAGTCGGGCAATCTGCTGCAGAGGGCAAAAAATATGATTCCGCTGCTGGTGCCGCTGTTTATTTCTGCGTTCCGCCGCGCCAATGACCTGGCTATGGCCATGGAGGCGAGAGGATATCACGGCGGCGAGGGCAGGACAAAAATGCGTCCGCTCGTGTACAAGAGCAGGGATCGTTTTGCATACCTGATTTTGCTGGCATATTTTCTGGTGATGCTCCTGGTAAGTCGGCTTAATATTGTGGAGACCATGTTGTTTACGGCACTTGGGTGGTAAAAAAGTGAAACGTGTAAAATTGATTGTCGCTTATGACGGCACGAATTATTGCGGCTGGCAGGTGCAGCCGAATGGCGTCTCGGTTTCGAGCGTGCTGAACCGGCATCTCAGTGAGCTGCTGGGCGAGGACATCTATGTGCTGGGCGCGAGCCGCACGGACGCCGGCGTACATGCGAGAGGGAATGTGGCTGTGTTTGACACCTCCGCCCGCATGCCTGCGGAGCGCATTTCGTACGCGCTGAACACGCGTCTCCCTGCGGATATCCGCATTCAGGATTCCCGCGAGGTCGCGCCGGATTTTCACCCCCGTTTCCGAAAGACCCGGAAGACTTACGAATACAAAATCTGCTACCGTCGATTCCCGGATCCGATCAATCGGCTGTACTCCCTTTTTTACCACTGGGATCTCGATGTGGAGAAAATGCGGCGGGCAGCCTCTTACCTGGTCGGGACACACGATTTCACAAGCTTCTGCACGAACAAGCCGGAAGTCAAAAACCGGGTACGGACGATCTACAGCCTGGACGTGTTATTCGAGCCGGATCCGACTGCTTTTACGGCGGAGAAACCACATTGCGGCCGGGAGGCTCAAAACGATGCGAGTCTTGCAGAAAAAGCAAGGAGTGCAGCAGGGATTATGCCCTGCCGCGCGGCCTGCGATGACGAAGGGGATGCATCCATACAGCCACAGTGGAACTTTCTTTTGCCGGACGGGGAGAATCCGTCAGAAAACTGCGAATTTTTGCCAACAGGGGAAAGCCAGCCGGAAAATGTCGGATTTTTGCCAACAGGGGAAAGCCAGCCGGAAAATGTCGGATTTTTGGCAAAAGGGGAAACGCAATAGGGAGACAAAGATGTCCAGACAGATACAGAAAGACAATCGGGCAACGACAGATTTTGCCCGGAAAAAACTGGCGGCATGATCATGGTACGCATCTGCGGCAACGGGTTTCTCTACAACATGGTGCGTATCATTGTGGGGACGCTTCTTGAAGTCGGCGGCGGAAGGCTGGAGCCGGAAGAAATTCCGAAGATTCTGGAAGCGAAGGACCGCAGCCTCGCGGGGGACACCGCGCAGGCACACGGGCTGACGCTGATGAGCATCGAGTATGAGGATGACGGAACACGCAGCTAAGCATTGAGTTATGAGGATGACGGAGTACGCAGCTAAGCATTGAGTTATGAGGATGACGGAGTACGCAGCTAAGCAGCTACTATGAAAATGATGGAGCATGAAGCTGGGCAGTGATTGTAAGGATAGCGGAACATGTGATTGAGCCGAAGAGGCAGGTACTGAGCAGGATACAGCAAAGGTGCGGAAGCACAGACATCGATTCGGAGCGCTGAACGAGAGTATACAGCACGGAATATAGAAGAACAACCGGCAGCATGGCATCCCTATGGTGCCTGGCAGCACAAAAGCGCAGAAAATAAGGAGGGGACATCAGATGGGCGATGTATATGCAGCCAATGGCAGGCGTTATGAAAAGATGACATACAACCGGGTGGGAAAGAGCGGCCTGAAATTTCCCGCCGTTTCCCTGGGCTTCTGGCACAACTTTGGGAGCAAGGACAATTATGACACGATGAAGGCCATGTGCCGCACGGCGTTTGACCTGGGGATCACGCAGTTTGACCTGGCAAATAATTACGGTCCGGTGCCGGGGAGCGCGGAGGAGCATCTGGGGAAGATTCTGAAAGAGGATTTTCTTCCCTACCGCGACGAGCTGGTGATCACGACGAAGGCCGGCTATGGGATGTGGCCGGGACCCTACGGCGACTGGGGGAGCAAAAAATATCTGACTGCCAGCGTGGACCAGAGCCTGAAGAGAATGGGGCTGGAGTATGTGGATATTTTCTACCACCATCGGATGGATCCGGAGACACCGCTCGAAGAGACGATGGAAGCTCTCGCGCTCATCGTCAGGAGCGGAAAAGCGCTCTATGCCGGGATTTCCAATTATGACGAGGCGAATACGAGGAAAGCGATGACGATTATGAAGGAGCTGCACTGCCCTCTGATCGTCAACCAGAGACGCTATTCGATCTTTGACCGTTCGATTGAGGACGACGGCGTGAAGGACTGCTGCCGGGAGATCGGTATGGGCATCATCGCTTTCAGCCCGCTTGCGCAGGGACTGCTGACGGACAAATATCTGAAGGGCATCCCGGCGGACAGCCGGATCGGCCGCGATCCGCGCTTTCTGAAGGCGGATGACCTGACTGAGGAACGCTTAGGGCAGATACAGGCACTCAACGATCTGGCTCTTGAGCGGGGACAGACACTGGCACAGATGGCGCTTTCCTGGATTTTAAAGGACGATGGTGTCGCGTCCGTCCTGATCGGCGCGTCGCGCCCGGAGCAGATCGCGGAGAACATTTCTGCGGCGGAGCATCGGGATTTTACGGCAGAAGAACTGGAGCGGATTGACCGGATCTGCGGAAGATGACAAAACAGAAAATCACAGCTATGCGGGGGCGTCTGTGTCAGGGATCGCAGACAGAAATGTCGCTCTTGTCCTGGACAGCAGAAATATGGCTTTGTATGCACCGGAGATCGCAGATGCATGGCATTGTCAGAGCCTGAGACCGCAGATATAAGGCATCGCTCATGCGGAAAGCACAGAGGTCATCGGCAGAAATAAAAGGGTAAGACGTGATTTTTTATGGCGATAATGACAAAAGAACTGATCATTCAGACAGTTTTTGAACTGCTGAATGAGCGGCCGTTTACCAAAATTACGGTGAAGGATATCGTGGAACGGTGCGGGATTAACCGGAATACCTTTTATTATCATTTCCGGGATATCACGGACGTCATGGAATACGCGTTTAAACGGGAAATGGATCGGATTATGAAGGGAGCTATGGAAGATTCCCCTCACAGTGATTTGGCGGATCCCTCATCGATTTCCAAAGCGGCTGAGGACCTGGCGGACGGCCTGGCGCAGATCGTAGATATGCTCCGGGAAAATAAACGGGCAATTCTCCATATTTATCGCTCTCTGGACCGGGCGGTGCTGCAGCATCAGCTTGAGCAGCTGTGTGACTATATGGTTTCAAATTATGTACTTCGCGCGGAGCTGCTGCCGGAGCTTCAGAAGCTCTCGGAGGATGACGCCCGTCTGGTTCGGAATTATCAGAAATGTCTGCTGGAGGGCATGCTGCTGGACTGGCTGGAGCATGGAATGAAGGAGGATCTGGCGGTTGACATCAGGCGGGTCATGGAGCTTCTTCGTCAGGCGGCATCCGAAACAATGTGAAAAAATGTGCAGCTGTTCCAGGCGGCACGTGCGCTCGGCCAAACCTGGTCAAATCGGGGACAATGTCTGAAATTTGGGCATTGTTCCTTTTTTGTCTGTATTTATTTTTTGAAATATTTAGTAAAATCCTGTCGAAAGGACGAGGGTTCGTATGGATTCTCTTAGTAATTCTGAAAACAGGAGAGCAGTATGAATTCTTCTGGCACTCTGAAGATGGCAGGATTGGATGGATTCTCTTAGCAGTTTGAAGAAAGGAGGGCGGCATGGATTCTCTTAGGACTTTGAAAATAGCGCGAAACGGCTACATCGTCATTGCACTTGTCATTTGTGTGCTCGGCGTCTTACTGCTTTTTAATCCGGACTGCCCGATGGATGTCCTGATCCGATTTTTGGGAGCAATCCTTATTGCGGACGGAATCATCAAAATGGTCGGATATTTTTCCAAAGACTTTTACTGTCTGGCATTTCAGTATGATTTTGCCTTCGGGATTTTGATGATTGCGCTGGGACTGCTGATTCTGATCCGCGGGAGCTCCTATCAGGAGCTGTTATACGCCGTACTGGGTCTGGTGATCCTGACGGACGCCTTGTTCCGGATTCAGATGTCGATCGACGCAAAGAAGTTCGGACTTACCCTTTGGTGGCGGATTCTGCTCATCGCGGTTCTGACTGGCATTTTTGGCATGATCCTGGTGGTTGATCCGTTTGACGGGGCTGACCTCACGATGACATTTACCGGCCTGGCGGTGCTTCTGGAGGGTCTGTTGAACCTCTGCGTTGCCGTTTATACAGTAAAGATACTGGATCGTTTTTCAGGCCCGACCGACCAGTACCAGTGAAAAATCCCGGGGCATATTGGCGTGCCGAAGGGAATATTTATATGCCATAGCGGCGTATGTTCCGATTTGCGAAGCAAATCGAGAACTTCGGTATGTTCCGATTTGCGAAGCAAATCGAGAACTTCGGTATGTTCCGATTTGCGAAGCAAATCGAGAACTCAGGACAGGGTGAGAGAACGCTCCCTGTCTGATTCGCAGATGGATGTCCGATGAAAAGTCGGAGAGAAAAGGAGAGAGAAACGATGAAGCTTACAGACAAAGCAAAGCTGTCAGCCACAGAAATCGTGGCGACGAAGGCACTGAATTATCTGGAGAAGGATCCGGAGACGAACATCCCGAAGCTGATGGAGCTGGTGGATAAGTACATGCCGAAGGAATACTATTCGGCACAGAGAAACGCGATCCGCAAAGCGATTTCGGATAAGGACAACAACTGGTATAAGCTGATCCTGCGCATGTATGAACTGGATCCGGACGTGCGCCAGACCTTCTTTAAAAATTTCATCATCAACGCCAGCCTGAAGGGCACCGCGATCCAGAAGGACTACGCAAAGGAGCATAATTGCAACGTTCCCTGGGCGATTCTTCTGGATCCGACAAGCGCCTGCAACCTGAAATGCACCGGCTGCTGGGCGGCGGAGTACGGCCATCAGCTGAACCTGACGCTCGAGGAGATTGACTCCATCATCCGCCAGGGCAAGGAACTGGGCGTTTATATGTACATCTACACCGGCGGCGAGCCGACCGTGCGGAAAAAGGATATAATTAAGCTGTGCGAGATGCATCCGGACTGCGAGTTCCTGGCATTTACCAACGGAACTCTTTTTGATGAGGCATTCTGCGACGAGATTCTGCGGGTGAAAAACTTCATCCCGGCATTCAGCGTGGAAGGCTCGGAAGCGGCCAATGACGGCAGACGCGGCGACGGCATTTATCAGAAGGTCATGCACGCCATGAAGCTTTTGAAGGACCGCGGACTTCCGTTCGGCGTGTCCACCTGCTATACCTCCGCGAACGTGGACAGCATCTGCAGCGAGGAATACTTCGACCATCTGATCGAGTGCGGAGCGTTTTTCACCTGGTTCTTCCATTACATGCCGGTCGGGAACGACGCGTCGCCTGACCTTCTGCCCACCCCTGAGCAGCGCAAAAAGGTCTACGCCAAGATTCGCGAATACCGTGGGACAAAGTCTATGTTCACTCTGGACTTCCAGAATGACGCAGAGTATGTAGGCGGCTGCATCGCGGGAGGCCGGCTGTACATGCATATCAACGCGAAGGGCGACGTGGAGCCGTGCGTGTTTATCCATTATTCCAACTGCAACATCAAGACCACCTCACTCAAGGACGCGCTGAAAAGTCCGCTTTTCCAGGCCTATCACGATAACCAGCCGTTCAACGAGAACATGCTGCGCCCCTGCCCGATGCTGGAAAATCCGGAGCGCCTGCGCGCCATGGTGAAAAAGACCGGAGCCGTAAATACCGATTACCAGAGCCCGGAGAGCGTGGACGATCTGTGCGACAAGACCACGCCTTACGCCGAAAACTGGACGCCTGCCGCGGAAGAACTCTGGGCGGCCAATCCCAAGAGCGCGAAGTCAGCCAAAGCCGGCTGATAAACTGGCACCATAGAGTACACTGTATTGTTTAATTCGGAATCCCCTGCCATATGAAATGTCATGTGACAGGGGATTTTTTCAGAAATATACGTAACTATTCAGTACCTTCGCAGCTACGAATTTACAGTTATTTGGAACGGCAGACCACAGGTCTGTGCGTTGCCTCGGCCGACACTTCGCGTCTTTTCGGTTCGATGCGGCTCTGAATTGTTACGCTGGATGGTTACCGAAATTTTTAACATTTCCACAGATTGACAAGCAAGAAATTAATTGTTACTCTTATTTGGGCAGGAGCTGCCCGCTGCAGCGGACAGTGCAGAAATAAATTCGGAGGGAAAAGATGGAACCACTGGTAAGTATTATTGTCCCTGTATACAATGCGAAGGACTACATCGGACGCTGCGTGGACAGCATTTTAAATCAGGAATATCAGAAACTGGAGATTCTGCTGGTAGATGACGGAAGTGAGGACGGCACGGGTGCGCTGTTGGATGAATATGCCGCCCGCGACCGGAGAGTACGCGTGATCCATCAGGAAAACGCGGGAGTTTCCGCGAGCCGGAACCGGGCACTGGATCTGGCGCAGGGGGAGTATGTGCAGTTCGCGGACAGCGACGACTGGCTGACGCCGGACTCGACAAAGCTGCTGACACGTCCGGCGATCGAAAAGGGCTGCGATCTGGTGATTGGGGATTTTTACCGGGTGACAGGGAAACGGCTTTCCCAGAAGGGGGATATTGACGCGGACCATGTCATGGACCGCAGGGAATTTGCTTCCTATATGATAGAGAATCCGGCGGATTTTTATTACGGAGTCCTCTGGAACAAGCTGTTTCGCCGTTCGATCATCGAGGAGCACCAGATCCGCATGGACGAGGAGCTCAGCTGGTGTGAGGATTTTCTGTTTAATCTGGAATATATCCGCTATGCCGGGGCCATATACGCGGTCCAGGCGCCGGTCTATTATTATATGAAGCGCAAGGACAGTCTCGTCTCGCAGGGGATCAGCATCAGCAATACCGTCAAAATGAAGAGTACGGTATTTGACTATTACAACGCCTTTTACCGGGATGTCTATGAGGAAGACTACGCGGAAGTGAAGCAGAAGGTGCGGATGTTCCTGATCAGCACGGCGTGGGACGGGTTTGTCATGCCTTCAGTCGCACCGGGGACGTCGAAGCTCGGAGAGGAGAGCCTTAGGCTGGCCGGAAGATCCGTCAGCGAGACAAGGGGAGTACTGGCGGATGTCTACTATTTTGGAAAGCTTCTGGAATATCAGCTGGGGCTGGCCGCCATGCTCCGGCAGATCACGCCGGAGGATGCACTGCTGCTTTTGCTATTTGAAAATGTCAGACAGTTCACGGGCCGCAGGGAGATGGCGGAGCTGGCTGGACTGAATGTGCAGAAGGCATCGCGTGCACTGAGCCGTCTTAAACGGGAAAAGCTGATCGATTTTGAACTGGACTCGGAAGAAGGACTTGTAATTGAATTGCTGGACAAGGCAGCCGACTATACAGAAGAGATCAACCGCGCCCTGGAGGAATGCAAAAAGGTCTGTCTGAAGGGCTTTTCCGCAGACGAGGCGGAGCAGGCCGAAGCATTTGCGGCCAGACTGAATGAAAACATCCGCGCGAAGCTGGAAAAGGTGTCCTGGCCATTTGATACGGATGCCGGAGATATGGAGAAGGATGAAAAGAAGGCTGAAAAAAAGACTGCCAGAAAGGGCGGCAGGCGATGAATGACAGATTACAGGTTGTCGCGATAATGTGATTGTGTTATAATACGGAAAGCCGCGCAACTAAAAATCGCTGCGCGATTGTATATCCCATACGAAGTGCGGGATGCCACCCCGGCGAGGTATATCCCGTACGAAGTGCGGGATGCCACCCCGGCGAGGGGGCGCGGCCTTCGTCCATACTCGTTGTGCGAGTACGGACATATAATTGCGTAGGAATACGGAATGAATGCAGCTTATTATTACCATAAAAAACGTTGGACTGATTTTCAACCATTTGACGAGTGCTATTTTCTACAGAGCGGAGGAAACAATGGAGATTGTTTTACAGGATCTGACAATGAAATTTCCGAGCCGTGACCGGAAAAAGAAAGAAGATGTCGTAGCGGTTGACCATTTTACTTTTACGGTTCCGGATGGGAAGCTGATTGCCCTGCTGGGGCCGTCCGGCTGCGGCAAGAGCACGACGCTGAACCTGATCAGCGGTCTGCTGGTGCCAACCGAAGGAAAAATCTTCTTTGGAAAGGAAGACGTGACGCATCTGGCGCCGGAACACAGGGGGATTGGCCTGGTGTTTCAGAATTATGCGCTTTACCCGCATCTGAGCGTGCGGCAGAACATCCTGTTTCCTCTGGAAAACCGCAAGGGGAAGGACAGGCTGTCGAAAGCGGAGATGAATGCGAAGGCGGAGGAAGTGGCGCGTCTCGTGCAGATCGACCAGCTGATGGACCGCAGGCCGGGCGAGCTCTCTGGCGGACAGCAGCAGCGTGTGGCGATCGCGCGGGCTCTTGTGAAGGAACCGAAGGTGCTGCTGCTTGACGAGCCGCTCTCTAATCTGGACGCCCGGCTCCGGCTGCAGACGCGGGACGAGATCCGCAGGATTCAGAGAGAGACCGGGATTACGACGATTTTCGTGACGCATGATCAGGACGAGGCGATGAGCATTTCGGACATGATCGTGGTGATGAAGGACGGCGTGGTACAGCAGACCGGGAAGCCGCAGGAGGTCTACGACAGTCCGGCGAATCTGTTTGTCGCGAAGTTCCTGGGGACGCCGCCGATCAATGTGTTCGAGGGGCAGATCCGGGACGGGGGGCTTTATATCGGAGATGACAGAGTGATGGATGTGCGCGGAGAAATACTCCAGACCCGCGACGTCTGGGTCGGCATCCGCCCCGAGGGCTTCCGGCTGTGTCCGGACGGCCCGCTTACCTGCGCGTTAAACGGCGTCGAGGTGATGGGCCGCGACATCAGCGTGCTTTCACGCAACGCCGCCTCCGTAAACCCGACCGTCCGTTCCATCATCAGTACGGAAAACCGGGTGGATACCTCCAGCTCGACCGTCCGCTTTGCCCTGCGGCCGGATAAGGTATTTTTGTTTGACAGGGAGACGGAGGAACGGCTATGAATATGGCGAAAGGCAGATTTGGAAATTTAAAGGGCTGGCTGTACCTGCTCCCGGCGGTTCTGTTTCTGGGTGCGTTTTTGGTGTACCCGCTGATCGATGTGTTTATCTATTCGTTTGAGGAAGGATATAATTTCACATCGCAGACCTATTACGGTGTCGGCATTTATAATTATTCGTATGTCCTGCATGATCCCTATTTCCTGCAGGCAGTAAAAAATACCTTCATCCTTGTAATTATCACAGTGCCGATTTCGACCGGCCTGGCATTGTTGATTTCGGTCGCTTTGCATTCAATCAAACGATTTCGAAACCTGCTGCAGACGATTTATTTTCTGCCCTATGTTACCAACACGCTGGCCGTCGGCCTGGTGTTTATGATCCTCTTTAAAAAGACTGCCTACAGCGATGGTATGATTAACCTGCTGATCAACTTTTTCGGTGGCACTTCGGTTGATTTTATTGATGGGCCGTACTGGGCCAAGATGATGGTGCTCTGCATTTACACGATCTGGGTCGTTATGCCGTTCAAGATCCTGATTCTGACCGGAGCCCTGGCGTCCGTCAATGAGGAGTATTATAAGGCGGCACGCGTGGACGGGACATCCAAATCCCGGATTTTCTGGAAAATTACGCTGCCGATGATCTCTCCGATGATTTTTTATCTGGTGATTACAGGCTTCATCGGAGCATTCAAGGCCTACAGCGACGTCGTCGCACTGTTCGGAACCGACCTGAACGCGGCCGAGATGAACACGATTGTCGGATATGTGTACGACATGCTCTACGGCGACAGCGGCGGCTACCCGTCCTACGCGTCTGCGGCGGCGATCCTGCTGTTTGTGATCATACTGACCATCACATGTATTAACCTGCTGGTGAGCAGGAAGGCGCAGCAGTAATACAGCATTAGCCGGCACGCTGGACGTTGTGCGCTGACAGAGCTATTGATTCGAAAGTATTATTGAGGATATTAGATATTGTAGCTGCGGAATGAAAGGCTTGTTAATATGAATGATTTTGCGAAAATCGAGAAAGGTGCGCACCTCTGGAGCCGGATTGTGGGCGTGGGGAAGGCGGTGCTGCTGGCACTGTGGGCGCTGATTGTGCTGTTTCCGTTTTACTGGATGGTGCTGACCTCGGTGAAGAGCTATGGGGAATACAGTTCAGAGTCTGTGCCGAAGTTTTTTACGCTGACGCCGACCTGGCAGAATTACACGGACGCGTTCACGCAGGTGCCGCTGGCGCGGTATCTGGCGAATACGGTGTTTTTCGCGGTGGTGACGACGGCAGTGATGCTGGTGGTGATTACACTGTCCGCGTATGCGTTTGCGCGACTGGATTTCCGGGGAAAAAATCTGGTGTTTGTGTTTTTTCTCTCTCTGATGATGATCCCCAATGAGCTGGTGATCATTACGAATTTTGTGACCATCACGAATCTGAATCTGCGCAATTCCTTTCCGGGACTGATCCTGCCTTCGGTGACGTCGGTTTTCTATATTTATCTGCTGAAGGAGAATTTTGAGCAGATTCCGGACAGCCTGTATTATGCCGCGAAGGTGGATGGAACTTCGGATTTTAAGTATCTGTGGAAGGTGATGCTGCCGATCTCGAAGCCGACGGTCACTACGATTACGATTCTGAAGGTGATCGAGTGCTGGAACTCTTACGTGTGGCCGCGCCTGATCACGGATGACCAGAATTATTATCTGGTGTCGAATGGGATTCAGGAGATCCGGGAGAACGGCTTCGGCCGCGAAAATATCCCGGCGATGATGGCGGCGGTCGTAGTGATTTCTGTGCCGCTGATCGTGCTGTTCCTGATTTTTAGAAAACAGATCATGGCCGGCGTGTCGCGCGGCGGGCTGAAGGCGTGAGAAAATGGGATTGAGACAGATGATGTGAGAGCCGAGCTGTGTGGCGGGCGGAAGGCCTGAGAAAAGCAGGTTTATGAAGCGTATATCGCCAGGTGACCGGAAAGTCTGGGATAATGCAGGAATGTGATGTATTATGTGTTATTATATGCCGCAGAGCGAGTACAGAGTTCAGGAGAGCAGGGTGGTCGAAACAAATGGATAGATATCAGGGGAAAATATCAGATGGTATTGCGCATAAAGCTTCGCATGAACTATCATACGGAACCTCATATAAAACTTCGCGTGTATCATCAAAGGGAACTTCACATAAAACTTTGCATGAACGATTAGACGAGACCATGCATAGAATCGTGCATGGACGATCGGACGGCTCTTTACGCATCTTGCGAAGAAGGATTTTTTTCGCGCTCCTGATGCTGGTCTGTGTCCTCTCCCTGACAGCCTGCCACGGCGCGAAGGAGACGAAAGAGGCGTTCGCGGTGCCGGAGGAGTTCGACGAGTCGCAGGAATATGAGATCACGTTCTGGGCGAAAAATGATACGAACAAGACGCAGGTGGCGATCTACGAGCAGGCGGTTGCAGATTTTGAGGAGCTGTATCCGAATATTACGGTGAATATCCGGCTGTATACGGATTATTCGGATATTTATAATGATGTGATTACGAATATTGCGACGGATACGACGCCGAACGTCTGCATCACGTATCCGGATCATATCGCGACTTATCTGACCGGCGACAATCAGGTCGTCTCGCTGGATGATCTGATGACGGATGAAAAGTACGGGCTTGGCGGCAGCGAGCTGGCCTTTGATTCGCCGACGGCCGATGAGATTGTGCCGCAGTTTCTGGAGGAATGCCAGATCGACGGATACTATTATGCCCTGCCTTACATGCGCTCCACCGAGGCCTGCTATGTAAATAAGACCTATGTCGAGGCTCTGGGCTTTGAGCTGCCCGAGACGCTGACCTGGGATTTTATCTGGGAAGTGTGCGACGCGGCGATGGAAAAGGACGAGGACGGCAATTTCGTGGTGAACGGGCAGAGCGTAATGATCCCATTTATCTACAAATCGACGGACAATATGATGATCACCATGCTCAAACAGCTGGACGCGGGCTATTCGACAGAGGACGGAGAAATCCTGATTTTTAACGATACGACGACGGAGCTGCTGTATCAGATCGCGGGATACGCGGAGTCGAGAGAATTTTCCACCTTCAAGATTTCCGGCTATCCGGCAAACTTCCTGAACGCGGGGCAGTGTATCTTTGCGATTGACTCCACAGCCGGGGCGACCTGGATGGGTACGGACGCGCCGCTGCTGGACATCAGCGAGGATAAGCTGGTTGAGTTTGAGACTGTGGTCATGGCGGTACCGCAGTACGATACGGAAAATCCGCAGATGATTTCCCAGGGACCGTCCATCTGTATTTTTAACAAAGACGATCCGCAGGAGGTGCTTGCCTCCTGGCTGTTCGCGCAGTATCTGCTCACAAACGAGGTGCAGATTGCGTATTCACAGACCGAGGGTTACCTCCCGGTGACGACAAAAGCGCAGGAGTCGGCGGAATATCAGGATTACCTGTCCCGCTCAGGCGAGGACAATTCCACCTATTACAGCGTGAAAATCGACGCCGCGACGCTGCTGCTCGACAACATTGAAAACACCTTCACCACAGCCGTTTTCAACGGCTCCACGTCTCTCCGCAGCGCGGCGGGACAATTGGTTGAAAATACAACCAAATCCGCCCGGCGTTCTGAGACGATCGACGACGCGTATTTCGAGACACTCTACAGCGACGTGACATCCCTCTACCGCCTCGACCAGATCGAGACGACCGATGATGGAGACGACGGAGGGCTGAAGGATCTGGGACCACTCCCACAGACCTCGGTGATCCTTCTGGGCACGATTGCGGCGGTGTGGGCATTGATATTGCTGTATCTGCTGTGGCAGGCAGTGCGGAAACGGAGGCTGCGCAGTTAAGAAAGAAAGGGGGATTTACTTGCCGGCATTATCTATGTTTTTTGGCATTATAGAGATCCTTTACGGTAAAATGGGAGGAATTATATGCTTAGGCCAACAGCGATACATGTAGAAGTAGTTTTCGCATATCAGATACTGGTAGAATTTGATAATGGTGAAAAGAAAATATTCGATGTCGAGCCATATATAAAGGGAGAATGGTATGGGAAATTGAGAGCATTGGAATATTTTAAACGAGTTTCTACGGACGGATATACCGTTGTCTGGCCGGATGGACAGGATATCTGCCCTGATGAACTGTATGATTTTGGGAAAATGGCATCCTGAAAATATGTAATGTCATTCTGAAATATGCAAAGATATTATGAAAACATGCAATAATTATCCCAAAACAGGCAGTCATTATAAAACCAAAAACAATGAGGAGGAAGATAGAATGGAGTTAAAAAAAATACTGCGGCACGTAGATCATACTCTGCTGGCGCAGGACGCGACCTGGGAGCAGATCCGGCAGATCTGCGACGACGCGATGAGTTATGGGACGGCATCGGTGTGTATCCCGCCAGCTTATGTAAAGCAGGCCTGTGAGTATCTGCGAACACGGAGAGTATCGGGGCAGAATGCAGCTGTTACTGACGCAGGTGACAGCGATTCAGAAACCGGATGCGCCTGTGCGGCAAAGTATCCGGCCGTCTGCACGGTCATCGGTTTCCCGAACGGCTACAATACGACCGCAGTCAAGGAATTTGAGACAAAGGACGCGATCGAAAACGGCGCGGACGAGATCGATATGGTCATTAACATCGGCTGGGTGAAGGATCAGAAATACGACTGCATCCGCGATGAAATCCGCATTTTGAAGGCAGCCTGCGGGGATAAAATCCTGAAGGTGATCATCGAGACTTGCCTTTTGACAGATGAGGAAAAAATCAGACTCTGCGAGGTTGTCACGGAGGCGGGAGCCGATTTTATCAAAACATCGACCGGCTTTAGCAAGGGCGGCGCGACCTTCGCGGATGTCGCTCTTTTCGCGGAGCATGTCGGGAGTGATGTAAAAATCAAGGCGGCCGGAGGCATTTCCTCGCTCGAGGACGCGGCGCATTTTCTGGAGCTGGGGGCGTCCCGGCTTGGCACCAGCCGGATTGTGAAGATCGCGAAGCAGCAGGAGCAGGCGTGACAGGATTCCGGCAGATCTCGATTCAATGGTGCTTAGGTTGTGGCTTAGTTCTGATTTTGACATGATTTCATGAGCAGAGTACCTTTATGCTCACTTTTATGCTTAGAATCGCGCATGAGTGTATGATGCCGCAAAAATCGCAGGCAAGTCGATTTCTACAGGGATTTCTCCCATAGGGAAAAGACGCTTTGAATATCAGGCGGCGGTTATTTTGCGCGAAAGAGATGAGAAAAACTGTGATGTAAAATTAAAAACTTAATATAAGAGGAGGTAAAAAATGGAATTTAACGCAGCAAAAGCAAAGGAAATAATTGAAAGCGGCAAAGCCGTGCTCGGCCTGGAATTTGGGTCAACGAGGATCAAGGCGGTGCTGGTGGATGAGGCGAACCAGCCGATCGCATCCGGCAGCCATGAGTGGGAGAATCAGCTCATCAATGGAGTCTGGACCTACAGCCTGGACGCCGTCTGGGAAGGACTGCAGGACTGCTACAGCGATCTTGCGGCGGATGTGAAGAGGCAGTATGACACAGACATTGAAAATCTCGCGGCCATTGGCTTCAGTGCGATGATGCACGGTTATCTGGCGTTTGATAAGGATGATAATCTGCTGGTGCCGTTCCGGACCTGGAGAAATACCATTACGGAACAAGCGTCTAAAGAACTGCTGGGGCTTTTTAACTTCAACATTCCGCAGAGATGGAGCATCGCTCATTTGTATCAGGCGATCCTGAATGGCGAGGAACATGTGAAGGATGTTGCGTTCTTTACGACGCTTGCCGGCTATATTCACTGGCAGATGACCGGCAAAAAGGTACTCGGTATCGGCGACGCATCTGGCATGTTCCCGATCGACAGCGAGACCAGAGATTATAATCAGAAAATGATGGATCAGTTCGATACGCTGGTCGCCCCCAAGGGGTATCCATGGAAGCTGCGTGAGATTCTGCCGAAGGCTCTTCTGGCCGGGGAGGACGCGGGCGTTCTGACGGAGGAAGGTGCGAAAAAGCTGGATGTATCCGGAAAGCTCAAAGCCGGGATCCCGATTGCCCCGCCGGAAGGCGACGCAGGCACCGGCATGGCCGCGACGAATAGTGTGGCAGTGCGCACCGGCAATGTCTCCGCGGGCACTTCTGTATTTGCCATGATCGTACTGGAAAAAGAGCTTTCAAAGGCGTACCCGGAAATTGACATGGTGACGACCCCGACCGGCGACGCGGTGGCGATGGTACACTGCAACAACTGCACCTCCGACCTGAACGCGTGGGTAGGTCTGTTCCGTGAGTTTTCTGAAGTCTTTGGTATAAATGTTGACATGAATCAGCTCTTCGGCACACTCTATAACAAAGCTCTCGAAGGCGACAAAGACTGCGGCGGTATCATTTCTTACAATTATTTTGCGGGAGAGCCGGTGACCGGCCTGAATGAAGGCGGCCGTCCGCTGATGGTGCGCACGCCGGACGCGAAATTTACACTTGCTAATTTCATGCGCTCGAACCTGTACGGCTCGCTGGCGACCCTGAAAATCGGTCTCGACCTTCTGCTGAAAAACGAGGACGTCCAGGTAGACCGCATCATGGGACACGGAGGTCTGTTCAAGACAAAAGGCGTTGGCCAGAGCATTCTCGCCGCAGCAATGAATTCTCCGGTATCCGTGATGGAGACCGCTGGAGAGGGCGGCCCCTGGGGCATGGCGATTCTGGCCTCCTATCTGGTACATAAAAAGGACGGCGAGACGCTGGATGACTTCCTGAATGAGAGCGTATTTGCCGGCTGCGAAGGCACCGAGATGCAGCCCGATCCGGCGGACGTCGAAGGATTCGACCGCTACATCGAGAGTTACAAGGCAGGCATCGCGGCAGAGAAAGCGGCGGTAGAGGCGCTCTGAAGTTTTTCGCTACAGACAAGACAAATGTCTGCATAGGTACATAGGCTTGCCCGGCTTTTGGAGCAGGCGCATTGATGAGGAACACAGGCTTGTCTATGTTGTGGAAGCCGATGCGATTTTGATAATCTCATGTCGCGGACATTATGACAATTAGACTGGTAAGGCAGATTTACTGTATGTTTGGAACGTATACATGAATATATAGAAAGAAGGAAGAGTATAACACCCGGCTTGATCGAAATCAGACCGGGTGTTCTTTTGAGCGGCAATTACTCCGCCATGATCTGGTATTTCCGCAGAAACTCATCCGACAGCGTGATATGTCCGATACAGTCGGCACTGCCGGTCATGTGCGCGGTCATGTCCTCGTCCACGCGCACGGTAAGCCGTCCGCCGGGCATATGCACATAGACGCAGGGGTCGGTGAGGCCGAGCTGATAAGCGACTCCTGCCGCCGCGCAGCAGCTGCTTCCGGACGCCAGCGTGTATCCGGCTCCGCGTTCATAGACCTCCGTATAAATATTATTTTTATCTGCGATGCGGATGATCTGTGTGTTGATGCCGTCCGGGAAACGCTCTGATTTCTCCAGCATCGCGCCAATCTCGCAGACGGTTTTCTTAGAGATTTCCTCCATCGGGATGATGCAGTGCAGATTGCCCATCCACACACAGGTACCCTCATAATCCTTTCCCTCATAGATAATCGGGACACGCTCGGAGCGCTCCCCGCTCTCCGGCTTTGTCTGACCGCAGTAGAGCTTGCCCATGGAGATGGTCAGCTCACGCGCCTCCTCATTGTGGTAGCGCACCGTCACCGGCCGGCTCTGAGTCTGGATGGTAAATTCCTTTTTCATCACATATCCGGCGTCCTTCAGATATTTCGCGAAGATGCAAAGCCCGGTACCGGCGATCGCGGCCTCGCTGCCGTCCGGGTTGTAAATTTTCACGCCCATCTTACCGAAAATCTGCACCGGACCGACCAGAATGCCGTCGGAGCCTGCGCCGAACTGACGGTTGCAGATACAACGAATATCCTCCGGCTTTAATTCGTAGCTGTTTTTTTCCGTATCGTAAATCAGATAGTCATTGCCAAAGCTTTGATACATGCCTAAAGTCATTTCCATAATAGAAGCCTCCTGAAAAATGATGTACACGATATTAGCTGCCTTACTATTATACCAGGTCGTGACGAGACCGGCCTGTGCCTTCCGGCGCATCCAGAATACGTTTCGTATGTATTGTTTTTTCTATAGGTAAAAACCTGACAGAGCAATCTTACATGATTTAAATGGAAAAATCAACCCTGATTGAAACATCGGAAACATGAAATTTACTATTGACAGATTCCGAAAAGGGTGTTAACGTTATCTACGAAAAGAAGCGGTTTTTTGCTACTTGTCTACATTGTTTTGTAGTTCTTGAGTGGGTTGCTCGCTTTTTTTTTATGTTTAGAATGTCATATAAATAAAGCTTTCCATAAACCGTACAATTAATAAGTATTTGTGCTGAGCATATATGATAGATGTCTGTTTTAACTTCATTGTTATAGACAGGCATTGCAAAACGAGTTTTATAGTAATACCAACCGTTGCCGGCCATAAATGAATGCTTGCTCTTCTGATTTGCGAGGAAGCAGTTTTTTACCACTTGGCTATTTTATAGTTCACGAGTGGGGTACTTGCTTCTTTTTTAATGCTTACGAGGTTACGTAAATATCAGGTTTTCGATAAATGCATTACATGTCCGTACTCGCAACGCGAGTATGGACGAAGGCCGCGCCTTGCGCGAAGCGCAACTTTCATTGCGCGGCTTCCATTATATCGCGACAAGTAACATTTTCCAATATCTTTTTTAAATTTTGTTTATTTTTTATATATTTCTGAGGGTAAAAACCACCCCTTGCCGTTGAACCGCGATGCAAGGGGTGTGAAAGCCTGAAGGCTTTGTTGTGATGCGCAGGGGCGCGAGAGGAATTTTGGCAGCATTGCTGCCCGCGCCCCGCGCAGCGGATAGGGGTGCGAAGCCCCCTATCCGATTTTTATCATTTGTTAGACTTGCCCATAGGCAGTCTTTATGCTCACCCCTGGTTAAACAGTGGTGAGAGGACATCCGCATAGGTCTGGAAAATATCCAGAAGGATGGTGTTCCAGTGTCGTGCGTCCTGCTCGGTGTTGCCGAACACGTAATCCTCCTGCCCGTAATCGATCACGTCAAAGCCCGGGATGGCCTTGCTTGCGCCGGCTGTGCGGTAAGCAACTGCGTCAGCGAGAGAGAAGGAGACATTTGTGATGTCCTCATAGTTTACCCAGCTTGTGAGATCGGTGCCGGTCGCTTCGGTTGCGGTGCCGTTGGTGGTCTGCGTTTCCGCGGCTGTTTTCTCGATTGTCGCTGCGCCTTCTACGTACTCTCCGTACATCTGGTCTACATAGAGAGCGAGAGAATTGCCGAAGATTTCAGACGGTACATGGCCGCCGTTCCACTGCCACTCGATTTCTGCGTCGACGCCTGCGTTCAGCATGGCGATCTGCAGGTTCAGGGAAGTGAACATGGACATGTCGCCCTCAGAAGCACCCATCACAATTCTTACCCAGGTCGAGTCTTCTGTGCCTTCCGCGCCAATGTAGTTCAGCGGGTTGTACAGAGAGACGATGTTGTTGCCGTACTTGTCGCCCTCCAGGATCGAAGCGATGTCAGCCTCATAGGCTTCTACCATTTCTTCATAGGTCGAATAATTCGCGGAATCCTTTGAGCCGCTCGCGGACTGTGTAGTACCCTCGTCCGGGGTGCCGACCTCCAGCTGGTTTGCGGTGTTGTCGTTCGCGGCTGTGGTCTCTTCTTCGGAAGCTTCTGCGTCTTCGGAAGCTTCGTCAGCTGCAATTTCTCCCTCAGCTGATGCATCATCCGGCAGTGCGGAAGTGTCTACATCATCCGGAAGCTCGCCAGTGGTATCGCTATCCGGCAGATCGCCGTCCGGAAGCTCGCCAGTGGTGTCGCCGTCTGGCAGATCCCCGCTCGGAAGCTCGCCAGTGGTATCGCCGTCCGGCAGATCTCCGCTCGGAAGCTCGTCGGCAGCATCACCATCCGGCAGTTCTCCATCCGCAAGACCAGCCGCTTCAACGGATGCATCAGTATCAGAACTGTCTGCATCGGCATCCGCAGTATCTGCATCATCCGAGATTGTACCGTCCATGCCGCCGCGTCCGCCGCCATTGCCGCGCATGCCGCCTGTGGTGTCGCCATCCGGCAGGTCGCCCATTTCAGAGAGATCGCCCATCTGGGACAAATCCATACCACCCATCTCATCCGTATCCATAAAGTCTAACGCACCGTTCATACCGCTCGGCAGGTCGCCTGTGCCCATTCCTGTGCTGGACGCAGCGTACCGCCCCTCGATGAACGCGGTCGCCTTATCCTCGGTCGTCATGGCTGCGACTTCCTCATCGCTGAGCGCGTTGCCGTCCTCATCAAACCAGGTCCAGCCTTCCGCATAGTCCAGGTTGTCGAGGTACCACTGCAGGTTGGAGGTAAACTCCGCCAGATAGAGATCCAGATACGTGCCATAGTAGCCATTGGTCTCCGGGTACGCATCCAGGTCATATTCAATCGAAAGAGCAATGGTGTCATCCATGTCGCCGTCTCCATTCAGGTCAAATCCGACTGCGGACTCCTCTACGGAGAGGTTCTGCTCATTGATGTATTCCATATAAGCTTCCGACAGATAAGCCGCGAGCTGCTCCTGGAAGGAAGAGCTGAAGCTGTAGGTCGTATCCATGTAGTACTCAAACGCCATCGCCATGTCGCCCTCATACAGAGAGGTGATCGCGCTGTACGCGACACAGCCCCACGCGCCGTCAGAGATCTCATAATCCACGCCGTCAATCGTCACCGTGGTAGAGTAGCTGCCGTCTTCGAGACGATAAACACCGACCGCACCGGCTTCGATCTGATAATCATAGAAATCAGAATTGTTTGAGGTCGCCGCAAACATCGTTGCGTGTGCTCCGCCGCCTGAGCCGCCGGTCGATACAAAATAATCGACGCTGCCCGGCAGGTTGCCCAGCAGGATATTGTATTTCACATAGCGCGTCGCGGCCTTCTGGTCAGCCAGACAGGACGGCGCGTCACCGGTGTAATACGTATTGCCATCGTCATCCGTCGCGGTGTCCTGCTTTCCGCGGTTGCCGCAGGCGACATTGATATAACCCTCCGCTGCATAAGTGGTGGCTGCGGTGGAATTGTTGGAGGAGCTGTAGCCCGCCGCTCCAGTATTCAGGATCACCGGCGCGGTAGCAGCCGTATAGGTCTGTCCGTTGGTGCTGACAACCTCTGCCTCATAATCGATCACAAGCGAACCATTGACGGAGGTTGAACCTGATTCAACAGCAGATTCTGCCGTCACATCCGCCTCACCGTCGCCATCGGTGTCGATACCAGTGACATATGCGCCCGGCACGCAGACCGATACGCCCTGCTCATCCGGCAGCTCCGGATAGGCAACTGCTGAAACGATGGAGAGCACCCACGCGTCCGCGCTCTCCTGATATGTCCAGGTCTGATCCTCATTGTTAGCGAGATTCAGTGTGGACTCAATATACTCCTGGTCGGAAACAGCGGTAGTAACATCCGTTTCCGAAGCCGTGTCGTCTGACTCCTCCGCGCTGCTGACCGGCGCGGCCAGACCTGACAGGCAGAGCGTGCCCGCCAGAAGGATAGACAGCCATTTTTTCTTCATAGGAAAATCCCCCTTCTACTTATGATAGAGATATCCCGCATCGAATTTTGACGCAGGATGTGCAAACTACAGAACATATATTACCACGAAAAGATTGAAAGAAAATTGAATGTTGCTGGAAATAAAGAAAAAATGACAGGGGAGTTTTATCACCCTGTCCGCTGAATATTTTTGCTATTAAAGAGGGGGCTGGGAATATCTCGTCCAAGCAGTTCGGCAGTTTCGATCCATTCAGAGATAATGGTTTGTGCATTTTCCACTGCTTCCTGTGGAGTTTTCCCATCAGCCATGCAGCCTGGGAGATCCGGGACGACTACAATGTAGCAATTATCATCTTCCGACCATGAAACAATCATAGAATATCTAGCCATTATTAATTCCTCCTAAACACCATATTTTTCAAAAAGAATTCGAATTTGCTTAACCTGATAAGGTTTTGCTTTACTTCCATCTGGCTGAATGTTCACAATTTCAGGTATGTCACCGCGCCAGTATATAAAATGATCTCCTTTTACTCTGCAGGAAAAACCGGAGCTTTCCAGCAATTTCCGCAGATCTCCAAATCGGATGCTATTGTCATGTACACCGGACATGATTTCCGCGTAAATGTTTTTTGCCATTCGTGTCACCCCTTGTTTACTATAGCATATTCTAGATTTTTTCGCCACCTTTTTTCTAACTGAAAAGTCAGTTGCATTTTTGTAAGACACCGATGTTATAGTATAGAAAAACAAATGGAACCAGTGTTAGAAAATATCAGATAGTGATTTTATAAGAGGGGGAATCAGGAATGTCAGAGGAAAGGGAGCCTGTTATAGCAGGCATTGAGACAGAGAAAGGAAATCCGGAAATGATGCCGGATCAGTCGGCTGTTGTAAGCTCGGAGACAGTCAAAATGCCGGAGACCGGTGAAATTTCGGAGACCGCTAAAATGCCGGAGAACACCGAAATCCCGGAGCGGAAGCTGGCGTCAGTGCAGCAGGTGGAGGCGGTCACGCCGATCGAAGGAGCGGATCTGATTGAGTGTATCCATGTCCTTGGCTGGATGGTCGTCGGAAAGAAGGGAGAGCTGCAAGCGGGAGACCTCTGTGTGTATTTTGAAATCGATTCCTTTTTGCCCGTGTGTGAGCAGTTTGAGTTCCTGAGAAAGAGCTGCTACCGGAGCAATCCCTTCATGGGCGAGGGCTTTCGCCTGAAGACGCAGAGGTTCCGGGGACAGATTTCGCAGGGGCTGATCCTGCCGCTTACGATTCTGCCGCCGGGGCGGGACTATACAATCGGAGAGGATGTCACTGAACTGCTCGGCATCCGCAAATGGGAGACGGAGGAACGCTCGACCGATCTGGGCAATACAATCGGTTCTCTGCCGTTTGGGATTCCTAAGACCGGGGAGGTACGCATCCAGTCGTGCCCGAAGCTGCTCGGCGAATTCGCAAAGGTTCCTTCCTATTATATCAGTACCAAGATGGACGGAACCAGCGCGACCATGTACTGGAAGGATGGGAAATTCGGCGTCTGCGGAAGAAATTACGAATTTGCCGAAGATGATGCCAGCGTCTTCTGGCGGTATGCAAAGGCGCATGACCTGGCCGCGAAGCTGGGCGAATGTGGGATACCAGACGTCGCTATTCAGGGCGAATTCTGCGGGCCGGGGATTCAAAAGAACCGCCTGAGGCTCAAAAGACCTGAATGGTACGTTTTCACGGTGATCGATCTGAATACGTATCAGAGATATTCATTGAAGGCGATGCTGGATCTCTGCGAAAGACTGGGACTGCAGCATGTCCCGATTGAGGAGCAGGGGGAAGTCTTTCCCTACAAAACGATTGATGAGCTGCTGGAGAGAGCAAAGGGAAAATATCCATCCGGCTCAAACAAAGAGGGCATCGTGATCCGGTCAACTGAGCCGGTACCCTGCTGGCTGTTTCACAATGCGCCGCTTTCCATGAAGGTGCTGAACAACGATTATCTGCTGAAGGAGTGAACAAAACGCAGCAAGTGTGAAGTACTGTACTGAATATTTACAAATTTGTACTGAACATTTACAAATTTACAATATTGACATGAGGAGGGAAAAAATATGCCGTTAAACTTTACAAGAAGGTTAGCATCAGACGAGCCGGTCGATTGGGCAGCGGAGCTTGCGAAAAAGCCGTGGGAGCCGGAAGAAGCTGTAACGAGCATGGACGAGGATGCAGAGGATGACTTTGACTGGGACGCAGAGCCGGATGATGATCCGGAATGCATCGGAGACGCATCGAATGAAGGCACTTGGGAAGGGGAAAACGAGGACGACTTTGACTGGTGCGAAGATGATTCGGACACCGATGACGATGATTTGGGTGAGGACGATTCCGACGGCGACAGTTGGGGTGAGGACGATTCCGACGGCGACGAATGGGGAGAGGACACATCAGACGGAGATTAATGGCTCTAATACAAATCAGACGCAGAAGACTAAGACGATAAAGAATATCTCGGAGAT
>JAJQEO010000094.1:14854-44934 GCA_021201665.1 Lachnospiraceae bacterium | reverse complement strand
AGTTGTCTTTTGAAGGATGCATGGGAAGCCCGGCGGGCTTATCTACTACCAGGATAAAAGTATGAGCAACGTAATGGAATATTTAAAAGGTTCAGCGACAGTGACGAAGAGAGAGCTGGTGCTTGGAGCCATTGCGAGTCTTATGACCGGCGTGGTGATCGGCACATTTGCCTCACGTCCAAAACATCATCGTCATCCACATGGAGTGCCGGAGTGTCCGCCACCGCCAATGCCGCCACATGGGTCGGACGAGCGTCCGCCGATGCCGCCATATGGGCCGAATGGGCGTCCACCGATGCCGCCACATGGGCCGAATGAGCGTCCGCCAATGCCGCCACATGGGTCGGATGAACGTCCGCCGATGCCGCCCAGAAAGCCATGCGATCCGTGCAGACGTCCGCCGCATGACGAATGATGGTGAAAGATCTGGCATGAGCGCTTTTGCTGTTTAAGCTGCTCCAGGAACCTGCTTCGCAGAACCCTGTGCATGAGGAATGCTCTTCCGTATTGACATATAACGATGAGAATTCACTTGCCTGTGCGATCTATATAGCATATTACACAGCGAAGAATTACTATAAAGTAATCAGAGAACTGCCAACTGATGGAAATGCCCCCTCACATTCGTTCGGCGGCAAGTCGGAGTCGCCAATTGAATCGCTTCGCGATGGGGCGACTCCTGGCAAAGGATTTGCAGATTATGCTTTTATTCCTGGGAGGGATACAGATAAGCCGGCCATGATCATCGAGCTTAAGTATGACAAGGATGCCGATACCGCAATCCGTCAGATCCATGAGAACCGCTATGACGGGGATTTTAAAGAGTATTTCGGGAATCTGCTTTTGGTTGGAATCAATTACGATAAAGACGCTAAGGGCGTGGATGCGAAGAGACATAGCTGTGTGATTGAAAAAATATAATCACACATTTGGCAGCAGCAGGCATAGGAGAGGCGAAGTAAATTCGACAAGAGAATATGGAGCTTAAGAGCGATAGAGGGTAATACAACTACCCTCTATTAAATTGCGCTTTTTTGGAAACAGGTTGGTTGATATGGTTACATAACATTATACGTGGAAGGCGATAGGCCAACAGGAATCGCCGGTCAGATCATGATCGCGGTTTTTTGGATCAAGAGTTTCACGCTTCTGGAGCTTTACAACTATTTCATCGAGTAAATTAAGATTATAGCCACGTTTGCGGGCAAGCTTAAGGTCTTTTTTGAATCGTGTGTATCATTGTACCATTGGCAATGAAAAAATATCAAAGTAGAAATGAAACAATTTGCGAAGTGAGAGTTGTGAGCCCGGGAGACCGCTTAAATGGCGGTTCCCCGGGCTTTTTCATTTCCGCGGAAAAAAATCGGATCACCAGTCTGATTAACTTATATAAAAAGTGTGTGAGTGATGTTTTCAGCGGTTTCCATGATAAGAAAAAGATAGACACATGGAGGGATGGGGTGTAAGATAACCACAGGACTTGATTGCGATGGAAGAATGTGCGAAGAGTCTGTCCACAAAGAGTCGGATAAGCAGTCAAAAATAACCGGGTCAGAAGAAATATACGCAGGAGGACATAGGATGGAGTATTCATACACGGAGCTTTTAATTTTTTTCCTGATTTATGGCTTTATGGGCTGGGTGGGCGAGGTGGTCATCACCTCTGTGACCAGGCGCAAATTCTGCAACCGCGGCTTTTTTAATATGCCGCTCTGCCCGAAATACGGGATTATGGCGGACATACTGATCCTGGTGCTCCCGACAGTCGGAGAGGAGCTGAGTCTTCGTAATATAATGATGCAGTATATCATCACGCTTGTGGCTGTGTCGGTGGTGGATTTTGTGACGAGCGATATGGCGCATCGCCTGCTGCAGCGCAGACTTTCGCAGTATGAGAGGGATACGCTGTTTGGCGGGGAGCTGAAGGGAACCACGGTAGCGTTCGCAAAATCGGCGGTGATTCTGGTGATGATCAAGCTGCTGCATCCCTTCGTTTTTACCTTTGTAACACTGCTGCCGCCCTGGATTTTACAGATCGTTGGCCTGGCGCTTCTGGGGATGCTGATGCTGGACATGGTTTCAGTCATTTATGCTGGTGAAATGAGGCAGCGCAGAGAGACCAGGGAGAAAAAGAGGAAAAGGAGCGGCAAAAAGTCCGGAACAGCCGGGAAGCGAGTGGAGATGGCAAAGGCCATGTCTGAGGAAAACCTGGGCAACCGGCTTTGCAACGCGGTCTGGAAGCGTTTGGAACGCGCTTACCCCGGAATGGGAGAGCGGGAGGATATTCGTTCCGGCAAATATGTTTTCGCAAAGGGACTCTGCCTGAATAAGCTGCTCTGGATTTTTATTATCTGGGCTTTTATCGGAGATTTGTTTGAGACGGTATTTGTGTGGGCGACAACCGGAGTCTGGATGAGCCGTACCAGCGTGATTTACGGTACCTTTTCGATCGTGTGGGGCTTCGGCGCTGTGATTATTACGATTGTCACGCGGAGGCTGGCGAAGCGGGAGGATCGTTTTGTATTCTTATCTGGCGCTGTTTTATGGGGCGTTTATGAGTATACATGCAGTGTCATTTCCGAGTTTGTGTTCGGCAGGACCTTCTGGGATTATAGCGACATGATGTTCAACATCGGAGGCAGGACGAATCTTTTATTCTGTCTTTTTGGAGGCGTATTGTCGGTGCTGTGGGTGAAGAGCCTGTATCCGTTAATCAGCGGCCTGATTGAAAAAATCCCCCCGGCGATCGGCATGGTCGCCACCTGGGCTGTCATTGTGGTGATGATCGCGGATCTGTTGTTATCCGGCGCTGTGCTGTCGAGATATGTAAATCGTCTGGAAGGTGAAGAAGCGCAGAATATGCTGGAGGAATTTATCGACGCCAATTATTCTGATGAGTATGTGGAGAGCATCTGGCCGAACATGCAGGAACCGGGAAGCGGGACGCCCATCTGGCAGCAGGAAACAGCACAATAGCTGTCTCCGCTCCGCAAGCCTTATACGGAAAGCCATACCCTGCAAGCCTTGTACGGAAAGTCAATTGACAAATCGTCATCAGGAAATTATACTGATTTCGGAAGAAGGGCTATGACAGAACAATATGAGGAGGAGCAACCCAATGACGGGAATTCTATATGGAGTCGGAGTCGGCCCGGGCGATCCGGAGCTTTTGACACTGAAGGCGACGCGTCTGATCCGGGAAAATGAGGTGATCGCGCTGCCGGGAAAAAATGCGCGGGAGACCATTGCCTACCAGATTGCGGTGCAGGCGGTGCCGGAGCTGGCCAGGAAGCAGCTCCTTTCACTGGATATGCCCATGACGCATGACCGCGCCCTGCGCGACCACTGCCATGATCTGGCCGCGGCTGCAGTTGAGGAGTACCTGAAAAAGGGCGAGAATGTCATTTTTCTGACGCTGGGGGATCCGGCCGTCTATTCGACGTATCTGTATATTGAGAAAAGGATCGCCGCGCGCGGTTATCAGACGGAAATGGTCAGCGGGATTCCTTCCTTCTGTGCTGCTGCTGCGCGTGTCGGTATTCCGCTCGCCGAGTGGAACGAGCCGATCCATGTGGTTCCGGCAGTGCATCGCCTGGACCAGGAGCTGGACGCGCCGGGCAGCTATGTACTGATGAAATCGGGCAAACGGATGGATCAGGTGAAGGAAATCCTTCGAAAGAGCGGCCGCGAGGTAGTGATGGTAGAAAACTGCGGCATGCCGCAGGAGAGAATTTATCGCGGCGTGGATGAAATCCCGGATGACGCGGGGTATTATTCGCTGATTATCGCAAAGGAACCGGCAGAAAGTTAAAGCTGCAAAGGCGAGCCTGACACTCTCTGCCATACGACGGCAAACACTTTCTGCCATGCTGCGCCAGGTACTTTCTGCCATACGATGGCAAACGCTTTCTGTCATGCTGCGCTAAATATTCGCTGCCATGCCGGGCAAAACACTTACTGTTATGTTGTGCCCGCGTTTCGCATGTGTGAGTTTGTGCAGTTAACCTGGACTGGATAATTATTTCTGAGCAGGAGGATTTTCGATTGATATCAAAACCGATGAGAGCGATTCTCCATGCGCTTTCCTACAGTGACATGGAGCTGGAATCTTCCAGAAAGCTGGCTGATCTGAAAAAGCTGGATCCGATGCGGATTTTCTGCCGGAAGCTGGACGCGGAAGTCTATAATGGGGATTATAAAGTTCCGATTCGCCTGTATTTTCCTTCGGAAAAAGCGATGGAGGAGATGGAAGAGAGAGACATTCTGCTGTTTTTTCACGGCGGAGGCTGGGTGACGGAGAGCGTGGAGAATTACGACCGGGTCTGTGCGCAGATGGCCTCGTCGACCGGGCATCTGGTGGTCTCGGTGGAATACCGTCTGGCTCCGGAGCATCGTTTCCCGACAGGGCTGCAGGACTGCTACGCGGCGGCACGGGCATTGTACCGCGGAGAACTTCTGCTTTCAGAGACGAAGACACCACACCGCAGGCAGCTGCCGCTGTCAGAGGCGAAAGCACCACACCGCGGGCAGCTGCCGCTGTCAGAGCCTGAATCATCTCACAGCGGAGAACCGCAGCCGGATTCACGCCGGGAACTGCGTCTGTCTGATCTGCATGTGGATACGAAACGGATCACAGTGGTCGGGGACAGCGCGGGCGGAAATCTGGCTGCGGCACTGTGTCTGATGGCGAGAGATATGGGCGAGTTTGAGGTGGAGCGGCAGATTCTGATTTATCCGGCGCTCAATAATTGCTACACAGAGGAGTCTCCATTCCCCTCGGTACAGGAAAACGGAGACGGATATTTGCTGACCGCGAAAAAGATGCAGCACTATCTGGATTTGTACCAGAGCTCGCCCGCGGACAGGCTGAACCCCTATTTTGCGCCGCTTCTGGCGGAAGATCTGCAGAATATGCCGCGCACGCTGATCCTGACAGCGGAATATGACCCGCTGCGGGATGAGGGAGAGGCGTACGGAGGACGGCTCCGTGAGGCTGGAAATGAGGTGGATGTGCACCGGATTCCGGGGGCTCTGCATGGTTTTTTTGCTCTGGGAATTAAGTTCCTGCATGTGCAGGAGAGCTTTGAGTATATTAACCAGTTTTTGGCCTGACAGAAAAAGTGAGGAAAACGCATGGCAGATTTTGGCTATTCACAATGGAGAAAACTGGATAATGCCGGTCTGGCGTTCCCCGCGGCGGCAGGGGAGCGCAACAATCGTGTCTTTCGTTTTTACTGCCAGCTGAACGAGACAATTGATGGGAGCCTTTTGCAGGACGCGCTGGATCGGACGATGGAGAAATACCCGCTCTTTCAGGCGGTGCTGCGCAAGGGACTGTTCTGGTTTTACCTGGAGCGGCGTGACATCCGGGCGATAGTAGTGGAGGAGCAGAAGGCACCCTGCGGCAATCTGTACATCCGCGATAAGAAGTCGCTGCTGTTTGAGGTTTCTTATTTTGAAAACAGGATCAATTTTGAAGTGTTTCATGCGCTGACGGATGGCACGGGGGCGATGCATTTTCTGGAGGAGCTGGTAAAGAATTACCTGATGCTTGCCCACCCGGACGTCTCCTTTCCGGAGCTGATTTCGGACGAAAGGATCACCGGGAAGGAGCAGGAGGAGGACAGCTTTTCCCAGTATTATTCCGACCGCGGCAGGAAGGAGCACGAGAAGAAGCATTTTGCTGCCCAGCTGAGAGGAGAGAGGCTGGCGCAGGACGAGATGCGCATTACCCAGATCGAGGTTCCGGTGCGGGAAATGCTCGCGAAAGCGCATGAGTACGGTGTGTCGCTCACGGTACTGACTGTGTCGATGCTGCTGTTCGCGATTCATGGGGTGATCCCGGTGGGCAGGCAGCACAGGCCGATCAAGCTGATGGTGCCGGTCAACCTGCGCAATTATTTCCCGTCCAGATCGATGGCGAATTTTTTTGGCTGGATTGAAGTGGGCTATGAGTTTCAGGAGGATACGACACTCGAGGAGGTACTCGCGGATGTGAAAGGCCAGTTTGAGCGGGAGCTGGATAAAAAGCACCTCGCCGCCCGGCTGAACGCCTGGGTCGGACTGGAAAAGCACCCCGTCCTGCGGGCGGTGCCCCTGGGGATTAAGCAGTTCGCCCTGGCACTGGGGACCAATCTCGGATCGCGGAATGTCACCGCAGTCTGTTCGAATGTGGGGATTGTCCGCATGCCCGAAGAGTACGCGCCCTATATTGATACCTTCCGGCTGTTTTCCAGTACGGAGACAATGCAGCTGTGCTCCTGCACCTACGGCGACAAGCTGGAGATCGGGATCACCTCGAAGCTGCCCTCGGAGAGGATCCAGAAAAACTTTATGCAGCTGTTAAAGGAAAAAGAGATCTCTTATACGGAGCTGGAGCCGGACTTCCCGGGTTATCGGAAGGAACGGCTGATGGAGGGAAAAACGCTGTTTTCGATTTTCACCTTCCTGTGTATCGCTGTCGCAGTGATCTGCGGCATGGTAAACGCGATGATTTCCAATCAGCTCAGCTGGAGCTGGTTTGTGACGGCGGGTGTCTTTTCCATCTGGCTGGTGGCCTCTGTCGCCTATCGGAAACGGCGCAATCTGCTGAAAAACGAGATGTGGCTGCTGCTTCTGATCTCGGTGATCGGAGTGCTGTGGGATTACTTTACCCGATGGCGGGGCTGGTCGGTCGATTTCCTGATACCGGTGGCGGCGCTTGCTGTGCTTGGCTCGATTCCTGTGATCGCCCGGATCCAGCGCCTGGAGAAGCAGGAATACCTGTTTTATCTGGTGCAGGCCTGCGCGTTTGGACTTCTTGTCCCGCTCATTTTGCTGCTGACCGGGATTGTCGGGCTGCCTTACGCGTCAATCCTGTGCGCAGGCATCAGCTTTCTGGTGCTGGCGGGGCTGTTTCTTTTTCAGAAAAGAGCGACCACGCAGGAGCTGAAAAAGAAATTTCGGATGTAAGGATATAAGGGTGCCGGTAAATTTTTTATTCTCTTTGATTTTTAGAATTGTTTTTTAAGTAAAATACGGTATAATGGAATTACGAAAAAAATGAGCGGAGGACAAAGAAATGAAAGCATTTATGGACAAGGATTTTCTCCTGTCGACGGAAACTGCAAAGAAGCTGTTCCATCAGTACGCGGAGACAACGCCGGTGCTGGACTATCACTGCCACATCAACCCGCGTGAGATTGCGGAGGATCGTAAGTTTGACAACATCACGCAGGTATGGCTGGGCGGCGACCATTACAAATGGAGACAGATGCGCTCGAACGGGATTGACGAAAAGTACATCACCGGCGATGCCACGGATCGTGAGAAGTTCCAGAAATGGGCCGAGACGCTGGAGAAGGCGATCGGCAATCCTCTGTACCACTGGAGCCATCTGGAGCTGCAGCGCTATTTCGGATATTATGGCGCTCTGAACGGCCGGACGGCGGAAGAGGTCTGGAATCTCTGCAATGAGGCGCTTCATCAGGACGACATGAGCGTCCGCAACATCATCCGCAGATCCGGCGTGACGCTGATCTGCACGACGGACGATCCGGTGGATACGCTGGAATGGCATGACATGATTGCTAAGGATGAGACCTTTGATGTGCAGGTGCTGCCGGCATGGCGCCCGGACAAGGCGATGAACCTGGAGAAGCCGGATTACGCGGACTATATCGCGAAGCTTTCCGAGGTGAGCGGGACCAATATTACGACCTTTGAGGATCTGATGAACGCACTGAAAATCCGCATGGAGTACTTTGCCGCGAGAGGCTGCTGTGTATCGGACCATGGTCTGGAGTATGTGATGTATGCCCCGGCATCGGCGGAGACGATCAACGCGATTTTCGCGAAGCGGCTGCAGGGTGAGACGATTACCCGCGAGGAAGAGATCCAGTTTAAGACGGCGTTTATGCTGGCGATGGGCAGGCTCTGCCACGAGTTTAACTGGGCGATGCAGCTCCACTACGGCGCAAAGCGCGACAACAACCAGCTGATTTATAAGACCCTGGGACCGGACACGGGCGTTGACTGTATCAACAACTATGCCCCGTCTTCCGAGCTGGCGGATTTCCTGAACGCGCTGGTGGTCGAGGACAAGCTCCCGAAGACCATTCTTTACAGCCTGAACCCGAATGATAACGCGGCGATCGGCACGATCCTGGGCTGCTTCCAGGGAACCGAGGCGGCCGGCAAGATTCAGCAGGGCAGCGCATGGTGGTTCAACGATCATAAACAGGGCATGACGGATCAGATGATTTCTCTGGCAAACCTGGGATTACTTGGAAACTTCCTTGGCATGCTGACGGATTCCAGAAGCTTTTTGTCCTACACCAGACATGAGTATTTCCGCCGCATCCTCTGCAATCTGATCGGCGGCTGGGTCGAGAATGGCGAGTATCCGGATGATGAAGTGGCGCTCGAGCAGATCGTCCGCGGGATTTCCTACGGCAACGCGGTGCGCTATTTCGGATTCAAGCTGGATTCGGACGCGCGCAGAGCGTGAAGGTGCCCACGGAGGCACGACGCGAGCCCGACCGACGGCGCGGACTGCGGATTCGGACGCGCGCAGAGCGTGAAGCTACTCGATCGACTATGTGAGTAGTACGCTGGATACACAGGATCCGAACGTGTGCAGAGCGTGAAGCTGTCCCGAGACCTTTGACAGAGCCTGAAGCGGTTCGGCGGGACCTGCTATGCCGGTTCAGCCGTCCGGGTGGGGAGTACAGGTAATTGATTGAAAGGCTTAAAATGGAAAGATATCAGGGCATTGGGGTCAGTCGGCTGCTTCAAGCGAGACCCGGAACTTTAAGAAAGTAAATAAGATAAACAGACACAAGAAAAACGGACACAAGAAAAACGGACACAAGAAAAGCAGACACAAGGAGGAATTTATCATGCGATTAAGTGAAGAAGGCCTCAAAAACCGCCAGGAATGGCTGGACAAGGGCTACCGGCTTCCGCAGTTTGACCGGGAGGCGGTGAAGGCAAAGACAAAGGAGACTCCGGAGTGGATTCATTTCGGGGCGGGAAATATTTTCCGCGCGTTTCAGGCGAACCTGCTGCAGAATCTTCTGAATGAAGGGCAGTGTGAGACGGGTCTGATTGTGGCAGAAGGCTTTGACTATGAGATCATTGAGAAAATGTATCTTCCGCACGACAGCTACAGCGTGCTGGCTACGCTGAAGGTGGATGGCACGGTGGAGAAGACGGTCGTCGGCAGTATCGTGGAATCCCTGACACTCGACCCGGAAAATACGGCAGATTTTGCCAGACTGAAGGAGATCTTTACCGCGGATTCACTGAAGATGGCGAGCTTTACGATCACAGAGAAGGGCTACAGCCTGGTGAATGGACGCGGCGAGACGCTCCCGGCGGTCGAGGAGGATTTCAAGAAGGGTCCCGCACAGGCGACCAGCTACATCGGCAAGGTGGCGGCGCTCCTTTACACACGCTATCAGGCAGGGCGGAAGCCGGTCGCGATGGTCAGCATGGATAACTGTTCGCACAACGGCGACAAGCTCTATGCCGCGATCAGCACCTTCGCGCAGATGTGGACGGAAAACGGCGTGGCTGAGGCCGGATTTATGGATTATATCAATGATAAATCAAAGGTCGGCTTCCCCTGGAGCATGATTGACAAGATCACCCCGCGTCCGGACGCAAATGTGGAGAAAATCCTCGCGGACGACGGACTGGAGGAGCTGGAGCCGGTCATCACATCTAAGAAAACCTATGTGGCCCCGTTTGTCAACGCGGAGGAGTGCCAGTACCTGGTGATCGAGGACGCATTCCCGAACGGGAAGATCAACCTCACTCCGGGCGGCGTCATCTACACGACCCGCGAGAATGTGGACCGTGTTGAGAAAATGAAGGTCTGCACCTGCCTGAATCCGCTGCACACCTCGCTGGCAGTCTTTGGCTGTCTGCTCGGATACGAGCGGATCTATGAGGAAATGCGCGACCCGGTGCTGAAGAAAATGGTGGAGACCATCGGTTATCAGGAAGGCCTTCCAGTAGTCGTAAAGCAGGATCTGCTTGACCCGGTGAAATTTATCGGCGAGGTCATCAACGTGCGTCTGCCGAACCCCTTCATGCCGGACACGCCGCAGCGCATCGCGACCGACACCTCGCAGAAGCTGCCGATCCGCTTTGGCGGCACCATTTCCGCGTATGCGGCATCCGACAGCCTCGACGTGAAGTCCTTAAAGCTGATTCCGCTGGTGCTGGCAGGCTGGCTTCGCTACCTGATGGGCATTGATGATTCCGGCAAAGAATTCGAACTCAGCCCGGATCCGCAGCTGTCTGTTGTATGCCCATACGTAAAAGACATCAAGCTGGGCGAGACCGATGGCGTGGAGACAAAGGTAGAGCCGATCTTAAAGAGAACCGATATCTTTGGCGTGGATCTGTATGAGATTGGTCTGGCCGATGTGGTGATCGGATATTTCCGCGAGCTCATCGCAGGCCCGGGTGCGGTGAGAGCGACGCTGGAGAAGTATGTGGGGTAGTGGATAGTGGTCAGTGTGTAGTGGTCACTGCATGGTGGACAGTGGGCGGTATATCTGTCTGGTTGAGAATCTAATGCCTGCCTGCTGCAGCTTGAACAGACACATTCAGCCAGGAGACCAATAGAGTTCTCCTGACTGATGACAAGGGAATAATATATAGTAAACGACGTAATCGTTTTACATACTTTTCAACAGTTCGGAGTAAAAGGCAGGAAATCATAGTCCGTTGACCGGTTGCTCAGAACAGTCACCATATATATAAAGAAAGGGAAAAGCTGCTGGCGGCACAGCGGCAGCAGCGGGGGCAGGAATCATGGAATTAAATTTAAGACCGGCAAGTGAGTGCAAATATGACGCGGTATCTTTAGGCGAGGTAATGCTCCGTCTGGACCCGGGCGAGGGGAGAATCCGCACCGCCCGCTCCTTCCGCGCGTGGGAAGGCGGCGGAGAGTACAATGTCGTGCGCGGACTCCGCAGATGCTTCGGACTGCGTACAGGTGTGATCACCGCATTTGCTGACAACGAAGTCGGAAAGCTGATGGAGGACTTTATCCTGCAGGGCGGTGTGGACACTTCTCTGATCAACTGGATGAAGACGGACGGCATCGGGCGCGTCTGCCGCAACGGCATCAACTTCACCGAGCGCGGCTTCGGTATCCGCGGGGCAGTCGGCTGCTCGGACCGAGCCAACACGGCGATTTCCAAGGCGACTCCGGATGACTTTGATTTTGACTACATCTTTGGCGAGCTTGGCGCGCGCTGGCTCCACACGGGCGGCATTTACGCAGCTCTCTCCGAGCAGTCCTGTGAGACGGTCATCGCCGCAATCAAGACAGCGAAAAAGTACGGAACAGTCGTTTCCTATGACCTGAACTATCGTCCTTCCATGTGGAGCGCGATCGGCGGCCAGGCGAAGGCGCAGGAAGTCAACAAAGAGATCGCGAAGTACGTGGACGTCATGATCGGCAACGAGGAAGACTTCACCGCCTGCCTTGGTTTTGAGATCGAGGGCAACGACGCGAACCTCAAGGAGCTGAACATTGACGGCTACCGCAAGATGATCAACGAGGCGGCAAAGACCTATCCGAACTTTAAGGTTGTAGCTACAACCTTAAGAAAAGTAAAGACCGCGACCGTCAATGACTGGAGCGCGCTCTGCTGGGCGGATGGCGAGATCTACAAGGCGGCCGATTACAATGGTCTGGAGATTATGGACCGCGTAGGCGGAGGCGATTCCTTCGCGTCCGGTCTCGTATACGGCCTGATGATGGGCAAGGGCGCGGAAGCGGCTGTCAACTACGGTGCGGCGCACGGTGCTCTGGCCATGACCACCCCGGGCGACACCACGATGGCGAGCCTCAAGGAAGTAGAGGGCATCATGTCCGGCGCGGGCGCGAGAGTGCAGAGATAAAATGGTTTGCATCGGCCATATTCGCGCAAAAGTGCATAAAAAAAGTCCGGAATAAACCTATAAAAACGCTGAAATTTATCTTTTGCCTGAAAATATTCTTACATTAACCTCCATTTTGTGTTAAAATACATGAGGTGTTAGTTTGTGTGCAAAAAAAGGAGAGTGAAGTCAGAATGTATTCGGTGGGAGATTACGTGGTAAAGGCGAACAATGGTGTGTGCCGCATAGAGGATATCGTACATCTGAATCTTTCAAATGTGAGCAGCGACCGGCTGTATTATCTGCTGGTGCCGCAGTCAGATAAAAGCGCGAAGCTCTATGTTCCGGTAGACACAAGCGCCACGCTGATCCGCAGTGTTCTGAGTGAGGAGAGCGCGTGGGCGATTATTGATAAAATTCCTGATATCAGCGAGACCTGGATTGCGAATGATAAGCTGCGTGAGCAGGAATATAAGGAAGCTCTCAAAAGCTGCGACCCGGAGCTTCTGATTGGTATTATCAAGAACATCTATCTGAGAAAGGCAAAACGTCTGTCCGAAGGGAAAAAGAGCACCTCCGTGGACGAGCGTTACTTCCGCATGGCGGAGCAGGCACTGTATTCGGAGCTGGCCTTCGCGATCGGCAGACAGCCGGAGGAAATCGATGAGATCATCCAAGACAGGATGAAAAAGCAGTAAGTCCGTTATGTAAAAGCAATAAGAGCAAGAAACCCGGTGATTGTTATGTCATCGGGTTTTCTATATGCACACGGAGGGAAAGAAGGTTACTGAAGCTGATGAAATATGAATTTCGCAGGACCATGTTTTCGAAGATGATTTTTCTGCTGATCTCCTGGGGCAGCAGTGTTCTGATAAACCAGATTCCGGAGAGTCTGGAGACTGCGGTATATTACACTCTGTATATTCTGACGGCGCTGGCTCTCACGGTGGTCATGTATCTGATTTCCGGCTGGATTATGGAGCGGAAGCTGAGCGTGTGACAATTCACGGCTGCTTATTTTCCTTACTTCGGATTGGGCGGTGCACTTTAGTTTGGCAGGGCGCCTGAGTCCCGCGTACGGAGATTGGAAAGTATAATCCGGTGGGCGGAATAATCAGGCAAGCAGTATCATTCATTGAGAGGCTTACCAGCAGTGAATTTGAAAATTCAGACAAAAACGCCGATTTGTTGATAGTAAAAAAGACTGGCGCGTGTTATACTTTGTTCTGTGAAAAAGTCATATTCTTTTGACGGCTCCTGTCAGGGGATGCCTGTTCCGAAAGGGAGGTCTTTCTATGGAACTTTTTAAGAAAATACGGATGAATCTGGTTGTAAACGCGCTGCTGACGGTTCTGGTAGGGATCCTGTTTGTGCTGAATCCGGCCGGGACAGGAGGCACGATCGCCCTGATCGCCGGGATTGCGATCCTCATTTCCGGCATAGGCGATATTATCCGCTACATCAGTGACAGGGACTATGGATTCCTTGTGAGCGGAAGTCTGTTCGGCGGTGTGATCAAATGTATACTCGGGCTGTTTGCGGTCACGCACACAGGGACAATTATCACCCTGCTGTCCTACATCCTGAGTGTGTTTGTCATTATTGGCGGCGTGAACTGCCTGGAAAATTCCATGCAGCTGAAGCGCGCACTTGTCTCCGGATGGGCCGTAAATATGGTATTGTCAGCGGCGATCCTGGCTGCGGGCATTTTCATGCTGTTCTTCCCGTTTGATGCGGCTTCTACGGCGATTATCATTGTCGGCATCATCCTGATTGCCGACGGCCTGAACGAGCTGTTTACCGCTTACCGCCTGCGCAGGATCGGCAAGGATTTCATAAGGTCGATGAAGGATATCCGGGATGAATTTAATGGGGATATTATTGATATGTAGGATTGTTCTGTAAAGAAATGCGGCTCGTTTTTTCTGGGTGAAACGTCATGAAAAAATGAGAGATGCATATACTAAAATATCACTGAAATAGGACTTGACATTCTTTTGCCTGTCAGCTATTATATTATCAGTGATCGCGTTGCAGATGCTTGCGGGGCCTGCAACCTGGGGAGAAACCTTCGGGGATCTCCCCATTTTACTATAATAGCGTCTTTATGAAAATTTGTGAGATAATATTTGAGGCTTGAATTTGACAGGACTAATTACGTTGAGGAGTATTACTTTATGGAAAAAGTGTTCCTGGACTATACTCAACAGATAAAAATATTAGTAGACGATAAAAATTTAAACATTTCAGACTTGAAGTATGCACGTGAAATGTTAGGGCGATATGGCTATTATTCTTTGATTAATGGATATAAAAATGAATTTAAAGATCCGATAACAACAAAATACAGGTCAAATGTATGCTTCGAGGACATTGTGGCATTATATGAGTTTGATGAAAATTTACGGGCGCTGTTTCTTAGATATATACAGAAAATAGAACGCCAGATGAAAGAATACCTGTCGTTTTATTTCTGCGAAAAATATGGCGAAAAGCAAGAAGGTTATCTGCGGGCAGATCATTATAATTACATAAATAAAAATCGCAGAGATATTGATAAACTTATTCGAATTTTGCAGCGATATACAGAAGGACATACAGATTATCGGTACATCAATCACGCGGTACTCAATTATGGGAACGTTCCACTTTGGATAGTCATGAATGCTTTGACATTTGGTAATATTTCTAAATTCTATAGTTTAGTTCGATATGATATTCAGGCTAAAATCTCAATTAATTATGAGGGGGTTAATGAAGGGCAGATAGCTAAAATTATGATTGTATTGACAGGCTTTAGAAATGTTTGTGCGCATGGTGAACGATTATACTGCTATCGTACGAAACAGGCAATTCCAGATTTACCATTGCATGAGAAAATGAGGATACCTAAATTTGGACAAGAATACGCATGCGGTAAGCATGATTTATTTGCAGTAGTTATTGCAATGCGGTATTTACTTCCGAATGACTGGTTTCTCGTGTTTAAGCGTGAATTAATAAAAACGATATCACGGTATTTAAAAAAGACATCTTGTTTCACAGAAGCAGAGGTGCTCCGCTTTATGGGGTTTCCTGAGAATTGGAAAACGATAACAAGATATCGAAAGAGGAAAGCTGTGTGATATAACTTCTCAAGTTAACGAGCAGCTGGCATTGCTGCGAGTAATAGGTGTTATGTAACAAAAATTCGTGTGGCCACTGTTATAGGTATATTATAAAATGTATAGTTACGTAATCAGAGCGGTTTAATAGTTGTGCGCCGGGAAAAAACTCGTTGACAAACCGAAAACGTTGTAGTAGACTGGACACAGTAAAAAATGAACAAACCGTTGAAGCGGAGATAAAGGCAGTAGATGCGCCCACAGAGAGTCCGGGCGCGACGGGAAGTCTATAATCGCGGACAGTATTTCACAGAAGACACGGAAGATTCTGGGGTTCGCGATGAAAGGGCAGGCAGCCGCGCACAGCTGAGAGCCGGATGGAGATGCAGATTGTCAAATGGACCGCAGAGGGCGCAGTCAAAGGTGCATTAGCACAGAGATTTTTGTTCTGCTCAGGATAAATCAGGATCAGATGGGCAGTGACAGATAGCTGGTAGTGTTGTGCCGCCGAGTATTCTGCGACGTGAGGGCATACGTCAGTTGCCGGAGATATGTCGGTATCTCGTAAGCGCACGGGAGATTCCCGTGAATCAGGGTGGCACCGCGGAAGTATATTCGTCCCTGGCAGATTGGAGAAATCTGTCAGGGATTTTTGTCGTTTAAGGAACTGTCGTTCAGGGTTTAATTTTATCGTTAAAGGAGGCCACAATATGTATCCATCATTGGAGGAAGCAAAGCGAATCGCCGCTTCCGGCGATTATCGGAGGATTCCGGTGTGCCGTGAGATGCTCTCGGACCGGTTCACTCCGATCGAGGTGATGCGGACGCTGCGGGCGGCGAGCCGTCACTGTTATATGCTGGAGAGTGCGGAGGCACACCATCAGTGGGGACGCTACACATTTCTGGGCTACGCGCCGACTCTGGAGCTGACCTGCGCGAATGGGGTTGTGAAGCTGCGCAGCGGCAACGATGTCTCTGACAGACAGGTGAAAGAGGAGATCCGTACCTGCAGTCCGCAGAGCGTGATCCGGGAGATCCTCGCCGCGAACAAAAGCCCGAAAATCGAGGGGATGCCGTCCTTTACCGGCGGCCTGGTCGGCTACTTTTCTTATGATTATATCTGCTACAGTGAGCCGACGCTGAAATTTACCGGGGAGGATGAGGAAAATTTCCAGGACGCGGATCTGATGCTTTTCGACCGCGTGATCGCGTTTGACAATTACCGGCAGAAGCTGATCCTGATTTGCGGCGTGGAGACGGCCAGACTGGAGGCGTCCTACCAGGAGGCCGAGGCGAAGCTGAAGGAGATTGAGCATCTGCTCAAAAGCGGCGTGAAGGCATATTTTGCCCCGCTGCGTCTGAAAGAGGAGATTACGCCGTGTTTTTCGCGGGAACGCTATAAGGCTATGGTGGAGAAGGCGAAGCATTACATTCATGAGGGCGATATTTTCCAGGTAGTACTTTCCAATCCGCTGCAGGCCGACGCGGAGGGCAGCCTGTTTGACAGCTACCGGGTGCTCCGCACATCGAATCCGTCTCCCTATATGTTTTATTTTTCCAGTGACGATATCGAGCTGGTGGGCGCTTCGCCGGAGACGCTGGTGAAGCTTGAGGATGGCACTTTGCATACATTTCCGCTTGCGGGGACCCGCCCGCGCGGAGCGACGGATGAGGAAGACCGGCGCCTGGAGGAGGAGCTTCTCGCGGATGAAAAGGAGCTGTCCGAGCATAATATGCTTGTCGACCTGGGGCGCAACGACATCGGCAAAATCAGCGAGATCGGCACTGTGCACGTGGAAAAATATCTCTCGATTGAGCGCTATTCCCACGTGATGCATATCGGCTCGACGGTGGCGGGGCAGATCCGCAGGGACTGCGACGCGGTGGACGCGGTAGACTCAATTCTGCCTGCGGGGACGCTCTCCGGAGCGCCGAAGCTGCGGGCATGCCAGATTATTGACGAGCTGGAGGGGCGCAAGCGCGGCGTGTACGGCGGCGCGATCGGCTATCTGGATTTCGCCGGCAACCTTGACACCTGCATCGCGATCCGGCTGGCCTTTAAGAAAAACGGGCGCATTACCATCCGCTCGGGCGCGGGCATCGTCGCGGACAGCGTGCCGGATAAGGAATTTGAGGAATGCTGCAATAAGGCGCGGGCGGTGGTCAACGCGGTACAGGAATCCGAAGGAGGTGTGGAATAATGGTGCTTCTGATTGACAATTATGACAGCTTCTCCTACAATTTGTATCAGCTGATCGGCGCGATCCGCTCAGACATTCAGGTGGTTCGCAACGATGTCTGCACGGTCGATGAGATTGCGGCAATGCGGCCGGAGGCGATCTTCATTTCGCCGGGGCCGGGACGCCCAGAAGACGCGGGGATCTGTGTGGAGATGATACGGAAGCTGAGCGGCTATGAGGCGGGCGGAAATTCCGCAGACGTGGAGGGCACCGTAAATATAGCCGTGAATGGAGATGGAAATGCAGCCGTAAATGGGGCTGTGGATGGAGCCGTAAACCGGGGTGTAAATGGAGAAGTGAATCCCAGAAAACCGGTCGGCATCCCCATGTTCGGTGTCTGCCTTGGCCATCAGGCGATCTGCCAGGCGTTCGGCGCGACCGTGACCTACGCGAAAGAGTTGATGCACGGTAAAAAATCCGAACTGCTCATTGAGCCGGACTCCGTGCTGTTTCAGGGTCTGCATTCCGGCATGACGGCGGCGCGGTACCATTCCCTCTCCGTAAAGGAAGATACGCTGCCCGCCGCACTTCGCGTGACTGCGCGGACACCGGACGGCGAGGTGATGGCGGTCGAGCATCAGGATTACCCGGTGTACGGCGTGCAGTTCCACCCGGAATCTGTTATGACCCCGCAAGGGCTGCAGGTTGTCCGGAATTTTGTAAATCAGATCCCGACATCTGTGAAATAAACAGGGAGCCCCCGCAGATTGCTCTGCAAGTGGCAGCAAATGATAAAAAATCATCATTTTGGAACATAATAATCTTAGAACATAATAACCGGGCGGAAGACATTTTATTTTTCTGCCCGCCCGCGCGGGCCGGGGCAGCGCTTATCCCGTCAGAAGGACGAGGATGCATAAAGCTGCAAATACCATAACCTGGCTCTGCGCATAAAAAAGAAAGGTGGCAACATTATGATCAAAGAAGCAATTATCAAACTTTCCAACAAGCAGGATCTGACCTATGAGGAGGCAGAAGCGGTCATGCTCGAAATCATGAGCGGTGAGACGACGGACGTGCAGATTTCCTCCTATCTGACCGCGCTCGCGATGAAGGGCGAGACAATCGACGAGATTACGGCATCCGCGGCAGGCATGCGTGCGAAGGGCGTCCATCTTCTGCATGAAATGGATGTACTGGAGATCGTCGGAACCGGCGGCGACAAGGCGAATTCCTTTAATATTTCTACGACATCCTCCATGGTCATCGCGGCGGGCGGCGTCCCGGTCGCGAAGCACGGCAACCGTGCGGCTTCCTCCAAATGCGGCGCGGCGGATGTCCTGGAAGCGCTTGGCGTAAAGATCTCTCTTTCTCCGGAAAAATGTCTGGAGCTGATCAAATCCATCAATATCTGCTTCCTGTTTGCGCAGACCTATCACACTGCGATGCGTTTCGTTGGCCCGGTGCGCAAGGAGCTCGGCATCCGCACGATTTTCAACATCCTTGGACCGCTTTCCAACCCGGCGGGCGCGAACATGGAGCTGATGGGTGTTTATGATGAAGCGATTGTGGAGCCGTTGGCGCGGGTACTCAACAATCTCGGAGTGACGAGCGGCCTGGTCGTGTACGGTATGGATAAGCTGGATGAGATTTCCATGAGCGCGCCGACAAAGGTGTGTGAGATTCGCGACGGAAGCTACAAAACCTACATGCTCACACCGGAGCAGTTTGGATACGAGCGCTGCGCAAAGGAGGAGCTGCTCGGCGGCACGCCGGAAGAAAACGCGGCGATCACACGCGCCATCCTGGACGGTACGGACCGCGGTCCGAAGCGCCAGGCAGTCTGCCTGAACGCGGGCGGGGCACTTTATATTGCAGATAAGGCAGCGACCATCGAAGAAGGCGTGCGCATGGCGGAGAAGCTGATTGATGACGGTTCCGCGAAGAAGGTGCTGGAGGTGTTTATTGAGCAGAGCAATCAGTAAAATGAGTAAAATGGACTGTATGCGTGGGAGAACGGAACATGAATATATTAGATGAAATCGCCGGGCGCACGAAGGAGCGGATCGCCGAGGAACGGAAAAAAATTCCTCTGGCGGAGGTCCGCGCCCGGGCAGAAGAGGCACACCGCTGCGGGACGGCTTTCGCGGAGGGCGGACCGGCGCAGGAAGCATATGCGTTTGAGAAAGCACTGCGGCCTGCAAATATCTCTTTTATCTGTGAGGTGAAAAAGGCTTCCCCATCAAAGGGACTGATCGCGCCGGTTTTTCCATATCTCGATATCGCGATGGAATATGAGGAGGCGGGAGCCTCGGCGATTTCCTGCCTGACGGAGCCGTATTATTTTCAGGGACACGATAATTATCTGCGGGAAATCGCGTCGCAGGTGCGGATTCCCGTCCTGCGCAAGGATTTTACCGTGGATGAGTATATGATTTATCAGGCGCGTTCCCTCGGCGCGGGAGCAGTGCTTTTGATCTGCTCGATGCTTGACGACGCGCAGCTTCTGGCATACGGGCAGCTGGCCGCGGAGTTGGGGCTGTCGGCGCTGGTAGAAGCGCACACCGAGGAAGAAGTTTTGCGTGCGAAGAAGGCTGGCGCAAAAATCCTTGGCGTGAACAATCGCGACCTGAAAACGTTTCAGGTGGATCTCGGCACCAGTGCCAGGTACCGCAAACTGGTGCCGCCGGAGACGATTTTTGTGTCAGAGAGTGGCATCCGCAACGCGGACGATATCCGCAAGCTGGTAGAAAACGGTACGAACGCAGTGCTCATCGGTGAGACATTGATGAGAGCGGCGGATAAAAAAGCGATGCTGCGCGAACTTCGTGGGGAATGAAAAACGATGCTTCGAGAATTTCGAGGAGAATAAAAAAGCATTATCGTGCTATATTGGAGAAGAAAATCTCCGAAGGATGAAAAAATGAGTGAGAATTCAGTAAAAATCAAAATCTGCGGCCTGTCCCGCCCGGTGGACATCGACTATGTCAACGAGGCAGAGCCGGATTACTGCGGATTTATTATCAACGTGCCAAAGAGCATCCGCAACACGACGCCCGACCAGGTGCGTGCGCTGCGCAAAAATCTTTCTCCGAAGATCATTCCGGTCGGCGTATTCCGCAATGCGCCGGTGGAGACGGCGGCGGAGCTGCTGCTGGATGGGACGATCAGCGTGGCACAGCTGCATGGGAGTGAGGACGAGGACTATATCCACAAGCTGCGGACATTCGGAGCCTTTACGATTTTTAAGGCGTTCCGCGTGCCATCGCTGCCGAATGATTCCGGAAAAGACGGGTTTGCGGCCAAAACGCTGCCGACTGGTTCAGGAAAGGAAGGCTTTGCGGATAGAGCATTGACAACTGTTTCCGGGAAAACCGATTCTGTCGGCAGGATGTCTCCTTCTGCTGGATTCGAAACGTATGATGCCGAGCTTTCCCGCTGGGCGGACGCGGTGAATAACTCGTCCGCGGATATGGTTCTTCTGGACAATGGGGGCGGCGGCACCGGCAAGACTTTCGACTGGCAGCTTGCAGAGCGGATTAAACGTCCCTATATACTGGCAGGAGGGATCGGCCCGGACAACATTGCGGAAGCTGTGAAAACCCTTCACCCCTGGTGTATCGACATGAGCAGCAGCGTCGAGACGGACGGGAAAAAGGATCGGGGAAAAATTCTGGACGCGGTGCGGATACTCAGAACTGTTGAAATGAACAGACGCGCGGAAGAAAACAGAAGAATCAGATTGGAACAGTATGGCAGGGTCAGTTCGGAATTTTTGAAGAGAGCAGAGGCTATACAGGAAAAATATAGAAAAATGAACCCGGAGGACACACAATGAGTGGAAGATTTGGTATACACGGCGGTCAGTACATCCCTGAGACGCTGATGAACGCCGTGATTGAGCTGGAAGAGGCTTACAATCATTACAAGGATGACCCGGAATTTAACCGGGAGCTGACGGAGCTGTTCAATAATTACGCGGGCAGACCTTCGCGGCTATATTACGCCGAGCGCATGACGAAGGATCTGGGCGGTGCGAAGATTTATCTGAAACGTGAGGATCTGAATCACACCGGCGCTCACAAGATCAACAATGTGCTCGGCCAGGCGCTTCTGGCCAAAAAGATGGGGAAGACCCGCCTGATCGCGGAGACCGGTGCCGGCCAGCACGGTGTGGCGACGGCGACGGCCGCGGCGCTGATGGACATGGAATGTGATGTTTATATGGGCGAGGAGGATACAAAGCGCCAGGCGCTGAATGTTTATCGGATGAAGCTCCTTGGCGCGCAGGTTCACCCGGTGACGACGGGGACAAGTACGCTCAAGGACGCAGTTTCCGAGGCGATGCGCGAATGGACCAGGCGGATCGAAGATACGCATTACTGTCTCGGCTCCGTGATGGGACCGCACCCCTTCCCGACGATCGTGCGTGATTTCCAGAGCGTGATTTCCAAGGAAATCAAGGAGCAGCTGATGGAAAAGGAAGGAAAGCTTCCGGACGCCGTGCTGGCCTGTGTCGGCGGCGGCTCCAACGCGATCGGGACCTTTTATCATTTTATCCCGGACGAGAGCGTGCGGCTGATCGGCTGTGAGGCGGCCGGACGCGGCGTGAACACGGCGGAGACCGCGGCGACGATCGCCACCGGAAAGCTTGGCATTTTCCACGGCATGAAGTCTTATTTCTGCCAGGACGAGTACGGCCAGATCGCGCCGGTTTACTCGATTTCAGCAGGACTGGACTACCCGGGCATCGGACCGGAGCACGCCTACCTTTACGATAAGGGCCGCGCGGAGTACGTGGCGATTACGGACGACGAGGCGGTAGAAGCTTTCGAATATCTCTCACGTCTCGAGGGCATCATCCCGGCGATCGAAAGCGCCCATGCGGTTGCCTACGCAAGAAAACTGGCCCCGACGATGGATCCGGATCAGATCATCGTCATCACGATCTCCGGGCGCGGCGACAAGGACTGCGCGGCGATCGCACGCTACAGAGGGGAGGATATTTATGAATAAGATACAGAGCGCATTTGCGCATGGAAAAGCCTTCATTCCGTTTATCACCTGCGGCGACCCGTCCCTAGAGGTGACGGAGCAGCTGGTCTACGCGATGGAAAAAGCGGGGGCGGACCTGATCGAGCTCGGCATCCCCTTCTCTGACCCGACTGCGGAAGGTCCGGTTATCCAGGAGGCAAACAACCGCGCCCTCGCAGGCGGCGTGACCACGGACAAGATTTTTGACATGGTAAAAAAGATCCGCAAAAACACGCAGATTCCGATGGTGTTCATGACCTATGCGAACGTTGTCTTTTCCTACGGCATCGAGCGTTTCGTAAAAGCAGCGGCCGAAGCCGGAATGGACGGCATCATCCTTCCGGATGTTCCTTTTGAGGAAAAAGAAGAGTTTGCCGTCACCTGCCGCGAAAACGGCCTGGCGCTGGTCTCCCTGATCGCACCGACCTCTCACGCGCGCGTCGCGGAAATCGCGTCCGCCGCAGAGGGCTTTATCTATTGCGTTTCCTCCCTGGGCGTGACCGGCGTCCGCTCCGAGATCACGACCGACATCGGCGAGATGGTGCGGCTCGTCCGCGCAGCCTCCGACATCCCCTGCGCGATCGGCTTTGGCATCTCCACGCCGGAGCAGGCCGCCAAAATGGCCCGCGAGGCGGACGGCGTGATCGTCGGCTCCGCAATTGTGAAGATTTGCAAAGAGTACGGCGCCGACTGCGTGCCGAAGGTCGCGGAGTATGTGAAAGGCATGAAGGACGCGATCCGGGAGATCGGATGACAGATATATTTTCTTTGTATGGATATTTTTGTTCTATTTGCGTATAATAATTATTGGGACTCAGTCTGAAAGAGCTTTTAAAAGTGCTTGACTTTTGAAAGTATATTTGTTAGACTTGGCTCCAGTGATCAGGTTTCAGATACTCGCGAGGACTGAAACCGAGGGAGGACCTGAGGGCCCTCCTTTTTTGTATGGGGCGCGTAAGGAAATTCAGCCCGCGCTCTACGCTCCTGCGTGCCAGTGGCACGCGTTAAGGACCGACCGAAACGAAGTGTAGATGCCACTGGCACACAGCAACCGTGCGGGCGAGTAGGGGACAAGTCTCCCTACTCGATTGCGTCTGGCAGAGAAAGGAAAACATCATGGCGAAGCCGTTTCTTACATATGATCAACAGCTGAGGAAATTGTCTGATGATAAAAACTAAAATTTAACTCTCTTCCGTAATGTTTGCGCTCATAACGAACGTCTGTACAGCTTTCGTATTCAAATAGATTTTCCGGATACGATTTTACATCAGAAATTAGAAATTCCCAAAATCGGGAAACAGTATGTTCAGGGTAAACGTGATTATTTTGGTATGGTAATTGCATTCCGATATCTTCTTTCCAATGAGAGTTTTAAGGAGTATAAGAGAAGTCTTGTCCATTTGATTAATATATACTGTAAAAAAAGCAATCGCATAGAGAAATCTGATTTGCTGGCTGCTATGGGATTTCCTGAAAATTGGGCATCCATTACGCGATATAAATTGTAAACTGCCTTGAGGACTGTTAAGCTGCCTTGTGCCCATGTGATAAAACCGTATTTCTGTTTTTTCCCTTGCGAACAGAATCCTCAGGGAGTAAAATAGCATGCAGATAGCTTTATTCCAATTCACCTGAAAATCAACATTTTTGACAGCCTGGAGCAATATATATGGAAATGAAGGAGCGGAAGACATCCGCAGATATGGAAATAACTGCTATGAAGACAACAGCAAATATAGAAACATCCCCTGGCCGGAATGCTGCGGCTGCTGCCAGGAAAGCACCGGCGTCGGGAGCGAAAAATGGGAATACGGTGTTCCTTCCCTTAATAAACAGCGCATTTCAACCCGGCCACTGTCTGGAAACCGTCGAGGCGCTGGAAACGACGGCGGGGGGGCGGGATATTGCCATGGGAGAGTATTACTACTTCAGCGGACGCCCGGAGGAAGCGGCAAAAGAGATGGAGCCGTATCTGACAAGCCATGACACGGCACTGCGGCTGTCCGCATGCCTGGTCTATGCTTACGCAAATCTCGCTACGGATCATATCCGGCTGGCACGCCATGCGCTGACCGAGATGGAAAAAACATTCACAGATATCCATGCGGATGAGGACGCGCCGCCGGAACTGAAAGCGATGTCGGCGTTTGTCTCCACCACAGCGGCTGTGCTGCTTCATCTTCCCATAAAGAATGACCGTGACCGCGCATTTGAACCGGCAAGTCTGATGCTTCTGCCGCCGGGGCTGCGTTTCTTTTCCTGCTACGTGCAGGCACATTACGCTTATCTGCAGGGTGAATATGGGAAAAGTCTCGGAATTGTAGAGACAGCGCTTGCCTTCCAGCCGCAGTTGTACCCCATTCCCAGCATTTATCTCAGGCTGGTTGCCGCCATGGATTACATGGCACTGAAAAATTCAGAAAAGGCAAAAGAGCAGCTGCTCCTGGCGTGGGAGCTTGCAAGGCCGGACGGCCTGATTGAAGCGTTCGGCGAGCACCACGGTCTGCTCGGCGGCCTTCTGGAGGCCACACTGAAAAAGGATTATCCGGAAGATTTCAGGCGGATGATCAGCATCACCTACAGCTTCTCTGGCGGATGGCGGAAGGTACATAACCCGGATACCGGACATGATGTCGCGGACAATCTGACAACGACAGAGTTTGCAATTGCCATGCTGGCAGCAAGAGGCTGGACCTACCAGGAGATCAGCACCCATATGGGGAGTACCGTCAATACGGTCAAGGCACACATGAAATCCGTCATGAGCAAGCTGGGCGTGGAGCAGAAAAGCGATTTGAAAAAATATATGCTGAAATAGGCGTCAAAAGCGAATTTGACGCATGGCTGACATTTAGAAAAAGATAGTCAGCCTGAGAAGAAGAAAAGACAATGCCCCTGCAGTAAAAGCAGGGGTTTCTTTTGCTACAAATGCAACTCATTTGAAAGCAATCGCACATCGAACGCCTGTTTCTCACCCTTTTTCATGCCAAAAAGGGTGATGTGCGATCCGAAAATCATTGCTATAATTCCCCCAGACAAGGACAAAAATTCGGAACAATTCTATAACAGACAGAAGGAGGTGCGGATGAAAAAGAAATCGCGGCATTATGAATTCGAGGGCGCTGTATTTGACATTCCGATGTACTACGATGAGCTTGCGGAAATGTACATCGAAGAATATCGGAATTTTAACGAGAACCCGGTGTGGACGAAAAACGGCTGTCCTATCACGCACACGGTAGAGGAAGCGTGTCCTTTTGGCGAATGGGATGAGCCGGAGCGTTTTAATACCTGCGGAGAGTGCCGGTTTTACAGACAGATCGCTCCCCATGCGCTGATCGGAGTGTGCAGACAAGAGAAACGGCAGTGGGTTAACAAAACAAGTAGTAGAAAAGAGGACTGATTGTATGAAAGTAAAACGAAAAATAATGGCAATTGTTCTGGGTGTTTCCCTGATCCTTGCCAGTTCTGTGCCATCAGCCCTGGCAACAGAGGATCATGTCCATGATGAAATCTGTGGATACAGTGATGGACAATGTATTTATGAGTCAGATGGAGCAGAAGAGGCAGAAGAGGCAGAAGAGGCAGAAGAGGCAGAAGAGGCAGAAGAGGCAGGAGATTCGGCAGCGGATGAGGCGGAATCAGGCGAAACAACGGATTCTCTGGATTCTGATACAAACGATGACAGTATGCCGGCGGAGGGAGAATCTGATTCTGGCTCAGGACAGATGGATGAGGAAACAGGGGAAATGACAGAAAGCGGCCAGGAAAGCGACTTGGACGAAGAAATAAAGGAGACAGGAGGAGAAAGTGATGAAGCGGCGGACGCGGAGGAAGAAACGGAGGAACTTGAAGAATCCGCTGCGGAATCTCTGGCGCTGACAGCTACAGGGGAAGGAACAGAAAACGGACAGGAGAGTGGCTCGGACGAAGAAATAATGGATACAGGCAATGCCGCAGAAGAAGGAACTCTGTCTGCTGACAATGCCGGCGACGCGGGTGAGGATTCATCAGAAACCGGTGCGGAGACAGGGGAAGGAAGCAATAAGACAGAAGACACAGAGGAAGAAGACATAGAGGAAGAAGACACAGAAGAAGACACAGGGGAAGGAAGCGGTGAGGCGGCAGACGCGGAGGAAGAAACGGAAGAGTCTGCGGAATCTGCAGTGCAATCTCTGGCACTGACAGCAGCGATGTCCCTTACGTCAGCTTCCGGAAACGGCTGGACATTGGATGATAATGGCAAGCTAACCATTTCCAGTGATACAGGCATGAGTAATTGGTTTAGTAACAGGAATTCTTATATGTCCCAGGTGAAATCGGTCGTTATAGCGGACAGTGTTACATACATCAGCAGCAATGCGTTTGATAGCGCTAGCAACTTAACAAGCGCAAGTATTGGCAGCGGAGTAGCAACTATTTCAGCTTATGCATTTCAAAATTGTATCAGCCTGACGAGCATTACCATCAACAAAGCAACAACAAAAATTAGTGATTTAGCATTCTATGCAGACATTTCAATTACTGATGTTTTTTACTCAGGGAGCGAGACTGAATGGAATAGTGTATCGATTTCTGTAGGCAATACCTATGTAACTGGCGCTTTTATTCATTACAACAGCTCATCGGCGCACACCCATACGCACAGCACCAGTTTCAGCTGGAGTTCTGATTATTCAAGCTGTACGGTGACAATCAGCTGTTCCGGCTGCAACTCAACAAAAACATTGAATTGTACAGTGACTTCTGAAAGCACGGATGCGTCAATTACCTACACGGCGAAAGCGAAGATCGGTACGGAGACATATTCAGATACGAAAACGGTTCCGAGAGCCCCGACGCCGACAGTCACCATTTCAGGAGTGACGACAAGCAGCATTACGGTTACCGCGCCTTCCGGCACAGACCAGAATACATATGGTACGGCAGTGTATAGCATTGACGGCTCTACGTGGCAGGAATCCAATGTCTTTAGTTCCCTGTATGCAGGGACATCCTATACGGTTTATGTAAAATATCAGGGGAAATCGACCTATGCAGAATCTGTGGCCGGCTCCACAACCGCAGCGACTGATGGCGCAACATATATCGTCACCATCCCCAGTACGGTAACAGCGGGAGGCGATTCTGTGTACATCACGGTAGGTGAAGACAACCTTGACCTGGGTTTGTATGGGCAGGTTGATGTATCAGTAACATTTGGCGTGAATGGCGACGGAACACTGTCTCTGATCAGAGAAGGCGATTTATCCTCAGAGGTCACCTGCCAGATGTATGTCAATGACGTGGCGGCTACGTCTGACACCTTTGCGGTCACGACCTTTAAAGAGGGTAGTACCAGTCCTGTCGCAATCCGCTTTGGGGAGCCTGAGGAGGAGACGATCCTTGCGGGCAAGTACAGCCGTACGGTCCAATTTACGATCACTTTCAGCCAGTAAAGGAGGCTTTCGATGGATAAAAAAATAAAAGCGCTCTTGCTGGTCCTGCTGGCGGTCCTCCTTGTCGGAGGAGGTATTCTCATCGGAATCCGCATCGGCGGTGCAGACGGGGGTTCTGCAGATAAGATGGTTGAATCAGAGCAGGCATCCACTGGTACGGATACAGCAACAGACCTGGACGAAAATGCGGTAGCATGGACGGGCGAGCAGGAAGTCAGTGTGGAGAAGAATGAGGATACCATCGACATCCCCGGTTATGGGAGCATCACCCTCAAAGCGGGGGAAACTGAACAGAGCGTTAATTTCTATAACCCGGAGCAGAACACCTGCTATTTCCGTATGACGCTGCTTTTATCGAACGGCACGCAGCTGTGGCAGTCGGGGCTGATTGAGCCGGGGCAGGGGCTTTACGAAATCACCCTGGAGCAGACGCTGGAAGCAGGGGAATATGAGGAAGCGGTACTCAAATACGAGTGCTTCGCGATGGACGATGACCGGACGCCGCTCAACGGCTCCGAGATTAAGCTTACCTTAAATGTGATGGAATAACAAAGGCTGTTTTGATTATTATGAATCAAACAAAGAAATTATGAATCAAAAAAAATATGAATCAAACAAAAATAATGAATCAGACAAAAAAACAATGAATCAAACAAAAAACAATGAATCAAACAAAAAAGGAGACGGACTATGAAAAAAGCAGGAAAAATAAGGAACAAAATGATGGCGGGATTGTTTGCGGCGGCGCTTCTGGCAGGAACCGCTCTTCCTGTGCATGCGGAATACCGTGACATGACTGTCAATTATACTGAGGCGTCCACTTACACGCTGAGCATACCGGCAACGGTGAATCTGTCGGAGACGGAAGAGGTAACTCAGACAATCGGCGTATCGGCTGTCAATGTGGCGACCACTGAACAGGTACAGATTAAAATAAGCAGCGGCATATCCGATGGGAGAGTTACATTGACAGATACCAAAGATGCTACGAACACAATTTCATCGACAGTGAGTCTGACAACCGGCGGGGAAGGAATTGCTGACGATGCGGTCGTGGCGGCGTTTGAGGGAAACAGTACGACGGCTGTATCAGGAGGTGCCCTGTACTTCTCGGCGCTTGGGGACGTATATGCTGGCAGTTATGAAGGCACGATCACGTTTGAAGCATCCATTGTGACGAAAACGAATTAGGAGGAGCAGTTATGAGGAATAAGAAAATAAAAAAATTAACGGCGGTGTTGATGTGCGCCGCAATCCTGGCAGCAGCAGCTGTCCCTGCTTATGCCTCAGGTACCGATCAGCAGTCTATGGAGCTTACCATGAGTAAGGATGCGTCCTTTATCATGACCATACCGAGTACAACAAATACAGTCGTTTTCGGCGCGGTGGATACCGAGATCGGCGAGGTGAAGGTGACCGGGGACGTCGGCACGAAACAGCAGGTGGAAGTGACCGTGACAAAGACGGACTTCGTGGATGAAAAGGACAGTACAAATACATTCGCTTTTTCCTTGCAGTATAACGATGCAGATTTTACCGGTGCTATCTGGACCACCGAGGAGCTTCGGAATGAAACAAAAGCCCTCCCCCTTACCGTCCATATCCCGACCGCGACATGGGAGGGCACAACGGCGGGAACCTACAAAGCGACCCTCACCTTCCAGGCAGAATTACAGGATATAGGGTGATGTGCGGAACAGAGACGGAAACGAGGTGAAAAAATGAGAGCTATGGCAAGGGAGTGGAGTAAAATCCCCGGGGCGGTTAGCCTTGTTTTCCTGCTGATGACCCTTCTGCTGCTTCCATTACAGGTACACGCTGCAGAAACAGAAGGGGACAGCCTGACCATACATACAACCGTCAGCGGTTATTCGGGCATGGCGCAGGACGGGACGGCAAAGGTGACGCTCACCGACGGGACGGCTATTACCGTTGGAGGCAGTGCTCTGGAGGACGGCCTGCTGCTCGTGGTTGAGCCCATTACGGAATCAGATGCGGCGGATGCCTACACATGGATTTCATCCGCCCTGCAGGACAAAGGGTCAAACCTGACAGCATATTATATTTATTTTGTGGACAGCACCGGAAGCCGCTGTGACGCTGCCGGGGAAACCACGGTTACCATTACATCAAGTGCTGTTTATGAGAATCCGTCCGTTTACCGTGTGGCGGCAGACGGCACAGCCGCACAGATGGAAGCTTCCGTGGAAAATGGAGTGATCTCTTTTGCAATGGACGGAAACGGCTACTATGCGTTACTGGAAAGCCCGAAGGATCCGTCCGGCAGTTCGGGTGATGCAGAAAGCCCGGATACTGATACAGACTCCGGCACCGAAACGACCACAGAAACGACTGGCAGCTCCGATGAAACCGGAAGCACAGATGCAGATACAGCTTCTGGTACTGAAACGACCACAGAAACAACAGGCAGCTCCGATGA
>JAJQEO010000094.1:0-14754 GCA_021201665.1 Lachnospiraceae bacterium | reverse complement strand
GGCAGCTCCGATGAAACCGGAAGCACAGATGCAGATACAGCTTCTGGTACCGAAACGACCACAGAAACAACAGGCAGCTCCGATGATATCGGAAGCACAGATGCAGATTCCACTTCTGACAGCGAAACGGCCACTGCTGAAACAGACAGCTCCGATTCTGCTGCGTCTCCAGAGACCGGAGAGGACGGAAGTCTCTATCTGTGGCTGTTCGCGGTTATAATCAGCGGCTGCGGTTTTGTGTCCATTGCGGCAATACGTATAAGGAAATATATGCAGTGGAACAGGCAATAGCCATGTCTGCGGCAGCCATATTGCTTATGCAGGCACGCAGGAAGAGGATGAAATAACAATACTTTATAAAGCAGAAATCGGAGGAGGATCCTGGAGTCCTCCTCATTTCTGCTGCAGAAAAGCAAGGCCAATTGTTGTTTTCTTTAATGAAGTCGTCAGAAAAAATATGAGTTGATTAACAGGTGGCTTTGTGATAATCTGTAAACGAGACAGCAGTATTTGTCGAAACCCTTGAAGAAAGGCGGTAGTTGCCTTGCAGATATTGAGAAGCGTTTTAAACTGACTGTGGAAGAAGCGAAGGCTTATATGGTGCTGCAGCCGGCATAAAAGAAAGCCATGTAACATACATTTCAAGGCCTGCCGGGTTGTTTCCCAACTACAGGAAAGTAACCCGGCGGGCTTCTTCTTTCAAAAGATACAATTGCCTGGAAGGAGTGATTCCCTGTGGCACAAAGAACAGTATGCCTGTGTGATGGCAAATATATCGGGATTGAGACCATCTATACGGTTATAGGCGGCCGGCAGATTAATATTCCTGAAAAGGTAAAAGCTCTTCGTGAAAAAAGCAGGAACAATGAATTGTTCTGTCCGTGCGGCTGCGGCTCGAATCTGATCCTTGTGGCTGGGGATAAAAATGAGCGGGAGCAGCATTTCAGGATAAAGGATGGTTCATCCGCTGCCGGGTGTACCGCGATAACAGAAGGCAGGACTTCCATAAATTCCAAAATAATACTGAAATGCTGGCTGGATGAGAAGCTGAAGGCGGACGATCTGGAGAGCCGCGTCCCTATTCAGGCAGTGGATGATACAAATCGAAGATATGAATTTACGTTTCTGAGTGCCAGAAATAAGCTGGCCGTGAGTTATTGCCATGACCGGGCGAATCTTTCAGATGAAAAAATAGAGATTCTTGAAAGCAATGGTCGGGGAATCCATATTATTTATGTGGTTGATTTTGCAAACGGAGGCTGCCATGGACAGTATCCGGAAGGGCTGATGAAGGTGCAGAACAGACAGGGGTATTGTCTGCTTTTGTGTGAAGCTTCGGATAAAGAAATCTGTGTTTCGAGCAGAGAAATAAGCACTTCAAACAGAAAAATAAGTGCTTCGAACAAAGACATCTGCGTTCTGGACAAAGAAATCTGCACATCGGACAAAACCATTTGCGTTTCAAACCGCACACGGTTCGCGGACGCGTGTAAAAGTGAAAAAACATCCTGTAGGAACGAAGATCAGTCGATTTCATATTCGGCGATTAAGGAAGCCGATTACGGTAAAGCGGCTATGAAAGCCGTGTTTTATGCGCAGGATATCGACGGCCTGTGGGAAGAGCTTCCTTTTGCGGAAGGACTTTTGGAAAATTTTACCATTGACGAAGAAGGTTCCCTCTGTTACCTGGGTCAGCCGCTGGCTGTGCTGATGGAGAAAGTGGAGAACGAATACTTGCGGAAAAATGAAGCCAGGCTGGCCCGCAGAGAAGCTGAGGCAAGAAAGCGGGATGCAGAGGCAAGAAAATGGGCAGAAGAAGAAAGAAAACGAGAGGAAGAAAGGAAAAGGCGCGAGGCAGAAGCCAAAATACGTGAGGCGGAAGCCCAAAAACTGGAGGAAACCCGCAGAAGACTTCAGCAAGCAGAATGGAAAAGACTGGAAGAGGCTAAAAAGAAATTTCGGGAAGCGGAGGCAAAAAGGCAGGAAGAGACCAAAAAGAAATTTCAGGAAGCGGAGGCAAAAAGACAGGAAGAGGCCAGGCGGAGACTTCGCGAGGCAGAACAGATCAAAGCAGAAGAGGCTCGGAAAAAACAGGCTGAAATGGAAGATTTCAAACGCAGCCTGGAATCGAAACTTTCTCAACAGATAACGCAGGTCCGCGACGCGGAAGGAAACCGATGGATCAAATGTGAATGCTGCGGAAAGATAGCAACAGAAGGTAATTTCCTCTCTTACGGCGGGATCGGCCATATTAATCTCGGAACCTGTAAAGACTGCGCCAGACGTAGAACAGAAAAACGATAAAAATATCGGCTTTCTGGAGCTTTTGTTTGCATAAGGGCTGGAATGTGAAAACAAAAGGGTGCCATTTTGATTACAACAACGCAACATACAGTGAGTACATTAATAAAAAGTTAATTATATCTTATAAATATGTTTCTTACATTTAGCAATCATCGGACATAAAATCAGAACATATATCAAAAAAATATAAGGAGATATGTGTATGATTGAAAAGATTTTGAAAAAGTACTTTCCGATGATTACGATATAATAGCCTGAAGGTATCTGAGCAGCTGGAGAAGGTGAAAGAAAAATACATCAGTATTTATTTTGAAGAGCATAAAAAGAAACGGCTGGATATCGATGATGCGAAACGGCGGGACAAACTGCAGGAAAGCCGGGCACTTGCGAATCTGAAAAAATTGCGCACGATTGAAATCCTTTCTGGAGCAAAGCCTACAGCGATTGAGCAGGATATGTCCGAACTGAAAGTCTGCTATGATCTTACCCCTGTGGAATTGCGGACGAATCCGCTCTGCCCGCACTGCCGGTATAGTATCGGGGATAAGGCAAAAAATATTTATGGGCAGCTGGACAATTTGGAAATCCGAATTGATGATTTGCTCGCAGAATGGACAACTACCTTATTAAATACGATTTCGGATCCAATTGTGTCGAGCCAGAAGGAATACTTAAATCCGGACCAGCAGAAAGTAGTAGATGAATTTATAGCTACAAAGGAACTGCCGAGGCGAGTGGACGATCATTTTGTGAACAGTATTAAAGCATTGCTGCAGGGCTTCGAACCGGTGATGATTGACACAGAAGACATCATGGCGAAGTTGGATGAACTTGGCCCGTGTGATGTTGCTACATTCAAGGGTAAGCTGAACAGCATTGTAGATTCTTATACAAAAGGAAAAGACACGGCGAAGCTTAGAATTGTCGTGAAGAGAACCGAGCGGTAAAATAGCTGCTATAATGTGGCAACTATTCGAGATTTTCCACACACTGTGTGGAAAATCTCAAATTTTGGACTCAGTGATTTCAAAATCATTCAGACTAAAAATGGAAGAGGTATTACAGAGCGGCATGCAAATAGTAAATGGGGAAATCAATTTTTCAAGAATCTGAGCATGGACATGGCTGATATGATTCCCAATGCAAAAGGATTTTCGCCAACAAATCTGCGTTATATGATGCGATTTTATGAACTTTTTAAAAATATTTCAATTGTTCCCCAAGTTGGGGAACAATTGCTGGAGGATAAGGAAAAACAAATTCTTCCTCAAGTTGGGGAACAATTTCAAATGGCATCAAATAAGGTTTTCATGATTCCGTGGGGACATATAAAACTGCTGATTGATAAATGCCATGATAATCCGGCTAAATTTGATTTTTATGTTGATAAAGTTATTGAAAATAATTGGTCGCGGGCGGTTCTTCTAAATTTCCTTGATTTGGATTTATATGAACGGCAGGGAAAGGCTATAACCAATTTTCAATATACTTTGCCGAAAGAAGACAGTGCTTTGGCGCAGGAGATAACAAAGGATCCTTATAATTTTGATTTTGTTACAATTCGCGAAGGATATGATGAAAAAGAATTGAAAGACGCACTGATGGATAATGTGCAGAACTTTCTAATGGAGCTTGGAACCGGATTTGCTTTCGTGGGAAGGGAATATCGGTTACAGGTTGGAAATACAGAACAGTATTGTGATATGCTATTTTATAATATAAGGCGCCATTGTTATGTAGTTGTTGAAGTGAAAGTCGTAGAGTTTAGACCGGGAGATATTTCACAGACAGCCACATATGTATCAGCGGTGAACCACTCCCTGAAAGGCCCCGGTGATACGCAGACGATAGGTCTTCTTATATGTAAGACGAAGGATAATGTACTGGCAAAATATGCAGTGGAAACATCTACGGAACCGATTGGAATTTCCGAGTATGAACTGAATGCATTGATGCCGCAAGATTTTAAGGGTACGCTGCCTACTATAGAAGAATTAGAGCAGGGCTTGAGCGTAGATTTACATGAAAATGAAAGCGAGGATTAACCGATGGAGCGCAGAAAGCTGACAAAGGAAGACATTGATAAGGTGCGGGATATCGAGGGCTTCCCAATCGGTACAGACGAGGATATTATTGCACTTTCCGACGCGCCGTATTATACGGCATGCCCGAACCCGTTTATTGAGGAATTTATTCGGGAAAACGGAACACCGTATGATGAGGAGAAAGATGATTATCATCGAGAGCCATTTGCTATGGATGTTAGTGTTAGCAAAAATGACGCAATTTACACAGCGCATTCTTATCATACGAAAGTACCATATGTCTGAATTTGACTGGAAAGTCATCTCGTCCTCTTTTGAGGATATTCCATACGAACAGACGGCGGCATTTGCCATGATTCCTACGACTACTTCTGTGTCGCGTCAGTGTCTGCTTTCCGGCAAATATCCCAGACAGCTTTTGGAACCCTGGAAACAGAGCAAGGAGAAAGCGGAGTTCGTGACGTGTGCGAAGAACCTGGGATATAAAGACGGACAGATCGAGTATGCGAGAGGTTATGAAGCGGAGTTTGGATCCTTTGTAAAATGCGGCGCGGTTATTATCAATGATGTAGATGATATGGTGCATGGGGAAAAGCAGGGCCGCATTGGGATGTTTCATAATATGACGGTCCTGGCGGATCAGAAAAAACTGGCAGAGATGGTGCGCCGTTTTACAAAAGGTGGCTTTGACGTATATATCAGTGCCGATCATGGAAACACTTTGTGTACCGGTATTGGAAAACTGACCGGGACAGGATTGGAAGTAGAAACTAAGAGTCATCGGATGGTGGTGCTGCAGGATTTTGCTGATAAGGATGTTTTATTGCAGAAATATGGGATGATTGATTATCCGAAGTATTATCTGGATAAAGATCTGGATTACCTTATCTGCAATGTCGGGGAATCTTTTGACATAAAAGGGGAAGAAGTAATGACGCATGGAGGTATCTCCATTGACGAGGTAGTGGTGCCTCTTATTAAGATTAAAAAGCAGGTTCACGCATTTACTGCGTGAACCGTATGAAAGAGTAAAATTTGCAAGAGGAAAATCTCATCGCGAAGCGATTTTAAATGGATTTTCCGCGCTATGCCGAATTCGGCATAGCGCGGACGACTTTGTAGTGACATTCCAATACAAAGAAGATGCGGAACTATTCTATGAGCATCTGAAAGCCAGAATGAGACACTTCGGAATGTCCCTGGAGGAAGATAAAACCAGACTGGTAGAGTTTGGAAGATACGCGGAAGAGAGATGTGCCAGAAAAGGCACAAAACCGGGTACGTTCACTTTTCTGGGATTTACACACTACTGCTCCCATGGCAGAAGCGGTCAATTCCGAGTGAAGAGGAAAACCAGCAGGAAGAAATCTGCAAAGAAATGCAAAGAAATACACAGGCTGATAAGGGATATGAGGACGTTGCCATTAAAAGTCATCATGAAGAAGCTAAATCAGATACTTGTTGGTTATTATCATTACTACGGCATAACAGACAATTTTCGGAGCCTTAGCAGTTTCCGTTTTCGAACGATACGGAGCCTGTATAAATGGCTCAATCGCCGGAGTCAGAGGAAAAGCTACAACTGGGGAGAATTTAACCAGATGCTAAAAGCCTATCCGTTGGCTAAGCCGAAAATATATGTCAGTGTTTATGCAAGATAGTTGTTGAACAATTAGTTTTGTAAAGAGCCGGGTGCGGAAAAGCCGCACGCCCGGTTCTGTGAGGGACATGCCCCGCAAGGGGTATGTCTACTCGACGATGTTTTTCGGAGGCGCTGCATGAAATGGACAGAAATACCGTACAGTATATGATTGAAGAGCAGCAGGCTCAGATCGAGGAACAGAAAGGCTCAGATCGAGGAACAGAAAGGCCAGATCGAGGAGCAGAAAGGTCAACTCGAGGAACAGCAGGAACAGTTAAAAGAAAAAGATCGTCAGCTTGAGGAGAAAAAAAGACAGATTGAGGAGCTGGAGAGAAAGCTGGCTGCTTTATGAAGAAATTCTGCATGATCCGGAAATGGAGGAGGCAGGAAAGGTGATTTTTGTCCCGGATGGTCCTGGTCATGAAAACGAAGGGTTGCATTACCTTTCAGCACAGCAGCCTCGCCGAAGACTGCTGCGCGAATGGTGCATAACAGATAGGAGAAAACGCGAAAATATCGCCAGAGTGACGTTGCGGAGATACATGGCGTTGGCAGCAAATGTAGAACTCAGAAAGAAGGTTTTTGGATTTTAGGTGGATTTGCAGCAGCCCTATGATTTAACAGGCGATAAGGATGCTATGGAGATAAATACAGAATATTGTGAATATTTTTACCGGCAGCAGGTCATACTTCTGATAAAAAGGAGGGCGACCTGTCTATGTCTGAAAAGAAATCTTTATGGGAAGACCTCAGTCCCGACGATAAATTAAAATATGAGATTGCCGAGGAGCTGGGATTGCTTGAAAAGGTGAAGACTCTTGGGTGGAAATCCCTGACCGCGAAAGAGACCGGCCGGATCGGCGGACTGATGACAAAGAAGAAACGGGAAATGCGTGGCGATGGCGAATGAGGGATATGGAAAAAGTACTTCTGTCGAAATTTTCGGCCGAAGTACCTGCAAAGCTTCCAGACCGCCAATAGAAATGATGATCAGCGTGATCATGAATTGCCTGAAGAAATAATCGTCAGTTGTATTTTTAAGGAAAGAATGCTATAGTCATATGCGATAAAAAGTTTTTGACGCATATGACTATAGCAGGGTACATCGTCCCTGATTTTGAAAGGTGAACCTATGAAATCCTTAATGGAAGACATCAAAACCGGCCAGTTTCGCCCGGTCTATTTACTGTATGGAGAGGAAGCGTACCTCAAAAATCAATATAAAAAAAGGCTCCGCGACGCGATCATTCCTGAGGGCGATGAGATGAATTACAGTGCCTGGTCGGGCAAGGGGATTGATGTGAAGCAGGTGATTGAGCAGGCGGAGACCATGCCCTTTTTCGCGGAGCGGCGGCTGATTCTGATTGAGGAGAGCGGGTTTTTTAAGAATGCGTGCCCGGAGCTCGCGGATTATCTGCCCCAGATGCCGTCCGAGACGATCCTGCTCTTTGTGGAGAGCGAGGTCGACAAGCGGCAGAAGATGTTTAAGAAAGTCAAAGAGCTCGGCCGCGTGGTCGAGATGGGGCGGCAGAATGAGCGGACGCTTACCTCCTGGGTCTCGGGCAGGGTGCGAAAAGAGGGAAAAACCATGGATCCGGGGGCTCTGGCCCTGTTTTTTCAGAAGACGGGCGATGACATGGAGCATATTTCCCGGGAGCTGGATAAGCTGCTTTCCTATACCCTGGAGCGGTCTTCCATTACGACAGCGGATGTGGAAGCAGTCTGCACCGAGACGCTGGAAAACCGCATTTTTGAAATGATCAATGCCATGATACAAAAGCAGCAGCGCCGCGCTCTGGATCTGTATTACGACCTGCTGGCGCTGAAGGAGCCGCCGATGCGGATCCTGTACCTGATCGCCCGCCAGTTCAACCAGATGCTGGTGATGAAAAACCTGAGGGAGCAGGGACTGGACAATAAGGAGATCGCCTCCCGGCTCGGCGTGAATCCCTATGCGGTAAAGCCCACCCTGGCGCAGGCTTCTCATTTTTCTTCCGATGTGCTGCAGCAGACTCTGACGGAGTGCGTGGAGGCGGAGACTGCGGTCAAAACGGGGCGGATGAGTGACCAGATGGCGGTAGAGCTGCAGATTGTGAAGATCAGTGAAATGGACGCGAAATAAGGCACTTGAAAAGGTTCCTGATGATAAATTACTTAGAAAAAATCTTATGAGACTGGAATACTTATTGAGGGAATGACTGCACTGGCAGTTGCAGTCGGGTGAAGAAAAAGCGGAATGAAAAAAGAGGAACAAAAAATTCGGCTGAAAAAAATGAAAAAGAATGCCAGAATGAATTGACATGCTTCTGAAAATATTATATTTTAATTCCGTAGTTTTTACATATCTTTTACACATGCACTGAACCACGGACAGATGTTGCCGGTCAATCTGGCTTTCTGCTTTATGCGCACAGGCTGGCTTCGTCGAAAAAGGAAGAGGAGGATCCTTCTGTCCTTTCTGTCCTGGATGATTTGCGGCATGGACACATCAAAAGAGGAGGAAAAAAATGAAGATCAGGAAGTTACTTGCTTTGGCGGCGGCTGCGACGATGGCTCTTTCCTGCACGGCGGTTTCGGTGAATGCCGAGGAGAGCGCGGGCGTGGCGGTTGAGGATCTGAAGGTAGGCGTGATCTACATCGGCGATGAGAATGAGGGCTATACAGCAGCTCACATGGAAGGCATCGACGAGATGATGGAGGCGCTCGGTCTGGACGAGTCCCAGGTGATTGAGAAGACACTCATCGGTGAGGATGAGACTTGCGCGGACGCGGCGTTTGACCTGGCGGATCAGGGATGCCAGATCATTTTTGCTACCAGCTTTGGCCATGAGTCTTATCTGATGGAAGCGGCTGCGGAGTATCCGGACATTGAGTTCTGCCACGCGACCGGTTATCAGGCGGCGTCAAGCGGTCTGTCCAACATGCACAATTATTTCGATTCGATCTATGAGGCACGCTATGTCTCCGGCGTGGTTGCCGGCCTGAAGCTGAATGAAATGATCGAGGACGGCACGATCTCTTCAGACGCGGTGAAAATCGGCTATGTAGGCGCTTATCCGTATGCAGAGGTGATTTCCGGATTCACATCCTTCTATCTTGGTGTGACCAGCGTCTGCCCGGAAGCGACAATGGAAGTAAAGTATACCAACAGCTGGGCAAGCTTTGACCTGGAAAAAGAGTGCGCGGAGGCTCTGATCGCGGACGGATGTGTCCTGATCAGCCAGCACGCAGATACGACGGGCGCTCCGACAGCCTGCGAGGCAGCAGGTGTTCCGTGCGTTGGCTACAATGTCTCCATGATTGAGACTGCGCCGACGACAGCGCTTGTCTCTGCTTCGAATAACTGGGGCATCTATTATACCTACGCAGTGCAGTGTGTCCTGGACGGCGAGGACATTGACGTTGACTGGTGCCAGGGCTACTCCGAGGGCGCGGTACGCATCACCGACCTGAACGAGGATGTGGTAGCGGAAGGCACGGCGGAGGCTGTGGAGGAAGTGGTTGCTTCTATCAGCGACGGTTCCCTGCATGTATTTGATACCTCCACATGGACCGTTGACGGCGAGACGCTGGATACCTATGAGGTAAATGGCATTGAGTATATCTCTGACGGCTATTTCCATGAGTCCGAATACGGCTCCGCTCCGGCGTTTGACATCATCATTGATGGAATTACATCTGTGGTAGAGTAATATAGTAATCGAACAGGAGGCGGGTTTCGCCTCCTGTTCGCCTGCGCAGGGTGCGTGCAGTGCAGGCAGTTTATGTTCGCGCTTTTTGCGCATCGCACAGCAAAAGCGCTGCGGATGCTGTAAGACATCTGCAGCGCTTTTCCGTCGCTGACAGAAAGCAGCAGTCACACCTTGAGCAGATTTATAGCATTCCCTGATTTACAGGTGCGACCGGTAACGACAGAATTTACTTATGGAGTTACATGAATCGAACGACAAAAGGGGATGCTGCTGCGGATTTTCCCCGTGTTTCGCAGTTTATGTCATCCCATTTTATGATTCGAGCGACAAAAGGGGATGCTGCTGCGGATTCCTCCGTGCTTCGCAGTTTGTGTCATCCCATTACTTACAGAAAAAGGAGACTGGCCCCAATGGAGCAGACTTACGCGATAGAGCTTCAGAACATCACAAAGCGCTTTGGCAGTGTCGTGGCAAATGACAAGGTCAGCCTTTCTCTTCGCAAGGGAGAAATCCTTTGCCTGCTGGGAGAGAATGGCAGCGGAAAAACGACGCTGGTGAATATGATTTCCGGCATTTATTATCCGGAAGAAGGCAGGATCACTGTGGATGGCCGCGAGGTGAGGATCCGTTCCCCGAAGGATTCCTTTGACCTGGGGATCGGCATGGTGCACCAGCATTTTAAGCTGGTCGACATTCTGACGGCGGCGGAGAATATTATCCTGGGACTGCCCGGCCGGCAGAGGCTTAACATGAAGCAGGTAAACGCGGATATCAGCGCGATTGCCGACAAGTATGGGTTTGAGCTGGATCCGCGCCAGAAGATCTATGAGATGTCCGTTTCACAGAAGCAGACGGTGGAGATCGTGAAAATGCTTTACCGGGGAGCACGCATCCTGATCCTGGATGAGCCGACCGCGGTGCTGACTCCGCAGGAGGCGGACCGCCTGTTCGAAGTGCTGCGGAATATGAAAAAGGACGGCTGCTCGATTATTCTGATCACTCACAAGCTGCACGAGGTGCTGGCAGTGTCTGACCGGGTGTCGATTTTGCGCAAGGGGCATTACATCGATACCGTGAATACGGCGGACGCGACGGTGGCCTCTCTGACGGAGATGATGGTGGGGACGAAGGTCGATCTGAATATCGACCGGCCTGAGCCGAAGAACCGGGTGAAACGGCTGGAGCTTGCAGATGTCACCTGTACGACGAAGGACGGGATTCATTCTCTGGATCACGCGAGCCTGACGGTTTATGGTGGGGAAATCCTTGGAATTGCCGGCATCGCCGGGAGCGGTCAGAAGGAGCTGCTGGAGGCGATCGCGGGTCTTGAGCCGGTGACGGAAGGGTCCATTACGTTTTATCCGGACGAGGAGGCTGCAGCAGTTCGGATCGACAACCTTGACGTGGCGAAGATCCGCGCGCTTGGCGTGCGGCTGGCGTTTGTGCCGGAGGACCGTCTGGGGATGGGGCTGGTCGGTTCGATGGATATGACGGATAACATGATGCTCCGGAGCTACCGCCGGGGACATTCCGAATTCCTGGACCGCAGGACGCCGGGCAGGCTGGCGGCTCAGGTCAAGGATCAGCTGGAAATCGTGACGCCGAGCATTTCCGCTCCGGTCGGACGGATGTCGGGCGGCAATGTGCAGAAGGTGCTTGTCGGGCGTGAGATCGCGCAGCATCCGAAGGTGTTGATGGTCGCCTATCCGACGCGGGGGATTGATATTAACTCTTCCTATACCATTTATCATCTGCTGAACGAGCAGAAGGAGCGTGGAATAGCCGTCATTTGCGTGATTGAGGATCTGGATGTATTGATGGAGCTGTGCGACCGCATTGCGGTGCTTTGCGGCGGACAGATTACGGGCATTGTGGACGGCAGGACGGCGAAAAAGGACGAGTTGGGCGTGCTGATGACAAAGCATATGGTGCATGTCCCGAACGATCCTGAAAAATCCGAGCAGTCGGATGCACAGGCTGGATTGATCTCAGCGGACGGAGCCAGGCAGCCAAAATCTAAATCGGACGCATCTGAGAATGGATCAGAACGGACAGAGCCTGCGGCAGGAGCATCTGGGAAAGGAGGCGGCGCGCAATGAATAAGGAACCATTTTTGCGGATGTCCAGACGGGAGTCGATCCCGATCTGGAAGGAAGCGCTTATTTATCTGGTCGCGATATTACTGGCGCTAATTGCCTGTGCGGGCGTCATCTATGCTCTGGTGCAGATGAATCCGATCGATGTCTATAAGGCGATTTTCGATGGAGCGCTCGGCTCCAAAAGACGAATCTGGATTACGATACGCGACATGCTGACCCTGCTTTGCATTGCAGTCGGACTTGCGCCCGCTTTCCGGATGCGGTTCTGGAATATCGGCGCGGAAGGACAGATCCTGGTCGGGGGTGTGGCCGCGGCCGCGCTGATGATCAATCTGGCGGATAAAATTCCGAACGTGTTGCTGATTCTCCTGATGTTTGTGGGTGCTGCGGCGGCTGGCATCGTTTGGGGACTGATTCCCGCTTTTTTCAAGGCATACTGGAAGACGAACGAGACTTTGTTTACCCTGATGCTGAACTATGTGGCGATGCAGGTTGTCACCTACTGTATCATTTTCTGGGAAAACCCCAAAGGCTCCAATTCGGTCGGCATTATCAACCAGTCGACCCGCGCCGGCTGGCTTCCGGAAGTGTTTGGCAATGATTATTTCTGGAATATTGTGATCGTAGCGGTACTGACAGTTTCCATGTTTATCTATCTCCGGTACAGTAAAGGCGGCTACGAGGTGGCCGTCGTTGGCGAGAGCGAGCGGACGGCGCATTACGCGGGAATCAATGTTAAAAAGGTCATGCTCCGCACGATGGCTATTTCCGGAGCAATCTGCGGGATTGCCGGGTTCATCGCTGTGAGCGGCTCCGGGCATACGATATCCACTTCTACGGCGAACGGCCGCGGGTTTACCGCCATCATCGTGGCATGGCTGGCCCGGTTTAATACCTTTGCGATGGTGCTGATCGCCTTTGGCATTGTGTTTATGGAAAAGGGCGCGATTCAGATCGCTTCACAGTACGGACTGAACGAAAGCGCTTCGGATGTACTGCTGGGAATTATTCTATTTTTCATCCTGGGAGCGGAATTTTTTGTCCGGTACAGGGTGGAGCTCAATCACCATAGAGAATAAAATAAAACGTTGTCATGAAGGATTTCGTGGCTGCGAATAGGATGGTTATAAATGGGCGCTTTCATAGTTATAAAATGGACGGCATAACAATCATAAATGGGCGATATCATAATGACATATGGAACATATCGCTGTAACATATGAGGAGACAATCATATGAGTGTAATCATAATTTTCATACAGAAGGCAATCGTACAGGGCATGGGCATTCTGTTCGGCGCGCTCGGCGAGATTCTGACCGAAAAGTCAGGCAATCTGAACCTGGGCATCCCGGGCATTATGTATATGGGCGGCATCGCCGGTCTGATGGGCGCGTTTTTCTATGAGCTCGGAACGGAGAATCCCAATCCTGCGGTCGGTATGCTGATCTCGTTTCTCTGTGCGCTCGCGTGCGCGATGATCGGCGGCCTGATTTACAGCGTGCTGACCATCAGCCTGCGTGCGAACCAGAATGTGACCGGCCTGGCCCTGACCACCTTTGGCATGGGCTTCGGCAATTTCTTCGGCGGCTCCATCTCCAAGCTGGCAGGCGGCGTCGGGCAAATCTCCGTCAGCACGACGGCGAGCGCTTACCAGGCGAAAATACCGGTTTTATCCGATATTCCGGTGATCGGCGGCATCCTGTTTTCCTATGGGTTTCTGACTTATTTCGCCATCATCCTCTCGATCGTGCTTTCTTATTTCCTGTTCCGCACGCGCAGCGGACTGAACCTGCGCGCGGTCGGAGAAAATCCGGGGACGGCCGACGCGGCTGGTATCAGCGTAACGAAATACAAGTACCTGTCCACCTGCATCGGAGCTGGCATCGCCGGACTCGGCGGTCTCTATTTTGTCATGGAATATTCCGGCGGCACCTGGACAAACAATGGCTTTGGCGACCGCGGCTGGCTGGCTGTCGCGCTTGTGATCTTCGCGATGTGGAAGCCTTTGAACGCGATCTGGGGTTCCATCCTGTTCGGAGCACTTTACATCCTCTATCTGTACATTCCGGGGCTTGGCCGCGCGGCGCAGGAAATCTTCAAGGCACTGCCCTACCTCGTGACAATCCTCGTACTGGTCATGACAAGCTTCCGCAAAAAGAAGGAAAACCAGCCGCCGGAAGGACTGGGGATACCGTACTTCCGGGAGGAGCGGTGATTGTTAAACGTTAGGTGGAAAATATGGCGGTGAAAAATATGGTGAAAAATATTTAAAATTCCGGTTGACATTCCGCCTGGGATGGCATATTATATTTGTGACAGAAATGCGATAATGAAATCTGGCACAAAAAAGCGAACCCCCTGGAGGATGGCGGTCCTCCGGGGGGTTCTCGCTCGTTAAAGGTGAGCTGATCCTTTTAGGCTGTTTTTTTATTTAGTTTCTGTCCAGCCATTTGCTATAGCGGCAAGGTATCCTCCCACAAGTGGGTCCCTCCTTACCGCAGCAGAAGTAATAACCGATTACACTTGCTCCGACAGATACTAAAAATGCAATGGCATGATCTGACATGTGACATCACCTCCTTCCGGCCGCCCCTGCGCGAAGCGCATTAGAATGGGGCGATATTTTCCGCTGAGCGTACCGAAGGGCATTCCCAGCATGGATGGAATGAGTCGACGACAGGCATAGAATATCACACATTTAGATAATAGTCTACAAATAAATTTAATAATTTACATAATTAGAAACTTCGTTAATAAAAGACGCATATATATTCGTATAAAAGGTTCACATAATATGAATGAAAAAAATCAGGGTTGTTTCATGAAGAAATTTTAAAATTGGAAAAACGTAGATTTTATCGAGGGTTTTGATTGCTATACAAATCAATTAAAACCCTCGACATTTTTGCCTTGTAGACGATAACTTCCGGTTTTTTCGGACTAATTTTATGCGTCCCTGACCTGTTTTGGG